>NZ_CP060711.1:2400000-3000000 GCF_014395425.1 Thermomonas brevis
CCGTTCGACCTGACCCTGGTGCGCGACACGATCCGCGCCACCAGCGTGCGCTCGAAGCTGCTGGAGCCGGGCTTCGGTTACGTCCGCATCTCCAGCTTCCAGGCTTCGACCGCCGCCGATTTCGCCAAGCAGGTCGATGCCTTGCAGAAGGACGCGCCGCTGCGCGGGCTGGTGCTGGACCTGCGCAGCAATCCGGGCGGGCTGCTGGTGGGCGCGGTGCAGATCGCCGACGAGCTGCTGGACAAGGGCGGCATCGTCAGCACCCGCGGCCGCGAATCGATCGGCAACAGCCGCTTCGACGCCACCCCGGGCGACCGCCTGCACGGCGCGCCGGTGGTGGCGCTGGTGGATGCCGGTTCGGCCAGCGCCGCAGAAGTGCTGGCCGGCGCGCTGCACGACAACAAGCGCGCGCGCGTGGTCGGCAGCCGCACCTTCGGCAAGGGCTCGGTGCAGACCCTGCTGCCGCTCGACAACGGCGATTCGATCAAGCTCACCACTGCGCGCTACTACACGCCCAGCGGGCATTCGATCCAGGCGCTGGGCATCGAGCCCGACGTGGTGCTGCATCCGGACGGCGCGCAGCGCCGCCCCGCGCCGATCAGCGAGGCGGAGCTGCCAGGCCACCTGGCCGCCGAGCCGGGCGCGATGGAAGGCGACAACGCCGGCGAGGTGCTGCCCGGCCGCAAGCCCATCGATGCCGCGCTGCTGGAGTTGAAGAAGATGGCGGGCGTGGCGGTGGACGCGCCGAAGCCGGCGGCGGCGAAAGCTCAGTAGCCGCGGCTGCGTCGCAGGCGCCGCGCGATCGCCGCGCGGGTGATCAGCGCGAACAGCACGCCGAACACGAACCCGCCGATGTGCGCCGGCCAGGCCACCGCGCCGAAGGCGGGGCCGCTGTACGCGAAGCCCAGCTGCAGCAGCGCCCACATGCCGATCAGCAGGAACGCCGGCACCCGCACGAACTGCAGGAACAGCCCCAGCGGCAGCACCACGCCGAGGCGCGCGCCGGGGAACAGCGCGAGGTAGGCGCCGATCAGCGCAGATACCGCGCCGCTGGCGCCGATCACCACCCGGTCCGGCGCGCCGATGGCGAGCACGGCGGCGAGGTTGGAGAACGCTCCGCCCAGCAGGAACAGCAGCAGGAAGCGCCAGCCGCCCATGGTGCGTTCGGCCGGCAGCCCGAAGATCAGCAGGAACACCAAGTTGCCGAGCAGGTGCAGCCAGTCCGCGTGCAGGAACAGGCCCGAGAACAGCCGCAGCACACTGCCGTCGGCCAGCGCGTTCCGCCAGGCCTCGACGCTGTCCAGCCCGCCGGTCAGCACGCCCCAGTCCAGCGCGGTGGCGGCGCGTCCGGCCGGCGCCCGCAGCGTCGCCACCACGTAGCTCAGCCACAGGCTGGCGAACAGCAGCGGGGTGGCCCACAGGATGAGCCGGTGCTGGCGCGGGCGGATGCCGACGAACATGGGGAAGTTTCAGCAGCTTGACGGGTGAATGTTATAGGACAGTTAAAAGAGTTGCGGTATAGTCACATACGGCGTCGTATGTCGGCTTTTGATCCTCTGGCGGCAGCCAGGGATCTGGCGGTTCCCCCTCCGGCGCAGACGCGTGCAACGACCACAAATCCTTTGGAGAGAGTTTCCGCCATGCATACCGCTTCCACGTTCGCACGTCTCACCGCTTTGGCCGTCGGCATTGCAGGCGTCCTCGCCTGGGGTCATGCCGATGCCGCCGCGTTCCAGCTCAAGGAGAACAGCGCCAAGGGCCTCGGCCGCGCGTTCGCCGGTTCCACCAGCGCCTGGGGCGACGCCTCGGTGGTCGCCACCAACCCCGCTTCGATGCGCCTGCTCAACGGCCGCCAGTTCCAGGCCGACGTGAGCGCGATCAGCTTCTCGGCCAAGCTGGAGAACGGCTACAGCGCGCGCAACAACGGCCCCACCGGCCCCGGCACGGGCACCGCGATTTCGGGCGGCAACGGCGGCGACGCCGGCATGATCGCGCCGGTTCCGGCCGCGTACTTCCATCTGCCGTTCGGCGAGAACGACAACATGCACTTCGGCGTGTCGCTGACCGCGCCGTTCGGCTTCAAGACCGAATACGACAAGGACTGGGTAGGCCGCTACCACGGCGTCAAGACCGACCTGAAGGCGGTCGACCTGGGCGCGGCGTTCTCCTATGACGTCAATCCCTACGTCTCGTTCGGCGCCAGCGTGTTCTACGAGCACCTGACCATCGAGCTGAGCAACGCGGTGGACATGGGCGCGGTGATCAACGGTTCCGCGCAGCAGAAGGCCGCCGCGGCGGTGTTGCAGGGCGGCGGCACCCCGGCGCAGGCGAAGGCCGCCGCCGCCGCTGCCGCGCAGCAGATGGCGATGCTGGGCTTCTCCCCGGGCAGCGCCGACGGCTTCGCCAGCCTGGAAGGCAGCCACAACGGCTGGGGCTACGTGCTGGGCGCGACCTTCAGCGTGACCGAAGACACCAACATCGCGCTGAGCTACCGCTCCAAGGTCGAGCACGACATCAGCAACGGCAAGGCCACCTTCGACATGCCGGCCAACGTCGCGGCCTTCCTGGCCACGCAGGCGCCCGGCACGTTCGTGAACTCGGGCGGCAAGGCCACGCTGACCCTGCCGGCCTCGGCCACCCTGAGCGTCACCCACCGCGTCAACGACCGCTGGACGATGATGGCCGACGTGTCGCGCACCGCGTGGGCGCCGTCGTTCGACCAGGTGACGGTGGACTTCGACTCCAACCAGCCGGACAACGTGCTGGTGTTCGGCTACGACGACACCACCTTCGCGTCGATCGGCACCGAGTACAAGCTGTCCGACAGCCTCACCCTGCGCGGCGGCGTGGGCTACGACCAGACCCCGACCAACGACGCGCACCGCGACGTCCGCGTGCCGGACACCACCCGCACCTGGCTGTCGTTCGGCCTGGGCTGGACGCCGTCGGAGAAGACCGAGGTCAACGTCGGCTACACCCACCTGCTCACCAACGATCCGTCGGTCAACGCCGTCACCGCCACCGGCAACGTGCTGAGCGGCAAGTACAAGGTGCAGGGCGACGTGCTGGGCGCGTCGGTCAACTACAAGTTCTGATCGTTCGCGTCATCGCAAGACCGGAAGCCCCGCGCAAGCGGGGCTTCTTTTTTGCGCCAGCGTCGCCCGATACGCCCGCATCGCGCGCATGAAAAACCCCGCCGCGGCGGGGTTCTCCATTGCATGCCGTGCGGGGCGACGGAATCAGTCGCCCAGCGTCAGCAGGCTGGCATTGCCGCCGGCGGCGGTGGTGTTGACGGTCACCGTCTTCTCGGTGGCGAAGCGCGGCAGGTAGTGCGGGCCGCCGGCCTTCGGGCCGGTGCCGGACAGGCCTTGGCCGCCGAACGGCTGCACGCCGACCACCGCACCGATCTGGTTGCGGTTGACGTAGATGTTGCCGACCTTGGCGCGCGAGACGATGCGGTCGATGGTGGCGTCGATGCGCGAATGGATGCCCAGCGTCAGGCCGTAGCCGGTGGCGTTGATGGTGTCGATCACCGCGTCCAGCTCGTCGGCCTTCCAGCGCACCACGTGCAGCGCCGGGCCGAACTTCTCGCGGTCCAGCTCGGAGATCGACTTCAGCTCCCACGCGGTCGGCGCGAAGAAGGTGCCGTGTTCGGTGCCTTCGCCCAGCGTGGCCTGGGCGATGAACTTCGCTTCGCCCTTCATCTTCGCGGCGTGGTCGTCCAGCACGCACTTCGCGTCGTTGTCGATCACCGGGCCGACGTCGGTGGACGGCAGGCCGGGATCGCCGACCTTCAGCTCCGCCATCGCGCCGGCCAGCATGCCGATCACCTTGTCGGCGATGTCGTCCTGCACCAGCAGCACGCGCGCCGCCGAGCAGCGCTGGCCGGCGGAGGTGAAGGCCGAGCCCAGCGCGTCCTTCACCACCTGCTCGGGCAGCGAGGAGCTGTCGGCGATCATCGCGTTCTGGCCGCCGGTTTCGGCGATCAGCGTCGCGATCGGGCCGGCTTCGCGGCCGGCGAGCGCGCGGTTGATCAGGCGCGCGGTCTCGGTGGAGCCGGTGAAGCAGACGCCGGCCACGCGCGGGTCGCGGGTCAGCGCGGCGCCGACGGTGGCGCCGTCGCCCGGCAGGTACTGCAGCACGTCCTGCGGGATGCCGGCTTCGTGCAGCAGCTTCACCGCGGCAAACCCGATGAGGTTGGTCTGCTCGGCTGGCTTGGCGATCACGGTGTTGCCGGCGGCCAGCGCCGCCGCGATCTGGCCGATGAAGATCGCCAGCGGGAAGTTCCACGGGCTGATGCAGACGAACACGCCGCGCCCGGCAAGCTGCAGCTGGTTGGCTTCGCCGGTCGGGCCGGGCAGGGCGATCGGCGCGAAGTGTTCGCGCGCCTGCAGGGCGTAGTAGCGCAGGAAATCGACCGCTTCGCGCACTTCGGCGATGCCGTCCGCCAGCGTCTTGCCGGCTTCCTTGGTGCACATCGCCATGTAGGCGGGCATGCGCGCTTCCAGCAGGCCGGCGGCGTGCTCCAGGATCGCCGCGCGCGAGGCGGCCGGGGTCGCGTCCCACGCGGGTTGCGCGGCCACCGCGTTCGCCAGCGCCTTCTCGACGGCGGCGGCATCGGCGGCCTGCCAGTAGCCGACGGTTTCGCGGCGGTCGGCCGGGTTGGTGACCGCGATCTTTTCGCCGGACGCCTGCGCGCCCGGCACCAGCGGCGCGGCGGTCCAGCTGCCGGCGCCGGCGTTGTTCAGGGACTCGGCCAGTGCGCGCAGGTCGTTGTCGTTGGCGAGGTTGATGCCCATGGAGTTGTCTCGATGCTGGTTCTGGCTGCGGTACAGGTTGACCGGCAGCGGGATGCGGGGATGCTGGATGTGTTCGAGCGAGGACACGAATTCCACCGGATCGCGGATCAACTCTTCGACCGGAATGCTTTCGTCGGTGATGCGATTGACGAAGCTGGAGTTGGCGCCGTTCTCCAGCAGGCGGCGCACGAGATACGGCAGCAGGTCTTCGTGCGAGCCCACCGGCGCGTACACGCGGCAGGGCACGTCGAGGCGGTCGGCGGGGATCACCTCGGCGTAGAGGTCGTCGCCCATGCCGTGCAGCTTCTGGAACTCGAAGTCGCGGCGGCCGCGCATCGCCCGCGCCATCCGGTGCACGGTGGCGATGGTCTGCGCGTTGTGGGTGGCGAACATCGGGTAGATCGCATCGCCGGCGTCGAGCAGGCGGCGCGCGTTGGCGATGTAGCTGACGTCGGTGTTCTGCTTGCGGGTGAACAGCGGATAGCCGGCCTGGCCGTCCATCTGCGCGCGCTTGATCTCGGCGTCCCAGTACGCGCCCTTGACCAGCCGCACGGGGATGCGCCGGCCCAGCTGCTTCGCCATGTGCGCGATGTAGTCGATCACGAACGGCGCACGCTTCTGGTAGGCCTGCACGACGATGCCGAAGCCGTTCCAGCCGCGCAGCGATTCGTCCGCCAGCACCTGGAAGATCAGGTCCAGCGAGAGTTCGAGGCGGTCGGTCTCCTCGGCGTCGATGGTCAGGCCGATGCCGTGGGACTTGGCCAGCTGCGCCAGTTCCAGCAGGCGGCCGCCGAGCTCGTCCAGCACGCGGGCGCGCTTGGCGTGCTCATAGCGCGGATGCAAGGCGGACAGCTTCACCGAGATCGACGGTGCGGAGAACACCGCGTCGGGCTCGTCGCGGCGGTGCGGCGCGTAGTCGCGGCCGATCGCGTGGATCGCGCTGCGGTAGGCGTCCTGGTAGCGCAGCGCGTCCTTCGTCGTCAGCGCGCCTTCGCCCAGCATGTCGAAGGAGTAGCGGTAGTTCGCGCCTTCGCCCTTGCGGCTGCGCGCCAGCGCCTCGTCGATGGTTCGGCCCAGCACGAACTGGTGGCCCATGATCTTCATCGCCTGGCGCACGGCGAGGCGGATCATCGGTTCGCCGGCGCGGCCGACCAGGCGCTGGAACGCGCCGTGGACGTCGCGCTTGGTGTCGTCGGCCAGGTCGACCAGCTTGCCGGTCAGCATCAGGCCCCAGGTGGAGGCGTTGACCAGCACCGAATCGGACTGGCCGAGGTGGCGCTTCCAGTTGGCGTCGCCCAGCTTGTCGCGGATCAGCGCGTCGGCGGTGCCCTGGTCCGGGATGCGCAGCAGCGCTTCGGCCACGCACATCAGCAGCACGCCTTCCTCGCTGCCGAGGTCGTACTGGCGCATGAAGGCTTCCACCACGCCCTGGTTGCGGGCGCGTGCGCGCACCCGGCGGACCAGGTCGGCGGCGACTGCCTGCGCGGCGTCGCGCTCGGCCGCCGGCAGCCGGGCCTGGTTCAGCAGGTCGCGGACGTGGGCGGTTTCATCGTGGATCCAGCCGGCGGTGATCGCGGCGCGCGGGGCGGGCGGGGGCGGAGCGAGCTCCGGGGACAGGATCGGGGTGGTCGGAACGGGGGGGGATTCGGCGCTCATGTGCCCGCAGGCGGTGGTTTGCAGAGGCGCATAGTGTAGATCGGCGGCACGGAACGGGCATCTGCAGGTTGCCGTGGCACCGTTGCGCCAGTAATCTTTGACTCTGATCAAGGCGCTGCGCGATCGATGGCGCGATCTTGATCCAGATCAAGACGGGTCGCGGTTCAGGCGGCCAGTCGGGGTGTGGCATGGCACCTCGGGCCGCGTGCGGCCCGTCGTTTCGTGCTGCCGGTGATTCGTTCGGAATCGAATATTTTCAGGAATGTGGGGCTCGGTGTGATGACATCCAGTCGTTTCAAACAATTGGCGCTGGCGGGCGCGATGGCCGTGGCGCTGCCGCTGGCGGCGCAGGCGCAGGATGCCGCGGCGGGCCACGCCGATCCGCACCGCTGGCAGCTGAACATGGCGCCGGGCGTGACCCCGACCTCGCAGGCCGCCTACGACGCGCACATGGTCGTGCTGTGGGTGTGCGTGATCATCGGCGTCGTGGTGTTCGGCGCAATGGCCGTGGCGATGTTCAAGTTCCGCAAGTCCAAGGGCGCGGTGCCGGATACCGGCTTCGTCCACAGCACCAAGCTGGAAGCGATGTGGACGGCGATCCCGGTGCTGATCCTGATCGGCCTGGCGTTCCCGGCCACCAGCGGCCTGCTGCGCATGTACGACGTGCGCGACTCGGCGATGACCGTGAAGGTCACCGGCTACCAGTGGATGTGGAAGTACGAATACCTGGGCGAGGACGTGTCCTTCACCAGCCGCCTGGCCCGCAAGGACGACGAGCTGCGCCAGAGCGGCAGGGTCGTGACCGAGGCCGACGATCCGCACTACCTGCTCAACGTGGACAACGTGCTGGTGCTGCCGGTGGACACCAAGGTCCGCTTCGTGCTGACCGCCGACGACGTGATCCACTCCTGGTGGGTGCCGGCGCTGGGCTGGAAGCAGGACGCCGTGCCGGGCATCGTCAACGAGGCCTGGGCGCAGATCGAGAAACCCGGCCTCTACCGCGGCCAGTGCGCCGAGCTGTGCGGCAAGGACCACGGCTTCATGCCGATCGTGGTCAAGGCGGTGAGCAAGGCCGAGTTCGCCGAATGGCTGGCCGCCGAGAAGGCGAAGCACGCCCCGGCCGCGCCCGCCGCGCCGGCGCCGGCCGCGGAACAGCCCGCTGCCGAAACGCCCGCCGCGGAGGCCGCGCCGGCCGCCGCCGCCACGCAGACCGCCCAGCCCGCAGCCACCGCTGCGGCTGCCGGCTGATCCACGCATCGCATTCCAGAAGGTTTACCTCATGTCCGCCACGCATCACGACGCCGTCGGCCACCACGACGCCCACGGCCATCACAAGCAGGGCTTCATCGAGCGCTGGTTCTTCTCCACGAACCACAAGGACATCGGCACGCTGTACCTCGTGTTCAGCTTCCTGATGGCGATCGTGGGCGCGGCGCTGTCGGTCGGCATCCGCGCCGAGCTGGCCACCCCGGGCCTGCAGTTCGTGAAGCCGGAGTTCTTCAACCAGCTCACCTCCATGCACGCGCTGGTGATGATCTTCGGCGCGATCATGCCGGCCTTCGTGGGCCTGGCGAACTGGATGATCCCGCTGCAGATCGGCGCGCCGGACATGGCGCTGCCGCGCATGAACAACTGGTCCTTCTGGATCATGCCGTTCGCGTTCACCCTGCTGCTGCTGACCTTCTTCCTGCCGGGCGGCGCGCCGGCCGGCGGCTGGACGATGTACCCGCCGCTGTCGCTGCAGGGCGGCAGCAACCTGGCGTTCGCGATCTTCGCCATCCACATGATGGGCATCAGCTCGATCATGGGCGCGATCAACATCATCGCCACCGTGCTGAACATGCGCGCGCCGGGCATCGACCTGCTGAAGATGCCGATCTTCTGCTGGACCTGGCTGATCACCGCGTTCCTGCTGATCGCGGTGATGCCGGTGCTGGCGGGCGCGGTGACCATGCTGCTGACCGACCGCTTCTTCGCCACCAGCTTCTTCAACGCCGCCGGCGGCGGCGACCCGGTGATGTACCAGCACATCTTCTGGTTCTTCGGGCATCCCGAGGTCTACATCATGATCCTGCCGGCGTTCGGCATCGTGTCGGAGATCATCCCGACCTTCAGCCGCAAGCCGCTGTTCGGCTACCAGGCGATGGTCTACGCGACCGCCGCGATCGCCTTCCTGTCGTTCATCGTGTGGGCGCACCACATGTTCGTGGTGGGCATGCCGCTGGGCGGCGAGGTCTACTTCATGTTCGCCACCATGCTGATCTCCATCCCGACCGGGGTGAAGGTCTTCAACTGGGTGACGACCATGTGGCGCGGCTCGCTGACCTTCGAGACGCCGATGCTGTGGGCCATCGCCTTCGTGGTGCTGTTCACCATCGGCGGCTTCTCCGGCCTGATGCTGGCCATCGTCCCGGCCGACTTCCAGTACCACGACACCTACTTCGTGGTGGCGCATTTCCACTACGTGCTGGTGACCGGCGCGCTGTTCGCGATCATCGCCGCGATCTACTACTGGTGGCCGAAGTGGACCGGCCGCATGTACAGCGAGACGATGGGCAAGATCCATTTCTGGTGGACCATCGTCTTCGTCAACCTGCTGTTCTTCCCGCAGCACTTCCTGGGCCTGGCCGGCATGCCGCGCCGCATCCCGGACTACAACGTGGTGTTCGCGGACTGGAACCTGATCAGCTCGATCGGCGCGTTCGGCATGTTCGTCACCCCGTTCTTCATGGCCTTCGTGCTGTGGCATTCCAAGAAGCACGGCGCCAAGGCCGATGCCCGCGCCTGGGAAGGCGCCAAGGGCCTGGAGTGGACGGTGCCGTCGCCGGCCCCGCACCACACCTTCGAGAAGCCGCCGGTCATCAAGGACGGCGACCTCGCCCACGGCGACGTCAGCCACTGAGCCGGCGTCTCCACTGAACCCCGCGCAGCGATGACTTCCAGCCACGCCCCCGTCGATCCCGCCGTCGAAGCGCGCCGCAAGCGCGCGCGCCGGACGGCGTGGCTGTTCGCCGCGATCGCGGTGGCGGTGTACGCGGGCTTCCTGCTCACCGGAGTGCTGGGGCGGTGAGCGCCTCCGGCGTCGGCAAACTGGGCGTGTGGAAGATGGTCGGCGTGGCCCTGGCCGCGTTCGGCTTCGCCTTCTCGCTGGTGCCGCTGTACCGGATCGCCTGCCAGAAGGTGTTCGGCGTGCGCCTGGAGCAGGGCCCGACCGCGGCGAAGGACGCCAAGGCCGATCCCGGCGCGCGCTGGGTCACGGTGCAGTTCGACGGCGGCGTGAACTCCAAGCTGCCGTGGAAGTTCGCCCCGGAGCAGAAGTCGATGCGGGTGCAGCTGGGCCGCCAGTACCAGGCGCTGTACTTCGCCCGCAACACGGGCGAGCGCTCCGTGGTCGGCAACGCGGTGCCCTCGGTGGCGCCGGCCCGCGCCTCGGGCTATTTCAGCAAGACCGAATGCTTCTGCTTCACCGCGCAGACGCTGGCTTCCGGCGAATCGCGCGACATGCCGGTGCGCTTCATCGTCGATCCGGCGCTGCCGGCCGACGTGAAGACCATCACGCTGTCCTATACCTTCTACAAGAACGACGCCCTGACCGCCGCGCTGCCGGCCGGACAGGGCCCAGCCGGGACGGTTCGCGCCGCGCCCTGACCCCCTGAATCACGAACCATCGGAAAACCGCCATGGCCAATGCCCACGCCGCCCAAGGCAGCCACGACCAGGACAACTACTTCGTCCCGCACAGCAGCAAGTGGCCGCTGTTCGCGTCCGTCGCCCTGTTCACCACCATGGTCGGCTTCGCCAGTTGGCTGAACGACGTGAGCTGGGGGCGCACCGTCTTCTTCATCGGCATCGCCGGCCTGCTGGCGATCCTGTTCAAGTGGTTCGGCGACGTGATCCGCGAATCGCTGGCCGGGCACTACAACAAGCAGGTCGACGTGTCCTTCCGGATGGGCATGGTCTGGTTCATCTTCTCGGAAGTGTTCTTCTTCGCGGCGTTCTTCGGCGCGCTGTTCTACGCCCGCCAGTACGCGCTGCCGTGGCTGAGCGGCGAGGGCCACGGCGTGGCCACCCACAGCCTGCTGTGGCCGGAGTTCGCGGCCGGCTGGCCGAGCAACGGCCCGGCGGCGATCGGCGGCAGCTACCAGACCGTGCCGGCGTGGGGCCTGCCGCTGCTCAACACCCTGATCCTGCTGACCTCGGGCGTGACGGTCACCATCGCCCACCACGCGCTGAAGGCGGGCAAGCGCGGCGCGCTGCTGCTGTTCCTCGGCCTGACCGTGCTGCTGGGCTGCGTGTTCCTGTACTTCCAGGCCACCGAATACGCCCACGCCTACCACTCGCTGAACCTGACCCTGGGTTCGGGCATCTACGGCTCCACCTTCTTCATGCTGACCGGCTTCCACGGCGCGCACGTGACGCTGGGCACGCTCATGCTGCTGATCATGTGGCTGCGCTGCGCGAAGGGCCATTTCACCAAGGACAACCACTTCGCCTTCGAGGCGGTGGCCTGGTACTGGCACTTCGTGGACGTGGTGTGGCTGGGATTGTTCCTGTTCGTCTACGTGCTGTAACCGGCATCGCGGCGATGTAAAAACAAAGGCCGGCGATGCCGGCCTTTGTCTTGGCGGAAGGGCGATAATTCAGGCCGGCGCGCGGCCGACGCCGTGCGGGGCGATCCAGCCCATGTGGATCGCCAGCACCACCAGCAGGATCAGCGCGACGCTCAGCGCGATGCGCTTGGTCAGCGAGTTCACCGTCCGCTTGGTGGTGCCCTTGTCCACCAGCATGTAGTAGAGGCCGGCGCCCAGGTTCCACAGGATGAGGATCAAGATACCGACGATGAGCAGGGTTTTGAGCGAGTCGCTCATGGGGTCCTCGATGCCGTGGCCGGCGCGTGCGGGACGGCCATTATCGCAGCAGGCGGGCGCGCTTTTCGATGAAGGCGCGTCGATGGAACCGCGCCGATGAGTCCGCGCGCGTTCCGCCTGGCGGTGTGGTGGCTGCTGGCCCTGCTGCTGGCGGCCGGCTTCGCCACGCTGGGGCGCTGGCAGCTGGCGCGCATGCACGAGAAGCAGGCGATGCTGGCCGCCGCGGCGCAGGCGCAGGACCACGCCCATCCGCAGCCGCTGCTGCTGGCCTCCGATCCCGGCCGCGCGCTGGACTACGACTGGGCCGTCGGCAGCGGGCGCATCGCCAACCTCACCCTGTGGCTCGACAACCAGCAGCGCGGCGGCCGCGTGGGCGTGCGCATGTACTGCGTGCTGCTGCCGGACGACGGCGTGCAGGCGCTGCTGGTGGATGCCGGCTGGTGGCCGCTGGCGGGCGACCGCACGCTGCCGGTGTTCGGCTGCCCGGCGGGCGCGGGGCAGGCCGTGCGCGGGTTGCTGGCGTCGCCGCCGTCGGAGGGCCTGGCCCATGGCGCCGCGCTGGCGCAGCAGGGCGACGGCCGCTGGCTGGCCTCGCGCATGGATCTGCCGGAAATCGCCAGGGCGCTGAGCCTGCCCACCGGCATCGCGCCGCGCGTGCTGCGGCTCGATCCGCAGCGCGAACACGCCGACGCCGGCGCGATGCTCGCGCCCGGCGAACGCGACCTCGATATCCTGCCGAACACGCTGACCCCGGAACGCCACCTCGGCTACGCGGTGCAGTGGTTCGGGCTGGCGCTGACCGTCCTGGTGGTGGCGCTCGTGCTGACGTTCCGAACGAAAAAGAAGAAGATATGACCGATTCCAATCCGACCGTTCCGACGCCGACCGCCCGGCGCAACCGCAGCGCCCTGCTGATCGTGCTGGTGCTGTTCTTCGGCGGCATGCTGGCGGCGGGCGCGCTGCGCTTCTCCGGCTGGCGCCCACATGGGATGAAGAACAAGGGCGAACTGCTGCAGCCCTACGGCGACCTGCGCGCCTACACGGCGACGCTGGCCGACGGCCGCCCGTACGCGTGGAAGGATAGCCCGCGCACCTGGCGCATCGTCGCGATGCCGCGCGATTGCGACGGCGCGCGCCGCGACGCCTGCACGCGCCTGCTGCAGGATCTCGACAAGGTCTGGCGCCTGATGGGGCGCGAGGCCGACCGCGTGCACGTGCTCTGGGCCGGCGCGCCGCCGGTGGACGTGGCGCCGCTGCGCGAAGTGCACCTGCTGCGCGCCGACGACGGCCTGCGCGCCGCGCTGCCGCGCAAGGACGGCGACGCGGGGCAGGGCGATCCGGTCTGGCTGATCGATCCGAACGGCTTCGTGGTGCTGCGCTACGCTGCCGGCTCCGATCCCGGCGACCTGCGCACCGACCTCTCGCGCCTGCTGAGGATCAACTGAGCCATGAGCACGATGCCAGCCGCCCAGCCCGCGCACCTGTACCGTCACTTCCACCGCATCGCCTGGCTGGCGGTGGCGCTGGCCGCCTGCGTGATCGTGTTCGGCGCGTTCGTGCGCCTGTCCAACGCCGGCCTGAGCTGCCCGGACTGGCCGACCTGCTACGGCAAGGCGGCATGGCCGACGCATGCGGACCAGATCGTCGACCACGCCGCCACCGCGATCCGCCCGGTCGATCCCAGCAAGGCCTGGCGCGAGCAGTTCCACCGCATGATCGCCGGCCTGCTGGGCGTGCTGGTGCTTTCGCTGGCGCTGCTGGCGACGCGCCGTCGTCCGCAGGGCTGGCTGCACGTGATCGGCGCGGCGGCGGCGGTGGCCGTCGCCATTCCGCTGTACATGCGCGGCGCGCACGTGGCGGCTTCGGCGCTGGCGGTGATCGGCGAAGCCCTGCTGCTGGTCGGCGCACTGCGCTGGTCGAACGTCGACCTGGCGCGGGCCAGCACGCTGACGCTGGCCGTCATCATCTTCCAGGCCTTGCTGGGCATGTGGACGGTGACCTGGCTGCTCAAGCCCATCGTGGTGATGGGCCATCTGCTGGGCGGCCTGACCACCTTCGCGCTGCTGACGTGGACGGCGTGGCGCGCCACCGGCATTCCGCTGGTCAGCGGCGATGCGCCGCGGCTGCGCCGGCTGCTGTGGATCGGGCTGGGCCTGCTGGCCGTGCAGATCGCGCTGGGCGGCTGGACCAGCGCCAACTACGCGGCGCTGGCCTGCGGCACCGATTTCCCGAAGTGCGCGGGCGCATGGTGGCCGGCGCACGACTTCCGCGAAGGCTTCGTGCTGTGGCGCGATGCCTTCTTCGGGCACGGGGGCGTCGATTACGAGGGCGGCGTCCTGCACAACGAAGCGCGCGTCGCCATCCAGCTGGCGCACCGGATCATGGCGGTACTGGTGTTCGGCCACCTGCTCGCGGTCGCCGCAAGGCTGCTGCGCAACCCCGGCCTGCGCGGCTGGGGCACGACGCTGGCGCTGGTGCTGTGTGCGCAGGTCGGGCTGGGCATCGCCAACGTGGCGCTGTCGCTGCCGCTGAAGGTCGCGGTGCTGCACAACGCCGGCGCGACTGCGCTGCTGTTCCTGCTGGTCACGCTGCTGGCGCGGCTGCGCCCGCCGGAGGCCTGAGATGCGCAAGCCGACGCCGCTGTGGGCGCAGTACTGGACGCTGACCAAGCCGCGCGTGGTCGCGCTGATCGTGTTCACCGCGATCATCGGCATGCTGCTGGCCATCCGTCCGGGCGACGCCTGGCCGTGGCCGCGCCTGCTCGCCGGCACCTTGGGCATCTGGCTGGCGGCGGCCAGCGCGGCGGCGATCAACCACCTGCTCGACCAACGCATCGACAAGGTGATGGCGCGCACCGCCGAGCGCCCGCTTGCGACCGGCGCGCTGAAGCCGGCGCAGGTGCTGGCCTTCGCCATCGCATTGGGCGTCGCCTCGATGGCGACCTTGGTGCTGCTGGTGAACCCGGTGTGCGCGGCGCTGACCTTCGCCTCGCTGATCGGCTACGCCATCGTCTACACCGGCTTCCTCAAGCGCGCCACGCCGCAGAACATCGTGATCGGCGGGCTGGCCGGCGCCGCGCCGCCGCTGCTGGGCTGGGCCGCGGTCACCGGCATGCAGCGCGAATGGGACTGGGCGCACGCGTTGCTGCTGGTGCTGATCATCTTCGTGTGGACGCCGCCGCATTTCTGGGCGCTGGCCATCTTCCGCCGCGAGGACTATTCGCGCGCGCTGGTGCCGATGCTGCCGGTTACCCACGGCGTCACCTACACGCGCTGGCAGATCCTGCTCTACACCGTGCTGCTGGTGGTGGTGACGGTGCTGCCGTGGGCGGCGCGGATGAGCGGCGTGTTCTACCTGGGCGGCGCGCTGGTGCTGGGCGCGGTGTTCCTGTGGTACGCGTGGAAGCTGCTCGATCCGCCGGACGAGTTCTTCGCGATGCGCACCTTCAAGTATTCCATCGTCTACCTGATGGCGCTGTTCGCCTTCCTGCTGCTCGACCACTGGCTGCTGCCGCTGTTCGATGCCGCGCTGGCGCTGGAGTTCGCGCCGCAGCCGTGAGCGACCTGTTCGCCGGGCAGGGGCAGGCCGCGCGCACCGACCTCGCCGCGCAGGCCTGCGTGCTGCACGGCTTCGCGCTGCCGTTCGAGGACGCGCTGCTGGCGGGCGTCGCCGCGGTCGCGCAGGCCGCGCCGTTCCGCCACCTGGTCACGCCCGGCGGGCACACGATGCAGGTGGCGATGACCAACTGCGGCGGCTTCGGCTGGTGCAGCGACCGGCGCGGCTACCGCTACGACCGCATCGATCCGCAGTCGGGCCGGCCGTGGCCGGATTTCCCGGAGGCCTTTCTGCGGCTGGCGCGCGAGGCGGCGGCGCAGGCCGGCTTCGACGGCTACGTGCCGGATGCCTGCCTCGTCAACCGCTACGCGCCCGGTACGCGCCTGAGCCTGCACCAGGACCGCGACGAGGACGACCGCGTCGCCCCGATCGTGTCGGTGTCGCTGGGGCTGCCGGCGACGTTCCTGTTCGGCGGCTTCGCGCGCGGCGACAAGGCGGTGCGCGTGCCGCTCGTCCACGGCGACGTGGCGGTCTGGGGCGGCGTCGACCGCATGCGCTTCCACGGCGTGCTGTCGGTGCCGCCGGGGCGGCATCCGCGGCTGGGCGACTGCCGGGTCAACCTGACCTTCCGCAAGGTGAAGTGAGAAAGCTGCTTGTTGCTCGTCATCCCCGCTTCCGCGGGAATGACGGCAATTGCCATGGTGTTTCGGAACGCAAGAAACGGGATGCCCGTTGCGCAGGCCGGGACTACAGTGGCGCCATGAACGCACATGCGACCGCCAAACCCCATCGCGACGCCGCCCTGATCGCCGCCGCCTGCCGGCGGATCGAGCAGGCCGACGCGTCGCCCTCGCTGGACGAACTGGCGCAGGCGGCCGGGCTCAGCCCGCACCACTTCCACCGCGTCTTCAAGGCGGTCACCGGGCTGACGCCCAAGGCCTACGCGCAGGCGCACCGCGGCAAGGCGCTGCGCGACGCGCTGGCGAAGCCGGGCGCGAAGGTGGTGGACGCCGCGTTCGACGCCGGCTTCAACGCCAGCAGCCGCTTCTACGACAGCGCCGACGCCATGCTGGGCATGAAGCCGGCGCAGTATCGCGACGGCGGCGCGGACGCGCGCATCGAGTTCGCCATCGGCCAGTGCGCGCTCGGCGCGATCCTGGTCGCGCGCAGCGCGCGCGGGCTGTGCGCGATTTCGCTGGGCGACGATCCCGACGCGTTGCTGTGCGAATTGCAGGACCGCTTCCCGCGCGCCGAACTGGTCGGCGGCGATGCGGCGTTCGAGCGACTGGTGGCGCGGGTGGTCGGCTTCGTCGAGGCGCCGGGCATCGGTCTCGACCTGCCGCTGGACATCCGCGGCACCGCCTTCCAGCAGCGCGTGTGGGAGGCGCTGCGCAGGATCCCGGCCGGCGAAACGGCCAGCTACGCCGAGATCGCGGCGCGCATCGGCAGCCCGAAGTCGGTGCGCGCGGTGGCGCAGGCCTGCGCGTCCAACACCTTGGCGGTGGCGATCCCCTGCCATCGCGTGGTGCGCAGCGACGGCGCGCTGTCCGGCTATCGCTGGGGCGTCGCGCGCAAGCGCGAACTGCTGTCGCGCGAAAGCGATGCCGCCGGCCCGGCGGCGCCGCGACCTGAAAGGCGGGGACGCGCGGAGTAAGATCGTCGGCTGTTGCATCGCAGCACCGATTCGATGACGCCCACCGATTCCCAGCAGCCGCATCTTCGCGACGAATCCACCACCGGCGCGCTGCCGGTCGCGCCCGCGCTCGGCGCCAGCCTGGACATGGCGCGGATGCCGCGCCGCACCACCCTGATCGAGCCGCGCGTGCTGTGGATCTGTGCGATGGCGGCGCTGCTGGGCGTGGCCGCGGCGCTGATTGCGCGCGTGCTGGTGGCGCTGATCGCGCTGGTGACCAATCTCGCCTTCCACGGGCGCTGGTCGTTCGCCGACGTCGCCCCGGCCGGGCACCAGCTCGGCCCCTGGGTGGTGCTGGTGCCGGTCGCCGGCGGATTGATCGTGGGGGCGATGGCGCGCTGGGGTTCGCGCGCGATCCGCGGCCACGGCATCCCCGAGGCGATGGAGCAGGTGCTGCTCAACGAATCGAAGATCCCGCCGCGGATCACCTTCCTCAAGCCGCTGTCGTCGGCGGTGGCGATCGGCACCGGCGGGCCGTTCGGCGCGGAAGGGCCGATCATCGCCACCGGCGGCGCGCTGGGCTCGTTCATCGGCCAGCTGCTGCACGTCACCGGGCAGGAGCGCAAGGTGCTGCTGGCAGCGGGCGCGGCCGGCGGCATGACCGCGATCTTCGGCACGCCGGTGGCGGCGGTGATCCTGGCGGTGGAACTGCTGCTGTTCGAACTGCGCCCGCGCTCGCTGATCCCGGTGGCGCTGGCCGCGGTGACCGCCGCCGGGATGCGCTACGCGATGCTGGGCAGCGCGCCGGTGTTCGAGATGCCGGCGGTGGCCGAGCCCGGCATGGGCGCGCTCGCCGCCTACATGGCGCTGGGCGCGGCGATCGGGCTGGTCAGCGTGGCGGTCACCCGCATCGTCTACGGCATCGAGGACGCGTTCGAGAAGCTGCCGGTGCACTGGATGTGGTGGCCGGCGATCGGCGGCGTCGCGGTCGGCGTGGTGGGATATTTCGCGCCGGCGACGCTGGGCGTGGGCTACAGCAACATCGAGGACATCGTTTCCGGCCACCTGGCGGTGGGCGCGCTGGCGTTCCTGTGCGCGATGAAGTTCGTCTCGTGGTCGATCGCGCTCGGCAGCGGCACCTCCGGCGGCACGCTGGCGCCGCTGTTCACCATCGGCGGCGCGCTCGGCGCGCTGGCCGGGTTCGCGCTGGTCGCGCTCGCGCCGGGGCTGGGCATCGACCCGCGCATCGCCGGGCTGGTCGGGATGGCGGCGATCTTCGCCGGCGCCTCGCGCGCGCTGCTGACCTCGGTGGTGTTCGCCTTCGAGACCACCCAGCAGCCGCACGGCCTGCTGCCGCTGCTCGGCGGCTGCACCGCGGCCTACCTCGTGTCCGCGCTGACCATGCGCAACACGATCATGACCGAGAAGATCGCGCGGCGCGGCGTGCGCGTGCCCACCGAATACGCCGCCGACTATCTGGAACAGGTGGCGGTGGGCGACGCGTGCAGCCGCGAGGTGGTGTCGCTGCGCACCTCGGACGCGCTGGGCGACGTGCGCAGCCTGCTCAATTCCGGCCGCGGCGAATACCAGCATCAGGGCTTCCCGGTGCTCGACGACACCGGCCGGGTGCGCGGCGTCGTGACCCGCCGCAGCCTGCTCGATCCCGCGCATCCGAACATGCGCCGCATCGGCGAGATGCTGACCCGCCCACCGGTGCTGGTGCACGAAGACCACAGCCTGCGCGAAGCTGCCGACCACATGGTGGCGGAGAACATCGGCCGGGTGGTCGTGGTCGGCGCGCAGGCGCCGCATCCGCTGCTGGGCATCCTCACCCGCGGCGACATCCTGTCCGCGCACCGGCGCCGGCTGAAGGAAGTTCACGAATCCGGCCGCCACATCCATCTGCGCCGCGCGCGCGGGGAAGCCTGAGCGGCGTCAGTCGCGTTCGTAGGTTTCCAGTTCGGCCAGCGCCGCGCGCGCCCTGGCGATGGCGGGCGAGGAGCGGTCCTCGAACCGGCGCAGCGAGTCCGGCGCGCGCCGGCGCCACGCCGCCATGCCGATGGCCACGGCGGCGATGGCGACCGCGCCCAGCCCCATATTGAGCAGCAGGAAACGCCCGGCCCGCGGCGCATCCCAGGCCGACGCCGGCATCCAGTCGGGCATCTGCCAGGCGGCGACGACGCCCAGCATCGGCGCCCACAGCACCCACCACGCATTGCCCAGCCAGAAACTGCCGCGCAGGTAGCTGGCGCGCAGGCCCGCGAGCTGCCGCTGGATCGCCAGCACCGGCGCGGCGAAGTCGATCCCGCCGATCAGCCACAGCGTGCGCGCGCCGCTGATGCACAGCGCGATCGCGTACAGGTGCAGCAGCAGGCCGCAGGCCACCGGCAGCGGA
The DNA here is from genome assembly GCF_014395425.1 of Thermomonas brevis. NCBI lineage: Bacteria > Pseudomonadati > Pseudomonadota > Gammaproteobacteria > Lysobacterales > Lysobacteraceae > Thermomonas > Thermomonas brevis. The sequence continues at coordinate 2,418,907 of NZ_CP060711.1, forward strand.
TGCGGCCACAGGTCCAGCCACGCCGGCAGCGCGAGGTACATCAATGCGAGGCCGCCGCCGATGCGGGCGAACTGCGTCCATCGCATCGTGCGCAGGTTGGCCTGCGCGCGATCCAGCCGGCCCTGCCGCCACGTGCGCAATTGCAGCGCGTGCTGGCGGTCGAGGCGATCATCGAGCGTGCGCAGGGCGGCCTTGAGGTCGTCCAGTTCCATGGTGGTGTCCATGCGTGTCTCCTTCGTGGTCATGCGTCGCGCAGGTCGTTGCGCAGGCGCTGCTTCAGCCGCCCGAGCTTGGTGCCGACGTTGGTTTCGGTGAGGCCGAGGATCTCGGCGATCTCGCGCTGGCTGCGTTCGTCGAGGTGGAGCAGCAACAGCGCGCGGTCGAGCGGGTCCAGGCGGTCGATGCAGCGGTAGAGCAGGCGCACGCGTTCGTCGGTTTCGGCGGCGGTGGCCGCATCGCCGATGGCGTCGTGCCGCTCCGCGTCCAGCGCCACGGTGTCGTCGCGCTGCTTGTGCGCGCGCCCGCGCAGCGAGGAGATCGCCACGTTCAGGGCGATCCGGTACATCCACGTCGGGAACGCGCGCGCCTCGTCGTAGCCGGGAAACGCGCGCCACAGCTGCGCGGCGATGTCCTGCATCAGGTCCTCGCGCTCGGCGGGCTCCCGGCAGTACGTCCCGGCCACCTTGAACAGGATGCCGCGGTGCCGCTCCAGCAGCGCCTCGAACCGGCGTTCGCGCTCGGCCGCGTGCATGGGAAGGGTTTGCTCCATCGAATCGTTCCGCATTGTGCTTCACCGGAGTGATTCGCAAGGGCGGGCGGAACGTCACATGCGAAGCGAAACGGATGGCGAACGATTGGCAAGGGAAGCGGCTCTTGTTCGTCATTCCCGGTTGCTGCTGACAGACGCATGTCTGTCCAAAGCGGGCTGCTTCTCACGGCGCATGTCGTCGTGTATCCAGCGTCTTTGGATTTTGATGGATCAAGGTTGGACGGACATGAGTCCGTCAGGTGCGACCTGCATTAGCGGGAATGACAGGTATCCGTCAGGCTCGCCGCCGCGCTTGCAACAGCTCACGCATTTCCTGCTTGCCCGCATCGTCCAGCGCGCCGTCGCGCTGCTGCTGTTGCAGTTCCTCGATGCGCTGCTGCAGCACCTGCTTTTCGAGCTGGGCGATGGCGTCGAGGAACTCGGCGCGCAGGTCGGGCTCCTCGCCGGGCAGGTCGAGCACCGCCAGCTTCTGCAAGGCGGCCAGCTCCTCGCGGCCGTCGAAGTGCTCCAGCAGCGCGCCGGTGGCGATATCCGGGCGCTCGCGCACCAGCAGCACCAGCTCCGAGAGCAGGTCGATGCCGGGCTGGCGCAGCGCGGCGAAGCGGTAGGGCGGCTGCAGGTCCAGCGCGAAGCCGGGCCGGTGCAGCAGGTGGGTGATCGCGCCGCGGACCAGGCTGGGCTTCTGCGCGGGCGTGCCGGGTCCCGCGCGCGTCGCGCGCTGCGCGGGCACGTGGGTCTGCGGCGCGCTGGCGCGCGCGCCGACGCCGGTGAGCTCGGTCAGGCGCTGGCGCATCAGGTCGCCGAACGCACCGTCGGGAATCTGCGCCAGCAGCGGCTTGCAGCGTTCGGCCAGGCGCGCCTTGCCGTCGAGGCTGGACAGGTTCACGTCGGTGGACAGCGATGCGTAGAAGAACTCCGACAGCGGCGTGGCACCGCGCAGGCGCGCGTCGAAACCCTCCACGCCTTCCTGCCGCACCAGCGAATCCGGGTCTTCGCCGTCGGGCAGGAACAGGAAGAACGCCTGCCGGCCGTCCTTCATGCGCGGCAGCACCGATTCCAGCGCCTTCCACGCGGCGCTGCGGCCGGCGCGGTCGCCGTCGAAGCAGAAATACACGTCCGGCGCGTTGCGGAACAGCAGCTCGGCGTGGTCGGGCGTGGTCGCGGTGCCCAGCGTCGCCACCGCCTGCGAGACGCCGTACTGCGCCAGCGCCACCACGTCCATGTAGCCCTCGACCACGATCAGTCGGTCGAGCTTCTGGTTGGCCTGCTTCGCCTGCCACAGGCCGTACAGCTCGCGGCCCTTGTGGAACAGCGCGGTTTCCGGCGAGTTGAGGTATTTCGGCGAATCCTCGGGATCGATGACGCGCCCGCCGAAGGCGATCGTGCGGCCGCGGCGGTCGTGGATCGGGAACATCAGGCGGTCGCGGAACTTGTCGTAGACGTGGCCCTTGTCGTTCTTCGAGAACAGCCCGCCGCGCTCCAGCAGCTGCATGCGGCGCGGATCGGTGCCGAGCGCGTCGCGCAGCGCGGAGAAGCCGTCCGGCGCGTAGCCGATCATGTAGCGCTCGACGATCTCCGCCGCGATGCCGCGCTTGTCGACGTAGGCGCGCGCCTTGTCGCTGCGCGTCAGCTGGGTGCGGAAGAAAGTCGAGGCCGCCTCCATCGCACCGTACAGGTCGCGCGTCTCGGGATTGGCGTTGCGCTGCTGGGTGTCGCGCGGTACCTCCATGCCGACGCGCCGCGCCAGTTCCTCCACCGCGTCGAGGAACTCCAGCCGGTCGTACTGCATCAGGAAGCTGATCGCGGTGCCGTGCGCGCCGCAGCCGAAGCAGTGGTAGAACTGCTTGGTCGGGGAGACGGTGAAGCTGGCCGAGCGTTCGTCGTGGAACGGGCAGCGCGCCGCGTATTCCTTGCCCTGCCGCTTCAGCGGCACGCGCGTGCCGACCACTTCGACGATGTCGGAGCGCGCCAGCAGGTCGTCGATGAAGGCGTCGGGGATGCGGGCCATGCCGCCATGATCGCATCTGGCGGGCCGCGGCGGCTTACCGGGAAGACGGGGCCTGCGCCGGCGCGACGCGATCCGCCGTCCGTTCGTCGATCACCGCGGTGATCAGGGCGCCGCCGAAGAACACCGCCGCCGCGTAGTACATCCAGACCAGCAGCAACACCAGCGTGCCCATCGAGCCGTAGGCGCTGCCGGGCGCGGCCTGCGCCAGATACAGGCCGATCGCCCAGCGGCCCGCCACGAACAGCCCGGCGGTGATCGCGCCGCCGAGCAGGGCCTGGCGCCAGCGCACCCGGCGGTCGGGCAGGTAGTGGTAGAGGAAGGCGAACGCCAGCGCGTACAGCGCCAGCGACACCGCGTTGCCGAGCACCGGCAGCAGCACCGGCAGCCGCGCGAACAGCACCTGCAATGCGGTGGTCAGCGTCATCGACACGATCAGCAGGAAGCCCAGCCCCAGCACCACGCCGAACGAGAGCACCCGCTTGCGCAGCCAGGCCCACGCGCCGCCGGGCAGCTCGCGCGCATCGCTGCGGAAGATCAGGTTGAGCGCGGTCTGCAGCCGCGCGAACACCACGGTGGCGCTGACGAACAGCAGCGCCGTGCTCCAGAGCCCGGCCAGCGAGCCGATGTCCGGCCGGCGCTCCGCGTTGCCGATCACCGTCTGCGCCACGTCGCGCGCGCCGTCCCCGGCGAGGTCGCCCATCTGCGCGAGCAGCGCCTCCTGCGCGGACGGGTAGAGCGAGGCCGCCAGCCACAGCAGCAAGACCAGCAGCGGCGCTAGCGAGAGCAGGGTGTAGAACGACAGCGCCGCGGCGTGGGTCAGCAGATCGGCTTCGGAGAACCGGCGCGCGAGCGCGACCGGCAGGCTGTGCTGCAGCCGATCCAGCCGGGCGCGGACAGGGGCGAGAGACAGAGGCATCCGATGAGGATAGACGGGCGGTGTGGAGGAAATGTCCAGCACCGCTGCCTGAGATGCAGTGAGTAGGAGAGGCCGGCGTGAAATGGAAATAGCGGGTGCTTCGGGCCAGCGGGCCGCCTACAGTTCGTCGTGCGCCGCCAACGCGCGCAGCGCCTCGCCTTCCAGCCGCTGCACGGTCCATTCGTCCATGCCGATCGCGCCGATGCGGCGGTAGAAGCCGATGGCGGGTTCGTTCCAGTCCAGCACGCTCCATTCGAAGCGGCCGCAGTCGCGCTGCACGGCGATCCGCGCCAGCGTGGCCATCAGGTGCCTGCCCAGGCCGGTGCCGCGGAAGCGCGGACGTACGAACAGGTCTTCGAGATACAGTCCGCGCTTGCCGAGGAAGGTGCTGAAATTGTGGAAGAACAGGGCGAAGCCGGCCGGTTCGCCGTCGACTTCGCCGATCAGCACCTCGGCGGCGGGCCGCTCGCCGAACAGCTGGGCGCGCAGGCCGTCGTCGGTCGCCACCGCCGCGTGCGCCAGCCGTTCGTATTCGGCCAGTTCGGCGATCAACTGGCGGATCAGCGGCACGTCGTCGGCTGTGGCCGGACGGATCGACAGCAAGGGGTGGGCCGGGCGCGAGGTCATGGCCGGATGTTACTGCCGATGCCGGGCATCCGCCCGGCTCGCCGGTCCGCATGCCGGCGGATGTTCGCGAGGCCGCGGCCGGCCTCGCGGATTTCCGGCGTATCAGCCCAGCTTCTGCTTCACCAGCGTGCTGACCAGCCCCATGTCGGCTTTGCCGGCCAGCGCGGGCTTGAGCACGCCCATCAGCTTGCCCATGTCGGCGGCGGAGGCCGCGCCGGTGGCCGCGATGGCATTGTCGATTTCGGCCAGGATCCCGGCCTCGTCCATCTTCGCCGGCAGGTAGGTTTCGATCACGGCCATCTCGTAGCGTTCGACCGCGGCGAGGTCCTCGCGGGCGGCGGCTTCGTACTGGGTGATCGAATCCTTGCGCTGCTTGACCATCTTCTCCAGCACGGCCAGCACCAGCGCGTCCGTCATCTCGACGCGCTCGTCCACTTCCTTCTGCTTGATGGCGGCGTTGATCAGGCGGATGACGGCGAGGCGATCCTTCTCGCCGGCCTTCATCGCGGCCTTCATGTCGTCGGTGAGCTGTTGCTTGAGGCTCATCGGAATCTCCATTCGGTTTTCGGCAATTCAGAAATGCGAAAAGCCGGCCACGCTCGCGCGTGCCGGCTTCGCAGCCACCCGTGCCGCGCTCAGTACAGGCGCTGGCGCTTGGTGACGTCGCGCGAGCTGCGGCGCGCCTGACGCTTCACGGCGGCGGCGGCCTTGCGCTTGCGCTCCTGGGTCGGCTTCTCGTAGAACTCGCGCTTGCGGGTCTCGGCCAGCACGCCGGCCTTCTCGCAGGTGCGCTTGAAGCGGCGCAGGGCAAACTCGAACGGTTCGTTTTCGCGGACTTTGACGCTGGGCATCGGGGAATCTCGATTCTGGTGAATTCGCCCGGGCAACGGGGCGAGCCGCGCATGATAGCAGCGGGTCCGGTTTCGGCGCAAGATAGGCGCATGAAAGTCCTCGGTATCGAATCCTCCTGCGACGAAACCGGCGTGGCGGTCTACGACACCGCGCTTCCCGGCGCGGCCGGCCTGCGCGCCCATGCGGTCTACAGCCAGATCGCCCTGCACGCCGAGTACGGCGGGGTGGTGCCGGAGCTGGCCAGCCGCGACCACGTGCGCAAGCTGTTGCCGCTGATCCGCCAGACCCTGGCCGAGGCCGGCCTGTCCACCGCCGACATCGACGGCGTGGCCTATACCGCTGGGCCGGGGCTGGTCGGCGCGCTGCTGGTCGGCGCGGGCGTGGCGCGGTCGCTGGCCTGGGCGCTGGACGTGCCGGCCATCGGCGTCCACCACATGGAGGGCCACCTGCTGGCCCCGCTGATCGAGGACGACGCGCCGCAGCCGCCGTTCGTCGCCCTGCTGGTGTCCGGCGGGCATACCCAATTGGTGGCGGTGGACGCCATTGGCCGCTACCGGCTGCTGGGCGAGACGCTGGACGACGCCGCCGGCGAGGCCTTCGACAAGACCGCCAAGCTGATGGGCCTGCCGTATCCGGGCGGGCCGCAGCTGGCGAAGCTGGCCGAGCAGGGCGTGCCGGGGCGGTTCAAGTTCTCGCGGCCGATGACCGACCGGCCCGGGCTGGATTTCAGCTTCAGCGGCCTGAAGACGCAGGTGCTGCTGGCCTGGCGCGACTGCGATCAGACCGAGCAGACCCGCGCCGACATCGCGCGCGGCTTCGAGGATGCGGTGGTGGACACTTTGGCGATCAAGTGCGGGCGCGCGCTGGACGCGGCCGGCTGCGACACCCTGATCGTGGCCGGCGGCGTCGGCGCGAACAAGCGGCTGCGGGCGAAGCTGGTGGAGATGTGCGAAAAGCGCGGCGGGCGCGCCTGCTTCCCGCGCCCGGCGCTGTGCACCGACAACGGCGCGATGATCGCCTTCGCCGGCGCGCTGCGGCTGGTGGCCGGGCAGCACGACGATGCCGCGATCCGCGCGGTGCCGCGCTGGGACATGGCGGAACTGCCGGCGGTGTGACCGGGACATCCCGATGATGCGGCGAGGCGGCCCGGCATTCGCTTCGCGGCTCGGAATGCCGCTGCGCGAACGCCCGGCCGCCTCGCCGCATCGCGTTGTGCGGGTATCCTGACGGCATGACCGACATCGTTTTCATCGAAGGCCTGCGCCTTGACGCCCTGATCGGCGTGCACGACCGCGAACGCCATGCGCCGCAGCCGCTGCTGCTGGACATCCGCATGCGCTTCGACAACCGCATCGCCGCCAGCAGCGACACCTTGGCCGACGCGCTGGACTACGAGGCCGTGAGCGTGCGGCTGGCCGAGTACGTGGCGCAGACCGATTTCATGCTGGTGGAGACGCTGGCCGAATGCTGCGCCGACCTGATCCTGACCGAGTTCGGGGCCAAGGGCGTGCGGCTGAAATTGTCCAAGCCCGATGCGCTGGCGAACGCCGCGGCGGTGGGCGTGGAGATCGAGCGCGGGAGTTTTGCGTCGTGAGCGTGGCGCTGGTCACCGGCGCATCGCGCGGGATCGGGCGCGCCATCGTCGAGCGCCTCGCACGCGAAGGCGTGACGGTGATCGCCTGCGCGCGCGGGCCGGAAGGGCTGGACGATCTGCGCGCGGCGCTGCCGCAGGTCGAATGCCATGCCTGCGACATGCGCGATGACGCGGCGGTGGACGCATTGGCGCGGGGCGTGCTGGCGAAGCACGGCGGCGTCGACCTGCTGGTCAACAACGCCGGTGCATTCCGTCCCGGCGGCATCGCCGGCGAGGACGACGGCGCGCTGCTGGACATGCTGCAGGCCAACCTGTTCGGCGCGTACCGGCTGACCAAGCGGCTGCTGCCGGCGATGGTCGAGCGCCGCAGCGGCATGGTGCTGAACGTGTGCAGCACCGCCTCCATCGCCACGTATCCGAACGGCGGCTCCTACAGCATCGCCAAGCACGCGCTGTACGGCTTCTCGCGCAATCTGCGCGAGGAGATGAAGCCGCACGGTGTGCGCGTGGTCGCGCTGCTGCCGGGCGCGACGCTGACCGCCTCGTGGGACGGCGTGCCGCTGCCGCCGGAGCGGATGATGCCGGCCGAGGACGTGGCGGAAATGGCATGGACGGCGTGGTCGCTGTCCACGCGCACGGTGGTCGAGGACATCCTGATGCGCCCGCAGCTGGGCGACATCGGCGAGGCGGATTTCGCGGGTGCGCCCCCATGAGCGCCGCTCCCATGGGCGATGTGGTCACCATCCGCCTGGCCAAGGAGAACATGAAGTTCTCCGCCGCCCACTTCACCATCTTCAACGCGACCGAGCGCGAACGCCTGCACGGCCACAACTTCCGCGTCGAGGCCGACATCGAGGCGCGCATGCTCGGCAACGGCATGTGCTTCGACTACGGCATCTACAAGGACCGGATCGTCGCGCTGTGTCGCGAATTGAACGAGTGGACGATCCTGCCGACGCGCTCGCCTCACCTGCGCATCGAGGAAGCCGGCGAGCACGTGTACGCGCAGTTCGACGGCCAGCGCATCCCGTTCCTGCGCGGCGACGTGCTGCTGCTGCCGATCGAGAACGCGACGCTGGAGGAGTTCGCGCACTGGTTCCTGCTGCGGCTGGGCGAGGACCGCGAGGCGCTGCGCGCGCACGGCATCACCGCCATCGAGGTGCGGGTGTTCTCCGGGCCGGGGCAGAGCGCCGGCCGGCGCATGGGGTTCGACTGATGACCGCGTCCACGCTGCCCGCGCCGTCCGCCGACGCGCAGGCGCACAGCGCGCACCTGCGCGAAGTGATCCAGGAAACCATCATCGCGGCCGGCGGACGCATTCCGTTCTGGAAGTTCATGGAGCTGGCGCTGTACGCGCCGGGGCTGGGCTACTACAGCGCCGGCGCGCACAAGTTCGGGCCGGGCGGCGATTTCACCACCGCGCCGGAACGCTCGCCGCTGTTCTCCGCCTGCGTGGCCGACGCGCTGACGCCAGCGCTGCGGCAGGCCGGCAAGGGCGCGATCTTCATGGAACTGGGCGGCGGCAGCGGCGCGTTCGCCGAAGCCTGCTTGGAGAAATTGCAGGCCAACGGCGTGCTGCCGGCGCGCTACGCCATCCTCGAACCCAGCGCCGACCTGCGCCAGCGCCAGCGCGAGCGCCTGCAGGCGCGCCTGGCGCCGGAGCTGTTCGCCCGCGTCGAATGGCTGGACGGCCCGATCGATCAGCCGTGGGACGGCGTGCTGTTCGCCAACGAGGTGATCGATGCGCTGCCGACGCCGCGCTTCGTCGTTCGCGCCGGCGAGGTGCTGGAAGAATGCGTGGCGCTCGACGGCGAAGGCCGTTTCGTGCGTGCCGAACAGCCCGTCGATCCGCTGCTGTCCGCCGCCGTGCGCCGCATCGAAGCGCAGCTGCCTGAACCGTTCGCCGACGGCTACCGCAGCGAGGCATTGGCGCAATTGCCTTACTGGCTGCAGGCCGTGATCGGTGGCCTGCGCAACGGCGCGCTGCTTCTGATCGACTACGGCTACGCGCGCGGCGAGTACTACCTGCCCGAGCGCCGCGACGGCACCCTGCGCGCGTTCCGCCAGCACCACCTCATCGACGACGTGTTCGCCTGGCCGGGGTTGCAGGACATCACCGCCTCGGTGGATTTCACCGCGCTGGCGGAGGCCGGCGTGGGCGCGGGCTTCGAGTTTTCCGGCTACTGCTCGCAGGCCAGCTTCCTGCTCGGCAACGGTTTGCAGGACAACCTGCTGGCGCTGGAAGCGCAGACCGCGGACGATGCCGCGCGCCACAACCTGCGCCAGCAGGCCAAGGCGCTGACCCTGCCCAGCGAGATGGGCGAGCGCTTCCAGGCGATCGGCTTCCAGCGCGGCGTCGAACTGGACGCGGCCTTCCTGGTCGGCGACCTGAGCCATCGCCTGTGAGCCGGCGCATGGGCCGTTCGCTGAAGCCGTTCAAGCGGCCGTGGCTGTGGGCCGGGTTGTGGATGCTGGCGATCGCCGTCGTCGTGATCGGTTCGCTGCTGCCGGGCAAGGACCTGCCGCCACTGCCGGTCAGCGACAAGCTGGAACACTTCGCCGCCTATGCCGCGCTTTCCGCGGGCGCGGTGCAGCTGTTCGTGCGGCGGCTGTCGTGGGGCTTCGTCTGCGTGCTGCTGGTGCTGCTGGGGATCGGGCTGGAGTTCCTGCAGGCGAAGATGGCGCTGGGGCGGATGCTGGATCGCTACGATGCGCTGGCGAATACGTTCGGCGTATTGATCGGGCTGGCGACCGCGTTCACGCCGCTGCGCGATGCGCTGCTGCGCCTCGACCGGCGGCTCTGACGGACACACACCAACGGGGGAAACGATGGGGCAGGCGACGGACACGGTGAAGGCAGGCGCGGCGCGGCGCTTCGCCTCGGTCGACGCGCTGCGCGGCTGGGCGGTGGCTTTGATGCTGCTGGTCAACTATCCGGGCAGCTGGGCGCACGTGTACGCGCCACTGGAGCATTCCGAATGGAACGGCTTCACGCCCACCGACCTGATCTTCCCCAACTTCCTGTTCGTGGTCGGCGTGTCGATCGCGCTGGGCCTGCGGCCGGGCGCGCCGCTGTCGAAGATCTGGCTGCGCGCGCTGCGGCTGGTGGCGGTCGGCATGCTGCTCTACCTCGTGGCGATGTGGGGCTACGACAAGGACGCGTTCCGTCCGTGGGGCGTCTTGCAGCGCATCGGTCTGTGCTACGGCGTGGCCGCCACGCTGGCGCTGCGGCTGTCACCGCGCGCGCAGTGGGGCGCGATCGCCGCGATCCTGCTGGGCTACTGGGCGCTGCTGGCGGCGACCGGCGGCTATGCGCCGCTGGACAACCTCACCAGCCGGATCGACACGTGGATGCTGGGCGCGCACGCCTACCAGTTCGATGCCGCCAGCGGACGCGGCCACGACCCCGAAGGCCTGCTCAGCACACTGCCGGCCATCGCCACCACCTTGATCGGTGCGCGCGCCGGCGCATGGCTGCGCGAGCGTGGGGCGCGGCAGTTGCTGGTCGCGGGCGTCGCGGCGCTGGCGCTGGGCTGGCTGTGGTCGCTGGCGATGCCGTGGAACAAGAACCTGTGGACCTCGTCCTACGTGGTCTATGCGGCCGGCTGGTCGTTTTTGCTGCTGGCGCTGTGCCACGCATTGTTCGACCTGCGCGGCTGGCCGCCGTTCGGGCGCAGCATGGGCATCAACGCGATCACCGCCTACGCCGGCTCGTGGCTGATGGCCTGCGTGCTGGAGAAGTTCGGCCTGTTCGGTGCGGCCTATGCGCAGGCGGCGGCGCTGCTGGGCGAGGGCAAGCTGGCTTCGCTGGCGGTGGCCGTTGTGTTCGTCGCGTTCTGGTGGGGCTTGATGTGGGCGATGGAGAAGAAGGGCTGGCGGGTGACGATCTGACCGAAGCGTTCTGATGCGGATCAGAGCGGATGAACGCGGATCGGCTTTGACGGATGGACGCGAATCGAATTCGATTTGCGAGAGCGCACCTCAGGGATGCAATACTCTCGTCGCGATCCAGATCACGCCCCCAAGGCGCGCTCCTGAGTGGAACGATTTATCCGCGCTCATCCGCTCTGATCCGTGTCCAAGTTCCCGGCCTTTGCAGTGGCGATGGCGGCAAGCCGCGCCTTGCGCAGCGCCTCGCCGAACGCCGGGCCGGTGATGCCCTGCGCGGCGATGGCGTCGCCGCGCACCGCCATCGCCGCCGCGTGCAGGCGGCGCAGCGTGTTCGCCTGCGGATAATCCGTGTCGGCCAGGCCCGCGCGGCCGCGCGCGTCGGCTTCGCAGACGGTGGCGAGCTGGTCGATGCGGGCGGGCTTGCGGAAGCCGTCGCAGCGGGCGATCAGTTCGTGCACGGTCGCCGGCTTCAGTTCCGCGATGCGGTGGACGTTGAGATGCTCGCGGCTGGCGATCACCGCCAGCTCGCGATGTTCGTTCGGCACCTTCAGGCGCTGGCTCATCGCGATGGCGGGGGCGACGCCGCGCATCTCGTGCATCAGGTGCCGCGGCAGCACGTCGGCCGGCGTCAGCGCCTTGCCGAGGTCGTGGCACAGCGCCGCGTAGCCAATCAGATCGTCGCCGGGGGCGAGCCGCGCCGCCATGTCGCAGACCAGTTCGCAATGGATGCCGGTATCGACTTCCGGGTGGTAATCCGCGCGCTGCGGCACGCCGTACAGCGCATCGACTTCCGGCAGCACCGCGCGCAAGGCATCGGCTTCGCGCAGCGTGCGCAGAAAGGCGGCGGGCGAGGCGCAGCGCAGCGCCTTCGCCAGTTCCTGCCAGACCCGCTCCGGCACCAGCTCGGCCAGTTCGCCGCTGCCGGCCATCTCGCGCATCAGCGCCAGCGTTTCCGGCGCGACGCGGAAACCCAGCGGCGCCAGCCGGGCCATGAAGCGCGCCGCGCGCAGCACCCGCAGGGGATCCTCGACGAAGGCGTCGCCGACGTGGCGCAGCACGCGCGCCTCGATGTCGCGCGCGCCGCCGAACGGATCGGCCAGCGTTCCGTCCTGTGCCTGCGCGATCGCGTTGATGGTGAAGTCGCGGCGGCGCAGGTCATCCTCCAGCGTCACCGACGGATCGGCGTGCACCACGAAGCCGGTGTAGCCTCGCCCGGACTTGCGCTCGGTGCGCGCCAGCGCGTGCTCCTCGCCGGTATCGGGATGCAGGAACACCGGGAAGTCGCGGCCGACCTGGCGGTAGCCGGCATCGAGCATTTGCCGCGCCGTGGCGCCGACCACCACGAAATCGCGGTCGCCCGGCGGCAGGCCGAGCAGCGCGTCGCGCACGGCGCCACCGACGAGGTAGGTCTTCGCGGTGTCGGGAAGCGCGGTCATGGGGGGATGATGCCCGAGCGCGTCACCTGCCGCGCTTCGCGGGCTGTGCCGCCGCCGGAGCCGCTGGCGCGACGGACGCCGCGGGCGGTTCCGCCGGGCAGGCGAACGGCTTGCGCGACCCGCCGGTGAGGCCCTGCATGCGGTCGGTCAGGCGCAGCGCGTCGCCGTTGAGGCGCCAGTCGTACACGGTGCTGAAGCTGAGCACGCGCGCCACGTATTCGCGGGTTTCCTTGTAGCTGATGGTTTCGATCCAGAAGTCCGGATCCATCGCCGGGCGCTGCGACATCCAGCGGTTCAGCGGGGTCGGGCCGGCGTTGTAGCCGGCGATGACCTGGTAGGGCTTGCCGCCGTAGCGATCCATCAGCTGCCGCAGGTAGGCGCTGCCGATGGCGATGTTGGCGTCGGCATCGAACAGGGTGTCGCCGCCGCTCCACGGCTGGCCGATCTTCGCGGCGATCGCCGCGCCGGTGGCCGGCACGACCTGCATCAGCCCGCGTGCGTCGGCGCCGGAGCGCGCGTTGGGGTCGAACACGCTTTCGGCGCGGATCTCGGCGGCCACCCAGGCCGGATCGAGGTTGTTGCGCGCGGCCTCGCGGCGGATCGCGGCGTCGTGGTGCAGCGGGAAGCGCAGCCGGTACAGGCGCTGCTCCTCGGGATAGCGCTTGCCGCCGACGTTGACCAGGCCGAACACGGCGCGGTCGAACCAGCCGTTGTCCTGCGCCACTTCCACCGCCAGCCGGCGTTGTTCGTCGCCGAAGCGCGCCAGCGCGGCATTCCATTCGCGCGCGGCCCAGCCCTTGCGGTCGAGCTGGAACAGCTGCAGGGCGCGGACGATGTTCGGGTCGCGGGCGATGGCCTGCTTGGCCGCCGGCGCCGAGGCGGGCTGCCACGGGCACAGCGCGTACGGCTGGCCGAGGCGGTCGGCGGCGAGGAAGCCGTGGAAGTCGGGCTTGCGCGCGGCCTGCGCGTACAGCGCTTTCGCGCCGGCCGCGTCGCCGGTCAATTCGCTGGTGCGCGCGGCGAAGTACAGCCAGCGCGAATCGTTGCGCTGCGCGTCCGGCATGCGCCTGATCGCGGCCAGCGCGGCGGCCCAGTCGCCGCGCGACAGCGCTTCGCGCACGCGCCATTCTTGCAGGCTGTCGTCGTAGGCCGAGACGGGCACGTTGGCGAGGCGGCGTGCGGAATCGGGCAGGTAGGACGCCACCGTCCACAGCGCGATTTGGTACAGCACGCGGCCGTTCTCGTCGTCGCCGAACGTCAGCGCCTTCGCAACAACGGGCAGCAGCGCTTCGGCGCGATCCGGGTCGGCTTTCGCGAGCTTCGCCAGCGCGGTGGAGGCGACCAGCCGGCTGCGTGGCGTGCTCGGCCAGGTGGCGACGTCGGCTGCAGGCGCGTCGAGGTAAGCCGCGTACAGCGTCGCCTGCGCCGCATCCGCCGGTGCGGAGAAGCCGCGCGCGATGCTGCGCATCACGCCGGTCTGCGCGCCGGCGGCGGCCTTGTCGTAGCGTTCCCAGCGCAGCGCGTCGGTGAGGCCGCCCTGCGCGGCCAGCAGCGCGAACGGCGCGTCGCACTGCGCGGGCAGCGAACTGCCGCTGCTGCGCCACAGCGCCTGCGCGTCGGTGGTCCATTGCGCATCGGCGCGGTTCATCGCCATCAGCGCCTGCAGCCGCAGGCAGCGCAGTGCGGCATCGTCGATGCCGGAATCCCAGTTGGCGAGGAACGCCTGCCATTCGTTGCGCCGCGCCAGCGCGTTGAGCCAGTCGCTGCGGAACGGCGCGGCCACCGGTTCGCCCTTGCGCGTCGCGAGGAAGGCGTTGCCGCGCGCAACCGGCAGCGTGTCGAACTGCGTGCGCAGCGCGGCGTATTCCAGCCAGCCGGCCAGCGGCTGGCTGCGGAAGCCGGCCAGCGCCACGTCGTCCAGCCCGCCGCGGGCGGCGGCGTCGAACGCGGCCTTCAGCGCGGGATCGGGCGGCGCGATCTTCGTCGGCGCCGCCGCGATCAGTGGTACGGATGGCGACGCGGACGGCGGGGCCGACTGCGCGCGGACGGTGGCGGGAACGCAGGCCAGCAGCGGCAATGCGAGCAGCAGCGAGGGAGCGAACTTGTGCATCGTTCGACTATAGCCGAGCATCCATGAACGACTTTTTCGATGGCGTGCGATGTCCGCTCTGTTGCTCTATCTGGCGCTGGGCGCCTGTGCCGGCGTGCTCGCCGGGCTGTTGGGGATCGGCGGCGGACTGGTGCTGGTCGGCGCGCTGGCGTGGCTGCTGCCGACGCAGGGCGTGCCGGCGGAGGCGGCGATGCATGCGGCGCTGGCGAGTTCGCTGGCCAGCATCGTGCTGACCGCGGCGTCCTCGGCGCGCGCGCACCACCGGCGCGGCAGCGTGCTGTGGCCGACGGTGGCGTGGATGGTGCCGGGCGTGCTGCTGGGCGGCTGGCTGGGCAGCCGCTTCGCGATCGCGCTGGACGACGGTGTGCTGCGTTGGTGCGTGGCCGGCTACTGCTTCCTGGTCGCGGCGCAGATGCTGCTGTCGAAGCCGCGGGCCGGCGGCGATGGCGCGCTGGCGCCGCGCGGGCCGGGCTACACGCTGGCCGGCGGCGGCATCGGCATCGTGTCCGCGATCGTCGGCATCGGCGGCGGCAGCCTGACCGTGCCGCTGCTGGTCTGGCGCGGGGTGGCGCCGGTGCGGGCGGTGGGCACGTCGTCGGCCTGCGGCATCTTCATCGGCCTGGGCAGCGCGCTGGGCTACGCATTGCAGGCGCCGGCGGGCGCGCTGCCGCTGGCCGGCGCGGTGGGTTACGTCTACCTGCCGGCGGCGATCGGGGTGGCGGTGGCGTCGGTGCTGGCCGCGCCGTACGGCACGCGGCTGGCGCACGCGCTCAGCGGGCCGTCGTTGAAGCGGGTGTTCGCGGGCTTCCTGCTGCTGGTCGGCAGCGCGTTCGCGTACAGCGCGCTGCGGTAGCACGCGACGCCTTACTTGAAGGCGAGCTCCGGCACGTCCAGTTCCACCGACAGCGCCAGGTGGTCGGACTGCGCGGCCGGCATCGCCTGCATCGCGGTCACCGGCAGCGCCGGCGTCACCAGCATGTGGTCGATGGCGCGCTGCGGCCGCCAGGACGGGAAGGTGGGCACGCAGCGGTCCGGCGGCTGCAGCTTGGTCTTGCGGTACAGCGTCTGCATCTCCGGCTGCTCCGGATCGCAGTTGAAGTCGCCCATCAGCACCGCGTGCGGCAGGTCGGCGAGCAGGTCGGCGATGAAGTCGATCTGCGAGCGCCGCGACTGGCTGCCCAGCGAGAGGTGCGCCACCGCGACGGTCAGCGCGTTGCGGCCGTCGCCGAAGCTGGCGGTGAGCACGCCGCGTCCGCGCACCCGGCCCGGCAGCGGGTGGTCTTCGACCAGCCGCGGTTCCAGCTTGCTGAGCAGGCCGTTGGCGCTGGAGGCCACGCCGCCGACGCGGCGGTTGGGCTGGTGGCTCCAGTAGGCGAAGCCGGCGCGCTCGGCCAGGTAGTGGGTCTGGTTGGTGAAGCCGGAGCGCAGGCTGCCGGGATCGGCTTCCTGCAGGCCGACGATGTCGTGCCGGCCGGCGAGTTCGGCGATGGTGTCCAGCGCGCCGCGCTTGTTGCCCGCCGGCAGCACGTGCGACCAGCTGCGCGCCACGTAGTCGTGGTAGCCGCGCGTGCTGGAGCCGGCCTGGATGTTCGCGCTCAGCAGGCGCAGCCGGCGTCTGTCCATGGGCGTGCGATCAGGGCTTCGGCGCTTCCGTGCCGGTGGCCGGCGCGGGTTCGGCGGGCGCGGCGGCCGGCGCCGATGCGGCCAGCTTGGCGCGCTCCGCCACGATCAGCTGGTTGATGATGCGGAACATGTCGTCCACCGTCTTGCCCTTGACCCGGTACCTGCCGGCGATCAGGAAGGTCGGCGTCTGCATCTGGTCGCCCGCGAACGCGTCGGTCATGTACTGGCGGGCGCGGTTGATCTTGGCCGCCACCGCGAAGCTCTGCATGCTGGACAGGAACTGGTTGGGATCGACGCCGTAGTTGGCGTAGAACGCGGCGATGTCTTCCGGCTTGTCCATGCCGCGCTCGCCCTTGAGCGTGTTGTCGATGTGGATGGCGCGGAACATGGCGTCGTGGGTCTTGTCCACCAGGCCCATCGCGTCGGCGGCGTAGAACGCCTTGGCGTAGTTGTCCCAGGGGCCGCCGAACGCGGCCGGGACGTAGACGAAGTGCACGTCCGGCGGCAGCTTGGCCTTCATCGCCGCGACCGTGGGCTGCACGGCGGCGCAGAACGGGCAGACGTAGCCGAACAGCTCGACCACCTCGATCTTGCCGGGCGGCGTGTCGAAGGGCTGGCCGTTCGGGATCGCCACGTAGTCGGTGCCTTCCACCGGCGGCGGCGCCTTGGCGGCGGCTTCGGCGGCGGCCTTCACCGCGGCTTCGGCCTGCGCGGCGCGCTGCGGGTCTTCGGCGCTGGCCTCCTTGGCGGGTGCGATGGCGGTGGCGGACGCGGCGGCATCGGCGGCGGTCACCGGGGCCGGCGCATCGTTCTTGCAGGCCGCCAGCGGCAGCAGGGCGAGCAGGAGCAGGACGTGGCGCGAGACAGTCATGGCGGTTTTCGTCGGTCGTCAGGAACGGGAGGCGGCGGGCTTGGCCTTGGCGGGAGCGGGCTTGCCCGGTGCGGGTTTCTTCGGCGCCAGCGCATCGACCACGGCGCGCGCGTTGGCGAGCAGGTTGTCGTAGCTGTTGCCCAGGATCAGGTAGCGGCCGCCCACGATCAGCGACGGCGTGCCCTCGATCTGGCTGCGGCCGGCGAATTCGTAGGCGTGCTTCAGCTTCGGCAGCAGGGTGGCGTCGTCGGCCAGCGCGGCCTTGAGCGCGGCGGCGTTGACGCCCTGCACGCGGTTGGCGAAGGCGGTGACCTGCGCGGCGTCGGCGTTGCGCGGCAGTTCGCCGGTCTCGTGCACGGCGGCGAACAGGCGCGGATGCAGCACGGTCAGCGACTTGGCGGTCTGCGCGGCGAAGAACATGCGCGCCCATGGATCGTCGCGGCCGAACACGCCCGGCACCAGCACCAGCCGGGCGTGGGCGGGGAGCTGCTTCGCCCACTTCTCCAGCATCGGCGAGAAATGCGCGCAGTGCGGGCAGGTGTAGGCGAACACCTCGGCCACTTCCACCATCCCCGGCGGCAGCGGCTGGTAGGGCTGGCCGCCCTCGATGGCGCGGTACTGCACGCCTTCGGTCAGGCCGGGCAACGCCTGCTGCGCCTGCGCGGGCGCGAATGCGGAGGTCAGCAGCAGGGCAAGCGACAACAGCAGGGCGCGCATCGGGTCAGGCTCCAGCGGTCGGGAGGGCCGGGCCAGCATGCACGGGCCCGGGCCAACGCATGGTGAAGCGTCGCGCTCAGCGGGCGATGCTTTCCTTGGTGGTGCCGGGCTCGCGGGTATGCAGGCCCTGCACGTAGCTGGCCAGCGAACGGATTTCCTCGTCGCTCAGCGTCTTGGTGACGTCGGCCATCAGCTTGAAGTGCGCCGGGTTGGCGTAGGTGGTGGCGCCGGCGCGGTATTCCTCCAGGCGGCGCGCCACGTAGGCCGATTCCTGGCCGTGCAGGGCCGGGTAGGACGGGCCGGGGTTGCCGGCGCCGGACGGGCCGTGGCAGGCCATGCAGGCGGGGATGCCGCGGGCGGCGTCGCCGTTGCGGAACAGGCGCTCGCCGACCTGGTAGAACTTCATGCCCTTGTTCGCGCCATCGGCGATGGCGGTGTCGTCGGCCACGCCGGAGCCGGCCTTCTGCTTGGCGAACCAGGCGCCGACGTCGCGCATGTCCTGCGCGCTCAGCATGCTGGCGAACGGCACCATCACGCCGGCCAGGCCGCTGGTGCGCTGGCCGCTCTTGAACAGGTGCAGCTGCTCGGCGATGTAGCGCTCGGGCATGCCGGCGATGCGCGGGGCGTTCTGCTGCATGGCGTTGCCGTCCAGGCCGTGGCAGGCGGCGCAGGCGCCGGCCTTGCTCTGCCCGGCGGTGGCGTCGCCCCAGGTGGCGGGCTTCTCCTCCAGCGGCGCGGCCTGCACCGGGGCGTTGTCGGGCGCGGCGACGGGCGTGCTCTGGGCCCAGGCGACGGCGGCGAGGGCGAGGCAGGCAACACCGGCAAGGGCATGGACAGGACGCATGCGGAACTCCACATTCATTGGCGAGTGCGGTCGGATGACCGTCGAACCGGTGAATTATCGTCGGCATGCAGAAACCGGTCAAACCGCCACGAAAGCGGCGCGGGATGCGATCCTGTGCCGATGGCCGCTCCCAATCCGTTCGCCCGCGCCAGCTACCTGCTGGCCGCCCACAACTACCGGCAACTGCCGCCCGACGGCGGTTTCGAGGTGGCCTTCGCCGGCCGCTCCAACGCCGGCAAGTCCTCCGCCCTCAATGCCCTGTGCCAGCAGAACGCGCTGGCGCGGGTCTCCAAGACCCCGGGCCGCACCCAGCAGCTGGTGTACTTCGGCCTGCCGCCGCACGAGAACAAGTACCTGGTCGACCTGCCGGGCTACGGCTACGCCAAGGTGCCGCAGGAACTGCAGGCGCACTGGCAGGCGTTCCTCGACGGCTACTTCGGCTCGCGCGACGCTCTGCGCGGGCTGGTGGTGGTGATGGACGTGCGCCACCCGCTGAAGGAGTACGACCGGCAGATGCTGGGCTATGCCATGCGCCGCGGCCTGCCCGCGCACGCGATCCTGACCAAGGCCGACAAGCTCGGCCGCGGCGCCGCCGGCAACACCCTGCAGGCGGTGCGGATGGAGCTGTCGCGCAGCTTCGCCGACAGCGTCAGCGTGCAGCTGTTCTCCGGCGAATCGAAGCAGGGCGTGGACGAACTGCGCGCGGTGGTGGCGGGCTGGCTGGCGCTGTAGCCGCATTGCGCGCATCCGCGGAACGCTGAAAGCGCTGCCGCGATGCTGCGGCACGGCGGCGAGGCGGGCTATCCTGCCCGACCAATCCGATAGGCTCCGCCGATGTCCGGACCCAGCACCGCCAGCGACACGCCGATCACCGACCGCCGCCAACTGGTCGAAGTGCTGGCCTCGGGCGAGAAGCCGCGCGACGACTGGCGGATCGGCACCGAGCATGAGAAGTTCGGCTTCCGCCTCGACGACCTGCGTCCGCCGGCGTTCGACGGCGAGCGCGGCATCGAGGCGCTGCTGACCGGGCTCACGCGCTTCGGCTGGACGCCCTACCAGGAAAGCGTCGACGGCCAGCCGCCCCGCACCATCGCGCTGCTGCGCGACGGCGCCTCGGTGACGCTGGAGCCGGCCGGGCAGCTGGAACTCTCCGGCGCGCCGCTGGACACCATCCACCAGACCTGCAAGGAAGTCGGCAGCCACCTGCGCGAAGTGCGCGAGGTGGCCGACGAGCTGCGGCTGGGCTTCCTCGGCATGGGCTTCCAGCCGAAGTGGCGGCGCGACGAGATGCCGTGGATGCCGAAGGGCCGCTACCGGATCATGCGCGATTACATGCCGAAGGTCGGCCAGCTCGGCCTCGACATGATGACCCGCACCTGCACGGTGCAGGTCAACCTCGACTACGCCTCCGAGGCGGACATGGCGAAGAAGTTCCGCGTCTCGCTGGCGCTGCAACCCGTCGCCACCGCGCTGTTCGCCGACTCGCCGTTCACCGAAGGCAAGCCCAACGGCTACCTGAGCTACCGCTCGCACATCTGGACCGACACCGATCCCGACCGCACCGGCATGCTCGATTTCGTGTTCGAGGACGGCTTCGGCTACGAACGCTACGTCGACTACCTGCTCGACGTGCCGATGTATTTCAGCCATCGCGATGGTGAGTACGTCGACGCCAGCGGCAAGTCGTTCCGCAAGTTCCTCAAGGGCGAACTCGACGTGCTGCCCGGCGCGCTGCCGACGCTGCGCGACTGGAACGACCACATGACCACCGCCTTCCCGGAAGTGCGGCTGAAGAAGTACCTGGAGATGCGCGGCGCCGACAGCGGCCCGTGGAACCGCATCTGCGCGCTGCCGGCGTTCTGGGTCGGCCTGCTGTACGACGACGCGGCGCTGGACGCGGCCTGGGACCTGGTGAAGGACTTCACCCTGGCCGAGCGCCACGCGCTGCGCGACGGCGTGCCGAAGCAGGCGCTGAAGCTGCCGTTCCGCGGCGCCAGCGTGCGCGAACTGGCGATCGAGGCGTTGAAAATCTCGCACGCCGGGCTGCGCCGCCGCGCCAGGGCAGACGCCTGCGGCAGCGACGAAAGCGGCTTCATCGAACCGCTGCTGGAAATCGCCGAAGCCGGGCAGACTCCGGCCGAGCGCAAGCTGGAGCTGTTCCACGGCGAGTGGAACGGCAGCGTCGATCCGGTGTTCCGCGAATTCGCGTATTGATCCGCGTCCAACGTCTTTTCCCGCGCAACACCGGCAAACAGTCGCATCCGCAACCATTTGCTGCGTCGCACCAAAATTGCGCTAGCCTGCGGGGATGACGCCCGCCGACACGCCGCTGCGCGAGCAGCTCGAATTCGCCGACACCGACACTCCCTTGCGCGACGACGTGCGCCGCCTCGGCGCGATGGTCGGCGACATGCTGGCCGAGCAGGTGTCGCCGGCCTTCCTCGACCAGGTCGAAGCGCTGCGCCGGATCGCGATCGCCCGGCGCGAGCAGGACGAACCGGTGGACGCGCTGGCCGACCGGCTCGCGCAGGTCACGCTGACGGATGCCGAATCGCTGGTGCGCGCGTTCGCCGCCTACTTCGGCGCCACCAACATCGCCGAGCGCGTGCACCGCATCCGCCGCCGCCGCGACTACCAGCGGCTGGGCAGCGCGCCGCAGCCGGGTGGGCTGGAAGCGGTGCTGCGCGGCCTGCGCGACGAGGGCGTGACGCTGGCGGAATTGCAGGCGCAGCTGGCCGGCCTGTGCGTGGAGCCGGTGTTCACCGCGCATCCCACCGAGGCGGTGCGGCGCGCGCTGCTGCTGAAGGAAAAGACCGTGGTCGAGCGGCTGGTGGCCGACGTCGACCGCACCCGCACGCCGCCCGAGCGCCGCGCCGACGACGCGCGCATCCGCCAGTCGCTGACCACCGCCTGGCAGACCAACGAGGCGCCGCCGCAGCGGCCCAGCGTGGCCGACGAGATCGAGCACATCGGCTTCTACCTCGGCAGTGTGCTGTACCGCGTGCTGCCGGTGTTCTACGAGGCGTTCGCCGATGCGGTGGAAGCGGTCTACGGCGAGCGCGTCGCGCTGCCGCCGGTGCTGCGCTTCGGCACCTGGGTGGGCGGCGACATGGACGGCAATCCCAACGTCGGCGCGGCCAGCGTGCGCGACGCGCTCGCCGCGCAGCGCGCGCAGGCGCTGGGCTGCTACCTGGCCGACCTGCGCGCGCTCGGCGACATCCTCACCCAGAGCCGCGGCCACGCCGAGGTCGATGCGCGCATCGAGGCGCGCGCCGCCGCGCACCGCGCGCTGCTGCCGGAAGGCGCGGTGCGTTCGCGTCCGCGCCTGGCCGACATGCCCTACCGGCAGCTGCTGTGGGCGATGCGCGCGCGTTTGCAGGCGACCGGCGACGGCACGACAGGCGGCTATCCCGACGCGGCGGCCTTCATCGACGACCTGGCGCTGATCGATACCAGCCTCGCGACGCATCGCGGTGAACACGCCGGCCGCTTCGCCCTGCAACGCATCCTGTGGCGCGCGCGCAGCTTCGGCTTCCATATGGCGACGCTCGACCTGCGCCAGGATTCCGCCGTGCACGACCAGGCGCTGGCGGCGCTGGACGGCGACGCCGACTGGGCCGCGCGGCCGCTGCCGGAGCGCATCGGGCGGCTGCATGCGCTGATCGCCGGCGATGCGCCGGCGGTGCCGCAGGCGGCCGACGCTGCGGCGACGCTGGACGTGTTCCGCACCGTGCACGCGCTGCGCGGGAGCCTGGGCGAGCACGCGTTCGGGCCGTACATCATCAGCATGGCGCGCACCGCCGCCGACGCACTGGCGGTGCTGGCGCTGGCGCACCTCGCCGGCTGCGTGGCCGACGGCGAGGTGCCGCTGGACGTCGCGCCGCTGTTCGAGACGGTGGACGACCTGGAAGCCGCGCCGGGAACGATGCGCGCGCTGTTCGACGATCCCGCCTACCGCCGCCACATCGCCGCGCGCGGCGGCCGCCAGATCGTGATGCTGGGCTACAGCGACAGCGCCAAGGACGGCGGCGTGCTGGCCTCGCGCTGGGCCTTGCAGCGCGCGCAGGTGGAACTGCTGGACGTGGCGCACGAGGCCGGCGTGCAGCTGGTGTTCTTCCACGGGCGCGGCGGTTCGGTCAGCCGCGGCGGCGGCAAGACCGAGCGCGCGATCATCGCCGCGCCGCGCGGCTCGGTGGCCGGGCGCATGCGCGTCACCGAGCAGGGCGAGGTGATCCACCGCAAGTACGGTATCCGCGCGCTGGCGCTGCGCAACCTCGAACAGATGACCGGCGCCGTGCTGCGCGCCAGCCTGCGCCCGCGCCCGCCGGAGCCGCGCGAGGACGGCTGGCGCACGCTGGCGGCGGAACTGGCGCAGGTCTCGCGCGCGCACTACCGCGCGCTGGTGCACGAGCACCCGGATTTCCCAGCCTACTTCCGCGCCGCAACGCCGGTCGACGTGATCGAGCGCCTGCACATCAGTTCGCGCCCGTCGCGCCGCCGCGACGGCGGCATCGCCAATCTGCGCGCGATCCCGTGGGTGTTCTCGTGGTCGCAGAATCGCTCCGGCCTAACCGGCTGGTACGGCCTCGGCACCGCGCTGCGCCACGGCATCGACGCGCACGGGCTGGACGCGATGGCGGCGATGACGCGCGACTGGCCGTTCTTCGCCGCGATGATCGACGACGTGGAGATGCTGCTGGCGAAATCCGACATCGACATCTTCGAGCGCTATTCGCGCCTGGCCGGCGACCTGCACGCCGCCTTCTTCCCGCGCATCGCCGAAGAGTTCGCGCGCACTCGCGAAGCGATCCTCGCGATCAAGCGGCGCGACGCGCTGCTGGCCGACGACTACCGCCTGCGCCTGTCGATCCGCCTGCGCAATCCCTACGTCGATCCGATCAGCCTGCTGCAGGTGGAACTGCTGCGCCGCTGGCGCGAGGGCGGGCGCGAGGACGAGGCGCTGCTGCGCGCGCTGGTGTCCACGGTCAACGGGATTTCGGCGGGGATCCAGAACACCGGCTGACCGGATGCGGCGGGTATCATCGGCGCGATTCCAACCGCTTTCGGAGCACGCCCCATGAAATCCCGCGCCGCCGTCGCCTTCGCCGCAGGCCAGCCGCTGCAGATCGTCGAGATCGACGTCGAACCGCCGCGCAAGGGCGAGGTGCTGGTGAAGATCACCCACACCGGCGTCTGCCATACCGACGCCTTCACCCTGAGCGGCGACGATCCGGAGGGGCTGTTCCCCTGCGTGCTGGGCCACGAGGGCGCGGGCGTGGTGGTGGAAGTGGGCGAGGGCGTCACCAGCGTGCAGCCGGGCGACCACGTGATCCCGCTGTACACGGCGGAATGCGGCGAATGCCTGTTCTGCAAATCCGGCAAGACCAACCTGTGCACCTCGGTGCGCGCCACGCAGGGCAAGGGCGTGATGCCGGACGGCACCACGCGCTTCTCTTACAACGGCCAGCCGCTGTACCACTACATGGGCTGTTCGACCTTCAGCGAATACACGGTGGTCGCGGAGGTCTCGCTGGCGAAGATCAATCCGGAAGCCAACCACGAGCAAGTCTGCCTGCTCGGCTGCGGCGTCACCACGGGCCTGGGCGCGGTGAAGAACACGGCGAAGGTGGCCGAGGGCGATTCGGTCGCGGTGTTCGGCCTCGGCGGGATCGGGCTCGCGGTGATCCAGGGCGCGCAGCGGGCGAAGGCGGGGCGGATCATCGCCGTCGACACCAATCCCGACAAGTTCCCGATGGCGCGCGAGATGGGCGCGACCGACTGCGTGAATCCGAAGGACTTCGACAAGCCGATCCAGCAGGTGATCGTGGAGATGACCGGCTGGGGCGTGGACCACAGCTTCGAGTGCATCGGCAACGTCAACGTGATGCGCGCGGCGCTGGAATGCGCGCACCGCGGCTGGGGCCAGAGCGTGATCATCGGCGTGGCCGGCGCGGGGCAGGAGATCAGCACGCGGCCGTTCCAGCTGGTGACGGGCCGCAAGTGGTTGGGCACCGCGTTCGGCGGCGTGAAGGGCCGCAGCCAGCTGCCGGGCATGGTGGAGGAGGCGATGGCCGGCGACATCCGGCTCGCCCCGTTCGTGACCCACACGATGGGGTTGGAGCGGATCAACGAGGCGTTCGACCTGATGCACGAAGGCAAGTCGATCCGCTCGGTCGTCCATTACTGATTTTCTCCCTCCCTTTCGCGCTTGCGCGAAGGGGAGGGTTGGGGGTTGCTCTTGCTGCGTCTGGAGAGCACCCCTCTCAACCCTCCCCTTGGCCATCGGCCTACGGGAGGGGGCTGCCACGGAGGAACTCTGATGGAACGCATCGAACACCGCGCCTGCTTCGGCGGCTGGCAGGACGTGTACCGGCACGAATCGGCGGCGCTCGGCTGCACGATGCAGTTCGCGATCTACCTGCCGCCGCAGGCGCAGGACGGTCCGGTGCCGGTGCTGTACTGGCTGTCGGGCCTGACCTGCACCGAGCAGAACTTCATCACCAAGGCCGGCGCGCAGCGCTACGCGGCCGAGCACGGCATCGCCATCGTCGCGCCGGACACCAGCCCGCGCGGCGACGAGGTGGCAGATGCCGACGGCTACGACCTCGGCAAAGGCGCGGGCTTCTACGTCAACGCCACGCAGGCGCCGTGGGCGGCGCACTACCGCATGTACGACTACGTGGCCGACGAGTTGCCGGCGCTGGTCGAGGCGAATTTCCCGGTGACGTCGATGCGCGCGATCAGCGGGCATTCGATGGGCGGCCACGGCGCGCTGGTGGTGGCGCTGCGCAATCCTGGGCGCTACCGCAGCGTGTCGGCGTTCTCGCCGATCGTCGCGCCTGCGGGCGTGCCGTGGGGCGAGAAGGCGTTTTCCGCCTACCTTGGCGACGACCGCGAGGCGTGGACGCGCTTTGATGCCAGCGAGCTGGTGAAGTCGGCCGCGGAAAAGCTGCCGATCCTGATCGACCAGGGCGAGGCCGACGAATTCCTCGATACCCAGCTGAAGCCGTGGCTGCTGAAGGAAGCCGCCGACGCGGCCGGCTATCCGGTCTACCTGCGCATGCAGCCGGGCTACGACCACAGCTACTACTTCATCGCCAGCTTCATCGGCGAACACATCGCCCATCACGCGGTGGCGCTGCGCAAGTGATCATCAGCGCGTCAGGCGGAGGATCAAGCCAAGTATCGCCAGTGCGATTGAGGCAATAGCCAGAATGACGCTGTTTCGCAGGAAGCGCTTTCTACGCTCCAGCAAGTGCAGGGCCTGCTCGTTCTTCAATGCGGCGATGCGCGCTAGTTCGCGCGAGGGTTCCACGCTGGCGTTGACGTAGACATCGCGCACGTGCGAAGCCAACGCGGCGTCGAGGCGTGGAAGATGCTGGTCCAAGAAACGACATTGCGCATCATGCGCGGCATCGACATCGCCATTGGATGCAGCTGCATGATTAATGGCCCGCCAATGACTACGGGCCAGTTCGCGGACAATTTCGTCATCGTGCAGGTCGAGCGCGTCGAAGCCATCGGCCCGATAGGAGACAGGTAACGGAGTTCCAGGCAGAGGTGCAATGGATGGCAACACGCCACTCCTGCGTAGGCCCTTCATTATTTGTTGACGGCTCCATCGCTGGTAGCGCAGCAGGAGATGGAACAAGACCAGCGCCAGTGGAACCGGGCCAACCGCAAGAAGCACTCCCGACCAAGCCGTGCCACGTATCGATGGCGTCGGGCCTCCCAGCCAGAGATAGGGCTTTGATAGTGCTCCAAGCAGAGCTGGTGAAACTAGGCAGGAAAACAGGTTGCAGTAAGCGTAACCCAGCATCCGGTTGAACCGGCGTCGCCAACCGATAGGATGATCCAGATTCGGCCCTGAACCCGGATAGCGAAAAGCCACGAAGGCGATAAGTCCGGAGAGCAGATAAATGGCGATAACGGCTTTCGCAAAGAGATCCATATTTCCCCGGATAGGCATGCCGTCGGATTTATGCGGCGGGATACATTAAGTTGGGCAATGCCCGGCTGAAGCCGGCGGCGATGCACAGCTATGCCGGCGTGAAATCGGTATAGGCGAAGCGTCCGTCGCGCAGCACGGTGTCGCCGCGTTCGAGCGCGATGGGCGCGGCGAACATCGGGCCGGCGGAGACGCAGGTGTGGAACTCGCCGTTCTCGCCGCAGGGGTCGATGCCCGATGGCAACCCGGCCAGCAGGGCGGCGTCGAACGCGCGGCCGGCGAAGTCCGCGTCCAGCTGCGTGGTATCGACGCAGCACAGCGCCGCGCGCAGCCCGCCTTCGATCATCTCCCGCGCCAGCCGCGCGGTGTCGCTGCCGAACAGCGGGAACAGCGGCGTCCAGCCCAGCGAGGCGCACAGCGCTTCGCGCCAGGCGCGGATGTCGGCGAGGAACAGGTCGCCGTAGGCGATGTGGGCCAAGCCGGGCCAGCGTTCGCGGGCGGCGTCGAGCGCGCCGGCGAAGCTGGCGACGTAGGCGTCGTTGCCGGCGGCCCGCGGGATCCACGCTTCGATCACCGGCAGGCCGGCGGCGCGCGCCTGCGCGTGCAGCACGTCGCGGCGGATGCCCTGCATCGAGATGCGGTCGAAGCCCTCGGTCAGCGTGGTGAGCAGGCCGACGACCTCGACCTCGCCGCGCCGGCGCAGCGCATGCAGCGCCCAAGCGGCGTCCTTGCCGCCGCTCCACGACAGCAGCGCCGGGATCATCGCGATGGCGGCCGGCTCAGGCCGCGGTCACGTCGCGCAGCTGCCAGTGGTTGCCGGCCAGCAGCGCCATGCGCTGGCGCAGCAGCGCCGAGGACAGCCGGGTGTTGACGACCAGGTCGATGTGCAGGTCGTCCTGCTGGCCGCTGACGCGGGCGTCGGGGTCGGTGGCGCCCAGCGCCGGATCGACGTCGTCCGGCTCGTCCTGCTTGGCCTGCCAGCGCAGGAACAGGCGGTCGTCGCGCAGGGCGTCCTGCAGCTCCTCGGCGAAGCCGTCCGCGCCCTGCGAACGGAAGCTGAGGTCGGGATCGTTGCCGCGCGCGTTGGCGGGGTCGGGCAGGCGGATGTAATAGCGTGTCGTCATGTGCGGTATCGGAAATTGGGAAGGGTTGTCGTCTGTGGCGGGGCAGCCTAGCCGAACTTGTGCGGAGGCGCCGCGAACGCCACCACCAGCGCGCCCTTGCCCACGTTCACCAGTCCGGACAGGCCCATGAAGCTTTCGAAGACCTCGACCTTGCGGTCCGCGCAGACCTCGCGCAGCTGCTGGTAGCCCGGCAGCGTGCGCATCTCGTCCAGCGAGCCGCCGTAGCAGAGGTTCACGGTGGGCGTCAGCAGGCCCGCGGCGACGCGCTCGCCGGTGAAGTCGAACAGCTTCTTGCTGGCGGCGGCGAAGCCCTTGACCTTGCCGACCGGGCCGGTCTCGCCCTTGTTGCAGTGGAGGATCGGCTTGATGTCCAGCGCGGTGCCCAGCGTCGCGCTGAGGAAGCTGACGCTCTTGTCGCCGCGCTTCTTGATGCGGTTGCGCAGGTAGTTCAGGTCGGGCGGCACCATGTAGGCGTGGGTGTTGCCGGCCAGATGCTCCAGGTGCGCACGGATCTTCGGCGGGGACTCGCCGGCCGCGCGCATCCGCGTGGCTTCGATCACCGGCACGCCGACCCCGGCGAACACGTTCTGGCTGTCGATCACCCGCAGCGCGAACGGCGTGTTGTTGCCGGCGGCGGAGCGCACCGAGCGGTATTCGTTGAGGATGGTGTAGCTGGCCTGCACCGCGTTGTCGTGGATGCCGCTGCGGGTGCGGGTGGTGGTGATGCAGAACACGTAGTCGTAGTCGTGGATCAGCCGGCCCAGGAACAGGTCGTGCACCTGCTGCACGGTGAACGGCGTGGTCTCGGCCTCGAACGCGCGCGCGCCGGTTTCGCCGCTGAGGAAGTTCATCGTCGCTTCCTCGTTGCGCACGTCGGCCAGCACCGCCTGGCCGATCTGCACTGTCACCGGCAGGATGGTGATGCTCTCCCGTTCGATGAAATCGCCCGGCAGGTCGCATGCCGAGTCCGCGATGATTCCGATGCGCATTCGCCGCCCCCGTTCCTCTCCGATGCCCCGAGCGTACACCGGACCCCCGCGCGGATGCATGCGGCAAGGCCGCATGCGCCGTGCGGCGGTTCAGCGGGCGGTGTCGGGATACGTCCGCGGCAGGCCGCTGTCGGGGTGCAGGTAGCGGTCGCGCAGTTCGGTCTGGCGGCTGCGCATCGGGATCGCGCGGCCGTCCAGCCAGACCTGCCGGGCGACGCTGGCGACGTCGAGCGGATCGCCGCTCCACAGCACCAGGTCGGCGCGCTGGCCGACCGCGATCGTCGCGCCCAACTGGCCGCCGAGGCCGAATGCCGCGGCCGGCGTCGAGGTCAGTCCGGCCAGCGCGGCGTCCCACGGCAGGCCGTTGGCGACGGCGTTGCCGGCCAGCTGGCGGATCTTGCGCGCGTTGTGGGAGGCGTCGTTGAACTGCGAGAACGACACCTTCACGCCAGCCGCATGCAGCCGCGCGGCGTTCTCCAGCGTCGCGCCGAGGCTGTCGAAGTCGGCCGGCAGGTCGGCCAGCGCGTCGACGAACACCGGCACGCCGGCGGCGGCGATCTGCGGCGCCACCTTCCAGCCTTCCGCCGCGCCGAGCAGCGCGACGTTCACCCCGCGCCGCTTCGACCAGCGCAGCAGGCGGACGATGTCGGCGGCGCGCTGGATGCGCACGACCACAAGCGGCTTTGAAGCCGGGCCGTCGCCGCCGAAATACTTCGCCAGCGCCGCGCGGCCGGCGGGCGTGAGCAGCGCGAACCGCGAGTCCGGCGCGATGCGCCCGCGCGATTCGTCGATCAGCTGGTCCAGCAGCATCCACTGCGCGGCGCGCGAATGGCCGCTGAGGTTGGCGCCGTCGCCGCCCAGGGTGACGAACAGCGCGCGCGGGCCGACCGCGTCCAGGCTGCCGTCCAGCCGCACCGCGCCGCCCTGGCCGCCGATGAAGGAGCCGCCGGAGCGCGTGCCGGCGGACAGCATCGTCCAGCCGATGCCTTCCACCCGCGCCACCGGCACGAGGATCGATTCCGGGTTGTAGGCCAGGGTGACGTCGAACTCCGGCCGCACCTGCATGTCGGCGGCGTTCGCGCCCAGCGCCAGCGCGTTGTCCACGGTGGCCGATTCGCCGGAGACTTCCTCCACGCCGATGTCGGTGATGCCGCCGAACAGCGCCGGCGTCAGCGGCTTGCCCTGCGCATCGACCACGGTGGCGCCGGCGGCGGACAGGCCGCTGCCGACGGCGGCGATGCGGCCGTTCTTCACCAGCACGTCGGCGTTCTGCAGCGTGCCGCGCGCGCTGGCGGTGTGGACGGTCGCGTTGCGGATCAGCAGATCCTGCGCGCTGGCGTTGGTCGTGCACAGCAGGCAAGCCAAGGCCAGCATGATGCCGGCAATGAAGCTGCGTCTTGCCCCCTCCCTTTCGCCGAAGGCGAAGGGGAGGGTTGGGGAGGGGTGCTCTTGCGCTTGCGCGAAAGGCACCCCCTCCCGGCCTTCCCCTTGCGCGCTGCGCAAAGGGGAGGAGAAAAGCCGGGCATGCGCGCTCATCGCACACCTCCCGACACGATGTCCTGCCCCAGCAGGAAGTCCGAGGTCGGCTGCCGCGCCGGATCGCGCCGGTCGTACAGCCGCGCGCCGTCCACGTAGACCTGCTCGGCCTGCGCGTAGCTGCTGAACGGATTGCCGTTCCACACCACCACGTCGGCCATCTTGCCGGCCTCCAGCGTGCCGGTCTGGGCGTCGATGCCCATCGCCTTGGCGGGATTCGCGGTCAGCCACTGGATGGCGTGCTCAGGCGCGATGCGGATGCCGATGCGGCCGGCGCTCGCGATCGCCTTCGCCGCCTCCTGGTTGAGTCGCTGGATGCCTTCCTCGGAATCGGAATGCACGATCGCGCAGCTGCCCGGCACCCGGTCCACCAGCGCGATGTTCTCCTGGATGCCGTCGAAGCTTTCCATCTTGAAGCCCCACCAGTCCGCCCACAGCGCCGCGCACACGCCCTCGGCGGCGAGACGGTCGGCGAGCTTGTACGCCTCCACGCCGTGGTGGAAGGCGGCGATCCGGAAGCCGAACTCCTTCGCCAGGTCGAGCATCGTCGCCATCTCGTCGGCGCGGTAGCAGTGGATGTGCACGCGGATGTCGCCGTTGATCGCGGCGGCCAGCGTGTCCAGCTTGAGGTCGCGCTTGGCTTCCGCGTCCTTGCCGCCGGCCTTGCGCTTCTTCAGGTAATCGGCGGCGTCGGCGAACGCCGCGCGGTAGCCGGCCACGTTGCCCATGCGCGTGGCCGGGCCGCCGCGCTGGCCGTAAACGCGCTTGGGGTTCTCGCCGCAGGCCATCTTCAGGCCCCAGGGCGCGCCCGGGAACTTCATGCCCTGGTAGGTCGGCGACGACACGTTCTTCAGCGTCACCCCGCGCCCGCCGATCAGGTTGGCGCTGCCCGGCAGCACCTGCAGGGCGGTCACGCCGCCGGCCAGCGCGGCGTGGAAGCCGGGGTCCTGCGGCCAGATCGAATGTTCGGCCCAGACGTTGGCCGTCACCGGCGCGGTCATTTCGTTGCCGTCGCTGTGCGAGCTGGTGCCGGGACTGGGATACACGCCCAGGTGCGAGTGGATGTCGATGATGCCGGGCGTGACCCACTTGCCGGTGGCGTCGACGCGGATCGCATCGGCGGTGGTTTCCAGGCCGTTGCCGACCGCGACGATGCGGCCGTCGCGCATCAGCACGTCGGCATCGTCCAACCGCGCGCCGGTGCCGGTCAGCACGGTGGCGTGCTGCAGCAGCACCGGCGGAGAGGCGACGCGGCGGTAGGTGCTGGGATACGGATCGGCGGCGAAGTCGTAGGGCTTCGCGGGCGGTGCCTGCTCCTGCGGCGCGCTGGCGCAGCCTGCCAGCAGCGCCGCCAGCACGGCGACGGTCAACGGTTTCATGCGGTGGTCCCCGGCGCACGAAGGTGCGATGCCGCCACCCTAGCGCCATCGCGGCCGGATCGTCACCTGACCGAGGTCATGGGGCCGGGATTAGAATCCATGAAACGGAAGGACGACACATGAAAAGCAAACAGGAAATCGTCAACAACTGGCTGCCGCGCTACACCGGCGTGCCGCTGGACGGCTTCGGCCAGCACATCCTGCTCACCAACTTCGGCGGCTACCTCTCGCACTTCTCGGAGATGACCGGAGCGCCCATCGTCGGCATCGACCGACCGATGCCCAGCGCCACCGCCGACGGCATCACCCTGATCAACTTCGGCATGGGCAGCCCCAACGCGGCCACGGTGATGGACCTGCTGTCCGCGATCGAGCCGAAGGCGGTGCTGTTCCTCGGCAAGTGCGGCGGACTGAAGAGGAAGAACCAGCTCGGCGACCTGGTGCTGCCGATCGCGGCGATCCGCGGCGAAGGCACCAGCGACGACTACCTGCCGCCGCAGGTGCCGGCGCTGCCCGCGTTCGCGATGCAGCGCGTGATTTCCACCAGCATCCGCGACATGGAGCTGGACTACTGGACCGGCACCGTGTTCACCACCAACCGCCGCGTGTGGGAACACGACGACGCCTTCAAGGATCGCCTGCGCGCGATGCGCTGCATGGCCATCGACATGGAAACCGCGACGATCTTCGCCGCCGGCTTCGCCAACCGCATCCCGTGCGGTGCGCTGCTGCTGGTGTCCGACCAGCCGATGATCCCGGAAGGCGTCAAGACCGAGGCCAGCGACGCCAAGGTGTCCGCCGCCTACGTGCAGAACCACATCCGGGTCGGCATCGAGTCGCTGAAGCTGATCCGCCGCAACGGCAAGTCGGTGCGGCACCTGAAGTTCGATGAGTGAGCCGGGGCATGCGTTGCTCAGCATCGCAGCGCGGGCCTGATGAACGTGGCGCGAGCCAGCGCTTCGGGATGCCGTTATCGTTGCGCCATGGAGGGCAGCGATGACGACTCGTGATGATTTGCTCGCGTTCTGGCGCGAGGCCGGCATGGACAAGTGGTTCCGCGGCGGCGCGGCGTTCGACGCCGAA
Organism: Thermomonas brevis; assembly: GCF_014395425.1. Taxonomy (NCBI): domain Bacteria; kingdom Pseudomonadati; phylum Pseudomonadota; class Gammaproteobacteria; order Lysobacterales; family Lysobacteraceae; genus Thermomonas; species Thermomonas brevis. Next base: position 2,451,224 of record NZ_CP060711.1, read on the forward strand.
TGCCGCGCGCGCTGGCAGGACGCGCACTTCGCCGCCGCGCGCCGCGAATGCGACGGCTGGATGGACGATGCCGACGGCGCGCTGGCGCTGGTGCTGCTGCTCGACCAGATCCCGCGCAACATCTTCCGCGGCAGCGGCCACGCCTTCGCCACCGATCCGCTGGCGCTGCACTTCGCCAGGCGCGCCATCGAGGCCGGCTTCGACGCGCAGGTCGAACCGGCGCTGCGGTTGTTCTTCTACATGCCGTTCGAGCATTCCGAAGCGATCGCCGACCAGCGGCGCGCGGTGGAACTGTTCACCGCGCTGGACGACGCGAACCTGCTCGGCTACGCCGTCGCGCACCGCGACGTGATCGCGCGCTTCGGGCGCTTCCCGCACCGCAACGCCGCGCTGGGTCGGAGCAACACGCCCGACGAGCAGGCGTGGCTGGATGCGGGCGGCGGGTTCTGAAACCGCTGATCGCGTGAAGCGGCGCAACGAAGTGTCGTTCGATGAAGCGGCACCGGTTGACGCGCTCCGCCGGAGGTCGCGGCCGGATCGTTACAGCAGCCGTTGCCAGCCCCGGTCGGAGGTGATCCTGGCCAGCGCTTCCTGCGAAGCGTAGAACCGGACCAGCCCGCAGTCCTTGCAGACGACCGCCTTCATCTTGGCGGAAGTGAAGATGCCGCTGGTGCCCGGCAGCAGGTCCGGTCCGTAGCCGCCCTTGGCGGCGATGCCGCCGTGGACGTGCAGGTTGGTGCCGTCGCATTCCGGGCATGTCTTGCGTGTTGCCATGATTCGCTCCATCCCGGCATCGGGTGCGTAGTGGCCGGATCGGCTCAGTAGCGCGCCACCGCCGGATCCAGATCGGCCCACGCCGCGATGCCGCCCGCGACGTTGTACAGCTCGGTGAAGCCGAGCGCGCGGAAGTGTTCCGCTGCCTGCGCGCTGCGCACGCCGCCGTGGCAGAGGAAGGCCAGCGCGGTGTCCTTCGGCAGCGCCTCGATTTCCTCCACGCCGTCGTCGAAGTGGCGGTGGGCCACCGGCGCTTGCGCCTGCGCGCGCTCGTCCGCCGGGCGCACGTCCACCAGCACCAGCGTGCCGGCCTGCACGCGCTCGCGCACCTGTGCCGGGGTCAGCGCCTGCACCTTCGGCGGCGCGTTGGGGTTGTCGATCACCAGGCCCTTGCCGCGGGCGTCGTCGGCCCAGTCGATGGTCATGCCGCGTGCGCGTTGCGCGCTGACCAGGTCGAACTGGGCGCGGATGCCGGCGGATTCGCTGGCGATCGCCGAGGCGTCCACCGGCGCCAGCTGCAGGCGCGCGTTGAAGCCCTTGTCCACTTCGACCTGCAGCGCGTAGCCCTCGCCGGCGTTGGCGATGGCCTGCTTCAGCATCTCCGCCGCCGCCGGGGTGATGGTGATCTCCGGCGGGGTGCGGTCGGGCGCGGGCAGGCCCAGCGCGGTGTGCAGTTCGCCGCTGCCGGCCATCTGCACGATGATGTCGCTGCCGCCGACCAGTTCGCCGCCGATGTACAGCTGCGGGATCGTCGGCCAGTCGCCGTAGAGCTTGATGCCTTCGCGGATGTCGGCATCGGCCAGCACGTTGACGTGGGCGTAGGTCGCGCCGGCGGCGTCCAGCGCGCCGACCGCCTTGGCCGAGAAGCCGCACTGCGGCGCGTCCGGCGTGCCTTTCAGGAACAGGACGACGGGGTTGGCGGCCAGCAGGGCGTCGATGCGGGCGCGCAGGGCGGGGTCGAGGGACATCGTGGAGCTTCCAGCGTGGGAGAAACCGCAATTCTACGCCGCCGGCCGTCGGCGACCCGATGACGCCGGTCAAGCTGTCGGCGCGGCGGATGCGGGCGTCGCCGCGCGACGCGGGTATCGTCCTGTTAACGCCCGGCGCCATCGCCGCGTCGGTATGGGGTATCCGGAACGAAGCGCTTGGTCGAGAACGAGGCAACCGCCGCGCTGGTCGCCGCCGCGCGCCGTGGAGACGGCGGCGCGCTCGACCGCCTGTACCGCCGCTTCGCGCCGGTGGTGCACGGCATCCTGCTGGGCTACGCGGCGCACGCCGACGCCGAGGATCTGGCCCAGCGCGTGTTCGAGACCGCGTTCCGCCGGCTGGCCGACCTGCGCGAGGACGCGGCCTTTCCCGGCTGGATCGCCAGCATGGCGCGCCGCGCCGGGCTGGACGCGCGGCGGCGGTTCGCGCCGGCGACGGGCGTGGAGATCGAGGCGGTCGCCGTTCACGCCAGCCACGAGGACCGGGTGGACGCGGAGCGCGCCCTGCGCGCGATCCGCGGGCTGCCGGAGGCTTACCGCGAGCCGCTGCTGCTGCGGCTGGTGGAAGGATTGAGCGGCCCGGAAATCGCCGAGCTGACCGGGCTGACCCCCGGCAGCGTGCGGGTCAACCTGCATCGCGGCATGGCGCTGCTGCGGCAGGCGCTGGCGGAACCGGACGGGAGGCGTGCGCATGAACCCCCATGACGATTACCTGTGGTCGAAGGCCGGGCAGGGCGAGGATGACATCCGCCGCCTGGAGCGGCTGCTGGCGCCGTATGCGCATCCGCGCGGACAGCGGCCGGAGGTTGCTCCGGCCATGCCTGCATCGATGCCGACGCCGCATCGCCGCCGCCCGCGCCGTCTCCGCATTGCCTGGGGGCTGGCCGCGACGCTCGCCGCGTGCGCGCTGGCGGCGGCGCTCCTGCTGCAGCATCGCCTGGCCTGGCCCGAGCATCGGGGCTGGGACGTGGCGGCCACGCGCGGACAGGTGCGGGTGGCGGGCGCGCCGCTGCGGGCCGGCGAACGGTTGCCGGCCGGCGGCGAAATCGCCACCGGCGACGACGGCAGCGCGCGCCTGCGGATCGCGCGGATCGGCGAACTGCGGCTGGATGCCGGTTCCCGGCTGCGCCTGGAGCAGACCGGCTCCGGCCGGCATCGCGTGCGCCTGCTGCAAGGCCGACTGTGGGCGCGGGTGTGGGCGCCGCCGGGCTACTTCGGCGTGCGCCTGCCGCGCACCGAGGCGCTGGACATGGGCTGCGAGTTCACGCTGGAAAGCGACGCGACGGGCGCGGGCGCGCTGACCGTGCGCAGCGGCTGGGTGCTGGTCGGCAACGGCGGCGGCGAAGTCCTGGTGCCGCAGGGCGCCACGGTGCGCCTGCGCGCGGACGGCGCGGCGGGGACGCCGTACGACCTCGGCGCGAGCGCCGGTTTCGTGGCGGCACTGGCGGAACTCGACGCGCAGCGCGGCGCGTTGCCGGCCGACGATGAGGGTGTCGGGCGATTGCTGGCGCAGGCGCGGCCGCAGGACGCCATCAGCCTGCTGTCGCTGCTGCAGCGACAGCCTTCGCTGGCGGGCGGGCCGCTGTACGACCGCCTGCGCGCCTTCCTCGCGAACGCGCCCGCACCGTCGCGCGAAGCGGTGCTGCGCGGCGCGCCGGGTGCGCTGGATCCGTGGTGGAACGCGCTGCCCTATCCGCGCGCCAAGCGCTGGTGGCTGCAATGGCCCGATGCGTTGCCGGCGGGAGCCGATGCGGCGGCGGTCGACGCACGTGTCGGCAAGGGTGCCTGAACAACCCTGCCTCTCGCTCGTCATCCCCGCGAAAGCGGGGATCCAGCGACTTGCAAGCCGTTGAGAGCAAAGACGCGGGACAGGCAACCATGCGGCTGTGAAAAGTCCCCCGCTTCGAGCGGACATTCGTTTGTTGGATGGGCTGGGAATGAAGGCAGTTGTTCGCATCTTTGCCTTGATCCCTGAGTGCCGCTTGCAGCGTTAACGCTCGCCGCGATGCGCTCGTCCTTCCACGACACCCACGTGGAGACCGCAACGATGCCCGCACTTCCCCGCGCCATGCTCGCATTCGCACTCGTCCTGCTCGCCGCCTGCGATGCGCCGGCCAGCGACCATGCCGCCACGACGGCGATCAATCGCCCGGTGCCGGTGATCGGCAATCCCTGCGAAGGCTGCGAAGCCGTGTTCGACGGCATGCCTGCGGAGATTCCGTCCAGCATCCGGCTTGCGCCGCCCGGCGAACCCGGCGTGCCGATGCGCATTTTCGGACGGGTATTGGACGGCTCCGGCCGCGCCCGCGCCGGCGTGGTGGTCTACGCCTACCAGACCGACCGCACCGGCATCTATCCGCGCCCGGCGCAGCGGCTCGGCCGTGAAGCCATGCGTCATGGACGGCTGCGCGGCTGGGTGCGCAGCGACGCGCAGGGCCGCTACGCCATCGACACCATCCGGCCGGGCAGCTACCCCGGCGAGGACGTGGCCGAACACGTGCACATGCACGTGCTCGAACCCGGCTGCTTCACCTATTTCATCGACGACCTGATGTTCCTCGACGACCCCAAGCTGTCCGCGGAAGAACGGCGGCAGGCGCACGGCACCGGCGGCAACGGCTTCCTGCGGCCGGTGATGGTCGATGGGCGCTGGCAGGTCGAGCGCGACATCGTGCTCGGGCTGGGCGTGCCCGGCCACCGCGAATGCCGGGCGCCATGAGCGGCGAACGCCATCCCGCCTGCCTCCGGCGCCTGCACTGGGCGGTCGCGGCGGGCGTGGCGGTGCAGCTCGCGCTGGGCTGGGGGTCGGAAGCCATCGACGGCGACGCCGAGATGCGCCTGCTGCACATCCACTTCCAGCTCGGCATGGTGCTGCTGGCGCTGATGTTGCTGCGGCTCGCCTGCCGGCTGATGCGGCGCATGCCGCCGGCCGATGACGGAGAGCCGCGCTGGCGACGCCGGGCGGCGCGCATCGTCCACGCCGGGCTGTATTTGCTGCTGTTCCTGCTGCCGACCAGCGGCTACGTGATCTGGGTCTGGATGGAGGCGCCGCTCGACGTGCTGGGCGTGCTGCGGGTGCCGAGGCTGTTCGTGCCGCCGGCCGACGACGAGACCTGGCGGGCGATCGCCTGGTACGTCCACTTCGCCTGCGTGTGGGTGCTGTCCGCGCTGATCGTGCTGCACGTGGCGGCCGCGCTCTGGCACCAGTGGGTGCGGCGCGACGGGCTGATCAGCCGGCGGATGCTGTAGCGCCGCCGGACAGCAGGCCGAGCGCGACCGGCAGCGCCGCGTCGGTCCAGCGCGCGTACTGCGCCGCGGAGGGATGCAGGCCGTCTTCCGCCAGCATCGCCGACGCATCGCTGCCGGCTTCGGTGCGGGAGATCCCGGTGATGTCCACGAACGCCACGCCTTCCGCCGCGCACAGTTCGTGCGCGGCGGCGTTGTAGGCGTCGAGGTCGTCGGCGATGGCTTGGCGGTCGCGGCCGCTGGCGAAGGCGAACGGCGTCACGCCCCAGTCGGGAATCGACAGCACCAGCACGCGCTCCATGCGATCGCCGGCCAGCGCGATCGCGCGCCGCAGCAGGCGGTGGAACTCGCCGATGTACTCGTCCACCGCGCGGCCGCGGTACTGGTTGTTGACGCCGATCAGCAGCGAGACGAAGTCCCACTCGCCCAGCGGCTCGGCCGCGTCCATCGCCGCCGCCAACTCGTCGGTGGTCCAGCCGGTGGTGGCGATGATGCGGGGATCGGCGATGGCGATGCCCGCTTCGCGCAGGCGCGCGGCGAGTTGCATCGGCCAGCGGCCAGTCTCTTCGACGCCTTCGCCGATGGTGTAGGAATCGCCGAGGGCGAGGTAGCTGAGTGCGCGCATGGGTTTGCCTGACATTCTTGAAAGCGAAACCTTTTTTGACGCGGATCAGAGCTGATAAAAGCGGATGAAGCACATCTGTTTTTTATCCGCTTTTATCGGCTCTGATCCGCGTCAAAACTGCTCTTCAGGCCACTGCGCTCTGCCGCTGCGTCCGCTCGGCACGGCGGGTCAGCACGCGGTCGATGCGGGTGAACACTTCGCGCAGCACCGGTGCTTCCGGCAGCAGGGTGACGCGGAAGTGGTCGCGGTAGGGCACGTTGAAGCTGGTGCCGGGGACGATCAGCACATCCTCCTGCTCCAGCATCTCCAGCGCGAATTCGTGGTCGTCGAAGCCCTGCGCCGCGTTGCCGACCACGCGCGGGAAGCCGTACAGCGCGCCGGCCGGCGGCACCAGCGACAGGTGCGGGCTGGCGGCGCAGCTGTCGATCAGCGCGCGGCGGGTTTCGTACAGGCGACCGCCGGGGCGCACCAGTTCGCCGATGGTGTCGGTGCCGTGCAGCGCCTGTTCGATGGCGAACTGGCCCGGCACGTTGGCGCACAGGCGCAGCGCGCCGAGCAGGTCGAGCGCGTGGTGGAAGTCGCCGCAGGCCAGCGGATCGCCGCTCAGCACCGCCCAGCCCACCCGCCAGCCGCAGGCGCGGTGCACCTTCGACAGTCCGCCGAAGCTCATGCACGGCAGGTCGCCGGCCAGCGGCGCGACCGGCTGGAACACGGCTTCGTCGTAGAGGATGCCGTCGTAGATTTCATCGACCAGAAGCAGCAGCCGGTAGCGCTGGGCGATGGCGACGATGCGCTCCAGCAGCGCGCGCGGGTAGTTCGCGCCGGTCGGGTTGTTCGGGTTGATCAGCACGATGGCGCGGGTGCGCGAGGACACCAGCGATTCGATCTGCTCGGGATCGGGCAGGAAGCCGTTCTCGCGATCGCACTTGTAATAGACCGGGCGGCCGTCGTTGAGGATGGTGGCGGCGCTCCACAGCGGGTAATCCGGCGAGGGCACCAGCACTTCCTCGCCCGGGTTGAGCAGCGCGCGCAGGGAAATGTCGATCAGTTCGCTGACGCCGTTGCCGACGAACACGCGCTCCGGCGAGGCGTTGGGCGTGCCGCGCTGCTTGTGGAAGGCGGCGATGGCCTCGCGGGCTTCTGGCAGGCCCTGCTGGTGGGTGTAGGGATCGGTGCGGGCGATGCGGCCGGCGATGGCGTCCTGCAGGTGCTCCGGCGCGCGGAACCCGAACGCGCCGGGGTTGCCGATGTTGAGCTTGATGAGCTTGCGGCCCTGGCCTTCCAGCTCCCGCGCTCGCCGCGCCAGTTCGCCCCGGATTTCGTAGCGGACCTCGGTGAGGCGGGTGCGGGTGGCGATCTTGTTGCGGGGGTTGAAGGACGACATCGACGTACATGCGTGGGAGGGAAGGAACAGCCTAGCGGAAATGGTGCTGCACCGTGGCGCTGCCCTGCCGGGGGCAGGCTTCGCCGCCTGGGCTCCGCGTCCGGCTCCGATGCGCGGCCGCAGGCCCGCTACGCGGTCCGGCCGGGCACGAGGTGCCGGGCGTTCGCACGTTTGCGCCGCATGCGGCGCAAGCAAAACGTGCTCACCCATGGCCTGCTCGAAGCCTCCCCCGGCAGGGCAACGCCACTGCATGGCCGCGATCTTGCGGAGCTAGAATCCGCCGATGATCGAAAACCGCCTCGCATGACGCCGCTTTCCGCCATCGGCTGGCGCTGGACGCCGCAGACGCTGGAACCCGCCTGGGCCGCGCTGCTGGCGGCGCATCCGGCGGCGCGGCCGGCGCGGATCGTGGAGCAGCACCGCAGCGGCTATCGGGTGGCGGAAACGGCGGATGCCGTGCATCCGGCGGAATCGCTGCCGGAATGGCAGCGCGCCGGCAGCTACCGCAAGGGCGAGATCGCACCCGAGGCGCGGCCGGCGGTGGGCGACTGGGTGCTGGTGGAGGGCGAGGCGCCGAAGTCGCTGCGCATCGTCGCGCTGCTGCCGCGCTTCTCCGCGATCAAGCGCGGCGCGGCCGGCGAGCATTACCGCCAGCAGGTGATCGCTGCCAACATCGACAGCGTGTTCGTGGTCTGCGGGCTGGACGCCGATTTCAATCCGCGCCGGATCGAGCGCTATCTGCTGCTGGTGGCCGGCAGCGGCGTGCAGCCGGTGGTCGTCTTGACCAAGTCCGACAAGGACGGCGCCGACAGCGAGGCCGCGCTGCACGACCTGCGCGCGCTGGACGTGCCGGTGCTGGCGGTGAACGCAAAGGACCCGGCCAGCGCGACGCTGCTGCAACCGTGGCTGGACGCGGGCCGCAGCATCGTGCTGGTCGGCAGTTCCGGCGCGGGCAAGTCGACGCTCACCAACACCCTGCTCGGCATCGAGAAGATGAAGACCGGCGCGGTGCGCGAGAGCGACGCGCGCGGGCGCCACACCACCACCCATCGCGCGCTGATCGCGCTGCCGTCGGGCGCCTGCATCATCGACACGCCGGGCATGCGCGAACTCAAGCCGACCGGCGAGGAAGACGTGGCGGAGAGCTTCGCCGACATCGAGGCATTGGCGGAGCAGTGCAGGTTCCGTGATTGCAAACATGCAAAGGAACCCGGCTGTGCGGTGCGCGCGGCGGTGGAGCGCGGTGAGTTGGATGGTGAGCGTGTCGCTAACTTCCTGAAGCTGTCCGACGAAGTGGCCGGCGCGGCCAACCAGCTCGCCAGCCGGCTGGCGCAGAAGGCCGAGGCGCGTGTGCAGGGCAAGGCGCTGCACAAGCGGCTGGACGAGAAATATGGAAAGCGTTAGGCCGATCGCTGCCTGTGGCCGTCATTCCCGCGAAGGCGGGAATCCGGCAGTTGCTTTCCGCATCGGCAGGCCATCCATCTTCAAGCGCTGGATTGGACAGACATCCGTCTGTCGGAAGCGGCCCGCCTTCGCGGGAATGACGCGTGTGTTTGATGCGGGAATGATGGGCTGTGCGCGAGTGAAGGAGTAAACGATGGCCGGCACCGACGCCATCGCCCACCACGCCGCGCTGGACGCGCGGATGGCGCGGGCGGCGAAACCCATCCGCCTGCTCAGCCTCGCCAGCTGGCCGGCCAGCGAACAACAGGCGTTCCTCGACGGCTGGGCGCGCGGCAATCCGGCGCTGCCGGACTACCAGTACCCGAAGCACGATTTCTCCGAAGCGCGGCGCGAACTGGCGGCCATCGCCGCCGCCGCCGATCCGACCCATCCGCTCGGCCAGTACCTGGTCGAATCCGCGCAGGGCTGGGTGCTGGCCGCGGAGCTGCTGGAGCACCTCGGCACGCGGCAGGTGACCGACCTGTCGATCGCGCTGTTCGGCACGCCGGAGCAGACCCTGCCGGGCGGCGCGACCACACGCGAGGCGGCCAACCATTTCCTGCTGGTCGCGGACGAACTGGATCGCGAGCTGATCGCGGCCTCGGAGCGGGTGGAGATTTCCGCCACCGCGCTGGCGCTGCGGCTGCAATCCGAACTGGACGATTTCTTCGATGCCCGCGTCATCGCCGTCGAACTCGATCCCGACCTGATCGCCAAGGCCGCCGCCGGCGCCACCCGCATCCGCCTGCGCGCGGGCGCGGCGTTCTCCGACTACGACCTGCAGCAGCTGCTCCAGCACGAAGCCTTCGTGCATTCGCTGACCGCGCTCAACGGCCAGCAGCAGGCCGTGCTGCCGAGCCTGGCGCTGTCCTCGCCGCGCGTCACCGCCACCCAGGAAGGGCTGGCGGTGTTCGCCGAGCAGATCACCGGCAGCATCGACATCGAGCGGATGAAGCGGGTCAGCCTGCGCATCGAAGCGGTGGCGATGGCGCTGGAGGGCGCGGATTTCCTGCAGGTGTTCCGCTACTTCCTCGAATCCGGCCAAAGTGAAGTGGAGAGCTTCACCTCGGCGCAGCGCGTGTTCCGCGGCGTGCCGACCACCGGCGGCGCGGCGTTCACCAAGGACACCGTGTACCTGCGCGGGCTGATCGGCGTGCACACCTTCTTCCGCTGGGCGCTCAAGCACCGCAAGCTGCGGCTGTGCCGGCTGCTGTTCGCCGGCAAGATGACCCTGGCCGACGTGCAGCGCTTCGAGCCGCTGTTCGACAGCGGCGACCTCAAGGAACCGCGCTGGCTGCCGGCCTGGGTGGCGCGCGCGAACGGGCTGGCCGGGACGCTGGCGTTCTCCCTGTTCGCCAACCGCATCCGGCTGGAGCAGGTGGTTTCCGCAGAAAGCGTCGCCGATCTCTAGGCGTCGTCCGGCGCGGTTCGCGGCGCATGCGATGCCGGCGGGCATCGGCGCCGATGGGACCGGCCCGGCATGAAGCCGTTATCATCCTGAATCCGCAGCATGGACAGGCTTCGATGTCAGATACCCCCGCCAACGACGACCTGAAGCAGGCCGCCCTCGACTACCACCGCCACGCGCCCAAGGGCAAGATCAAGGTCACGGCCACCAAGCCGATGGTGACCCAGCGCGACCTGGCGCTGGCGTATTCGCCAGGCGTGGCGTTCGCCTGCGAGGAGATCGCCGCCGATCCGGCCAAGGCCAGCGAATACACCGCGCGCGGCAACCTGGTGGCGGTGATTTCCAACGGCACCGCGGTGCTGGGCCTGGGCGACATCGGCCCGCTGGCCGGCAAACCCGTCATGGAAGGCAAGGGCGTGCTGTTCCAGAAGTTCGCCGGCATCGACGTGTTCGACCTGGAGATCAGCGAGCGCGACCCGGACAAGCTGGTGGACATCATCGCCAGCCTGGAGCCGACCTTCGGCGGCATCAACCTCGAAGACATCAAGGCGCCGGAGTGCTTCATCGTCGAGCGCAAGCTGCGCGAGCGGATGAAGATCCCGGTGTTCCACGACGACCAGCACGGCACCGCGATCATCGTCGGCGCGGCCGTGCTGAACGCGCTGGAAGTGGCGGGCAAGGACATCGGCCAGGTGAAGCTGGCCACCACCGGCGCCGGCGCGGCCGGCATCGCCTGCCTGGACATGCTGGTGGCGCTGGGCGTGAAGCCCGAAAACATCCTGGCCTTCGACCGCGAGGGCGTGATCCACACCGGCCGCGAACACCTCGACCCGGACAAGGCCCGCTACGCGCGCGACACCGGCAAGCGCACGCTGGCCGAAATCGTCGACGGCGCCGACGTGTTCCTGGGCCTGTCCGCCGGCGGCATCCTCAAGCCGGAGATGGTCGCCACGATGGCGGCCAACCCGATCATCCTGGCGCTGGCCAACCCCTACCCGGAAATCCTGCCGGAGGACGCCAAGGCGGTGCGTCCGGACGCGATCATCGCCACCGGCCGCTCCGACTACCCGAACCAGGTCAACAACGCGGTCTGCTTCCCCTACATCTTCCGCGGCGCGCTGGACGTGGGCGCGACCCAGATCAACGAGGCGATGAAGCTGGCCTGCGTGCGCGCGATCGCCGCGCTGGCGCGCAAGGAAGCCTCCGACCTCGGCGCGGCCTACGGCGGCGAGGTGCCGACCTTCGGCCGCGAGTACCTGATCCCGCGTCCGTTCGACCCGCGCCTGCTGACCATGCTGGCGCCGGCGGTGGCGCAGGCGGCGATGGAATCCGGCGTGGCCGAGCGCCCGCTGGCCGACATCGGCGCGTACCGCGAGAAGCTCGGCCAGTTCATCCACCGCACCAGCCTGATGATGAAGCCGGCGTACGAGCGCGCCCGCGCCGACCGCAAGCGCGTGGCGTACGCGGAGGGCGAGGAATTCGTGGTGCTGCAGGCGGTGCAGACGGTGATCGACGAGGGGCTGGCGTTCCCGGTCCTGATCGGCCGCCCGGAAGTGATCGAAAGCCGCATCGAGAAGCTCGGCCTGCGCATGCGCGCCGGCGTGGATTTCGAGCTGACCAACATCAACGACGACCCGCGCTTCGACGACTACTGGCGCCAGTACCACGCGCTGACCGAGCGTCGCGGCGTCACCCCGGACGCGGCCAAGAATCTGCTGCGCTCGCGCCCGACCCTGATCGCCGCGCTGATGGTGGAGCGGGGCGAGGCCGACGCGCTGATCACCGGTCTGGTCGGCCGCTACCACAAGAAGCTGGGCTACCTGCGCAGCGTGTTCGACTTCGAGCCGGGCGTCACCGGCACGGCGGCGATGACCGGCGTGATCAACGACGCCGGCGCGTGGTTCTTCCTCGATACCCACGTGCAGCTGGACCCGTCGGCCGAGCAGATCGCCGAGGCGACGCTGCAGGCGGCGTTCCGGCTCAAGCTGTTCGGCATCGAGCCGAAGGTGGCGCTGCTGTCGCACTCCAACTACGGCAGCCACACTGACGCCAGCGCGAAGAAGATGGCGCAGGCCTACCAGATCCTGCGCAAGCGCGCGCCCAAGCTCGAAGTGGACGGCGAGATGATGGCCGACACCGCCTGGGACGAGGCGCTGCGCCTGCGCATGTTCCCCAACACCACGCTGCGTGGTCGCGCCAACCTGCTGGTGATGCCGAACCTGGACGCCGCCAACATCGGCTACAACCTGATCCGCGTCGCCACCGGCGGCGTCGCCATCGGCCCGATCCTGATGGGCCTGGACCAGCCGGCGCACATCCTGACCCCGGCCTCGTCCTCGCGCCGGGTGGTCAACATGACCGCGATCGTGGCGGTGGACGCACAGATCCGCGGGGAGATGCGGGCCCGGAACGGCTGAGCTGTACAGGTTCGTTGCGTTTTTGCAACAGGATTCCCGAAATTCCCCGCGAAACTGCCGATACTCGGCATATGTGGCGTTTTCCTCGATGGGTTCTGTTGCCGCTGTTGATGCTCACCCTGCCCGCGCGGGCAGGGGAACGGTTTGACACGGTCGTTCGTGACCTGCACGTCAATGGGTATTCCTCGGTCGCCGATGCGGTGACGCGGCTTCAGGCGGCCGACGACCGGCCCGGCGCAGAGGCGCCGCTGGCGAAGCGTCATCGCTATTACGCAGCCCTTGGTGAATTTGCCAGCTTCGACCTGGAGCGCAAGCCGTCTTTGTCGGCGGCGGCGCGCGAGGCGCTGGAGCACCTGGAGGCGATGGCGGCCCGCGAGGACTGCCGTTCCTGTACGCTGGATGCGCGAATGACTCGGGCGCGACTTGCATTCTCCCGGCGCGATACCGACGAGGCTGCGCGGATCCTGGCCGGTGTCGATGCCACCGGGGCGAGCGCGGAACAGTTGCTGCGACTGCATTTGCTGCGCGGACGGCAATACCGGCAGCAGGGCCTCTTCGCTCAAGGGGTCGCCGAAGTCGTTCCGGCCATGGAGCTTGCAAGGCGGCTGGGCTACATCGCCGATCGCATCGTCGCGCTCAACCTGTTGACCACCTTCAACGGCTACTTGGGCGATTACGCGCGGGCCGAGGCTTACGGTCGCGAAGCCTACGCACTGGGCGAGCGGATCGGTTCGCGGCGGCTGATGACGGAGAGCCAGCTTAATCTCGGCTTCACCTATTCCCTGAGCGGGCAGACCCAGCGTCAATTGCAGGCCTATCTGCGCGGCTTGGAACGTGCGGGCGACGCCCCGGATACGGCCGCGAACCGGATCGTCCTGCTGTCCAACCTGGCCGACTACTGGCTGCGGAAAGAGGACTATCGCCAAGCGCTGGACTACGCGCGGAGTGCCGAAGCGTTGGCGCTGCAAATGGACGACGCATTGGGCTTGATGTTCTCGCGCACCAATGCCGGCGTGGCGAGAGCGCACTTGGGCGATGTCGACGGCGGTATCTCCAATGTGCGCGAGGCGATCGCCATCGCCGAGCGCAAGGGCATGCCCGTCGATGTGATCGGCGTTACCCAGGAATTGGCGGGCATCCTGGAGTTCGCGGGGCGCTATCGCGAGGCGCTGGCCGAGCTGCGCAAGCTGGAGTCCCTGCAGCGTGAAGTGACCCGGCAGGAACGCGACAAGGCGGTGCTGGAGCTGCAGGAACGTTACTCCGCCGAAAAGCGCCAGCGCGAGATCGAACAGCTGGCGGCCACCAACCGGGTCAAGGAGGCGCAGCTGTCCGTGCAAGCCTGGCAACGCCGGTTGTGGGCCGCGTTGGCGCTGGCGCTGGCGCTGGCCGCGGTGGTGCTGGTGCAGTGGCTCAAGCGAGTGCGCAGCGCTAACCGCCGGCTGTCCGACGACGTCGCGGTGCTGGCCGAACAGTCCACGCACGATCCACTCACCGACGCGTTCAACCGCCGCCAGGGGCATAACCTGCTGGCGCGCCACGCCGAGGCGCTGCGCGCAGCCGCGCCCGGCGAGCCGCCCGCCTTGGGCCTGGTGCTGCTGGACATCGATTTCTTCAAGCACATCAACGATACCTACGGCCATGCCGCCGGCGACCAGGTGCTGGTGGAAGTGGTGAAACGCCTGCGCGGATTGCTGCGCATGCAGGACGCGGTGGTGCGCTGGGGCGGCGAAGAGTTCCTGCTGTTGCTGCCCAACGTGCAGGCCGGCGCGCTGCCGATGCTGGCGGGACGCATGCTGCACGCGCTTGCCGACGTGCCCGTGGCGGTGGGCGGGGCGGCGGTCACGGTGACTGCTTCGGCCGGCTGCGTGGCGTCGCCGTTCGGCAGCACCGCCGATTTCGAATCGCTGGTCCAGTTGGCCGACCTGGCGCTGTACCGGGCCAAGCTGAGCGGCCGCAACCAGGCCGTCTGCGTGGGCGGTGCGACTCCGGACCTGGACGCCGCAGCACTCGGCCAGAACTTGGTGGCCGCCAGCACGGCCGGCAAATTGGTGCTGGAAATCGTGACTGGCCCGCTCGGGCCGCGGCACGCAGGCGGCGAAGAGTCGCAGGAGGCCGCGCCAATCGGAACTTTCTGACGAATTCGGGCGCTTGAAGTTAATTGCCCGGGTAAAACATAATTCGAGTTGCGCTGCAACATCACGCGGCGCTCCGCGCTTGCTAGACTCGCCGTTCGACGAATGACGGAGCGCGCGATGAACTGGCTCAACGAAATGCTGCAGAACGATCCCGATCCGCAGGAATCGCGGGAGTGGATCGAGTCGCTGAAAGCGGTCATCGACCACGACGGCGCGCAGCGCGCGCACCAGCTGCTGGAAGGCATGGTGGAGCTGACCCGCCGCGCCGGCGCGCACCTGCCGTTCGCGCCGACCACCGCCTACGTCAACACCATCCCCGCGCATCTGGAGCCGGCGATGCCGGGCGATGCGCACCTGGAATGGCGGATCCGCTCCATCATCCGCTGGAACGCGATGGCGATGGTGGTGCGCGCCAACCGCAAGCCGGGTTCGCTGGGCGGCCACATCGCCAGCTTCGCCAGCTCCGCCACCCTGTACGACGTCGGCTTCAACCATTTCTGGCGCGCGCCCAGCGCCGACCATCCGGGCGACCTGCTCTACATCCAGGGCCACAGCTCGCCGGGCATCTACTCGCGCGCCTTCCTCGAAGGCCGCATCAGCGAATCGCAGCTGGACAGCTTCCGCATGGAAGTGGACGGCCGCGGCATCAGCAGCTACCCGCATCCTTGGCTGATGCCGGACTTCTGGCAGACCCCCACCGTGAGCATGGGCCTGGGCCCGCTGGCCGCGATCTACCAGGCGCGCAGCTGGAAGTATCTGGAAGCGCGCGGGCTGATGCCGAAGACCAACCGCAAGGTCTGGTGCTTCATGGGCGACGGCGAGACGGACGAGCCGGAATCGCTGGGCGCAATTGGCGTGGCCGGCCGCGAAGGCCTGGACAACCTGGTCTTCGTCATCAACTGCAACCTGCAGCGCCTGGACGGCCCGGTGCGCGGCAACGGCAAGATCATTCAGGAGCTGGAAGGCCAGTTCCGCGGCGCCGGCTGGAACGTCATCAAGACCATCTGGGGCAGCTACTGGGATCCGCTGCTGGCCAAGGACACCAGCGGCGAACTGCGCCGGATCATGATGGAGACCGTCGACGGCGAGTACCAGAACTGCAAGGCCTTCGGCGGCGCGTACACGCGCGAGCATTTCTTCGGCAAGTCGCCGGAGACGCTGGCGATGGTGTCCAGCCTGAGCGACGACGACATCTGGCGCCTGAACCGCGGCGGCCACGACCCGCACAAGGTCTATGCGGCCTACGACGCGGCGATGAAGACCGCCGGCCAGCCCACCGTGATCCTCGCCAAGACGGTGAAGGGCTACGGCATGGGCAGCGCCGGCGAGGCGCTCAATCCCACCCACCAGACCAAGAAGCTGGACAACGACGCGGTGCGCGCGTTCCGCGACCGCTTCCAGCTGCCGATCAGCGACGACCAGCTCAAGGACGGCGACGTGCCGTTCTATCGCCCGGACGAAAAGTCGCCGGAAATGCAGTACATGCGCGATCGCCGCGCCGCGCTGGGCGGCCACTTGCCGGCGCGCCGGCGCAAGGCCAGCGCGCCGCTGGAAGTGCCGCCGCTGGCGACCTTCGAGCGCCTGCTGAAGTCCACCGGCGAGCGCGAGATCAGCACCACGATGGCGTTCGTGCAGATGTTCAACATCATCCTGCGCGACAAGCAGGTCGGCCCGCGCTGCGTGCCGATCGTGGCCGACGAGGCGCGCACCTTCGGCATGGAAGGCCTGTTCCGCCAGCTCGGCATCTACGCGCCGCAGGGCCAGAAGTACAAGCCGGTGGACGCCGACCAGCTGATGTTCTACCGCGAGGACGCGGCGGGGCAGGTGCTGGAGGAAGGCATCACCGAGGCCGGCGCGTTCGCCAGCTGGATGGCGCTGGCCACCAGCTACAGCAGCAACGATCTGCAGATGCTGCCGTTCTACATCTACTACTCGATGTTCGGCTTCCAGCGCGTCGGCGACTTCGCCTGGCAGGCCGGCGACATGCGCGCGCGCGGCTTCGTGCTGGGCGGCACCGCCGGCCGCACCACGCTCAACGGCGAAGGTTTGCAGCACGAGGACGGCCATTCGCACATCCAGAGCGGGCTGATCCCGAACGTGCGCAGCTTCGACCCGAGCTTCGCCTACGAAGTGGTGGTGCTGGTGCAGTACGGCATGCAGCGGATGCTGGCCGAGCAGCACGACGAGTACTTCTACATCACCCTGATGAACGAGAACTACACCCATCCCGAAATGCCGGCCGGCAGCGAGGAAGGGATCGTCAAGGGCATGTACCTGCTGAAGGACGCCGGCAAGGGCAAGAAGGGCGAACTGCGCGTGCAGCTGCTGGGCAGCGGCACCATCCTGCGCGAGGTGATCGCGGCCGCCGACCTGCTGGACGCCGACTTCGGCATCAAGGCCGACATCTGGTCCTGCCCCAGCTTCACCGAGCTGGCCCGCGACGGCGCCGACGCCGAGCGCTGGAACCGCTTCCATCCGGAAGCCAAGGCCGCGCGCAAGCCGTGGGTCACGCAGCAGCTGGAAGGCCGCCAGGGCCCGGCCATCGCCGCCACCGACTACGTGCGCGCGTTCGCCAACCAGATCCGCGAGTACGTGCCGATGCGCTACAGCGTGCTGGGCACCGACGGCTACGGCCGCAGCGACACCCGCGAGAACCTGCGCCGCCACTTCGAAGTGGATCGCTACTACGTCGCCCATGCGGCGGTCGCCGCGCTGGCGGCCGAAGGCAAGCTCACCGCCAAGGACGTGGCGCGCGCGCTCAAGCTCTACAAGCTGGATACCGACAAGCCGAATCCGCTGCTGGCGTAAGCGTCGGAAGATGCGCAACGAAAAAGGCGGCCAGTGGCCGCCTTCTTCGTGATGCGCTTCGTGAATTGCGCGTGTCTTTTTTCGACGCGGATGAACGCGGATCGCTTTATCCGCCTTTATCCGCGTCCAATGCTGCTTTCAATGTGTCGTTCGCGCGTTATTCCGCCGCCTTCGGCGCGCTGCCGAAGCCGCCTTCCGCCTGCGCCGCCAGCCAGGTGAACACCGCATACGCCGCGGTGTTCTGCGCCAGGTCCTTCGGGTCGATCTTGTCGAGGGTGTCCTCGGCGTTGTGGTGGAGGTCGAAGTAATGGGTGCCGTCGTGGCCCAGCCACGCCCAGGCCATGCCGCGCTGGGTCAGCGGGCCGATGTCGGATTCCGGCTCGCCCTTGCCCGGCATCCACTCGATGCCCAGCGGCGCCAGCACCTGCTGGATCTGCGCCAGCGCGGCCGGCTGCAGGTCGCGCGCGCTGGAGTCGAAGCCGTAGATGTGGCCCGCGCCGAAATCGCTTTCCACCGACATGACGTGGTTGGCGACGTCGCCCGCGTGCTTGTCCGCGTAGGCGCGGCCGCCCCACAGGCCCTGTTCCTCGTTGGCGAAGGCGACCACGCGGATGCTGCGCGCCGGCTTCAGCGGCTTGATCAGCGCGCCGGCCGCCATGGTGATGGCGACGCCGGCGGCGTCGTCGATCGCGCCGGTGCCGTAGTCCCAGGAGTCCAGGTGGCCGCCGATCAGCACGACTTCCTGCGGGCGCTTGCTGCCGGTGATTTCGCCGATCACGTTCTGCGAGGTGTATTCGCCGTCCCAGCCGCAGTCCAGCGCCAGCTTCACGCGGATCGGGCCGAGCGCGACCAGCCGCGCCAGCTGCTCGGCGTCGATGGTGGACAGCGCGGCGGCCGGGATCGGCTTCAAGCCGTCCTCGTAGCGGGTGCCGCCGGTATGCGGCGCGCGCGAGGTGTCGGTGCCGGCCGAGCGCATCAGGAAGCCGACCGCGCCCTTATGGATCGCCAGCGACGGCCCGCCCCAGCGCACGCGGCCGCTGTTGCCGTAGTCGCTGCCGTCGCGGCGCGCCTGCATGTGGTAATCGACAAAGACGATTTTGCCGGCCAGCGAGCCGTCCGGCGCGGCTTCCAGCGCGGCCAGGTCGGGGAAGCGCACGACTTCGCCTTCCACCGTGCCGCCGACGCTGCCGCCCAGTGCGGCCACGCGCAGCGGCTGCGCGTGCGCACCCAGCACCTGCACGGATTCGCTGTGGCGTACCCACTTCGGGAAGGTCACCGGCTCGGTCCATACCTTGTCGTAGCCCAGCGCCTTGAACTTGGCCTTGGCCCATTCGACGGCGCGCGCGTCGGCCTCGCTGCCGCCCGGGCGCGGGCCGACCTCGGTGGTCAGCGATTCGGTCACCTTCCAGGCGGTGTCGTCCTTGAGCACGGCGTCGCGCAGCGTGGCGGCCTGCTTCAGCGCGGCGTCGGGAATGCGGGTGGGTTGCGCGGCGTGCAGCGGCGCGGCGACCAGCAGGGCGAGGGCGGCGGCGAGGACGGTGGTGCGCATCGGCAGGCTCCGGCAGAAGGGAAACCGCGAGTGTATGGCCCGCGGCCCCGCCGTTGTCCCGTGCCGGAAGTCGCCGGGCGGTTATTTCCTGAGCGAATCGCGGATGTCGCGCAGCAGCAGGATCTCTTCCGACGGCTCGGCGGGCGCGGCCGGCGCGTCCTCGGGCTTCCGGTGCAGCTTGTTGATGCCCTTCACCACCATGAAGATGGCGAAGGCGACGATCACGAACTGGATGACCGCGTTGATGAACTCGCCGTAGGCCAGCACCACCGCCGGCACTTCCTGGCCGGCGGCGTCCACGCTGGCGGCCTTGAGGGTGATGGCGAGCTTGGAGAAATCCACGCCGCCGATCAGCAGGCCGATGGGCGGCATGATCACCTTGTCCACCAGCGCGGTGACGATCTTGCCGAACGCGCCGCCGATCACCACGCCCACGGCGAGGTCGATCACGTTGCCGCGCATCGCGAATTCCCTGAACTCGGTCATCATGCCCATCGGCCGCTCCGTCGAAGTGGTGTGTGGCGGAAGATTAACCGTTCGCCGGCGCGATGTGGCCTTGCAGCGCAAGCGCATCGCTGATGCGCGCATGGAAGGCGTCGCCCGGCTGCAATGCGGCGACGCCGGCGGGCGTGCCCATGAACACCAAGTCGCCGGCGCGCAGCGCGTACAGCTTCGACAGTTCGTGCAGGATCTCCGGCACGTTCCAGATCAGCTGGTCCAGCGTGGACTGCTGGCGGCGTTCGCCGTTGACGTCGAGCGAGATCGGCAACGCGTCCAGCGCGCCGAGTTCGCCTGCCGGCAGCAGCGGGCCGACCGGCGCGGAATGGTCGAAGCCCTTGCCGGTATCCCACGGCAGGCCCTTGGCCTTGGCGGCGGCCTGCAGGTCGCGGCGGGTGAGGTCGAGGCCGACGGCGTAGCCGAACACCAGCGACGAAGCGGCATCGACCGCAAGCTCGTCGGCGGGCGCGTCGACGCCCAGCGCCACCACCAGTTCGACCTCGTGGTGCAGGTCGGACGTGCCCGGCGGGTAGGGGACGACGCCGTCGACGACGATGGCGTCGGCGGGTTTCATGAAGAACACGGGATTGCCGCGCTCGGCCTTCGAGGCCGGCGCCGCCGCGCCCATTTCGCGCGCGTGGTCGGCGAAGTTGCGGCCGACGCAGTAGATGCGGCGCACCGGGAACGCGCCGAGCGTCTTGCCGGCGCGATCGATCACGGGAATGCGCGGCGTGGCCGCGGCGGGAATCACGTCCATCGGACGCGCCTCCGGTCAGCGCGCCAGCGGCAGCTGCGCCTTGCCGACGACGTGGTAGTCGCCGTCGATGCTGCCGCGGCGTGCGCCAGCGGCGGGTTTGCCGCGCTGTGCCCACAGCCGCCACAGCATGCCGCCGGCCAGCATCGCCGCGCCGACGAACACGCCCAGCACCACCAGCGCCAGCAGCAGGGCGATGCCGACCACGCCCAGCGCGATCCGCAGCAGCGGGTGGCGCGGACGGCGCGGCGCGCTGAAGGCGAAGGTGCGGAAGCGGCGGAAGGCGTGGTGCTGGAAGATCGACATCTGGCGGCCCTGGAGGTTGCAACGGCGTGACACAATGCGGCGCAGTATCGGCAGAACCGGCGGGGCAGTTGTGAGCAGTTCGTTAAATCCGGCAGCGGCGGCGCTGGCGCCGCTGGACGCGCTGCCGCCGGACGGCCTGCACGAATGCGAAGCCGGCATCGACGGCGAAACCGAATCGCTGATCCTCTATCGCGCCCCGGACGGCGCGGTGCGCGCCTGGTTGAACGTCTGCCCGCACGCCGGCCGCCGGCTGGATTTCGCGCCCGGCAAGTTCCTGCGCAGCAAGACCGGCGAACTGGTGTGCGCGGTGCACGGCGCCACCTTCGAGCTGGGCAACGGCGACTGCGTGGCCGGCCCCTGCCGCGGCGACTGCCTGCGCGCGGTGCCGGTGCATGTGGCCGACGGGCAGGTCTGGCTGGATGCGGCGGTGCCGGCGTCCGGCTGATGGGCAGGCGGACCGCATGAAACTCGCGCTGGCGCTTTTTCTCGCGTCGATGCTCGCCGGCTGCTCCGCTTCGCGCGCCGAAAAAGACCAGCAGGACTTCTTCGAAGTCGAAGCCTACGCGCGCCTGAAGCCGGGCATGACGGAAGCGCAGATCCTGTCGTGGGCCGGATCGCACGAGCTCGGCAGGGCCTCCGATGGCTCGACCGACATCATCCTGCTTGCGCCGGGCATCGACACCCGCTGGCCGCACATCCCGTGCGCCCGCACGTTTACGCAAATCCGCATAACGCTCGATGGGCAGCGGAAGCTGGCGTCGTACAGGCTCGGCCGGGGCGGGGTCTGCCTGTAGGCATCCGGCAGGCGCCGACGGCGCGGCCTCGGCTCGCGGGATTCGGACGCGGGTGCTTTCAGGATGCGCGGGTTGCACCACCCATCCGGCGCTTCAGAACATCAGGTTGATCATCACCACGATGACGGCGGTGTAGAGCAGCGTCAGCGGGCCGCCCGAGCGCCACATGTCGCGCGCGCTGTAGCCGGCCGGGCCGGTGATCATCGACACCGACGGGTTGGACGCGGTGACGAAGTTGTTGGAGGCCGACAGCGCTACGATCAGCGCGAACGCGGTGGGATTGCCGCCCACCGCCAGCGCCAGGTTGATCGCCAGCGGCACCAGCACGATGGTCGCGCCGACGTGGCTGATCACCATCGAGAACGCGGTGGTGAACAGCGCCAGCGCGATTTCGATCAGCCACGGCGGCATCCCTTCCGGCAGGCGCTCGATGCTGTGCCCGGCGACCCACGCCGCCGCGCCGCTGGAATCCATCGCCCAGCCCAGCGGGATCAGGCAGGCCATCAGGAACACGGTCTTCCAGCTGATCGCCGCGTAGGCCTCGTCCATCTTCAGCACGCCGGTCACCAGCATGCCGGCCACGCCGGTCATCAGCGCGATCGAGGTCGGGATGCGCGAGGACAGCGCCAGCAGCATGCTCACCGCGAAGATCGCCATCGCGATCTTGAACTTGTGCGGGCGCTGCTCGCCCTTCGGGTAGTCGGTGACCACCACGAAGTCGCGGCTGCGAGCGGCCTCGGCGAGGTCGGTCCAGATGCTGTGCAGCACCAGCATGTCGCCGGCGCGGATCGGGATGTTGCGCACGTCCTCGCGCAGCACCTGCTTGTCGCGGTTGATCGCCAGCAGGCTCAGGCCGAACTGCTGGCGCAGCCGCAGCTGCGCCTGCGGCTTGCCGATGAAGCCGGAAGTGGGTGGCACCACCGCCTCGGAGATGCCGGCGCGGCTGGGGTTGAACAGGTCGGCGAACGCGCGCAGCCGCGCCGATGCGCGCAGGAAGTTCTTCTGCGCGAAGTCGGCGATCTGCTGGCGTTCGCCCATCACGCCGAGCACGCTGCCGACCCAGATGCGGGTGTCCGCCGGCGGCGCCAGCCGCGATTCGCTGCCGGTCTGCAGCGCCAGCAGCAGCGGCGCGCCGACCTGCGATTCGGCGTCGCCCACGCTCATGCCCACCAGCGGGCTGTCGGCGGTGACGGTGAGTTCGTGGATGTCGCCTTCCAGGCCGTAGGCGCGGGCGAAGTAGCTGTCGGTGCGGGCGGGAGTGACCGCGTCGTCGGTGCTCTCGCGCAGCAGGCGGTCGCCGAAGAAATGGAAGTAGGCCAGCGACGCGGCCAGCAGCACCAGGCCGATCGGCAGCGGCGCGAACATCTTCAACGGCTGCAGCGAAGCCGCGCCGGACGGCATGTTGGCGTTCGCCGACACCAGCAGGTCGTTGAGCAGGATCAGCGGCGAGTTGCCGACCATGGTCAGGCTGCCGCCCATGATGATCGCCGCCGACATCGGCATCAGCAGCCGCGACAACGCCACGCCGGTGCGCGCGGAGAGCCGCGAGGCGACCGGCAGGTACAGGGCGGTGACCGACGTGTTCTGCATGAAGGCCGAGTTGATGCCGGCCACCGCCGAGGACAGCAGCAACAGCCGCTGCTCGATGCCGTGCGCGTGGCGCAGCAGCCAGCTGGCCAGGCGGTTGAGCGCGCCGGTGCGGTCGAGCCCCGCGCCCAGGATCATGGTGGCGATGACGTTCATCACCGCGTCCGAGGAGAAGCCGCCGAAGATGTCCTCGGGCGCCACCAGCCCGGTCAGGCCCAGCACCACCAGCACGATCAGCGCGGCGGCGTCGGCGCGGATGCGCTCGAACAGGAACATCGCCATGGTGAACGCCACCAGGCCCAGCACCAGCAGCATGTCGTTGGTGAGGGTGAGGGTGGTGTCCATCAGGCGTCGTCGGTGTCCTTACTTGAGTGCCCGGCGGCTCAGCTGCGGTTGTACAGCAGATCCCAGACGCCGTGCCCCAGCTTCTGCCCGCGCGTCTCGAAGTGGGTCTGCGGCCGCCATTCGGGACGCGGCACGTGGCCGCGCGGGCCGGCGGCGTTGGTCAATCCGACGGTGGCGTCGAGCACGTCCCACATCTGCTCCGCATACTCCCGCCAATCGGTGGCGAGGTGCAAGCGCCCGTCGGACGCGAGCTTGCGCACCAGCAGCGCGGCGAACTCCGGGTTCACCAGCCGGCGCTTGTGGTGACGCTTCTTGTGCCAGGGATCGGGGAAGTAGATGCGCACCTCGTCCAGCGAGCCGTCGGCGACTTCGTGCTCCAGCACTTCCACCGCGTCGTGGTGGTAGAGGCGGACGTTGTCCGCGCCGTCTTCCGCCAGCGCGTTGAGCAGGCGGCCGACGCCCGGCGCGTGCACTTCGACGCCGATGTGGTCGCGGGCCGGATCGCGCTGCGCGGAATGACGCAGCGCCTCGCCGTTGCCGAAGCCGATTTCGAGGATGCGCTTCGCCTTGCGGCCGAAGGCGGCGTCGAAATCGCGCGGCGCGCCGGCGTAGTCGAGGCCGAAGCGCGGCCACAGCTCGTCGAAGGCGCGCTGCTGGGCGTCGGTGAAGCGGCCTTGGCGCAGCACGAAGCTGCGCACCTTGCGCACGCCCTCGGTGACGGTGAACGGCTTGGGCGGCGCCTTGGCGCCGCTGCTGGAGAACGGGTCGGTCAAATGGGCGGTCTCGTCCGGTGGGCGGCGCGCGAGGCGGGCGCCGCCTTCGCAAGCATGAAGGTCGGGGCGCGTATTGTCGCCCGGTTGCGGCGGCTCTGACGCAGCGCAGCGTGAGATCGTTATGATTTCATGAAACGATCCCGCCATTCGCTGGCGTACGGCGAAGCGGGCCGGCCATCGATCAAGTGTCGGATCAGCCCGCAACACGACAACAACAATTCAAGACAACAACACTTCTCCGAGGATGCCGATGAAAACCCTGTTCCGCCGGACCCTGCTGTCCGCCGCCCTGGCCGTGGTCGCGATGCCTGCCCTGGCGCAGACCGCGCCGTCTTCGCCCTTCACCAGCACCGTGTTCTTCGGCGACAGCCTGACCGACGGCGGCTATTTCCGCCCGCTGCTCACCCAGATGCTCGGCCCGAACGGCTCGATCATCGGCCAGTTCACCACCAACCCGGGCTACGTCTGGTCGCAGCACCTGGCGAGCTATTACGGCGGCAACGCCGCGCCGGCCTGGACCGGCAACACCACCGCCACCCCGACCGCCGGCAGCGGCGACAACTGGGCGGTGGGCGGCGCGCGCACCGGCACCACCACCGTCGGCGGGCTGGGGCTCACCCCGTCGCTGACCGCGCAGTACCAGGCCTACCTGGGCGCCGGCAACACCGTCGACCCGGGCGCGCTCTACACCGTCTGGGGCGGCGCCAACGATCTCTTCTACGCCACCGGCGTGTTCCAGGCGACCCTGGGCGGCGGCGGTTCGATGCAGCAGGCGCAGGCTGCCGCGCAGGCGGTGGTGGGGCAGGCCGTCACCGCGCAGGCCGGCATGATCGGCGCGCTGAACGCCGCCGGCGCGCAGTACATCCTGGTGCCGAACGTTCCCGACCTGGGCATGACGCCGTCCTACATCAGCCAGGGCGCGGCTGCGCAGGCGCTGGGCACTTCGCTGACCACCGCCTACAACGACGCGCTGTTCGGCGGCCTGGCGACCGCCAACGTGAGCGTCATCCCGCTCGATACCTTCCACTTCCTGCATGAAGTGGTGGACAACCCGTCGGCGTTCGGCCTGACCAACGTCACCGGCCAGGCCTGCCTGCCGCAGCCGGCGCCCGCGGGCGATTCCTCGCTGTTCTGCACCGCGCTGTCCAGCGTGCCCGGCAGCGCCAGCAGCTACCTGTTCGCCGACGGCGTGCATCCGACCACCGCCGCGCACGAGGCGCTGGCCGATTTCGCGATCTCGGTGATCGACGGCCCGCGCATGATTTCGCTGCTGCCGCGCTCGGCCACCACCACCGGCCGCGCGCGCGCGGCGATGGTCGATGGCGCCGCCGCCGGCATCGCTTCGGCGGAAGGCGACGGCATGCACTGGTGGGCCGACCTGCGCGGCCAGCAGCAGCGCTTCGTCAAGTCCACCGGCTTCGACGGCATCGGAGGCACCGGCTCGTTCGGCATCGGCTGGCGCAGCGGCAACCTGATGTACGGCGCGTTCGCGGGCTACGGCCGGCAGGACGTCGACTTCGGCTACCGCCGCGGCGACTTCCGCCAGACCGATTCCAGCGTCGGCGGCTTCGTCGGCTGGACCGGCGACGGCCTGTGGGCCAACGGCCAGCTGAGCTGGACCAAGCTGGGCTACAAGGTGGACCGCCAGGTCGTCCTCGGCCAGGCCAGCCGCACCCACAACGGCTCGCCGGACGGCGACAACTTCAGCGCCGGCGCCAGCGTCGGCTGGAACTTCAGCCACGGCGCCTGGCAGCACGGCCCGGTGCTGAGCCTGCTGGCGCAGAAGATCAGCGTCGACGGCTACGCCGAGAACAGCACGCAGTCCACCGCGCTGGCCTATCCCAAGCAGGACGTCGATTCGCTGATCGGCAGCGCCGGCTGGCAGGTCAGCTACGCCATGAGCGAGCACCTCCGCCCGTACATGCGCCTGACCTGGGACCGCGAGTTCGAGGACGCGCCGGCGCAGGCGTGGGCGCAGTCGCTGTCGATGCCTGGCACGCTGCCCTACGCGGTGCCGGGCGTGGCCTTCGACGACAGCTACGGCACCGTCGGTCTGGGCGTGCGCACCAAGCTGCTGGGCCTGGACGTGACCGCCGGCGCCAACGTGACGGTGGAACAGATGGGCGGCAGCGACACCAGCGTGTTCGTCACCTTCGGCGGCGCGTTCTGACGGCAGCGGCGGGCGGGACGCGCATTGCGTCCCGCACCGCCGCCGGCATAGACTTGCCGGCCTCGCGGGTGTAGTTCAATGGTAGAACTGCAGCTTCCCAAGCTGCTAACGTGGGTTCGATTCCCATCACCCGCTCCAAGACGATGGAAACACAGGGCGGCATCCACATGGATGTCGCCCTTTCCGTTGGCGATGCCGATGATGGGCATTGCCGGCAGCGGCGCACGCACGGGCCATTCGCGATGAAACTCGCCATCCTTTCCCGCAACGGCAAGCTCTATTCCACCCGCCGGCTGGTGGAGGCGGCGCGCGAGCGCGGCCACAGCGTGCGGGTGCTCGACCCGCTGCGCTGCTACCTGCGGATCAGCAGCGACGGCTTCGACATGCGCTACAAGGGCAAGCCGCTGGCCGGCTACGCCGCGGTGGTGCCGCGCATCGGCGCGTCGGTGACCCGCTACGGCTGCGCGGTGCTGCGCCAGTTCGAATTGATGGGCTGCTACAGCCCCAACAGCGCGGCGGCGATCGCCCGCGCGCGCGACAAGCTGCGCTGCCACCAGGTGCTGGCCGCCGAGGGCATCGGCTTGCCGGTGACGGTGTTCGGCGACAACCCGGACGACACCGGCGACCTGCTGGCGATGCTGGGCCCGGCCCCGCACGTCATCAAGCTCAACGAGGGCACCCAGGGCGCGGGGGTGATGCTGACCGAGAAGCCGTCGGCCTCGCGCGCGGCCATCGAAACCCTGCGCGGCCTGTACGCCAACTTCCTGGTGCAGGAGTTCATCGCCGAGGCCAAGGGCGCGGACCTGCGCTGCTTCGTGGTCGGCGACCGGGTGGTCGCGGCGATGCGGCGGCAGGCGCCGAAGGGCGACTTCCGCTCCAACCTGCACCGCGGCGGCAGCGCGAAGAAGGTGCGGCCGACCCGCGCCGAAGCGGAAACGGCGGTGCGCGCGGCGCGCATCCTCGGGCTGGGCGTTGCCGGCGTGGACCTGATCCGCAGCACGCGCGGCCCGCTGGTGCTGGAGGTCAACTCGTCGCCGGGGCTGGAGGGCATCGAAACCGTGACCGGGGTCGACGTCGCCGGCGCGGTGATCGAGCACGTGGCGGCGCAGGGCGCATCGACGCAACGCAAGCGCAACGCGGATTTGACGGATTCTTAATCGCGCGGCGCGCAGGATGGCCGCGTGGTTCGCTGTACTTCCCCCGCAGCGAAACATGCAGGGCAGCATGTGACTTCGGCCCGGGCGTCTTGCCCGGGCCTTTTGTTGTCCGCGCTCCCTGCACGGCCCGCTGTGCAAGAATCGGGGAACCGCCGCCGGGCGCGCCGGTCTTAGCCGGCTGACGCCGCCATCTGGAACGACGCATGCGCATTCTGGTCATCGAGGACAACCCCGACATCGCCGCCAACCTGGGCGACTACCTGGAGGACTGCGGCCACACCGTCGACTTCGCCGCCGACGGCATCACCGGCCTGCACCTGGCGGTGGTGCACGACTTCGACGCCATCGTGCTCGACCTCAACCTGCCCGGCATGGACGGCCTGGAGGTCTGCCGCAAGCTGCGCGCCGACGCGCGCAAGCAGACCCCGGTGCTGATGCTGACCGCGCGCGATTCGCTGGAGAACAAGCTGGCCGGCTTCGACTCCGGCGCCGACGACTACCTGATCAAGCCGTTCGCGCTGCAGGAGGTGAACGTGCGCCTCAACGCGCTGGCGCGGCGCGGGCGCGGCCTGCCGGCGCGGGTGCTCAACGTGGGCGAGCTGGAATACAACCTCGACACGCTGGAAGTGCATCGCGAGGGGAAACTCATCCAGCTCAATCCCACCGCGCTGAAGATCCTGCAGGCGCTGATGGAAGCCTCGCCGGCGGTGGTGACCCGGCAGGACCTGGAGAACCGGGTGTGGGGCGAGGAACTGCCGGATTCGGATTCGCTGCGCGTGCACATCCACGGCCTGCGCGCGGCGGTGGACAAGCCGTTCGGCAAGCCGATGATCCAGACCCGCCACGGCATCGGCTACAGGATCGCCGCGCCCGATGCGGGCGATTGATGCATCGCATCAAATGCTTGTTTTCGTGCTCATTGGTGCCTGCCGCGAATCACCGAATTGCGCTTGTGCTGTTTCCTCCTTCTCGTATAGAGTAAATCCTATCGATGCGGAATAAACTTCGTATCGAGGGGTGCAGTTTTTTTCAGCAAAGCAGGGAGGGAATATGAAGAAGTTAGGTGCCGTTATGTTGGTGGTGGGGCTGGGGCTTGGTGCAGCGTCTTCAGCATGGTCAGCGGCAGCGCCATGTACAATTTGTACCATGAAAAGCATTGACCTGGGGTGGTTTGGTAAGTGGTATTGGAATGGTGATTGCCATGAGGTGCCTTCCTGTACTAATCCATTTTGATTTTATGATTTTCGATAGCGGCCCAAATGGGCCGTTATCGTTTTTACAAAATAAAGAGAAAAAATAATATTGCGATCGCTGTGGAAACAAGTCTTTATCCGCTTTTTCCGTTGCGAATTGTAAGCTGGAATTTTGGTGATTTTTTGCTGTGGGTGTAGTCGTGTCGAGGCTGACTTGGTTGGGTAATAGTCCTTGGCTCGTGAACTTATTTATTAATCTAAAGTGGCGTGGTTCGTGCGTGCCGGCCTTGCCATAAGTCCACATAATGAGAACGTCAAAAAATCATGAGGGACCAAAACGGCGGCGGTTGCGTACCCGCATCATCGCGTCTTTCGTGCTGCTCGGCTTCAGCCTGACTGCGCTGTTCGCGTACGCCATGTTGTACCTGCGCAATAGGCTGGAGAACCAGCTGATCGAGAAGACCCTGCAACGGGAAGTCGCCAGCCTGGTGCAGCAGGTCGAGACACATCCGGATCGGCAGCCTTATTTCCTGATGTTCGATGCGCGCACCTTCAGCGACGACAACGCCTACAAGATCAACCCGCTTTACCGTGGACTACAAAAGGGTGTCCATGAGATCCGCGAGGAGGAATCCTCCGGGCGTGTGCAGGTGTACAAGGTCGCGGTTCTGCGCGGGAAAAGCCAAACGGGCAAGTCTTTCACTAGCTTGGTGCGGTACAACGTAACCGATGCCGCCGCCACCTCGGACGTGTTGACGCGCTGGTTGCTTCTGGCCGTTCTGGTGTTCAGCCTGCTGGCGTTGCTGATTGGCTGGTGGTCGGCTTCGCGCGTGATGGCGCCGGTGTCCGACCTGGCGCAGCGGCTGCGGCGTTCCGGCAACAGCTCCGAGCCGGAGGCGCTGGCGCCGAATTTCCCCGACGACGAAGTGGGCGAGCTGGCGAAGGCGCTGGACGACTACGCCGAGCGCCTGACCGAAGTGGTGCAGCGCGACCGCGAGTTCAACGCCGACGTCAGCCACGAGCTGCGCACGCCGCTGGCGGTGATCCGCGGCGCGGTGGAACTGCTGCTGGCCCGGCCCGAGCTGGACGAGCGCGCCCGCACCCGCCTGTCGCGCATCCAGCGCGCCGAGCAGCAGTGCACCGACCTGATCGGCGCGTTGCTGCTGCTGTCGCGCAACGAGCGCGCGGTCGGCCAGTGCGACGTGGTCAAGGTGGCGCAGCAGCAGCTGGACAGCCATCGCGCCCAGCTCGGCGGCAAGCCCATCGATCTGAAGCTGGAAGGCGAGCCGGCGCTGGTGCTGGACGTGCCGGATTCGGCGCTGGCGGTGGCGCTGGGCAACCTGATCGGCAACGCGGTGAAGTACACGCCCAGCGGCGAGGTGGTGGTGCGGGTGCTGGCCGGCGCGGTGGAAGTCATCGATTCCGGTCCCGGCCTGAGCGAGGAGGACGCTGCGAAGCTGTTCACCCGCGGCTACCGCGGCACCCACGCGGGCCATTCGCAGGGCGGCGGCATCGGCCTGTCGATCGTGCGCCGGCTGTGCGCGCTGTACGGCTGGGACGTGCGGGTGCGACCAGGCGAAACGCAGGGCGTGGTGGCGACGCTGACCTTCGGCTGAGGCAATGCCGGCGCCATCGGCGGCATAATGCGTGGGCAACTCCCTCCACAGGATTCCGCATGAACGCCCCCGCATCGCTGGCCTACCAGGTCGCCCTTTCCGACCACGCCCGCAGCGCCGAACAGCGCGCGGCGCTCCTCGCCGGCGAGCTCGGCTTCGGCAAGTACTTCACCGACCACATGGTCGCCATCCAGTGGGACAAGGCGAAGGGCTGGCACGACGCGCAGGTGCGCGCCTACGGTCCGCTGGCGCTCGATCCGGCCGCGGCGGTGCTGCATTACGGCCAGGAAATCTTCGAAGGCATCAAGGCGTACCGCCACGCCGACGGCTCGATCTGGACGTTCCGTCCCGAGGCCAACGGCGCGCGCCTGCAGCGTTCCGCGGAGCGCTTGGCGCTGCCGAAGCTGCCGGTCGCCGAGTTCACCGAATCGCTGCGCCAGCTGGTCGCCGTCGACCACGAGTGGGTGCCGTCGGCGCCGGAAAGCAGCCTGTATTTCCGTCCGTTCATGATCGCCAGCGAAGCCTTCCTCGGCGTGCGCGCGGCGCAGGCGGCGTCCTATTACGTCATCGCCAGCCCGGCCGGCGCGTACTTCGCCAAGGGCGTGGCGCCGGTGTCGATCTGGCTGTCGGAGGACTACGCGCGCGCGGCCAAGGGCGGCACCGGCGCGGCCAAGTGCGGCGGCAACTACGCCGCTTCGCTGCTGCCGCAGCAGGAAGCCTATGCGCAGGGCTGCTCGCAGGTGCTGTTCCTCGATCCGGTCGAGGGCAGGTACATCGAGGAACTCGGCGGCATGAACGTGTTCCTGGTCTACAGGGACGGCCGCATCGTCACCCCGGAACTGTCCGGCAGCATCCTCGAAGGCATCACCCGCTCCAGCATCCTGCAGCTGGCGCGCGACCGCGGGCTGAAGGTCGAGGAGCGCAAGGTGTCCATCGACGAGTGGAAGAACGGCGTGGCCTCGGGCGAGATCAGCGAGGTGTTCGCCTGCGGCACCGCCGCGGTGGTCACGCCGATCGGCGAGCTGAAGGGCAAGGGCTTCGTGGTCGGCGACATCGACGCGCCGGCCGGCGAGGTCACCATGGCGATCCGCCAGGAGCTGACCGACATCCAGTACGGCCGCGCGCCCGACCGTCACGGCTGGTTGGTCAGGTTGCGGTAAGCGCGCCGGGTTCGCCTACAGGCGCACCCACCAGCATCCCAGGTGCCGTCGCAGGCCGAACACGGCGTGCGACGGCGTGCTGCCGTTGCTCAGCGTCTGCTCCACGCGCAGGCCGACCAGCTGCGGCCTGCGGGTCGCCTCGCCCGGTTGCCCGGCGGGATCGGGCGTTTCATAGCCGTATTCGTCTTCGCGATTGCCGGCGTACATCGGCTGCACGTCCACCAGCGGCCGCCGCGCGATCGCGTCCAGGCGGCCCATCAGCCGGTACGCGTTGGCGGTGCCCATGCCGGCCCAGTCGTACAACGCGGCGATGCGGTTGGCGTCGCCGGAGCGGATCGCCTCGTCCAGCGCATAGGCGAGGTCCTGCACGCTGCGCGCGCAGACGTTCTGCGGGACGCGGGCGGCATCGGCGGACGCCGGCGGCGCGCGGTAGTCGCTGGCGCCGATATCCTCGCACTGGCGGTCGGTGAAGACCCGTGTGCCGTCCGCCGCGAGGCAGTGCCTGACCTGCGCGCGCGCCGCCCCGTGCGGCAGCGCCAGCGCGAGGGCGAACAGGAGCGTCAGGACGACGGAACGCGGCATGCGTGCAGGGTACACGCAGGCCGTGAGGCCGCCGATCGGGTCACAGCCGCTGCAGGATCGACTGGGTCGGCTTGGCGAGGTTCAGCGTGTAGAAGTGCAGCGCCGGCGCGCCGCCGTCGATCAGGCGGCGGCACAGCCCGGCCACCACGTCGGCGGCGAACTCGCGCACCGCCTCGGCATCGTCGCCGTGCGCCTGCATGCGCTTGGCGATCCAGCGCGGGATCTCCGCGCCGCAGGCTTCGGAGAAGCGACGCAGCTGGCTGAAGTTGGCGATTGGCATCACCCCGGGGACGATGGGCGCGTCGATGCCGAGCGCGCGGGCGTCCTCGACGAAACGGAAGTAGGCGTCCGCGTTGTAGAAGTACTGGGTGATCGCGCCGCTGGCGCCGGCGTCCACCTTGGCCTTGAAGTGGCGCAGGTCGGCCTGTGCATCGTCGGCCTGCGGATGGGTTTCCGGATAGGCGGCGACTTCGATGTGGAAATGGTCGCCGTGTTCGTCGCGGATCAATTGCACCAGTTCGTTGGCATAGCGCAGGTCGCCGCTGCGGGCCATGCCCGAGGGCAGGTCGCCGCGCAGCGCGACGATGCGGTCGCAGCCCAGCGCGCGGTACAGCTTGAGGAGGGTGCGGATTTCCTCGCGGCTGCCGCCCACGCAGGTGAGGTGCGGCACGCCGGTGACGCCGTGCTCGCCGCGCAGCCGCTGCACGGTCTCCGGTGTGTGGCTGAGGGTGGAGCCGCCTGCGCCGAAGGTGACCGACATGAACTGCGGCGCGTATGCCTTGAGCTTGCGCACGGTGCGGTCGAACTGCGCGTGCTGTTCGTCGGTCTTGGGCGGATAGAACTCGAAGCTGATCGGCAGCATCGCGGTCGTGGTGTTCCGGAGGTGCGGGAATTATATATCTCTTTTTCGCGATGAAGCGATATATATAAATTCGAGGCCCTTGTGCGCGGGATGACGCGGGTCAATGCGCGCACAGGGCGGCGCCGTTACAACAGCGGCAGGACGTAATCCGGAGAGAACGCATGGATCAGGACAGCATCCCGAGCGGGCGCATCGCGCTTGCCGGCAGCGGCTACGAAGGCCGGCTGGAGCGCGTATTCGGCCACGATGCGGAGAAGGTGTGGGCGATGCTCGTCGAGCCGGCGGCGATGGCGCAGTGGCTGGCGCCGGGCGTCATCGAACGGCGGCAGGGCGGCGCGGTGCGGATCGACTTCGCCGACAGCGGCATCGTCATCGACAGCGCGGTCACCGCGTTCGAACCGCGGCGCCTGCTGGAGTATTCGTGGAGCAGCGGCGGCCAGCCGCAGCGTCCGCTGCGCTGGGAGCTGCATCCGTGCGACGGCGGCACGCGACTGGAACTGGGCGTGCGCGTACCGAAGGAAGAAGACCCCGCCAAGGCCTGCGCCGGCTTCGAGGGGCATCTGGAGATGCTGGCGGCGGCGTTGGAAGGCGTGCCGATCCGGTTCCCGTTCGACCTGTTCGTGCAGGCGCGCAAGGCGTACGCGGAGCAGGTGGCGGGCTTGCAGAGCTAGTCCATCAAGCAACGGACGTGTCGCGATACGGGCGGTAGCGATCCGTCGCCGCCGCCCGGCTTGCCGCGCCGTCCATCCGCCGCATCGGCCATTGCCCGGCCGCTGCGGCCGCTCGTCATGTTTCCTGCCGCGCCGCCGCGGCAGCCGCCAACCTGTCGCCATCCCGACCCTCGCAGAAAGGAGTGATGGCGATGTCCCGCAACATCCTGTGTTCCCGCAAGCTTTCTCCCGCCGTGATGCTGGCCCTGCTGGTGGCCGCCGTGATCGCACCCGCCAGCCGCGCCGCCGAGGCGCCGACGTCCGAAGGCATCGCCGTGGACGTGGTCGGCGAGGGCCGGCCGGTGCTGATGATCCCCGGCCTGAGCAGCAGCGCCGAGGTCTGGCGCGAGACCTGCGCGGCCCTGCAGCCGCAGGTGCAGTGCCACATCGTGCAGCTGCCCGGCTTCGCCGGCCTGCCGCCGGTGAAGGAGGCGCACTTCATGGAAGGCATGCGCGACCGCCTGCTGCGCTACGTCGAAAAGCGCGGCCTGCGCCAGCCGGCGGTGATGGGCCACAGCCTGGGCGGCGTGCTGGCCCTGCAGATGGCCATCGCCAAGCCCGAGGAATTGGGGCCGCTGGTCATCGTCGATTCGCTGCCGTTCCTGCCGGCGGCGCAGAACCCGGCGGCCACCGCCGAGATGATGAAGCCGATGGTGGAGGGGATGCGCACGCAGCTGCTGTCCATCGGCGCCGACGCCTGGCGCGCGCAGTCCGAGGCGACCGCGCGCGGCATGGTGCGCACGCCGGAGCGCGTCGGCACCGTGGCCGACTGGAGCGTCGCCAGCGACCGCGCCACCGTCGGGCAGGCGATGGCAGAACTGATGAGCACCGACCTGCGCGGCCAGCTGGGCGCGATTCGCTCGCCGGTGCTGGTGCTGGCCGCGTGGGCGGCCTACGCGGCGCAGGGCGGCACGCCGGAAATGACCACGAGCATCTTCCGCACCCAGTACGCCGGGCTGCACGACGTGCGCATCGAAGTGAGCCGCACGGGCTACCATTTCCTGATGTGGGACGATCCGCAGTGGCTGCAGGCGCAGGTGCGCGAATTCCTCGCCTCGCCCGTGCAGGATACGAAGCACTGACCGCCATGCAGGCCGCAGGGGAGCCGTTGGACGCCGACACCGACAAGCAGCAGCGCCGTTTCCTGGCGATCAACGGCGCGGTCTGGGCGGCGTACGCGGGCATCAGCCTGTCGTTCGGCACGCTGGTCTTCGGCTGGTATTCCGGCGTCGCGGCGATCAGCGTGCTGATGGCCGCGCTGCTGTACCTGGCCAGCGCCCTGCTGCGGCGGCGCGCGCTGCGCCACGGCTGGCTCCAGCGCGACGGTCTTGCGCTGGCGGCGCGGCTGCTGGGCGGCGTGCTGGCCGGCGCCACCGCCATCCAGCTGGTGCTGGCGTTGCTGCTGCTGTCGCTGGCCGGGGCCGGCTGGATCGAACTGCCGGGCGGGCGCATGGACTACCGCCCGTCCTCCGTGTTCGGCTACTGGATCAACACCGCGATCGTGCTCGGCCTGTGGACGGCGGGCTGGGCCGGCGGACGCTCGCTGCGGCGCGCGCGGCAGAGCGAGCTGGCGCGGCTCAAGGCCGAGTCGGAGCGGCTCGCGCTGGAACGCGACGCGCTGCGTGCGCGGCTCAACCCGCACTTCGTGTTCAACGCGCTCAACAACCTGCGCGCACTGATCAACGAGGATCCGGCGCGCGCGCGGGAAATGGTGACGCGCCTGTCCAGCACGCTGCGGCACGCGCTGGAACACAACGCGCGCGACTGGGTGCCGCTGGCGGACGAGCTGCAGGTAGTGGAGGACTATCTGGCGATCGAGCAGATCCACTACGAGCAGCGCCTGCGCGTCCGCCGCGACTGGAGCGACGACGTGCGCGCCGCGCTGATCCCGCCGATGGCGCTGCAGCTGCTGGTCGAGAACGCGATCCGGCACGGCATCGCGGTGACGCCCGGCGGCGGCGAACTGCGCCTGCGGATCGGCATGGACGCGCGCACGCTGCGGGTCGAGGTGGAAAACCCAGGCATGCTCGGGCAAGGCGCGGCGGGCGGGCATGGCGTCGGCCTGGCCTATCTGCGCGACCGGCTGGCGCGCGCCGAGCGGCCGGGCCGCTTCGAGCTGCGGCAGCGGGGAACCGACGTGCTGGCCCGTCTGGAGATACCGCAATGACCGCGCTGCGCGTGCTGATCGTCGAGGACGCCCGGCTGGCCCGGCAGGAGCTGCGCACGATGCTGGCCGACCTGCCGGACGTGCAGTGCGTGGGCGAGGCCGACGACGTGCCGGCCGCGCGCGAGGCGATCGCGCGGCTGCATCCGGACCTGGTGCTGCTGGACATCCAGATGCCGTCGGGCAGCGGCTTCGACGTGCTGGACGGGCTGGAGCGCGCGCCGATGGTGGTGTTCACCACCGCCTACGACCAGTATGCGGTGCGCGCGTTCGAGGCCAATGCGCTCGACTACCTGGTCAAGCCGGTCGCGCCCGAGCGCCTGCGCGCCGCGCTGGAGCGCGCGGGCCAGCGGCTGGCGCAGGACGACGGCGAAGCGGCCGGCGGCGGGCCGCCTCGCGGCTTGCTCGGCGCCGACGACCAGGTGTTCCTGCGCGACGGCGAGCGCTGCTGGTTCGTCGCGCTGTCGGAGATCCAGCGCATCGTCGTCGACGGCAACTACGCCCGGATCTGGTTCCGCGACCAGAGCGCGCTGCTGGCGCGCAGCCTCAGCGCGCTGGAGGCGCGGCTGGATCCGGCGCTGTTCTTCCGCGCCAACCGCAACACCCTGGTCAACCTGCGCATGGTGCGCGGCGTGGAGCCGTCCATCGCCGACGGCTACCTGCTGCGGCTCAAGGGCGGCGGCGAGGTTGAGGTCTCGCGCCGGCAGGCGCGCGAGCTGCGCGAACGGCTGGCGTTGTAGGCCAAACGGAAACGCCCCCGTCGTTTCCGGCGGAGGCGTTTCGTGGCATTGCACCGTACCGCGCGCAGGGGCGCGCTGCGGCCGCCGGAATCAGTAGCGGTAGTGTTCCGGCTTGAACGGGCCGTCCACCGGCACGCCGAGGTAGTCGGCCTGCTCGCTGGTCAGCCTGGTCAGCTTCACGCCGATCTTTTCCAGGTGCAGGCGCGCCACTTCCTCGTCCAGCTTCTTCGGCAGGATGTAGACCTGCGGCGCGTAGGCGTCCTTGTTCGCCCACAGGTCGATCTGCGCCAGCGTCTGGTTGGAGAAGCTGTTGCTCATCACGAAGCTCGGGTGGCCGGTGGCGCAGCCGAGGTTGACGAGGCGGCCTTCGGCCAGCAGGAAGATCGAACGACCGTTGGGCAGATCGAAGCGGTCCACCTGCGGCTTGATGTTGACCTGCTTCACGCCGGCCAGGCCCTTGAGCGCATCGACCTGGATCTCGTTGTCGAAGTGGCCGATGTTGCAGACGATGGCCTGGTCCTTCATCCCCTGCATGTGGGCGAGGGTGATGATGTCCTTGTTGCCGGTGGTGGTGACGTAGATGTCGGCGACGCCGAGGGTGTCCTCGACGGTCTTGACCTCGTAGCCTTCCATCGCCGCCTGCAGCGCGCAGATCGGATCGATCTCGGTCACGATCACGCGGGCGCCGTAGGCGCGCAGCGAATGCGCGCTGCCCTTGCCGACGTCGCCGTAGCCGCAGACCACCGCCACCTTGCCGGCCAGCATCACGTCCATCGCGCGCTTCAGGCCGTCGGCCAGCGACTCGCGGCAGCCGTACAGGTTGTCGAACTTCGACTTGGTGACCGAATCGTTGACGTTGATCGCCGGCACCAGCAGCTGGCCCTTCTCGGCGAGCTGGTAGAGGCGGTGCACGCCGGTGGTGGTTTCCTCCGACACGCCCTTCCAGTCGGCGACGACGCGGGTCCAGTAGCCCGGACGCTCGGCGTGCACGCGCTTGAGCAGGTTCTTGATGACCTGCTCCTCGTGGCTGCCGGAGGCCGAGTTAACCCAGCTCTCGTCGCCTTGTTCCAGTTCAAAGCCCTTGTGGATCAGCAGGGTCACGTCGCCGCCATCGTCCACCACCAGCTGCGGGCCGAGGAAGCCGCCGTTGCCGTCGGGGAAGGACAGCGCGTCCAGCGTGCAGTCCCAGTATTCCTCCAGCGTCTCTCCCTTCCACGCGAACACCGGCGTGCCGGTGGCGGCGATCGCGGCGGCGGCGTGGTCCTGCGTCGAGAAGATGTTGCACGAGGCCCAGCGCACGTCGGCGCCGATGTCCTTCAGCGTCTCGATCAGCACGGCGGTCTGGATAGTCATGTGCAGGCTGCCGGTGACGCGCACGCCCTTCAGCGGCGTGGAGGCGGCGTGCTTCCTGCG
The DNA here is from genome assembly GCF_014395425.1 of Thermomonas brevis. Taxonomy (NCBI): domain Bacteria; kingdom Pseudomonadati; phylum Pseudomonadota; class Gammaproteobacteria; order Lysobacterales; family Lysobacteraceae; genus Thermomonas; species Thermomonas brevis. The sequence goes on from NZ_CP060711.1 coordinate 2,488,823, forward strand.
GATCGACATCAGGCCGGGCATCTCGTGCTCGGCGATGTCGAGTTCCTTGCGGCCCCAGTCGGCCAGCGAAATGTCGGCGACCTTGTAGTCGCCCTCGGTCGAGAAGGTCCTGGTTGCGGCGTTCATGCGGATGCTCCGTGAGTGCGGTGGATTGCGGTCACGGGCGCCGTTGTTTCGATGCCGAGCCTGGTCGCATGTCGCGATCGCAGCGCCCCTCGGCCGGCGCGCATTGTAGCGCCCGCGGGCGCGGGGCGGATGAACCGGCCGTCGGGAAGCCGCCCCCGTGGCCGGATGCGGCCCGCGGCGAAGGCGTCAGCCGTCCAGTTCTTCCCAGCGCGCGTATGCCTTGTCCAGCTCGGCCTGCAGCGCCGCGAGTTCCGCGTTGGCGCGCTGCTGCGCGGCGGCGTCCTGCGCGTAGAAGGCGGCGTCCTGCATCGCTTCGGTGCGCGCGGCGATGTCGGTTTCGAGCTGCTCGATGCGGCCGGGCAGCTGTTCCAGTTCGCGCTGGTCCTTGTAGCTGAGTTTCTTCTTCGCCGGAGGCAAGATCGGCGCTGCCTTTTGCTCGTCATTCCCGCGAAGGCGGGAATCCAGCGTCTTTCGAGATGAAACAAGATCAACAGCTGGATTCCCGCCTTCGCGGGAATGACGGGTAAGAACGGGCCGCTGGCGCAGCCAGTCGGTATAACCGCCCACGTAGTCTCCCAGCCGGCCGTCGCCTTCCAGCGCCAGCGTGCTGGTCACCACGTTGTCGAGGAAGTCGCGGTCGTGGCTGACCAGCAGCAGGGTGCCGGTGTAATCCAGCAGCAGTTCCTCCAGCAGCTCCAGCGTCTCGACGTCGAGGTCGTTGGTCGGTTCGTCCATCACCAGCAGGTTGGACGGCTGCGCGAACAGCCGCGCCAGCAGCAGGCGGTTGCGCTCGCCGCCGGACAGGCGGGTGATCGGCGCGCGCGCGCGCTCCGGCGAGAACAGGAATTCCTGCAGGTAGCCGATGGCGTGCTTGCGGCTGCCGTTGATCTCCACGAAATCGCGCCCGCCGGCCACGTTTTCCAGCGCGCTGCGGGTTTCGTCCAGCTGGCTGCGGTGCTGGTCGAAGTAGGCGATCTGCAGGTTGGTGCCCAGCTCCACCTTGCCGGCGTCGGGCGTCAGTTCGCCCAGCAGGATCTTCAGCAGCGTCGATTTGCCGGAGCCATTCGGGCCGATGATGCCGACGCGGTCGCCGCGCAGGATCGTGGCCGAGGCGTCGCGCAGGATGACCTTGTCGCCGAACGCCTGCGACACGCCGGTCATCTCGACGACCTTCTTTCCGGACGCCTGCGCGGCGGCGGCCTCCATCTTCACCTTGCCGGTCAGCTCGCGGCGTGCGGCGCGTTCGCGGCGCATCGCCTTGAGGGCGGTGACGCGGCCTTCGTTGCGGGTGCGGCGGGCCTTGATGCCCTGCCGGATCCACACTTCCTCCTGCGCCAGCAGCTTGTCGAAGCGCGCGTTCTCCTGCGCCTCGGCGTGCAGGCGCTCCTCGCGGCGGCGCAGGTAGTTGTCGTAGTCGCCGGGCCAGCCGGTGACCTGCCCGCGGTCGATCTCGACGATGCGGGTGGCGAGCGCGCGCAGGAAGCTGCGGTCGTGGGTGACGAAGACGAGGCTGCCGGCGAACGACTTGAGGAAACCCTCCAGCCAGTCGATGGCCTCGATGTCGAGGTGGTTGGTGGGCTCGTCCAGCAGCAGGATGTCGGGCGCGCGCACGAGGGCTTGCGCAAGCAATATGCGCCGCTTCATGCCGCCGGACAGCGCGGCGAAGTCGGCGTCCTCCGGCAGCTCCAGCCGCTCCAGCACCTGCTGCACGCGGCGGTCGATGTCCCAGCCGTCGCGCGCCTCGATGGCGGTTTGCGCGGCGGCCATCGCGGCCATGTCGCCTTCGTGCACCGCGTGGTGGTAGCGCGCCAGCAGCTGGCCCAGGTCGCCCAGCCCGTCGGCGACCACGTCGAACACCGAGCCCTGCGTGTCCTGCGGCACTTCCTGCGCCATCCGCGCGACCACCATGCCGTTCTGCACGCGGATCTCGCCGTCGTCGGGCCGGATCTCGCCGGCCATCAGCCGCATCAGCGTGGACTTGCCCGCGCCGTTGCGGCCGACGATGCAGACGCGTTCGCCGGGTTCGATGGTGAGGTCGACGTGATCGAGCAGCAGCGGGCCGCCGACGCCGTAGTCGACGCGCTGGAATTGCATCAAGGGCATGCGCGCATTGTAGAGGGTCGCGGTGGCTTGGGCGCCTTGCCGTGCGTCGACGCAGCAGGCCGGAGAACCCGGGCCCGCTTCACTTGTGGCTAACGCGGCGCGAGGCGGGTGCTGCTATATCCGAGGCTCCCCCAATGCAATGGATCGCCATGCCACGCCAGCCCCTGTCATCGACATCCCGCGTCCTCGTATTCTCCTGCGCCCTCGCGCTCGGCGCCTGTGGCGGCGCGCCCGATCCCGCGGCGACCGCCGGGCAGGCCGGCGTCTCCCCGGCCGGCGAGGCGCCCAGGCAGGCCGATGCCGGCCCGTTGAGCGCGGGCGAGATCGAGTTCCCGGCCATCCCGCAGATCGTGGTGCCGGACATCGTCGGCGTCGGCCCGGCCCAGCGCGCGCTGGAGTCTTCGATGCAGGATGTCCTCGATCCCATCGCCGGCATCAGCGTGCGCCCGGCCAGTTGCGCGACCGATGGCGCGCTTGTGAACGATGCCGGCATCACCAGCGTCGATGAGCACGGCAGCCTGCTCCGCAACGGCGACGAGGGCATCTTCAAGATCGGCGCGGACGGCAGCGGCACCGCCAACTTCGAGGGAGGCATCGTCACGGTGAATGCGGACGGCAGCGGCACCATCAACGGCAGCGGCGAAGGCGGCGCGGACGACGCCATCATCCGGGTCGAGGCCGACGGCAGCGGCACCTACAACGGCCGCTACGGGATCATCTCGCTGGACGGCCGGGGCGCCGGCACCTGGAACGGCGACAGCGGCATCATCACCAACAACGGCGACGGTTCCGGTACGTGGAACGGCCCGCAGGGAATTGTGCGCATCGAGAGCGACGGCTCCGGCACGTGGAACGGTCCGCACGGCCTGGTGGTGAACAACGGCGACGGCACCGGTCAGGTCGGCACGCCCGCGAAGCAGGTGGCGATGGCGCCGATCCCGAAAGTGGCGCCGGCCGGCAGGTTTCCGCCGCTGAAGAAATTCGCCCCGCCGGGTGCGCCCTGCGGCTTCGTGATCACGCTGGAGGATCGCGTGCTGTTCGACTTCGACAAGTCCGACATCCGCCCGGATGCGTCGAAGGTGCTGGACGTGCTGGCCGGCGCGCTGCGGGGCGTTCAGGCCAAGGCGATGGAGATACGCGGGCATACCGATGCCAAGGGCGGCGACGACTACAACCAGGCGTTGTCCGAGCGGCGCGCGAACGCCGTGGTGGCCGCCCTGCGCGAACGCGGCACTGCGCGCGAGGCCGGCGCGAAGGGCTATGGCGAGGCGCAGCCGGTGGCGCCCAACGAGCTGGAAGGACGCGACAACCCCGCCGGGCGCCAGCTGAACCGCCGGGTCGAAATCTTCGTGCGCACCTGACCGGCGCGCCATTCCGCCATCCGGAGGGAAAGGACATGACGAACACGATGCGATGCGCCATCGCCGCGGCCCTGCTGGCGGCATCCGCCGGGGGCGCGCGGGCCGGGGATTTCGGATTGGACTACGAGGTCGAGCGCGTGCCCGCCGCGCGGCTGTCGGTGGCGCAATGCGCAGCCACCATCAAGCGCGCGGCGGAGGCGGCCGGCTACGCGACGCGCGCGCAGGACGTGCAGGGCAAGCTGGCCGTGCACGTTTCCGGGCCCGGCGGCGGCGGTCGGTCGCTGGTGACCTACTGCATCCAGGCCGGTGCGTTGACGGTCTGGGTGGTGCAGGCGCTGGACTATGCCGGGCCTGGCAACCCGGCCTCGGCGCGGATCAAGGCCGAGGTCGCGGCGGCCTTGCGCAAGGCCGCCGGGTCGGACGCGGCCAGGTAGGCGTCGCGGCGGCGGAAAAGGAACGGGCCGCATCGCTGCGGCCCGTCCCGGTGTCGCGTATCGAAGACGCGGCTTACTTCAGCTTCGCCGCCTTGCGCAGCGCCTCGGCCTTGTCGGTCTTCTCCCACGAGAAGGCGGTGGCCTTGTGCTTTCTGCCTTCGCCGTCGGTGTAGCCGATTTCCTTCGGCTTGCGGCCGAAATGGCCATAGCTGGCGGTCGGCTGGTAGATCGGATGCTCCAGGTCCAGCATGCGGGTGATGCCGTAGGGGCGCAGGTCGAAGTGGGCGCGGATCAGCTTCTCGATGGTGTCGTCGCTGACCTTGCCGGTGCCGAACGTCGTCACCGAGATCGAGGTCGGCTCGGCCACGCCGATGGCGTAGCTCACCTGCACCTCGCACTTGTCGGCCAGGCCGGCGGCGACGATGTTCTTCGCCACGTAGCGCGCGGCGTAGGCGGCCGAGCGGTCGACCTTCGACGGATCCTTGCCGGAGAACGCGCCGCCGCCGTGGCGGGCCATGCCGCCGTAGCTGTCGACGATGATCTTGCGGCCGGTCAGGCCGCAGTCGCCCACCGGGCCGCCGATCACGAACTTGCCGGTCGGGTTGATGTGCACCCTGTTCTTCGGCAGCGCGTCCAGCCACTTCTTCGGCAGCACCGGTTTGAGGATGCTCTCGCGCACGGCCTCGATCAGGTCCTTCTGCTTCACGCCCGGATCGTGCTGGGTCGAAAGCACCACGGCTTCCAGCCCGACGATGTCGTGGCCGTCGTAGCGCAGGGTCACCTGCGACTTCGCATCCGGGCGCAGCCACTTCAGCTTGCCGCTCTTGCGCACCTTGGCCTGCTGCTCCACCAGCCGGTGGCTGTAGTACAGCGGCGCGGGCATGAACTCCGGCGCCTCGTTGCAGGCGTAGCCGAACATCAGGCCCTGGTCGCCCGCGCCCTGGTCTTCCGGCTTCTTGCGGTCCACGCCCTGGTTGATGTCCGGCGACTGCTTGCCGAGCATGTTGATGATGGCGCAGGTGTGGCCGTCGAAGCCGACGTCGGAATTGTCGTAGCCGATCTCGTTGATGACCTTGCGCGCCAGCGCCTCGATGTCCACCCACGCGCTGGTGGTGACTTCGCCGGCGACGATGGCGGCGCCGGTCTTCACCAGCGTCTCGCAGGCCACGCGGGCGTGCTTGTCCTGGGCCAGGATCGCGTCCAGCACCGCATCGGAGATCTGGTCGGCGATCTTGTCCGGATGGCCCTCGGAGACCGATTCGGAGGTGAACAGATAGCTGGACATCGCTTTATATCCCTGTATTCGGATGAAAAGATGGGTGCGCATGATACAGCGGCGCGGCCGGATATGCATCCTGACCTGTTTTCGGCGGTCGTGGTGTTGGGCGGGTGTTAAGCCGGCCGTCACCGGCGGGTAACGCCGGTGCAATCCGATTGTCCCGGACGCGGCGCAGGCTGCCGGCCAACGGGGCCGCGAAACCGATCGCCATGATCCAGCTCGAACAACGTCTGCAGCAGCGCTTTCCGCATTGGTTCCGCGGCCGCCGCGCCGCCATCGCCCGGCCGGTGCTGCGCGGGATCGCGCGCTGGTCGCGGCTGGACGAGATCGATGCTTTCCTGGCCGCCAACCGGCACGTACGCGGCTTCGCCTTCGTGGCGGCGGCAATGCGCCACCTCGGCACGGGCTACACCGCCAGCCAGACCGACCGCGCGCGCATTCCCGTGCACGGCAGTCTGCTGATCGTCGCCAATCATCCATCCGGCGCGCTGGATGCGCTGGCCCTGCTCGATCTGGTCGGGCAGGTGCGGCGCGACGTGCGCATCGTCGCCAACGATTTCCTGTCTGCGCTGGAAGGCTTGGGCGATCTGTTGCTGCCGGTGCGCATTCTCGGAGGTCGGCTATCGGCGGACAGCGTGCGCGCGGTCGATGCGGCGCTGGCGCGCGGCGAATGCGTGATCGTGTTCCCGGCCGGCGAGGTGTCGCGCCTCGGGCCGGGCGGCATCCGCGACGGCCGCTGGCGGCGCGGCTTCCTGCGCTTCGCCCGCGCCTGCGGCGCGCCGGTGCTGCCGGTGCGCATCCAGGCGCGCAATTCGGCGCTGTTCTATGGCGCGTCGGCGCTGTTCAAGCCGGCGGGCACGGCGCTGCTGGCACGCGAGATGTTCGCCCGCCGCGCGCGCCGCATCGTGCTGCGGGTGGGAACGCCGCGTGCGATTCCATCAGGTGCTTGCGATGCCGACCTGCTGCGCCATATCCGCCGCGAGCTGTACGCGCTAGGCACGCACCGGCAGCGCGACGAACAGCCGGACAACTTCGGCTCCGAGCCGTTGGCCGAAGCGGTCGATCCCGCATTGGTACGCGCTGGCGTATCCGGCCTGCGCCTGCTGGGCCAAACCGGCGACGGCAAGCAAATCCGCGTCGGCACGCTGGCAGTAGGCGCGCCGCTGCTGCATGAAATCGGCCGCCTGCGCGAGCTGACCTTCCGCGCGGTGGGCGAGGGCACCGGCCGCCGCCTCGACCTGGATGCGTGGGACAGCTGGTACGAGCACATCGTGCTGTGGGACGACGCGGCGGGAAAAATCGCCGGCGCCTACCGCATCGCCCGTGGCGCGCCGGTGCTGGCCGCGCACGGCCTGCGCGGCCTCTACACCGCCAGCCTGTTCGACTACGGCGAGGACGCGTTGGCGCGCATCGCGCAGGGCATGGAACTGGGCCGCAGCTTCGTCGCGCCGGAGTATTGGGGCAGCCGCAGCATCGACTATCTGTGGCAGGGCATCGGCGCGTACCTGCGCGCGCATCCGAAGGTGCGCTACCTGTTCGGCGCGGTGTCGATCAGCGCGGCATTGCCGCTGGCGGCGCGCGCGCAGATCGTCGCCCACTATGCGCGCTGGCACGGCGGGCCGCAGGGCGAAGCGGTCTCGCGCCGGCCGTTCCACTACGAAGCGGCGGACGCCGGCGACGCCGCGCTGGACGCCGACACCGCCTTCCGCGTGCTCAAGGCCAACCTCGACGCGCTCGGCGCGCAGGTGCCGATGCTCTACAAGCAATACGTGGAATTGTGCGAACCGGGCGGCGCGCGCTTCCTCGCCTTCGGCGTCGATCCCGATTTCAGCGATTCGGTGGACGGGTTGATCGAAGTGGACATCCAGCGGATGCGGGCGAAGAAGCGCCAGCGCTACCTGGGCGACCCCGACGCAGCGGAGGCGGCGTGACGCCGGCGTCGCCGCCGCTGCGACGCGCGGTGTTCCTCTCCGACGTGCATCTGGGCGCGCGCCACTGCCACGCAGCGGAGCTTGCGGACTTCCTGTCCGCCCTGCGCTGCAAGCGCCTGTATCTGGTCGGCGACATCGTCGACCTGTGGTGGATGGCGCAGCGCCGCGCGCGCTGGGGCGCTGCGCACAACCGCGTAGTCGAGGCGCTGCACGCGCTGCGCCGCGCCGGCACCGAGATCGTCTACATCCCCGGCAATCACGACCGTCCGATCCGCCGGTTCTGCGGCCTTTCCCTGCCGGCGATGCGGGTGCGCCGACGCGCGATCCACGTCACTGCCGATGGCCGCCGCCTGCTGGTGACGCACGGCGACGATTACGATGCGGCGACGCACTTCGGCAATCTGCAGGAAAAATTCGGCGACTGGCTGTACTACCGCATCCTCACCGGCAACCAGTGGCTGAACGCCCTGCGCGGCCGGGTCGGCCTGCGCTACTGGTCGTTGTCGGAGTTCCTGAAATCGAAAAGCGGCGCGGCGGAGCGCTACATCGAACGCTTCGTGCAGGCGGGCCTGGACGATGCGCGCCGGCGCGGGTTGGACGGCATCGTCTGCGGCCACATCCACCGCGCCGCGCTGGTGCAGCGAGACGGGCTGGTTTACGCCAACGACGGCGACTGGGTGGAGAGCCTGAGTGCGCTGGTCGAGGAGATGGATGGCACGCTGCGGTTGCTGTCGCATGCAGGCAAGGAATTGGCCGAGGTGTCGCCGCGCCTGCGCGTTTCTCATGATGTGCCGCTGCCGAAGGCGGCCTAGGATCATCTCCGGCGCGAAAGCTCCGCCGATCCGACCCCCGGCGCCACGCGATGCGGAAGGCGAGGCTTGGCCGCGCGAACGCGGACTTTGCGGGAGGGAGGTTCCGCTTACCATCCGCGCATGGATTCCATCACCCACCTGTTCTACGGCGGCGTCATCGCCGCCGCCATCGCCCCGAAGCGGCACCGCCGCGCCGCCCTGCTGGCCGGCATGGCGTTGAACACGCTGCCCGACCTCGACGTGCTGCCGCTGCTGCTCAGCGACGACCCGGTGGTGCGGATGACCTGCCACCGCGCCGCCACCCATTCGTGGCTGGTGCTGCCGCTGGTCGCATGGGCGATCTGGTGGTGCTTCCGGCGGCGCGGCGGGCGCGTGGCGGAAGCGCCGGCGCGCTGGTGGTGGACGATCTTCGTCTGCCTGATGGCGCATCCGCTGCTGGACAGCTTCACCATCTACGGCACGCAGCTGTTCTGGCCGCTGCCGCTGCCGCCGCTGATGTGGGGTTCGCTGTTCATCGTCGATCCGCTGTTCACGCTGCCGTGGGTGCTGGCGTTCGCGCTGGCGATGGCTGCGGGCGCGCGGCGCTGGGGCGGCCGGGCGCTGGCCGCCGGCTTCGCGCTCGGCGTCGGCTATCTCGGCTGGTCGCTGGCGGCGAAGGCGATGGTCGAACGCGAGGCCGGCCGTGCGCTGGCGGCCATGGGCCTGGCCGACGCGCCGCGCTTCTCGGTGCCGATGCCGCTCAACACCCTGCTGTGACGGGTGGTGGCGATGACCCCCGGCGGCTACGTCGAAGGCTTCCGCTCGCTGGCCGCCGATCGCGCGCCGATGACGTTCGCCGGCCATGCCGCCAACGTGCAGGCGCTGCGCGAGGCGGGCGACGTGCCGACGGTCAAGCGACTCGTCTGGTTTACCCGCGGCTTCGTGCAGGCGCGGGTGGTGGACGGCGAACTGGTGCTGTCCGACCTGCGCATGGGCAGCGAGCCGGACTATTTCTTCCGCTTTGCGGTGGCGAAGCGGGCGGAGCAGGGATGGCAGCCGATTCCGGTGCGCCAGCTGGCGTCCCCGCCGCGCGACGTCGGCGCGATGTGGCAGTCCACCTGGACGCGCATCTGGAACGAGCCGCCAGCGCCGTAAGGGCGGAACCCGTGCCGTTTCCACGTGGCCGCCGTGAAAAGGGCGGCCTCCTGTCGCGCGTCGTTCAGGCCGCTTCCAGCAATTCCGGCGCCACGCCCGCCGCCAGCGCGTCGAAATACTCGCGCGTCAGCCGCAACTGCTCCATCGCGCTCTGCGCGCGGTTGACCACCGCGCGGAAGGCGGCGTTCTCCGGCCGGTCCTTCGCGTACCAGCCCAGGTGCTTGCGGGCGATGCGCACGCCCATGTCCTCGCCGTAGAAGGCGTGCAGCGCGTGCAGGTGGCCGAGCAGCACGTCGCGGACTTCCGCCGGCGACGGCTCCGGCAGTTCCTCGCCGGTGGCGAGGTAGTGCGCGATGCGGCCGAAGATCCACGGCCGGCCCTGCGCCGCGCGGCCGATCATCACCGCGTCGCAGCCGGTCGCGTCGAGCACCTGCCGGGCCTTGCGCGGCGAATCGATGTCGCCGTTGGCGATCACCGGGATTTTCAGCATCGCCTTGATCGCGGCGATGGTCTCGTACTCGGCCGCGCCGTTGTACTGCTGGTCGCGGGTGCGGCCGTGCACGGCCAGCGCGGCGATGCCGGCGTCCTCGGCGATGCGGGCGATCTCCGGCGCGTTCCTGTGGTCGGCGTCCCAGCCGGTGCGGATCTTCAGCGTCACCGGCACGTCCACCGCCTTCACCACCGCCTCGACGATCCGCGTCACCAGCGCCGGCTCGCGCATCAGCGCGCTGCCGGCCCAGGCGTTGCACACCTTCTTGGCCGGGCAGCCCATGTTGATGTCGATCAGCTGGGCGCCGTGGTCGACGTTGAAGCGCGCGGCCTCGGCCATGATTTCGGGCACGGTGCCAGCGATCTGCACGCTGACCGGATCGGGCTCGCCGACGTGGTCCATCCGGTGCAGCGACTTCGCGGTGTTCCAGAAGCGCGGGTCGCTGGTCGTCATCTCCGACACCGCCAGGCCCGCGCCCAGCTGCTTGCACAGCAGCCGGAACGGCTTGTCGGTCACGCCCGCCATGGGCGCGAGGATCACCTTCGGTTCGATGGCGTGGGGGCCGATGCGCATGCGCGCATTGTAGGCCGCGGCCCGCGGCAGGGCCGCACGATGCCGGCTGCCGGGAGCGGCGAAGTGAACTTATGATGGAGCGGTCGCGAGGGGCGACGACGGGGACACGACGATGACGAAACGATGGATCGCGGCCGTGCTGGCCGCGGGCCTGCTGGCCTGCAACCTGGCGTTCGCGCAGGCCAAGGACGTGAGCGAGCTGGCGTGGGTCGAGGGGCCGACCACCGCGCAGATCGCCGGCAAGGCGACGCTGAAGGTGCCGGAGGGCTACGCCTTCCTCGATCCGGCCGGCGCGCGCGAGTTCAACCGGCTGACCGAGAACCCGGATTCCGGCGTCGACGAATACGTGCTGGCCAAGGACGACCTGTCCTGGGTGGCGTTCTTCACCTTCGATCCGGTCGGCTACGTGAAGGACGACGAGAAGCTCGAGGCCGACGACCTGCTGAAGTCGGTCACCGAGGGCACCGAGGAATCCAACGAGGAGCGCAAGCGCAACGGCTGGGATGCGGTGCACGTCACCGGCTGGGCGTTCAAGCCGCAGTACGACGGCGGGATCAAGTCGCTGGAGTGGGCATTCCGGCTCAAGGGCGAGCATTCCAAGGGCGAGAGCGTCAACTACAACACCCGCCTGCTGGGGCGGCGCGGGGTGATGCAGGTGCTGCTGGTGACGGGGCAGGACGGCTTGCAGGCGTCGGTGGCCGACTTCAAGGCGCGGCTGCCCGGCTTCTCCTTCAACGACGGCGACCGCTACGCCGATTTCCGCCCCGGCGACCACGTGGCCGAATACGGGCTGGCGGCGCTGGTCACCGGCGGCGCGGCGGCGGTCGCGGCGAAGAAGGGCGTGTTCGCGGCCATCGGCATCTTCCTGCTGAAGATGTGGAAGGTGCTGTTGGTGGGGCTGGCCGGCGGATTCGCCGCCATCCGCAAGTTCTTCGGCGGCAAGGGCGCGCAGTCCTGAACCTGCCCGCCGCCGAGACGCTGCTGCTGCCGGGCATCGCGGCGTTCTACCTGTACGACAGCGCGCTGCTGCTGTACGCCGACGAGGTGGTGTTCGCCCGGCCGCTGCGCCGCTGGCGGGCGGCGCTGGGCGAGGGCGCGACCTGGCAGGGCCGCTTCCTGGCGTTCCCGGCGCTGTTCGCGCCGGGCGCGCCGGTGTTCCGCGCGGTCTGGAGCGAAGGCGGCCGGACCGCCCGCGCGCCGGCGACCGAGCGCGTGCTGGGCGTGCTGCGCCCGCTGCGCTGGGCGGCCTGGCTGGTGGCGTTCGCGCTGTTCGCGCTGGTGCCGCTGGCGCTGCTGCTGCACGCGTCGCAGGGATGGCTGCTGGGCCTGCTGGCGCTGATCTACCTGCCCACGCTGCTGGCGGTGGCGCATCTTGCGCGGCACCGCGCGGCGCTGGGGCTGGCCTGGGGCGAACTGGCCGCGATCGCCTTCGACGTGCTGGCCTGCCCGCCGTTCGCGCTCAACCTGGTGCGGCGGGTGACGCTGCGCTGCGGCTTGGCGCAGCCCGCGGCGGCGTTCGCCGACGCGGTGCTGGACGCGGCGTCGCGGGCGCGGCTGGAGCGGGCGCTGGAAGCGCGGCGCGCGCTGCTGGCGGACGACGGCGGCGCGGAGGATTCGGCATGACCTGGGTGGAAGCGGCCTCCATCGCCGCCGGGCTGGCCATCGGCTACTGGCTGGTGTCGGTGTTCACGCGGCGGCCTGACGAGGATGCGGATGCGGGCATGCCGCCGCCGGAATTCGATGCGCAAACCGGCGGCGTCGAACGCCCGTGGCACGAGGTGCTGGACGTGTCCGAATGGGCCTCGGACGAGGAGGTCGCGGCGGCCTACCGCGCCAAGGCCGCGCAGTACCACCCGGACAAGGTGGCGACGATGGGGCCGGAAATCCGCGCTTTGGCCGCGCTGAAGATGGCCGAGATCAACGCCGCCTGGCGCGACGCGCGTCGCCGCCGCTAGCGCGGCACGCCGTCAGGCCGCCGCCTCCAGCGCCGCGATCACCTCGCGCCCGTAGCGCTCCAGCTTGCTCGCGCCGACGCCGCCGATGCCGGCCAGCGCGTCGAGGTCGCGCGGCATCTCCAGCGCGATCGCGCGCAGGGTGGCGTCGTGGAAGATCACGTAGGCCGGCAGGTTCTGCGCGCGGGCGGCCTCGGCGCGCCACTGGCGCAGCGCGGCGAAGCGGACGGCGGCGTCTTCCGGCAGCTCGACGGGCGGCGGCGCGGCGCGCTTGTCGTCGCCCTGCCGCGAACGCCGCCGTTCCGGCTTCGGCGCGTCCATGCGCAGGTGCAGGCTGCGCTCGCCGCGCAGCAGCGGGGTGGCCTCCGCCGTCAGGCGCAGCGCGCCGTGGCCGTCGAGATCGGTGTCCAGCAGGCCGGCGGCCAGCAGCTGGCGGAACACGCCGCGCCACTGGCGCATGTCGAGGTCGCGGCCGATGCCGTAGGTGCTGAGCGTTTCGTGGCCGAACTGGCGCACCTTGGCCGTATCCGCGCCGCGCAGCACGTCGATGACGTGCGCCGCGCCGAAGCGCTGGCCGGTGCGGTACACGCAGGACAGCGCCTTGCGCGCGGCCTCGGTGGCGTCCCAGGTCTGCGGCGGCTGCAGGCAGTTGTCGCAGTTGCCGCAGTCGCCCGCGTGGGCTTCGCCGAAATACGCCAGCAGGGTCTGCCGGCGGCAGGCGGTGGACTCGCAGTAGCCGATCAGCGCATCGAGCTTGCCGTGCTCCAGCCGCTTGCGCTCCTCGCTGGCGTCGCCGTCCTCGATCATCCGTCGCAGCAGCACCGCGTCGCCCATGCCGTAGCCCAGCCACGCCTCGGCCGGGTCGCCGTCGCGGCCGGCGCGGCCGGTTTCCTGGTAATAGCCTTCCAGCGACTTCGGCAGGTCGAGGTGGGCGACGAAGCGCACGTCGGGCTTGTCGATGCCCATGCCGAAGGCGATCGTCGCCACCATCACGATGCCGTCCTCGCGCAGGAAGCGGCGCTGGCGCTCGGCGCGCGTGGCTCCGTCCAGGCCGGCGTGGTATGCCAGCGCGGGCACGCCGCGCTGCGCCAGCAGTTCGGCGGTGGCGTCCACCTTGCGCCGCGAAAGGCAGTAGACGATGCCGCTTTCACCGCGATGGCGGTCGAGGAAGTCGAACAGCTGGCGGCGGCCGTCGTCGCGCGGCGCCACCGTGTAGCGGATGTTGGGGCGGTCGAACGAGCTGACGAACTGGCGGGCCTCGTCCAGCGCCAGCCGCTCGACGATCTCGCGCCGGGTCGGCGCGTCGGCGGTGGCGGTCAGGGCGATGCGCGGCACGCCGGGCCAGCGTTCGTGCAGCAGGGTGAGCTGGCGGTATTCGGGGCGGAAGTCGTGGCCCCACTGCGAAACGCAGTGCGCCTCGTCGATGGCGAACAGAGCGATCCGCGCCTGTTCCATCAGCGACAGGAAGCGCGGCGTCAGCAGGCGTTCGGGGGCGACGTAGAGCAGGTCGAGCTCGCCGGCGAGGAACTGCCGCTCGACCTGCGCGGCCTCGGCGCCGTCCAGGCTGGAATTGAGGAAGGCCGCGCGCACGCCGAGCTGGCGCAGCGCGTCCACCTGGTCCTGCATCAGCGCGATCAGCGGCGACACCACGATGCCGGTGCCGTCGCGCAGCAGCGCGGGAAGCTGGTAGCAGAGCGACTTGCCGCCGCCGGTGGGCATCAGCACCAGCGCGTCGCCGCCGTCGCGGACGTGATCGACGATGCGCCCCTGCTCGCCGCGGAAGCGGTCGTAGCCGAAAACGTGGCGGAGGGTGTCGAGGGCGGCGTCGGACATGCCGCAAGGGTAGCAAGCGGGAGCGATGCCGCCATCGGGCATCGCCTCGAAAGCGATCAGGATTCCCGCATTGCGAGGTCAGCCGGCGGGCGGGCGCCAGCCTTCCAAGTCGCTCCCCGATACTCGCTTGGTTGGAAGGCTGGCGCCCGCCCGCCGGCTGACTCAGACGATGCCGCTTACTGCAACAGCGAACGCAGCATCCACGCGTTCTTCTCGTGGACGTTCAGGCGCTGGGTCAGCAGGTCGGTGGTGGGATCGTCGCCGGCGTCGTCGGCGATCTTCAGCGCCTTGCGCGCGGTGCGGCAGACCGCTTCGTTGCCGGCCACCAGCTGGCGCACCATTTCGCGCCAGTCGGCGGTGTCGGTCAGGCCCGCTTCCTCCTTGATCGAGGTGAGGCGGGTGAACTCGCCGTAGCTGGCCGGCGCGTTGAAGCCCAGCGCGCGGGTGCGCTCGGCGATCTCGTCCAGCGCGTTCCACTGCTCGGTGTACTGGCCCTCGAACATCAGGTGCAGGCTGTTGAACATCGCGCCGGTGATGTTCCAGTGGAAGTTGTGGGTCTTCAGGTACAGGGTGAAGGCATCGGCCAGCACGTGCGCCAGGCCGTCGGCGATCTTGCGGCGGTCGGCCGCCGAAATGCCGATGTCGATGCCGGGGGCGCCGTCCGCATGTGCGGCGGGCGCGGCCTTGCCAGTCTTGCCGGTGGAGCTTTTCTTGGCCATGGGGACGTCCTCTCGGGTGGGCTTGGGCGACAATAAACCGCCGCCACGTTGCGGGGAAATGAAACCTTACTACTCCAGGGATCGATGGAAGCTATCGGAGCCGAAGCAAAATCCGCCTCCAGGCAGGCCCGGCGCGCCATCGACGGCGCGCTGACCCGCGACCGCGGCCGCCTGCTCGGCCTGTGGTCGAAGTGGAACGCGAAGCCGGGCGATGCGGCCCTGCGCGACGCGTTCTCGGCGAAGCTGCAGGCGTCGGTGGCCGAACGCGAGCGCCGCGCCGCCGCGCTGCCGTCGGCGACGGTCGATGCGGCGCTGCCCATCGCCGCGCATGCCGACGAGATTGTCGACCTGATCCGCAGCCACCAGGTGGTGGTGATCGCCGGCGAAACCGGCAGCGGCAAGACCACCCAGTTGCCCAAGCTCTGCCTGCTGGCCGGGCGCGGCGCGGCGGGCATGGTCGGCTGCACCCAGCCGCGCCGGATCGCCGCGCGCTCGGTGGCGCGGCGCGTGGCCGAGGAGCTGCAGGTGCCGCTGGGCGGCGCGGTCGGCTTCCAGGTGCGCTTCAACGACGCGGTGGGCGACACCACCGCGATCAAGTTCATGACCGACGGCATCCTGCTGGCGGAAATCCAGAACGATCGCTGGCTGTCGAAGTACGACACGCTGATCATCGACGAGGCGCACGAGCGCAGCCTCAACATCGACTTCCTGCTCGGCTACCTGAAGCAGCTGCTGCCGAAGCGGCCCGACCTGAAGCTGGTGGTGACTTCCGCCACCATCGATACCGCCCGCTTCGCCGCGCATTTCGGCGATGCGCCGGTGGTCAGCGTGGAAGGACGCGGGTATCCGGTCGAGGTGCGCTATCGGCCGCTGGAAGGCGAGGGCGGACATGCCGATGCGCCTGCGTCCGGGGCCGCGGGCGGCGAAGGCGGGCAGCGCACGATCGTCGACGGCATCGTCGCCGCCTGCGACGAGATTCAGCGGGAGAAGGGCATCGGCGACGTGCTGATCTTCCTGCCCGGCGAGCGCGAGATCCGCGACGCCCACCAGGCGCTGGAGAAGCGCAAGTACCGCCACACCGAAGTGCTGCCGCTGTACGCGCGGCTGTCGGCGAAGGACCAGGACCGGGTATTCCACCCCGGTCCGCAGCGGCGCATCGTGCTGGCGACCAACGTGGCGGAAACCTCGCTGACGGTGCCGCGCATCCACTACGTGGTCGATCCCGGCGTGGCGCGGGTGAAGCGCTACAGCCCGCGGCAGAAGTTGGACCGCCTGCACATCGAGGACGTGTCGCAGGCCAGCGCCAACCAGCGTGCCGGCCGCTGCGGGCGCATCGCGCCTGGCGTGTGCATCCGCCTGTATTCGGAAGCGGATTTCGCGTCGCGGCCCGAGTTCACCGATCCGGAAATCCGCCGCGCCGCGCTGGCGGGCGTGATTCTGCGCATGCTGGCGCTGGGCCTCGGCGACATCGAGAATTTCCCGTTCCTCGAACCGCCCGATCCGCGCGCGATCGCTGACGGCTGGCAGCAGTTGAACGAACTCGGCGCGGTCGATGCGGATCGCAAGCTCACCGCCATCGGCAGGACGATGGCGAAGCTGCCGGTGGACGTGAAGTTGGCGCGCATGCTGGTGGCCGCGCAGGCGCACGGCGTGCTGCGCGAGATGCTGGTGATCGCCAGCTTCCTCGGCATCCAGGACCCGCGCGAGCGCCCGGCCGACGCGCGCGCCGCCGCCGATGCCGCGCATGCGCAGTTCGTCGACGCGAAGTCGGAGTTCGTCGGCATCCTCAAACTGTGGGACGCCTACCGCGTCGCGCACGAGGAGATGACCCAGTCGCAGCTGCGCAAATGGGCCGACCGCAATTTCCTCGGCTTCCTGCGCCTGCGCGAGTGGTGGGAGCTGCATCGGCAATTGAAGTTGCAATGCGAGGAGTTGCAATGGGATCGTCATGCCCGCGAAGGCGGGCATCCAGCGTCTTCGGCTTCCGAACAAAAGACACTGGATACGCAGACTCAAGGTCTGCGAAAAGACGCCCGCTTTCGCGGGAATGACGAGCAAAAGCAATACGCCGCCCTCCACCGCGCCTTGATCGCCGGCCTGCCCACTCAACTCGGCAACCGCGGCGACAAAGGCCTCTACGACGGCCCGCGTGGCCGCAAGTTCCACCTGTTCCCCGGCTCCAGGCTGGCGAGCAAGCCGCCGCCGTGGCTGCTGTCGGCGACGCTGCTGGACACCGAGAAAGTCTGGGCGATCACCAACGCCGCCATCGAGCCGGACTGGGCAATTGCCGAATTGCCGCACCTGCTGGCCCGCCGCCACCACGACCCGCACTGGTCGCGTTCGCAGGGCCGCGTCGTCGGCAGCGAGCAGATCAGCCTGTTCGGGCTGGTGCTGGCGCCGAAGAAGCCGGTGCACTACGGCGCGCTGTTTCCAGAGGAGAGCCGCGCGATCTTCGTGCGCGAGGCGCTGCTGACCGGCGAGATCAACACCCGCAGCGCCTTCCTCGCCCGCAACCTGCGCGCGCTGGAGCTGGCGCGGCAGGAGGAAGCCAAGCAGCGTCGCGTCGGGCTGGTGGTGGACGAGGACTGGCAGGCCCGCTGGTACCTCGACCGGCTGCCCGCGCACGTGCACAACGCGCAGGCGCTGGATGCGTGGTACGCGAAGTTGTCGAAGGACGAGAAGGCGGCGCTGGAGTGGTCGCGCGACGACCTGCTGGTGGCCGACCAGACCGACGCCGCGCGCTTCCCCGCCTACCTGCCGCTGGGCGATGCACGGCTTGCGGTGCAGTACCGCTTCGAGCCGGGCGCGGTGGACGACGGCATGACCGTGGCGGTGCCGCTGCACCTGCTCAACGCGCTGGACGCAGCAAGGCTGTCGTGGCTGGCGCCGGGCTTCGTCGAGGACAAGGCAGCGGCGCTGATCCGCTCGCTGCCGAAGGCGCTGCGGCGCAACTTCGTGCCCGCGCCGGACTTCGCACGCGCCTTCGCCGAGGCGTTTGCGCAGCCGGACGCGGATTCCATCGAGGGCGCGCTGGCGAAATTCCTGAAGAAGCTCTCGGGCGTCGAGGTGTCCGCGCTGGATTTCGACGCCGCCGCCATCGAGCCGCACCTGCGTGCGAACCTGCGGCTGCTGGATGTCCCTGCTCCTCCCCTTGCCCGCGAAGCGGGGAGGGGAGGTCGGGAGGGGGTGCTGTGCGCGAAGAGCACCCCTCCCCAACCCTCCCCTTGCGCGCTGCGCAGAGGGAGGGCGTTGTCCTGGCCGAATCGCGCGACCTCGACGACCTGCGCGCCCGCTTCGGCGAACGCGCCGCGCAGGCGTTCGCCCGCCATGCGGCGCAGGGCATGGCGAAGTCGGGCATGACCACATTTCCGGAAACGCCAGTTCCCGTGTCGGTGCCGGGCGCGGGCGGCGTGCCGGCGTATCCCGCCTTGCAGGACGACGGCGACGCCGTCTCGCTGGCCCTGCACGCCCAGCGCGCCGTCGCCGAGCGCCTGCACCCGCAGGGCGTGCGCCGGCTGCTGGCGATCGCGCTGGCCGACAGGATGAAGCAGGCGCGCAAGCAGCTGCCGGTGCAGCCGAAGATTTCGCTGCTGTACGCCGCCATCGAGTCCGCCGCGCCGCGCAGGGACGGCCTGAAGGACGCCGACCGCCTGCGCGCCGACCTGGTCGACGGCGCCTTCGCCGCGCTGGCCGCGGACGATCTGCTGGAGGTGCGCGATGCCGAAGCCTTCGCGCAGCGCCGCGACGCCATCGGCAAGGCGCTGTTCGGCGAAGCCATGCAGCGCCTGAAGCAGGCCGACACCATCCTCGGCCTGGTCGCCGAAGTGCGCGCGAAGCTGGAGTCGAAGCTGATCGGCTGGGCCCGCGCCAACCTCGACGACATGCAGGCGCAGCTCGACGCGCTGGCCGCCCCCGGCTTCCTGCGCGACACCCCGGCCACCGCGCTGGCCGAATACCCGCGCTGGCTGAAGGCGCTGTCCCTGCGCGCCGAACGCGCCCAGCGCGATCCGGCGCGCGACCAGCAGCGCATGCTGGAGCTGGCCCCGTTCGCCGCCGCGCTGGCCGCCGCCGACCCGGCCGATCCCGAGGCCCGCGCGCTGCGCTGGGAGCTGGAGGAGCTGCGCGTCTCGCTGTTCGCGCAGGAGCTGGGCGCGAAGGGCGGCGTCTCGCCGAAGCGGTTGGCGGCACGGATGGAACGCCTGCGTTCCACCGGTGGCCGCGGCTGATTGCTGGCCGCTTCATGCGCGTCCCGCTACTGTAGTTCCATGTCCGTTGCCGCCATCGCCACCATCACCTGGAACGACGCGCTGGCGCGCCTGCCGAAGGACGCGCTGCCTGCGCCACTGGCCGCGTTCTGGCACGAGCGCGCCGAGGCCGGCGCGCCGATGCGCGACCGCGCCGACGTGCTCGCCGATACGCTGTCGATCGTCGCCTCGCTCAACGCCGACGCCGAGGTGCTGGCCGCGACCTTGCTGGATTCGCTGGTCGACATCGAAGCGCTGGCGGCCGAGGCGCAGGTCGAGGTGCCGGAGCGCCTGCACGTGCTGCTGGAAGGCCAGCGCGCCGCCAGCCGGGTGTGGGCGCTGCACCGCGACCACGGCGGCGGGCGCAACCCGGAAGGGATGCGCCGCCTGCTGCTGGCGCTGGTACGCGACCTGCGGGTGGTGCCGATCGTGCTGTCGCGCCAGCTTTCGCGCATGCGCGCGGCGTGGCGGTTGCCGATGGAGGAGCAGCGCGCACTGGCGCGGATGACCCGCGACATCCACGCGCCGCTGGCCAACCGGCTCGGCATCTGGCAGCTGAAATGGGAGCTGGAGGACCTCGCGTTCCGCGTCCTGGAACCTGATGCCTACCTGCGCATCGCGCAGTCGCTGGACGACGACCGCAGCGGGCGCGAGCGCTACATCGAAACGGTGCTCGAACTCCTGCGCAAGGCGGTGGCGGAGCAGGGCATCGAGGCCGACGTCGCCGGCCGTCCCAAGCACATCTACAGCATCTGGCGGAAGATGCAGCGCAAGGCGCTGCCGATCGAGGAGTTGTACGACCTGCGCGCGCTGCGCGTGCTGGTCGAGGACATCCCCACCTGCTACGCCGTGCTGGGGCTGGTGCACGCGCTGTGGGTGCCGATCCCGAGCGAGTTCGACGACTACGTGGCCCGGCCCAAGCCGAACGGCTACCGCTCGCTGCACACCGCGGTGATCGGCCCCGCCGGCAAGACCTTGGAAGTGCAGATCCGCACTCGCGAGATGCATGCGCAGTCCGAGCTCGGCGTGGCCGCGCACTGGCGCTACAAGGAAGGCGGCAGCGCCGGCGGCGCGACCATGGACAAGCGCATCGCGTGGATGCGCAAGCTGCTGGAGCAGGCCGCCGAGGCGGCAGGCGAGGGCGAGGCCGCGCCGCTGCACGGCATCGACAGCGACCTGGTCGAGGATCGCGTGTACGCGCTCACGCCCAAGGGCGAGGTGATCGACCTGCCGCAGGGCGGCACCGTGCTCGACTTCGCCTACGCCATCCACAGCATGGTCGGCCACCGCTGCCGCGGCGCGAAGGTGGATGGCCGGATCGTGCCGCTGACCCATGCGCTGCGCACCGGCGAGCGGGTGGAGATACTCACCGGCAAGACCGCCGAGCCGCGCCGCGACTGGCTGCAGCCGAGCGCCGGCTTCCTCGCCAGCAGCCGCTCGCGCGACAAGGTGCGGGCCTGGTTCAACAAGCTCGACCGCGAACGCAACCTGCAGGCCGGCCGCGAGTTGCTGGACCGCGACCTGCGCCGGATGGGCCTGCTGCACACCGACCTGACGCCGGTGCTGGGCCGGTTCAACGCGCAGACCGAGGACGACCTGCTGGTGCTGGTGGCGCTGGGCGACGTCGGCCCGAACCAGGTCGGGCGCGCGCTGCTGGACCTGGAGAAGGCGACGCAGGAGCCCGAACCCGCGCTCCCCGCGCTGCCCGCCAAACCGGCCGCCTCCGCGGCGCCGGGCGCCGGCGCGGTCACCGTGCAGGGCGTGGACAACCTGCTGGCGCAGGTGGCGCGCTGCTGCCAGCCGCTGCCGGGCGAGGCCATCGTCGGCTACCTGACCCGCGCGCGCGGCGTCAGCGTGCATCGCCCGGACTGCGCCGCGTTCCTGCGGCTGGCGGCGAAGGAGCCGGCGCGGGTGCTGCCGGTGGAATGGGGCACGCGCCGCAACGGGCAGGAGGTGGCCGTGCGCGTCGATGCCGTGGACCGCAAGTGGCTGCTCAAGGACATCACCACGCTGGTGGCGCAGGTCGGCGTGCACGTGCTGGCCTTGCGCACGGACCCGATGCGCGGGGGCAACGGGCGCGTGCGCGTGCAGCTGCAGGCGCGGGTGTCCGACTACGAACAACTCGGCCTGTTGCTGGCGCGGCTGGAATCGCTGCCCGGCGTGGAGGCCGCGCGGCGCGCATGAAGCGCTTCGCGTCCGTGCCGGCCCGGCGCGCCGAATGGCGCGCGCGCTGGCAGGCGCTGCCGAGGCAGGGACGTATCGCCGCGCTGGCCTGCGCTGTCGTCCTGCCGCTGGCGCTGTTGGGCGTGTTCGTGTTCCGTGATGCGCTGGGCCGCTGGCTGTGGCCCGATCCGCGCTACGACGCGCTGCGCCAGCGCGCGGAAGTCGCGCTGCAGGCGGGCAGGTTGACCAGCACGGACGGCGGCGGCGCGCGCGAACTGTTCGAAGCGGCGCTGGCCCTGCAACCCGATCAGCTGGAAGCGCGCGACGGCTTGGCGCGGGTGGCGCTGGCCGCGGCGGCGCGCGCCGAAGCCGGCGCGAAGGCGGGCGATGCCGCACGTGCGCATGCCGCACTGCAACTGGCGCGCGAGCTGCAGGCGCCGAAGGCGCGCGTCGATGCGCTGGAAGCCAGGTTGCAGACGATGCAGGCGCAGGCGGTCGGCATCGACGACCTGCTGGAACGCGCGCGCGCCGCGCACGACGCCGGCCATCTGGACGACGGCTCCGATGCCGCGCTGCCGCTGTTCCAGCAGGTGCTGCAGGCGCAGCCGCGCAACCAGCGCGCGCTGGAAGGCCGCGAGGACGCGCTGGAAGACCTGTTGAAACCGGCCGACGGCTTGCTCGCGCGCGGCGACCTGCTGCGCGTGTCGGAACTGGTGCATCGCGCCGAGAGTTTCGATCCCGGCCATGCCGCGCTGCCTGCCCTGCACGCCGATCTGGCGCGGGCGCTGGAAGCGCGCGGCCTGCGCATCCAGAGTCTGCTGGCGCGCGGCCGCGTCGAAGCCGCGGCGCAGGCTTGCGGCGAGCTGCGCCTGCTGGAAGTCGGATCGGTGCCCGGCGTCTGCGCCGCGCCGCTGGGCGATGCGCTGCTGCGCGCGGCCGGCACCGTTCCTGCTGATCGGGCCACCCGCCTGCTGGCATTGGCCCGTGAAGCCGGGGTGGATCCGGCGCGCGTGCAGCAGGCGCAGCGGCATCTGCGCCAGACCCATCGAAATGGATCGCATTCCGCGCCGGTCGCGGAAACCCCGCATGCCCGCATCCGCGTCACGGCGTTGCTGGAACAGATGGAACGCGCCCGCATCCGCGGCGACTGGCTGACCCCGCCCGGCGACAGCGCCTGGGACCGGCTGCGCGAAGCGCGCGCGCTGGCCCCGCACGACCCGCGCGTGCTGCGCGCTTCGGAATCGCTGCTGGCGGCGGCGCGCAACTGCAACGCCGACGCCCTGCGCGACAACAACCTCGGCCGCGCGCTGGCCTGTCTCGACGCGTGGCGGCAGCTCGCGCCGTCCGACGAAGGTGTCGCCGAGGCGCGGCGACGGCTGGCCCAGCGCTGGATCGCCATCGGCATCGAACGGCTGGAAGCCGGCCAGACCCTGGATGCCCGCCGCGCGCTGGAGCAGGCGCGCGCGCTCGACCCGCAGGCGCCGGGGCTGGGCGAGTTCGCGGAGCGGGTGGGGAAGGCGCGGTAGCGGGAATTCGCCTGCCGGCGATCAGTCCAGGCGATCAGTCCAGACAATCAGCCTAGGAACAGGGCACGCACCACCGCGCGCGCGGCGTCGATGGAAAAATGCCGCGCCACGTTCTCCCGGCCGCTCTCCGCCAGCCGCTCCCACAGCGCCGCATCGTCGTACGCGCGCAGCGTCGCGCGGGCGAACGCTTCGGCGTCGTCGGCCACCAGCACGTCCTCGCCGTCGCGCAGGTGCATGCCCTCGACCGCGCAGGCGGTGGCTACGACCGGCAGGCCGTGCGCCATCGCCTGGTTGATCTTGCCCTTGACGCCGGCGCCGAAGCGCAGCGGCGCCACCGAGACGCGGCAGGCGTCCAGCCACGGCTGCAGGTCGGGTACGTGGCCGTGGATGTGCACGCCCGGAAGCGCGGCGAGCCGCTCGATCGCGTCCGGCACGTCGCCGCCGATGCAATGGAAGCGGATGTCCGGATGCACGGCGCGAATATGCGGGAACACCGATTCCGCGAACCAGCGCACCGCATCCGCGTTCGGCGGATGGCGGAAGCCGCCGACGAACAGCAGGTCGCGACGCGCGGCGAAACCGGGGCCGGAGGGTGCGAGCCGGTGCAGGTTGGACAACACTTCCACCCGCGCCTCCGGCGCGTCCTGCGCCAGCAGCGCGCGCTCGGCGTCGCTGACCACGAAGGTGGCGTCGGCGCGCGCGATCAGCTCGAGTTCCAGCGCGCGCGTCTGCTCCGCGGCGCGCAGCGCGGCGGCATCGCCCGCCAGTTCCGCAGCGCGGCGTTCGCGCAGGTAGTGCAAATCCACGGTGTCGAACAGCAGGCGCGCCTGCGGCGCGTGCCGGCGCAGCAGCGGGAAAAGCTCGCGGGCGATGTAGTGGCGGCTGACCATCGCCGCATGGAAGCGCGGCCCGTGTTCGCGCAGCCAGGCCGGCAGGCGCGCCGCGTACGGCGCGTGCCAGCACTCCACGCCCAGCGCCTGCAATGCGCGGGTGTAGCCGTCGTCGCTCTTGCCGCTGGACGGCAGGAACACCACGTGCGCGCCTTCCTCGATCAGCAGGCGCATCAGTTCGACCAGCCGCAGCGATCCGGAATCGCGGTCCGGGCGTGGCGTGTATTCGTCGACGATCAGGATCTGCCGCTGCCCGCGATGCAGCAGCGCCGGGGACGGTTCGCGTCCCGGCGTTGGCTGGCCGCGCAGCGCGTCGCCCCACTTATCGGCGAACACGCGCTGGTTGCGTACCTGCGCCGCTTTCGGGCCGCTGGACAAATCGGTGCCGGCGCTGGTGCCTTCGTCGTGCACCACCACGGCCGCCGGCTGGTAGAGCGTTCGCCGGCCGGCGGCGCGCACCGCGAAGGCAAGGTCGGTGTCCTCGTAATAGGCCGGCGCGTAGCGCGTGTCGAACCCGCCCAGTTGCCGGAACAGCGCGCGCGGGATCGCGATGGCCGCGCCGCTGAGGTAGTCGGCGTCGCGCAGGTAGCAGAAGCGGCAATCGTCCGGATCCTCGAAGCGGCCGTAGTTCCAGCCGCCGCCGTCGGAGAACGCGACGCCGCCGGCTTCCTGCAGGCGGCCGTCCGGATAGACCAGCTTGGCGCCGGCCAGCCCGGCGTCCGGATGGTCGTCGAAGGTGCGGAGCAGCGCGTCCAGCCAGCCGGGCTGCGGCACGGTGTCGTTGTTGAGGAACACCAGGAACTCGCCGCGCGCCTGCGCCGCGCCGTCGTTGCAGGCGACGATGAAGCCGCCGTTGCGCGTCCGCGGGTGCAGGCGAATGCCGCCGATGGCGCGGAGCTTCTCCAGCGAATCGTCGGGCGAGGCGTCGTCGACCACGATCACTTCGAACGGCACGCCCGGCGGATGCGCGGCGATGCTGCGCAGGCAGGCCAGGGTGTGGGCGAACGCGCCGTACACCGGGATGACGATGCTGGCCCGCGGCGAGCCGGATGACGGCAGCGCGAACGGCGCGAACGCCGCCGGTTCCGGCGCGTACAGCGCCGCGGATGCGGCCGGTGCGCGCCGGAACTGCAGCGCCACCCGCCGCCAGGTGGCGGCCAGTCCGCGGCTGCGCAGGCTGGCCCAGCCGCGCCGCCACAGGCCAAGCGCGCGCAGATACCAGAAGCGCGCTTCGACGGGGACGGGCATGCGGCTGAACTCCTGCACAAGGATCGGGGAAATCCGCGCATGGCCGCACCGGCGGCTGCGCTAGACTCGGGACCGACGCCATTGTCGCATCCAGCGGCCCACTGCCAGCCAATGCCCCGCATCCAAGACGAAGAAGACGAGCTGTACGACGACGAAGACGGCGATGGCGGCGGTCCCGGCTGGCGCCGCCGGCTGCTGACCTGGGGCCTGGCCGCCGCGGCGCTGCTGCTGGGCTTCCTGATTCCCTACCTGCTGTACCTGAACCACGAAGTCGGCGAGCGCTTCGGCAAGCTGCGCTGGCAGGTGCCGACGCGGGTGTACGCGCGGCCGCTGCTGCTGCGCACCGGGCTGGCGATGGATGCGCAGACGCTGAAGACCGAGCTGGACGCCGCCTCGTACCGCGACGGCGACGGCCAGCGCGCCGGCACCTACGCGCGCAACGGCGCGCGCTGGCGCATTTCCAGCCGCGGTTTCAACGACGTCGACGGGCGCATCGCTCCGGCGCAGCTGGAAGTGACGCTGTCGGGCGGCGAAGTGGCCGCCATCCGCGACGTCGCCGGCAAGCGCGCGCTGCGCAGCGCGCGGCTCGATCCGGCGCGGATCGCCACGCTTTATGGCCAGAACCAGGAGGAACGCCGGCTGGTGCGGATCGAGGAGGTCCCCGAGCTGCTGGTGACCGGCCTGCAGGCGGTGGAGGACCGCGACTTCAACCACCACATCGGCATCGACATCAGCGGCATGCTGCGCGCCGCCTTCGTCAACGTGAAGTCCGGCGGCGACACCCGCCAGGGCGCCAGCACGCTGACCCAGCAGCTGGCGCGCAGCGGCCTGCTCGGCATCGGCAAGGAACAGACCTACAGCCGCAAGTTCAAGGAGATCCTGTTCGCGCTGCTGCTGGAGGCGCGCTACGACAAGCGCACGATCCTGGAGGCGTATTTCAACCAGGTCGACCTGGGCCAGCGCGGCGCGCAGGCGATTCGCGGCGTGTCGGCGGCGTCGGAGTTCTGGTTCGGGCGCGAGCTGAAGGATCTGTCCACCGAGCAGATCGCGCTGCTGATCGGCATGGTCAAGGGGCCGTCCTGGTACAACCCGCGCCGTAACCCGGAGCGCGCCACCGGGCGCCGCAACTTCGTGCTCGGCGAAATGCGCGAAACCGGGCTGATCGACGACAAGGAATACCGCCGCGCGCTCAAAGCGCCGCTGGGTGTCACCGCGAACGCCGGCAACCTGGCCGCCAACCGCTTCCCCGCCTACGTGGACCTGGTGCGCAAGCAGCTCGCCCGCGACTACCCGGCGGACAAGCTGTCCGGCGCCGGCCTGGCGGTGATGACCGGGATGTCGCCGTCCGCGCAGGGCTATGCCGAGGGCGCGGTGGCGCGCACGCTGAAGGCGCTGCACGGCAAGAATCGGCCGCCGCTGCAGGCCGGGCTGGTGATGACCGACGTGCACGACGGCGACGTGCTGGCGGTGGTCGGCAGCCGCGAGTTCACCGAGCCCGGCTTCAACCGCGCGGTCGACGCCAGGCGCCCGGTCGGCTCGCTGCTCAAGCCGTTCGTGTACCTGCTGGCGCTGGCGCAGCCGGACAAGTGGTCGCTGGCCAGCACCATCAGCGACGCGCCGGTGAGCGTCGGCCTGGGCCGGGGCCGCACCTGGAATCCGGGCAATTCCGACGGCCGCAGCCACGGCACCGTGCACCTGCTGGACGCGCTGGCGCAGAGCTACAACCAGGCGACGGTGCGGCTGGGCATGGACGTGCAGCCGCAGCGGCTGGCGGCGCTGATCCGCGCGCTGGCGGGGATCGAATCCGAGGCGCAGCCCTCGCTGATCCTGGGCGCGGTGGACCAGAGCCCGTACGCGATGGCGCAGCTCTACCAGTTCCTCGCCTCCGGCGGCGAAATCCAGCCGCTGCACGCGGTGCGCGGCGTGCTCGATCTGCAGGGCCGCACCATCAAGCGCTACGACAGCGACGCCCCGCCGGCGCAGAAGGGCGACGCGGTGGCGGCGCGGCTGGTGGGCAGCGCGCTGCAGTACGCGGTGACCTCCGGCACCGGCCACGCGCTGATCCGCGACGGCCTGGGCCGGCTCGCCCCGGCCGGCAAGACCGGCACCAGCAACGACAGCCGCGACAGCTGGTTCGCCGGCTATACCGGCGATCACCTCGCCGTGGTCTGGGTCGGCAACGACCAGAACCAGCCGACCGGCCTGTACGGCGCGACCGGCGGCATGCGGGTGTGGTCGGACATCTTCGCGCGGCTGCCCAGCGAATCGCTGCGGCTGTCCGGTGAGGGCATCGACTGGCGCTGGCTGCTGGACGGGCAGAGCACCGACGCCGACTGCCCCGGCGCGCGCCGCTTTCCGTTCGTGGCCGGCCACGCGCCCGCCTACCAGCCCTGCCAGTACGCGCCGCCGGTGGAACTGGACGAGTTCGGCAATCCGCTGCCGCCGGAAGACGAGACGCAGAATCCGCTGCAACGCGCCGGCCAGGCGCTCCGCAATTTCTTCGGTGGCGGCGATCCCGCCAGGCAGGCACCGCCGCAGGAGACGCCGCAGCCGCGGCCGGCGCAGTGAACCGGACCGGGCAGTGAATCTGATCGAGCAGCCGAACACGCGGCTCGGGCGCGCGGTGCATGAAGCGTTGGGCGAAGACGCGGCGCTGGCGCGCGCGCTGCCCGGCTTCAAGCCGCGTCCGGCCCAGCAACGGCTGGCGGTGGCGGTGGCCGACGCCTTCGAGCGCCGCGACGTGCTGCTGGCCGAGGCCGGCACCGGCACCGGCAAGACCTACGCCTACCTCGTGCCGGCGCTGCTGTCGGGCATGAAGACCATTGTCAGCACCGGCACCCGCGCCTTGCAGGACCAGCTCTACCTGCGCGACCTGCCGCGGGTGCGCGACGCGCTCGGCATCGGCCTGAAGACCGCGCTGCTGAAGGGACGCGCCAACTACCTGTGTCGCTACCGGATGGAGCAGGCGAAGGGCGAACCTCGGTTCACGTCGAAGGAGCAGATCACCCAGTTCCAGCGCGTGGTCGCCTGGAGCGGGCGCACCCGCAGCGGCGACATGGCGGAGATGGAATCGCTGCCGGAGGATTCGCCGCTGCTTCCGCTGGTGACCTCCACCGCCGACAATTGCCTCGGCACCGACTGCCCGTTCTGGAGCGACTGCTTCGTGGTGCAGGCGCGCCAGCGCGCGCAGGCGGCCGACCTGGTGGTGGTCAACCACCACCTGCTGCTGGCCGACCTGGCGCTGAAGCAGGAAGGCTTCGGCGAAATCCTGCCGGGCGCGCAGGCGTTCGTGGTGGACGAGGCGCACCAGCTGCCGGAGCTGGCCGCGCAGTTCTTCGGCGAAGGCTTGGGCGCGCGCCCGCTGGTGGAGCTGGCGCGCGACGCGCTTTCCGAGTGCAAGGACGTCTCCGGCGCGCTGGCCAGCGTGCAGGAACCGGCGCGCGCGCTGGAGCAGGCCACCCGCGCATTGCGCGCGGCGATGGACAACCTGCCGGTGCGCGGCACCGCCTGGCGCGCGCTGGACGAGGCGGACATCGAGCCGGCGTTCCATGCGCTTACCCAGTCGTTGCAGACGTTGCACGACGTATTGGTGCCGCTGCGCGAAGCCGCGCCCGGCTTCGACGCCTGCCATGCGCGCGCGCGCGAACAGCTCGGCCGACTGCGGCGCTGGCTGGGCGATGCCGCGACGCCGGAACCGGAGTTCGACGCGGACGACGGCCACGCTGCGCCGGACGCGGCAGCCGGCTCCGGTCTGGAAGTCCACTGGTACGAACTGACCCCGCGCGGCTTCCGCCTGCAGCGCACGCCGCTGGACGTGTCCGCGCCGCTGCGCGCGCATCGCGACGCCTCGCATGCGGCCTGGGTGTTCACCTCGGCGACGCTGGCGGTGGCCGGGCGCTTCGACCACGTCGCCCAGCGCCTCGGCATCATCGAGGCCCGCGAGCTGATCGAACCGAGCCCGTTCGACTGGGATACGCAGGCGCTTTGCTACCTGCCGCGTGGTCTGCCGGAGCCGGCCTCGCGCGACTACGGAACCGCATTGATCGACGCGCTGATGCCGGTGCTGGACGCCTCCGGCGGTCGCGCCTTCCTGCTGTTCGCCTCGCACCGCGCCCTGCGCGAAGCCGCCGAGGCGCTGCGCGAGGCGCCGTGGCCGCTGTTCGTGCAGGGCACCGAGCCGCGCCACGTGCTGCTGCAGCGCTTCCGCGACTCCGGCAACGGCGTGCTGCTGGGCACCGCCAGCTTCCGCGAGGGCGTGGACGTGGCCGGCGATGCGCTGTCGGTGGTGGTCATCGACAAGCTGCCGTTCGCCGCGCCGGACGATCCGGTGTTCGAGGCGCGCCTCGATGCCATCCGCTGCGCTGGCGGCAACCCGTTCCGCGACGAGCAGCTGCCGCAGGCGGTGATCGCGCTCAAGCAGGGCGCGGGTCGGCTGATCCGCACCGAGACCGATCGCGGCGTGCTGGTGTTGTGCGACCCGCGCCTGCTCGGCAAGACCTACGGCCGTACCTTCCTCGATTCGCTGCCGCCGCTGCCGAAGACGCGCGACGTGAACGATGTGCGGGCGTTCTTCGCGGATAATCGACCGAAATGACAAGACTGCTTGCGTTCGAAACCTCCACCGAAGCCTGCTCGGTCGCCGTCTACGTCGATGGACAGGTGCACGAGCGCTTCGGCATCGCCCCGCGCCGGCATACCGAACTGGCGCTGCCGTGGGCGGACGAGGTGCTGGCCGAGGCCGGCGTCGTGCGCTCGCAGCTGGACGCGATCGCGGTCGGGCGCGGTCCAGGCGCCTTCACCGGCGTGCGCCTGGCCATCGCCATCGCCCAGGGCATCGCGCTGGCGCTGGACCGGCCGGTGCTGCCGGTGTCCACGCTGGCGGCGCTGGCGATGCGGGCCGGCGGCGAGCGCCGCATCGCCGCCATCGACGCACGCATGGGCGAGGTCTACCTGGGCGCGTTCGCCCGCGACGGCGACGGGCTGGTGGCGCTGTCGGACGAAGTCGTGGTCAAGCCGGACGCGGCGGTCGTGCCCGACGGCGACGGCTGGCACGGGGCGGGCACCGGCTTCGCCGCGGCCGAGGGCGCCTTGCAGGCGCGACTGGCGGGCCGATTGGCGGCGGTGGATGCGGAGGCGCTGCCGCATGCGGCCGACGTCGCCCGGCTGGCGGCGCCGGCGTTCGCGCGCGGCGAGGTGCTAGCGGCCGAGCGCGTCGAGCCCGCCTATCTGCGCAACGACGTGGCGCTGACCCTGGCCCAGCAGCGCGCGCTGCGCCAGTAAGCGCGCGCCGCCGGCACGATGCCGCGCGCGCGTGGCGTTCGCGCGGCTGTCCGCCTTCGCACCGCGTCGTGACAACGCGCCCGGCGTTTTTGGCTATCCTCCCCCTGAGGTCCACTGAAACAGGGGTGAAAGTGAAGGTTCGGATCCTGATTCTGGTCGCCGCGCTGGCGGCGCTGCCGGCACTCGCGGAAGACGTGTCGTTCAAGGGGCGGACGCTGGACGTCGCCACCGGCCAGGAAGCCCGGCCCATCCTGCGCATGACCGGCACGCAATACGTCCTGCCGCGCTCGCAGGAACAGCTGGTCAACCAGGCGCAGGCCTGCCTGGGCGGGCAGGGCGGCATCGCCATCGAGTCGGCGGACGCGGCGCAGGGGCTGCTGGTGGCGCGCGTCGCCACCTCGTTCCGCGCCAGCTTCGCCACCCAGACGCTGCGCAGCCGGCTGGAACTCACCGCCGGCGAAGGCTATTTCCAGGTCGTCGAATCGGAACTCGCGCTCGCCCAGGCCGGCGACGACGGCAACGCGACCTACGTGCCGCTCGTGCAGGACGGCGGCCTCTGGGAAAAGGGGCTGGAAGCGCTGATCCAGACCGAGAACAAGCTGGTCGACTGCCTCTACAAGTAGGCCGCCGGAGCGTCATCGACATGAAGTGGACTGGCTGGAAAAACCGGACGCTGCGCCGCCGGCTGCTCGGCGTCGCGTCGCTGCTGCTGGTGCTTGCCTTCGTGGCGCATCCCGAACTGCGCCTGCTGCTGCCGCTGCTGGATGCGTCGATGCTCGACCTGTTTTTGGCGCTGTTCAGCGCCCAGCTGCTGGTGTTCCTGGGGACCTACGTGAAACCGCTCCTGCTGCTGCTCTGGCAGCGCGGCGCCGGCGTCATGCGGGTCATCGAGGACCTGATCGAATCGACCGCCATGCGGCGCGCCAGGAATGCGCTGGATCGCCTGATCCACGGTTCCGGCAGCGACTGGGACCGGCAGGCGTGGCAGTACGGCGCCCTGCTGTGGTGGCGCCTGCGAAACGGGCCGGGCGAGCCGCCCGGAGCGACGGCGCTTCCCGCCGCCTGATCCGTTCCGACGTTTTCGATCCCGCCGCAGGCGGCCGGGTCTGGTCGCCCCGCCTCAGCGATCCACCAGTTCGCCGCCCGGCAGGAACTGCCAGGTGCGGGTGACGTGCAGCACGTCCGGGTCCTCGGCGGTCTTCGGCAGCGGCGCGAACGGCTCGGACAGCTTGACGATGCGCAGGGCCGCCTCGTCCAGCATCGGGATGTGGCTGGAGCGGATGAGCCGCACGCTCTCCACGCTGCCGTCGCGACGCACGCCCACGCTGATCACCACCAGCCCGCCGATGCGGCGGCGGCGCGCCTCGTCCGGGTAGTTGAGGTTGCCGACCCGCTCGACCCGATCCACCCAGCCGCGCAGGTACTGCGCCCAGGCGTATTCGCGGGTGCTGGCGGAGACGAACTTGCGCTTCGGGCGCTTGGCGTATTCCACCGAGCGCAGCTGGATCTCGGCGGCCAGCCGCGCCATTTCGATGTCGCGCTCGATCTTCTCGCGGCCGGGCGGGGCGTCGTCCGGCCGGGTTTCCGGCTGCGGCTTCGGCGCGGGCAGCGCGGTCTCGCCGTTGGCCGAGGCCACCACCCGCGCGTCCGGCGGCGGGCTGGGCGCGGGCGTCTGCGCGTGCAGCGGGCGCGGCGCCAGCCCGTCCTTCTGCTGCGCCAGCGGGCCGGCCTGCGGCGCGCCGGGGCGGCTGCTCTTGTCGTGTTCGCCGCCGCCCTGGTTGTTGGCCTGGGCGAGGAAATCCGCCTGCGCCGGCGTCAGCGGCGTCTGCGTGCGGGTCTGGATCACGTCGAGGGTGGGCAGCAGCGGCGCCGCGTCCTCGATCGCGAAGCCGATCCCGAACACCACCATCGCATGCACCAGCACCGACAGCACGAAGGTGGCGCGCAGCCGCTCGGTTTCGCCGATGCGGGGCGGGGCGGGCACGGCGGGGGCGGCGGCGGCCGGCATCAGCCCCCGGCGAGCGCTTCGATGCGGTCGAACAGGGTGCCGGCGATGTTCAGGCCGAACTGCGCGTCCAGCTCGCGGATGCAGGTCGGGCTGGTGACGTTGACCTCGGTGAGGTAGTCGCCGATCACGTCCAGGCCGACGAACAGCATGCCGCGCCGCTTCATCTCCGGGCCGACCTGCGCGGCGATCCAGCGGTCGCGCTCGGACAGCGGCCGGCCTTCGCCGCGCCCGCCGGCGGCGAGGTTGCCGCGGAACTCGTCGCCCTGCGGGATGCGGGCGAGGCAGTAGTCCACCGGCTCGCCGTCGACCAGCAGGATGCGCTTGTCGCCCTGCGCGATCTCCGGCAGGTAGCGCTGCGCCATCGCCAGGTGGCGGCCGCCCTCGGTCAGGGTTTCCAGGATCACGTTGAGGTTCGCCTCGCCGGCGCGGGCGCGGAAGATCGAGCGTCCGCCCATCCCGTCCAGCGGCTTCAGCACCGCCTCGCCGTGCTCGGCCACGAACGCCTTGAGTGCGGCGGCGTCGCGGCTCACCAGCGTCGGCGGACAGCACTGCGGGAACAGCAACGCCGCCAGCTTCTCGTTGAAGTCGCGCAGGCCCTGCGGATCGTTCACCACCAGCGCGCCCTGGCGCCGGGCGAGGCCGAGGATCTGGGTGTCGTGCAGGTAGTCGGCGTCCACCGGCGGATCGGTGCGCATCAGCACGACCTGGCCCGGGCCGAATTCCAGCTCCGCCCACTCGGTCAGCGAGAAATGGTCGCCCGGCACGTCGCGCACCTGCAGGCGGGCCGCCTGCGCCACCGCGCGCGCGCCGCGCACCGCCAGCCCGCCGGGGCGGACGTAGTGCAGGCGGTGGCCGCGTCGCTGCGCTTCCAGCAGCATGGCGAAGGTGGAGTCCTTGGCGATCTTGACGGAGCCGATCGGGTCCATCACGACCACCACGTCGAGCGGTGCGGGCGGCGTCATCTGCGCATCCGTGGGTGGGTGCGGGGATGGTAGCAGGCGGCGGAGCGGGCCCATCCGCGGCGGTATCGCGGCGCTTGACACATCGGGCGCAGGCTTGGATAAAGACAGTCCGCAACGCGCGAAGACGCGGCGGTTGGCAATCGCGCAAGGGGATTACATGGCGCAGCAGGACGGTACCGACCTCGACCTCAGGGGTCTGAGGGTGATGGTCATCGACGATTCCAGGACGATCCGCCGCACGGCGGAGACGCTGCTCGTGCGCGAGGGCTGCGAAGTCGTCACCGCGACCGACGGGTTCGAGGCGCTGTCGAAGATCGCCGACCACAACCCGCAGATCGTGTTCGTGGACATCATGATGCCGCGTCTGGACGGCTATCAGACCTGCGCGTTGATCAAGAACAACCAGACCTTCAAAAGTGTGCCGGTGATCATGCTTTCGTCGAAGGACGGTTTGTTCGACAAGGCGCGAGGCCGTATCGTCGGCTCCGAGCAATACCTGACCAAGCCGTTCACGCGGGAAGAACTGCTTGGCGCCATCCGCACGTACGTCAACGCCTGACCGGGGGAAGGGCATTCATGGCACGCATTCTGCTGATCGAGGATTCTCCGACCGAGGCCGCGGTCATGGTCCAGTTGCTGGAACGCAACGGCCACCAGGTCACCACCGCCGGCAGCGCCGAGGACGGCATCGCCAGCTGCAAGCGCGACAAGCCGGACCTGGTCCTGATGGACATCATCCTGCCCGGCATGAACGGCTTCCAGGCCACCCGCGCGCTGACCCGCGACGCCGAGACCAGCCACATCCCGGTCATCATCGTCAGCACCAAGGGGCAGGAGACCGACCGCGTCTGGGGCATGCGCCAGGGCGCGCGGGACTACATCGCCAAGCCGCCGCGCGAGAACGAGCTGATCGCGCGCATCGACGCGCTGACCGGACGCTGACGCGATGAGCAAGCGCGGCAAGCACAAGCACAAGTTCCGGCAGCAGGCGGCGTCGGCGCCGGTGCAGGGCACCGCCGTGGCCGAGGTCGTGGCCGACGACGCGGCATCCGTTGAATTCGGGGAAGCGGACGACGCGGCCGAAGCGGACGTCGTGGCGGCCGAACCGCAGCCGGCGGCAACGCCGGCCGACGACGCGCCGGCCGCCCGCGCCTACGCGCCGCTGGCGGGCGAACAGCGCTCGCCGTTCCTGGTCCTGGCCGACTACGAACAGCGCAGCCTGGCTCACGTCGCCGGCCTGCCGGAGCAGCTGGACGCGCCCGGCCTGTGGCGCGGCGTGGCCTACCGCGTGGGCGCGCACCGGCTGGCGTCCGGCTTCGACGAGGTGGTCGAAATCCTGCCGATGCCGGCGCTGACGCCGGTGCCCGGCGCGCTGGCGTGGATGCTCGGCGTCGCCAACATCCGCGGCGCGCTGCTGCCGGTGGTCGACCTCAAGCAGTTCCTGGAAGGCGAGCGCACCGTGCTGCACGAGCGCCAGCGCGTGCTGGTGGTGCGCCAGCCGGGCGGCGACGTCGCCGTCACCATCGACGAACTCTACGGCCAGCGCAGCTTCGTCGAGGAGCACGGCATCGACGCCGACGCCGTGGCCGACGGGCGCTACGCGCACTTCGTCGATCGCGCCTACCGCATGAACGGGCAGGACTGGGGCGTGTTCAGCCTCGAACGCCTCGCCCGTACCCCCGAATTCCGCCAAGCCGCCGCGTAACCCGCGGAACGCCAAGTCAGCCGAGGTCGCAACAATGAGCAATTTGATGGATTCCGCCGCCGGCAAGGGCCGCAATCTCAGCACCAACTTCTGGATCTGGTTGCTGATCGGCTCGCTGGTCGTGTTCGCCGGCAATACCCTGTATGCCACCACCAAGGCCTCGCGCCTCGGCGGCGCGAGCACCGCGGCCTCCCGCCTGCAGCTGAACTCGCAGCGCTTGGCCAACCAGGGCCGCGAGGCCATCGACGGCAACGTGCAGGCGTTCGAATCGTTCAAGGCCACCAAGGGCGAGATCGACGCCGACATCAAGTGGCTCAACGACCGCTTCGGCGACTCCGCCGACGTGGCCGCGCCGATCCGCACGGTGACCGAAACCTGGACCCCGCTGACCACCCGCGCCGACGAGGTGCTGGGTTCGCAGCAGGCGGTGCTGGCGCTGTCCGGCCGCGCCGACAGCTTCACCGCCAAGGTGCCGCAGCTGCAGGCGCAGCTGTACGAAGTGCTGCGCGGCCTGGTCTCGGGCGGCGCGAACTCCGCGCAGGTGAGCGCGGCGCTGCAGCAGGCCAACATCAGCTCGCGCATGGCGCAGCGCATCGCCGAGCTGCGCGCCGGCGGCGACGGCGCGCAGGTCGCGGCCAACGCGCTTGGCCGCGACGCGGCGGTGTTCGACCGGCAGATGAACGCGCTGATCAACGGCAGCGGCGACATCGCCAAGGTCAGCGCGGCCGGCGCCACCGGCCCGCTCACCCAGGCCAACGTGCTCTGGCAGGGCATGAAGAAGGACCTCGACGCGATCGTCGGCGACTCGCGCAAGCTGATCGGCGCGCAGGCCTCGGCGTCCGCGCTGGCGACCGGTTCCGACAAACTGCTGGGCGACAGCGAAAGCCTGTTCGCCGCGTTCACCTCGTTCGGCTCGCTGAAGGACACCAGCATCATCGGCGGCGTCTGGGTCAGCATCCTGTCCGGCGCGCTGGCGCTGTTCTCGATCGTCGGCCTGCTGTGGGCCCTGAACCGCGCGCAGCGCATCCGCTACCAGACCACCAAGGAACTGAACGACCGCAACCAGGAGGCGATCATGCGCCTGCTGGACGAAATGGGTTCGCTCGCGGAAGGCGACCTGACCGTGAAGGCGACCGTGACCGAGGACATGACCGGCGCGATCGCCGACTCGATCAACTTCGCCGTGGAACAGCTGCGCACCCTGGTGACCACCATCAACGACACCTCGGTGCAGGTCTCGGCCAGCGCGCAGGAAACCCAGGCGACCGCCATGCACCTGGCCGACGCCGCCGAGCACCAGGCGCAGGAGATCAACTCCGCCACCGACCGCATCAACGAGATCGCCTCCAGCATTAATCAGGTGTCGCGCAACTCCGCCGACTCCGCCGAGGTGGCGCGCCGTTCGGTGCAGATCGCGACGAACGGTGCGGGCGTGGTGCGCCAGACGATCGCCGGCATGGACAGCATCCGCGACCAGATCCAAGAAACCTCGAAGCGCATCAAGCGCCTGGGCGAGTCCTCGCAGGAAATCGGCTCGATCGTGGAACTGATCAACGACATTTCCGAACAGACCAACATCCTGGCGCTGAACGCGGCCATCCAGGCGGCCTCCGCCGGTGAAGCGGGCCGCGGCTTCGCGGTGGTGGCGGACGAAGTGCAGCGACTCGCGGAACGCAGCTCCAGCGCGACCAAGCGCATCGAATCGCTGGTCCAGACCATTCAGGCCGATACCAACGAAGCGGTGTCGTCGATGGAACAGACGACTTCCGAAGTGGTCGCGGGCGCGCGCCTCGCCGAGGACGCGGGTACCGCGCTGGGCGAGATCGAAAAGGTGTCGTCCGACCTGTCGGGCCTGATTGAAGGCATCTCGGTGGCGGCGCAGGAGCAGTCCAACGCGGCCTCCAACATCACCCAGACCATGAACACCATCCAGTCGATCACCGCGCAGACCTCGCAGGGCGCCAGCCAGACCGCCGAGTCGATCGGTAATCTGGCCCAGCTCGCCGCCGACCTGCGCCGTTCGGTCGCCGACTTCAAGCTGCCCGCCTGAGCCGGACTGACACAGGGATCGGGATGAACAGCAGCCACCAGGCCAGCATCGCCTCGCCGGGTCTTGTCGGAGCCACGGCATGACCACGGCGCTGCGGGATGCCATCGACCACACCGCGCTCGGCTGGGTGAAGCCGGAGATCGACGAGACTCTGCGCCAGGCGCGGATCGAGCTCGAAGCCTTCGCCGAAGCGCCGGACGACGCTTCGCCCATGGCCACCTGCATGGGCCATCTGCACCAGGTGCAGGGCACCCTGCGCATGCTCGAACTGCAGGCCCCGGCGATGGTGGCCGGCGAGATGGAGCAGCTGGCCGAAGCGCTGCGCGACGGCGCCACCGCCGATCGCGACGAGGCGCTGGCCGTGCTGATGCGCGGCGTGGTGCAGCTGCCGGACTATCTGGAACGCCTGCAAGGCGGCCACCGCGACATCCCGATCGTGCTGCTGCCGCTGATCAACGAGCTGCGCGCGGCGCATGGCGCGGCAGCGCTGGGGCAGGATGCGCTGCCCAGCCTGCTGGACGCGCCCACCGAGGCCGAACTGGAACACGCGCGCGGCAGCCTGGCCGGGCGCAACCGCGCGCTGCTGGACACCGTGTCCGCGGCGATCAAGGAAGACCTGCTGAAGGTCAAGGACGCGCTCGACCTGCACCTGCGCGGCAGCCGCGACAACGTGCAGGAGCTGCAGCCGCAGGCCGAAGCGCTGGACCGCATCGGCGACACCCTCGGCATGCTGGGCCTCGAAAGCGCGCGCGCGGTGGTGCAGGAACAGCGCAAGATCGTGCACGGCATCGCCAGCGGCGCCCGTCCTCCGAACGAGAGCGACCTGCTCGACGTGGCCGGCGCGCTGCTCTACATCGACCATTCGCTGGACGACCAGGTCGCGCAGCTCGGCAGCGCCGCCAGCGCGGACGAGGCCGGCGGCCTGCTGGCGCAGGAATCGCGCAAGGTGATGGGTGCGCTGACCCGCGCCGCGGTCAGCAACTTCGCCGAAGTGCGCAACGCCTTCGTCGCCTTC
Source organism: Thermomonas brevis (assembly GCF_014395425.1). Lineage (NCBI taxonomy): Bacteria > Pseudomonadati > Pseudomonadota > Gammaproteobacteria > Lysobacterales > Lysobacteraceae > Thermomonas > Thermomonas brevis. The sequence goes on from NZ_CP060711.1 coordinate 2,526,661, forward strand.
GTCGAAACCGACTGGGACCACGCCGCGCTGGAATCGGTGCCGCGCCTGCTGGGCGAAGTCGCCGGCGCGATGCGCATCCTCGAACGCCCCGAACCGGCCGACTACCTGGAAGCGCTGCGGCGCTACAGCCAGGACGAACTGGTCTCGCGCAGGCAGGTGCCGGGCGGCCGCCAGCTGGACACGCTGGCCGACGCGCTGGCGAGCATGGAGTACTTCCTGGAGTCCATGCACGACCCGCACGGGCAGCGCCTGGATCTGCTGGAAAAAACCCGCGCCAGCCTGGAAGCGCTGCGTTACTGGCCGCTGCCGGAGGCCCGCGCCATCGAACCGGAAGCGCCGGCCGTGGCGGAGCCGGCGGTCGAACATGTCGAAGAAGCCGCGGCGGACGCCGTGGTCGAAACCGTCGTCGCCGAGGAAGAAGCGCCCGCAGTCGAAGCCGCGCCTGTGACCGCACAAGTGGCGGTGGGCGGCGGTGCCGCGCTGGCCGTCGGCTTCGAATCGGCCGGCGACGAAATCGACGACGAGATCCGCGAGATCTTCCTGGAGGAATTCCAGGACGAGATCGGCAACCTCGACACCCTGCTGCCCGCCTGGAAGCTGGCGCCCGACGACGCCGAAACGCTGCGTCCGATCCGGCGCGTGTTCCACACCCTGAAGGGCAGCGGCCGGCTGGTCGGCGCCAAGGTGCTGGGCGAGTTCGCCTGGCACGTCGAGAACATGCTCAATCGCGTGCTCGACGGTTCGCGTCCGGCCAGCCACGCGGTGGTGGCGTTCGTCGGCCAGGCCCGCGAATCGCTGCCGCAGCTGCACGCCGCGCTGCGCGGTGAGGGCAGCGTCGGCATCGACATCCACGCGATGGAAGCCGTGGCCGACCGCCTGGCGGCCGGCGAGGACGTGCTGCTGACCGCGGCGCCGATGGCGCAGCCTGCGGCCCCGCACGAAGAAGCGGCGGCGCCCGATGTTGCTGTCGCCGCCGAACCCGAAGCCGCCGCGGAAACGCAGGCGGTCTCGGTGGATCCGGTGCTGCTGGAAATCCTGGGCACCGAAGTCGGCGGCCACTTGGTCACGGTCGACGCCTGGCTGGCGCAGGCCCGCGCGGGCGATGCCGCGGCCAGCGATGCGCTGGTGCGCGCCATCCACACCCTCAACGGCGCGTTCGCGATGACGGAAGTGCCGTCGGTGACCGCGTTCACCGCGCCGGCCGAAGGCTACGTCAAGCGGCTGCTGGCCGCCCGCGCGCAGGCCGATGCCGACGGCGTCGCAGCGCTGGGCGAAGTCGCCGAGGCGGTGCGCGCCTCCACCCTGGCGCTGCAGACCACGCCGGCGCAGGTGCCCGCCTTCGCCGCGCTGGCGGCGCGGATGGCCGCGCTGCGCGACGCGCTGCCGGAAGCGAACCTGCCGTTCATCGACACCGCACCTGCCGGCAACGAGGACGCGGACGCCGCGCGCGTCGCCGCCGAGCAGGCGGAAGCGCAGCGCCTGGCGGCCGAAGCAGCCGCACGCGCCGAAGCCGAACGCGTTGCTGCGGAGGAAGCCGAAGCCGCGCGCCTGGCTGCCGAGCAGGCGGAAGCGGAACGCCTTGCGGCCGAAGCGGCTGCGCGCGCCGAAGCCGAACGTCTCGCCGCGGAAGAAGCGGAGGCCGCGCGTCTGGCGGCCGAGGAGGCCGCGCGCGTCGAAGCCGAGCGCCTTGCCGCGGAAGAAGCCGCGCGCCAGGAGGCCGAACGCCTCGCCGCCGAGGCGGAAGCCGAGCGTCTGGCGCAGGAAGAAGCGGCCCGCGTCGAGGCCGAGCGTCTCGCCGCCGAGCAGGCCGAAGCCGAACGCCTTGCGGCGGAACAGGCCGAGGCCGCGCGCCTTGCCGCCGAGGAAGCGGAGCGTCTCGAAGTCGAACGCCTCGCGGCGGAAGAAGCCGAAATCGCCCGTCGCGTCGCCGAGCAGGCGGAGGTCATGCGCCTCGAAGCCGAGCGGGCGGTCGCCGAGGAAACCGAACGCCTCGAAGCCGCGCGTCTGGCGGCGGAAAGCGCCGAACACCAGGAGGCCGAGCGCCTCGCGGCCGAAGCGGCTGCGCGCGCCGAAGCCGAACGCCTTGCGGCGGAAGAAGCGGAAGCCGCGCGGCTTGCGGCGGAGCAGGCGGAAACCGAACGCCTGGCGGCCGAAGAGGCCGCACGCCTCGAAGCCGAGCGGATCGCCGCGGAACAGGCCGAGGCCGCGCGTCTCGCTGCCGAACAAGCGGAAGCCGAGCGCCTGGCGGCCGAAGAAGCCGCACGCCTCGACGCCGAGCGGATCGCCGCGGAAGAAGCCGAAGCGGCGCGTCTTGCCGCCGAACAGCAGGCGGAAGCCGAACGCCTGGCGGCCGAAGAAGCCGCACGCCGCGAAGCGGAGCGCCAGGAAGCCGAACGCATCGCCGCCGCCCGCGCCGAGGCCGAGCGCCAGGAAGCCGAACGCGCGGCGGTCCGCCGTGCGGAAGCCGAGCGCGCCGAAGCCGAGCGTCGCGCCGCCGAGGCCGCCGCCGCCGCGCAGGCGCGCGAGCAGGCCGCGCTGGCGGCGCTGCAGTCGGCGGCCAGCGCCGCGGAAGACCCGGACGAGCCGCTGGACACCAGCGAGCTGGACCTGGAGCTGGTGGACATCTTCGTCGAGGAGGCCGGCGACCTGCTCGACCACTCCGACGGCCTGCTGGCCAAGCTGCGCGACACGCCGGACGACAACGAACTGGTGAGCGGCTTGCAGCGCGACCTGCACACGCTCAAGGGCGGCGCGCGCATGGCCGGCATGATGCCAGCCGGCGAGCTGGGCCACGCCATGGAGTCGCTGCTGGAAGCGGTGGCCGCGCAGAAGACCGAATTCGGCGCCGACGGCGTGCCGCTGCTGGAACGCGGCTTCGACCGGCTGCACGGCATGATCACCCGCATCGCTGCACGCCGCGCGATCGGCATGCCGGCGGGTCTGATCGAAGAGTTCAGCGCCCGCGCCGAAGGCCGCGCGCCCGCGGTGGAGCAGGCGGCGGAACAGGCCGCCACGCCCGCGCCGCGCGCCGTACCCGCGAAAAAGCCCGAGCTCAAGCCGCTGTCCGCGCCGATGGGCCAGGACGGGTTCGGCGAGGACGAGGACATCGGCGTGCGCGCGCCGCAGGAACAGGTACGCATCCGCGCCGACCTGCTCGATCGGCTGGTGAACTACGCGGGCGAAGTCGCCATCTACCGCGCCCGCCTGGAACAGCAGCTGGCCGCGTTCCGCAGCACCGCGCAGGAAATGGAGCAGACCAACCTGCGCCTGCGCGACCAGCTGCGCCGCCTCGATTCGGAAACCGAAGCGCAGATCATCGCCCGCTTCCAGCGCGAGAACGACACCGCCAACGAAGCCTTCGACCCGCTGGAGCTCGACCGCTTCAGCACCCTGCAGCAGCTCTCCCGCGCGCTGGCCGAATCGGCCGCCGACTTGCAGAGCCTGCACGGGTCGATGGACGATCTGACCCGCCAGTACGAGACGCTGCTGACCCAGCAGTCGCGCGTCAGCTCCGAGCTGCAGGAAGGCCTCATGCGCACGCGCATGCTGCCGTTCGACTCGCTGGTGCCGCGTCTGCGCCGCGTGATCCGCCAGGCCGCCGGCGAAACCGGCAAGCAGGCGCAGCTCAAGCTGGAAGGCGCGCAGGGCGAACTCGACCGCAACGTGCTGGAGCGCATGACCGCGCCGCTGGAGCACATGCTCCGCAACGCCATCGCGCACGGCCTGGAAACGCCGGACGCGCGCCGCGCCGCCGGCAAGCCGGAGGAAGGCAGCATCCGCGTGGTGGTGCGCCGCGAAGGCTCGGAAGTCGTGCTGCAGATCGCCGACGACGGCGCCGGCCTCAACCGCGACGCGATCCGCGCGCGCGGCATCGACCGCGGCCTGATCAAGGCGGACGCGACGCTGAGCGACGCCGAGCTCGACCAGCTGATCATGCAGCCGGGCTTCTCCACCGCCGAAACCGTCAGCCGCCTGGCCGGCCGCGGCGTCGGCATGGACGTGGTGGCGAGCGAAGTGCGCCAGCTCGGCGGCACCATCGACATCGCCTCGCGCCCCGGCCAGGGCACCACCTTCACCCTGCGCCTGCCGCAGACGCTGGCGGTGACGCAGGCGGTGTTCGTCAAGATCGGCGAGACCGAATACGCGGTGCCGATCGCCTCGGTGCGCGGCGTGGGCCGCATCGCCCGCGAGGACATGGCCAAGGCCGGCGCGGGCTACCGCTACGGCGGCGAGGACTACGCGCTGCACGACCTCGGCGCGCTGGTCGGCGCCGCCCCGGCGAAGGCGGAAGGGCATCTGCAGATGCCGCTGCTGCTGGTCGGTTCCGGCGAGCTGCGCGCGGCGGTGGCGATCGACCAGGTGGTCGGCAGCCGCGAAATCGTGGTCAAGACCGGCGGCCCGCAGCTGGCGTCGGTGCCGGGCATCTTCGGCGCCACCATCATGGGCGACGGCCGCGTGGTGGTGATCCTCGACGTCGCGCCGCTGGTGCGCCGCCAGGCGGCCGCCGCGCAGGTCGACGAGGGCGAGGTCCACGTGCCGGGCGCGCAGCGGAAGGTGCCGCTGGTCATGGTGGTGGACGACTCCGTCACCATGCGCAAGGTCACCGGCCGCGTGCTGGAGCGCCACAGCTTCGAGGTGGCGACCGCGAAGGACGGCCTCGACGCGCTGGAGCGCATGGCCGACTTCGTGCCCGATCTGATGCTGCTCGACATCGAAATGCCGCGCATGGACGGCTACGAGCTGGCGACCGCGATGAAGGCCGACCCGCGCCTGCGCAACGTGCCGATCGTGATGATCACCTCGCGCACCGGCGACAAGCACCGCCAGCGCGCCTTCGAGATCGGCGTCGAGCGTTACCTCGGCAAGCCGTACCAGGAAGTCGAGCTGATGCGGAACGTGTTCGAGCTGTTGGGGCTGGAGCACGCGGGCGACGGAACCCTGCAATGAGCGCCAGGCGCGTGGTGGTGCTGGCGCGCGCGGGAGCCGCGTGCGACCGCACCCGGGCGGCGGTGCAGCAGGCGGGTGCGGAACTGGCGGCGGTGCTGGACCCGACCGCCGTAGGCGAGGAGGACGTTCGCGTGGCCGCGCCCGACGCCGTGCTGGTGGTGCTCGACCCGGTGGCCGAGACCGCGCTGGAGAAATTCGACGGCGTGCTGGCCGATCCGGCGCTGGCGGTGATGTACGACGACGCCGAGGTGGCGGCCAGACGCGACGGCTGGGAAGCGGCGCGCTGGGCGCGGCACCTGGCGGCCAAGCTGCACGGGCACCAGGACGTGCTGCCGGCGATGCCGGGCGGCGACGCCGGGCGTGGTTTCGCGCAGGAGATGGAAGACCTGACGTTGCAGGTGGCGGCGATGCCGCCGGTAGCGCAACAGGCCAAGGCGCCGACAGCGGCGCCCGCGAACGGCGCGGTGGTGGTCGCGGCCGGCGTCGGCGGCCCCGACGCGGTGCGCCAGCTGCTGGGCGAACTGCCGGAGGCGTTCCCGCGCCCGGTGCTGCTGCGCCAGCGCATCGAAGGCGGGCAGTACGACCGGCTGGTGCGGCAGATGCAGCGCGCTTCGCGCATGCGGGTGATGCTGGCGCAGGCCGGCGAGCCGCTGCACGGCGGCACCGTGTACGTGATGCCCGACGGGCTCGACGTCGGCGAAGCGCCGGCCGGCCTGCACTTCGTGGCCACCGCCGGGGAGCCCGGCTTCGCCGCCCTGCGCGCCGCCGACAGCGCCATGCTGCTGCTCAGCGGCGCGCCGCCCGCGCTGGTGGACGTGGCGCTGGCGATGCGCTGGGCCGGCGGCCTGGCGCTGGGCCAGGCCGCGGAGAACTGTTTCGATCCCGCCGCCAGCAATGCGCTGGTGGCGCGCGGCGGCGAGGCGAGCAGCCTCGCCGGGATGTCCCGACAATTGCTGCAACGCTGGTCTGCCTGAGGTCCTCCATGTCCGACATCGCATACATCATCCGCGGCGTGCTCATCCAGGTGGCCGATGCGCGCCTGCTGCTGCCCAACGCGACCATTGCCGAAGTGCTGTCCTACGCCACGCCCGAGCCGCTGGCGGATGCGCCGGACTGGCTGTTGGGCCGGATCCGCTGGCGCGGCTGGCAGCTGCCGCTGATGTCGTTCTCGCGCTTCGCCGGCATCGCCGAGGAAGAGGGTGGGCTGGGCAGCAAGGTGATCGTGCTCAAGGCGCTGGGCGGCAACGCGCGCCAACCCTATTTCGCGATGCTGACCCAGGGCTTCCCGCGGCTGGTGACGGTGACCGAATCCACGCTGGCGACGCTGGACGACGGCGGCGAACTGCCCGCCGGCGTGCTGGCGCGCGTGCGCCTCAACGAGAACGATGCGATGGTGCCCGACCTGGCGGCGCTGGAGCAGCGCCTGCACGCGGCGCTCGCCGCCGCCGCGTAAGGCCGCCGGAGCGGTGGACGCCTTCGCGAAAGCGTTCGTGGCGTTCGCGTTGCTGGTGGGATGCCCTTGGGGATACTCGGTCTACAAGCGCCATCCCGTCGAGGCGTTCTGTCGCGGTCTTCCCGCTGCCGCGACCCGGGAGCGGGTGATCGCCGACGCGGAGGCCGCCGGCCTCTGGATCAATCCGCTGGGCAGGCAAGCCCCGAGCCTCTGGATATACAACCAGCGCGCGCCTTGGTGGCGCTATGCGTGCGTCATCGAGTTCGATGCGCGCCACGGCATATCCGCGAAGGTGATGGCGGCGGATTAGGCGAGGGATCCGGCAGACAATGCGGCGGTATTTGCGTGTCTCCCGGCCGCTAAGCCAGATCGCCCAGCATCGCCTGCAAGGCCGCGATCGCCGCAATGCCGGCGGTTTCGGTGCGCAGCACGCGCGGCCCCAGCCGCAGGCCTTCGTAGCCTGCCGCCATCAATTGCTCGCGGTCGCGCGGCGACCAGCCGCCTTCCGGACCGATCGCCAGCGTGCAGACTCGCAGTTCGCCGCCTTGCAGCGAGGCCAGCGTGCGGTCGGCGAATGGATCGAGGAGGAAGCCGTGTCCCTCGCGCAGCGCGGCGCCCTGCGCCAGCGGCTGCGGCGCCAGCACTTCGGGCACGACCGCGCGGCCGCTCTGCTCGCAGGCGGAGACCACCACTTCGCGCCAGTGCGCCAGCCGCTTGGCGGCGCGCTGCGCGTCCAGCTTCACTTCGCTGCGCTCGCTGTCCACCGGCAGGATGCGGGCGACGCCGAGTTCGGTCGCCTTCTGCAAGATCAGGTCCATTTTTTCGCCGCGGGCGATGCCCTGCACCAGCGAGATGCGCAGCGGCGATTCGTTGTCGATCCGACGCGCGCCGAGCACCTCCGCCTGCGCGCCACGTTTGTCGGCGGCGACGATGCGGGCGTCGTAGTCGAAGCCGTCGCCGTTGAACAGCACGCAGGCATCGCCCGCCTGCAGGCGCAGCACGCGGACGAGATGCGCGGCGGCATCGTCCGGCAGGGTCACGGTGTCGCCCGACTGCAAGGGCAGGGCGACGAAGCTGCGGGTCAGGCGCATCGGGTGGCTTCCTCCAGTGCGGCGGCGGTGGCGCGCGCCAGCAGGTCGAGCTGCGCGTCGTCGATGCAGTAGGGCGGCATCCAGTACAGCACGTCGCCCAGCGGGCGCAGCAGCGCGCCGGCGTCCAGCGCCGCGCGGTACATGCGCAGGCCGCGGCGGCCGGCGATCTCCACCGCGTGGCCGTCCTCGGCGTTGCCGGTTTCCGGATGCAGTTCGATGGCAACCACCATGCCGGTCTGGCGCACTTCGGCCACCGCCGGGTGCGCCCGGAACGGTGCGGCCAGCACGGCCATCTTCGCGGCGGTTGCGCGGTTCCGCGCCAGCACGCCGTCGCGTTCGAGGATGTCCAGCGAAGCCAACGCCGCCGCGCAGGCCAGCGGGTTGCCGCTGTAGCTGTGCGAATGCAGGAACGCGCGCTCGCGCGAGTCGTCGAGGAAGCCGTCGTAGATGGCTTGCGTCGCCAGCACCGCGCACAGCGGCAGGAAGCCGCCGGTCAGGCCTTTGGACAGGCATAAAAGGTCGGGCTGGATGCCAGCCTGCTCGCAGGCGAACAGCGTGCCGGTGCGGCCAAAGCCGGTGGCGATCTCGTCGGCGATCAGGAACACGCCGTGCGCGTCGCAGAGTTCGCGCGCGCGGCGCAGCCAGGCGGGATGGTGCATGCGCATGCCGCCGGCGCATTGCAGCAGCGGTTCCACGATCAGCGCGCAGATTTCGCCTGCGTGCGCATCGAGCAACTGCGCCAGTGCGTCGGCGGCGGCGTGGGCGAGGCGCTCGGCTTCGGCGGCGTCGCGCGCGCCGAACGCGTCGGGGGAAGGCGCGAACAGCGTTTCCAGCAGCAGCGGCGCGTACACGCGGCGGTACAGCGGGATGTCGCCCACCGACAGCGCGCCCAGCGTTTCGCCGTGGTAGCTGCCGGTCAGCGCGACGAACTTGGTGCGCCCTTCGATGCCGCGATTGTGGAACCAATGGAAGGCCATCTTCAGCGCCACTTCCACGCCGGCCGAGCCGTTGTCGGCATAGAACACCTTGGACAGCGGACCGCGACCGGCCTCGCGCGGGGCGATGGCGAGCAGGCGCTCGGCCAGTTCGACGGCGGGCGCGTGCGAGAAACCGGCCAGGATCACCTGCTCCAGCGTCCGCGCCTGCCGGGCGATGGCTTCGGCGATGCGCGGCTCGGCGTGGCCGTGCAGATTGGTCCACCAGCTGCTGACGCCGTCCAGCACGCGGCGGCCATCGAAGCCGACCAGCCAGGCGCCTTCGCCGTGCGCCACCGGGAACAACGGAAGCGCATGCGGGTGCTCGCGCATCTGCGTGCACGGATGCCAGAGCACGGCCAGGTCGCGCGCGCGCCAGTCATCGGTGGCGGCTATCATGGGGCCATCGTGAAATCCTTCCATCCCGCCATTATCGCCGCCGGGGCGGCCGCATGAGCCGCCGCCTGCCCGTCATCCACGGCATCACCGAGCACGACGCCGGCCCGTACCGCATGGAGCGGCTCGACCTGGAGTTCAGCAACGGCGAGCGCCGCCTGTACGAGCGCTTGCACGGGCGCGGTCACGGCGCGGTGGCGGTGGTGCCGATGCTGGACGCCGAGACCGTGCTGCTGGTCCGCGAATATGCGGCCGGCGTGCACCGCTACGAGTTGGGGTTGGTCAAGGGCCGCATCGACGCCGGCGAGACGCCGGTCGAGGCCGCCAACCGCGAGCTGATGGAGGAGGCCGGCTATGGCGCCCGCGACCTGCACGTGCTGCGCAGCCTGACGCTGGCGCCCACCTACATGAGCCACCAGACCCACGTGGTGCTGGCGCGCGACCTGTATCCGCAGCGCCTGCCCGGCGACGAGCCGGAAGAGCTCGAAGTGGTGCCGTGGAGGCTGGCCGAGCTGGACCGGCTGATTTTGCAGGAAGACTTTTCCGAGGGCCGCACCATCGCGGCATTGTTCATCGCCCGCGAATGGTTGCAGCAGCATGCACATGAATGACGCGCTGCGCGACGCCGTGATCGGCCTCGCGCGCAGGGCCGCCGCCGAGATCCTCGCCGTCTACGACAGCGCGTCGTTCGAGGTGGATGCCGCGGTCCAGCACAAGGATGACAACTCGCCGCTGACCGCCGCCGACCTGGCCTCGCACCGCTGCATCGTCGCCGGCCTGCGTGCGCTGACGCCGGACATCCCGGTGCTGTCGGAGGAATCGAAGGACGCCGACATCGCCGAGCGCCGCGCGTGGAAGACGCTGTGGCTGGTCGATCCGCTGGACGGCACCCGCGAGTTCGTCAAGCGCAACGGCGAGTTCACCGTCAACATCGCGCTGATCGAGGAGGGCGTGACGACCTTCGGCGTGATCCAGCAGCCGGTCACCGGCGCGCTGTGGCACGGCGCGCCCGGTCGCGGCGCGTTCCGCCGCGACGCCGACACCGACGTGCCGATCCATGCGCGCATTCCCGCCGCCTCGCCGTTGCGCATCGCCGCCAGCCGCTCGCACCGCGACGCGCGCACGCAGGCGCTGCTGGACGCGCTGCCGGGCAGCGAGGTGCTGGGCTGCGGCTCCTCGCTGAAGTTCTGCCGGATCGCCGAGGGCGCGATGGACCTGTATCCGCGCTTCGGCCCGACCAGCGAATGGGACACCGCCGCCGGGCAGGCGATCCTGGAGGCGGCCGGCGGCGCGGTGCTCGATCCGCGCGGCCGCCCGTTCCGCTACAACCAGCGCGACACGCTGCTCAATGGCGATTTCGTCGCGCTCGGCGATGTCGCACTGCCGTGGCGGGATTGGGTTTGATTTTTTGACGCGGATTGGCGCGGACGACACGGATGAAGCTTCGGATGCGAAAAGGCTTTATCCGCGTCATCCGCATTGATCCGCGTCCGGATGTTCCTGAGGTTCACCGATGCAAGACAAGACGGAAAACATCGCGCAACTGCTCGCCATCATGGCGAAGCTGCGCGATCCGGACGGCGGCTGTCCCTGGGATCTCGAACAGGACTTCGCCACGATTGCGCCGTACACCATCGAGGAAGCCTACGAGGTCGCCGACGCCATCGACCGGGGCGACATGGCCGACCTGAAGGATGAGCTGGGCGACCTGCTGCTGCAGGTGGCGTTCCACGCGCGGATGGCGGAGGAGGCCGGCGCCTTCGATTTCGATGACGTGGCGGCTGCGATCTGCGACAAGATGGTGCGTCGGCATCCGCATGTATTTGCCGCACAGGGATGTGCCAATGCCGCGGGAGGCAGGATGCCGGGAGCGGCCGGCGACATGCATGCGGACGACAGCGGCGAAGTGCTGCGCAACTGGGACGCGATCAAGCGCGCCGAGCGCGAGGCGAAGGGCGAAGCCGACGCGTCGGCGCTGGCCGGCATTTCGCGCGGGCTGCCGGAATGGCAGCGCGCGGTGAAGCTGCAGCACAAGGCGGCCAAGGTCGGCTTCGACTGGCCAGATCCTGCGCCTGTGCTGGACAAGCTGCGCGAGGAACTCGACGAGGTGCGCGCCGAGTTCGACGCCGTCGCCGCCGCGCCGGGCGATGCCGAAGCGCGCGACCGGCTGGAGGACGAGATCGGCGACGTGCTGTTCGTCTGCGCCAATCTGGCGCGGCACGCCAAGGTCGACGTGGGCGGCGCGCTGCGCCGCGCCAACCGCAAGTTCGAGCGCCGCTTCCGCGCGATGGAAGCGCTGGCCGAGGCGGACGGCGGCCTTGCCGGGAAACCGCTGGACGCGCAGGATCGCTATTGGGACCTGGCCAAGGCGGCGGAGAAGGAAGGCAAGCGATGAGCGAGGGTTTCGCCAGCTTCCGCGAGTTCTATCCGTTCTATCTGGGCGAACACCGCAACCGCACCTGCCGGCGGCTGCATTTCACCGGCACGAGCTTCGCCATCGGCTTCATCGTGCTGGCGATCAAGAGCGGCAATGCCTGGTGGCTGCTGGCGGCGCTGCTCTCGGGCTACGCCTTCGCCTGGATCGGCCACTTCTTCTTCGAGAAGAACCGCCCGGCCACCTTCAAGCATCCGCTCTATTCCTTCGCCGGCGACTGGGTGATGTACCGGGACATCCTGATCGGCCGCATTCCGTTCTAGCGATGATGCGGGCGGCATCCGTGCGGCCGGAACCCGCCCAGGGACACGCCGTGAATACGTCCATGTAGGCTCATCGGCGGCATCCATGCCGCCGATGGTCCCTGAGCGGGCCCCGGCCACACGGATGCCTCTGCGACATCGGCGTCACTCCTGGAAGATCAGCCACGCCGCCACCAGGATCAGCGCGAACCCCGCCCAATGGTTCCACTTCAGCGGCTGGCCGAGATAGAAGGCGGAGAAGCCGGCGAACACCAGCAGGGTGATGACCTCCTGCATGCCCTTGAGCTGCGGCGCGCTGTAGACGGTGCTGCCGATGCGGTTGGCCGGCACCATCAACATGTATTCGAAGAAGGCGATCCCCCAGCTGATCAGGATGACCTTGGGCAGCGCCACCTCCTTGTGTTTGAGGTGACCGTACCAGGCGAACGTCATGAACACGTTCGAGAACACCAGAAGAAGCGGCGACAGCAAGCGGGCGTACGGCATGCGAGACTTCCACGGAATGTCCGGAGCGGGGCGCAGTTTAGTCTTCTTCACGCCGTGTCGACCTGCGGATGGGCATGTTTTTCCAAGGGCTATCCAAACGAGGCGCGCATGCGCGAACAGGAACAGGCGGGACTGGTACTCATCGTCGAGGACAACCGCAACATCTCCGAGATGGTGGGCGAATACCTGGAAAGCCGCGGGTTCGAAGTGGACTACGCGGCCGATGGCGTGGACGGCTACAGGCTGGCGGCGGAGAACGCCTACGACGCCATCGTGCTCGACCTGATGTTGCCGCGGCTGGACGGCATCGAGGTCTGCCGGCGGCTGCGCGCCGAGGCGCGCAAGTCCACGCCGATCCTGATGCTGACCGCGCGCGACACGCTGGACGACAAGCTGACCGGGCTGTCGTCGGGCGCCGACGACTACCTGACCAAGCCGTTCGCGATCCGCGAACTGGAAGCGCGCCTGCACGCGCTGATCCGCCGCGACCGCCGCCAGGTGGGTTCGGAGGTCTTGCAGGTCGCCGACCTGTCCCTGGATCCGGCCTCGCTGCGCGCCACCCGCGCCGGCTGCGAGCTGCAGCTGTCGCCGATCGCGCTGCGCCTGCTGTCGATCCTGATGCGCGAGTCGCCGCGGGTGGTCAGCCGGCAGGAGATCGAGCGCGAGATCTGGGGCGACGAGCTGCCGGATTCCGACACCCTGCGCAGCCACCTGTACAACCTGCGCAAGGTCATGGACAAGCCGTTCGAACGGCCGCTGCTGCACACCGTGCAAAGCGCCGGCTACCGGATCGCGGATCTGGCGGCGTAGCGCATTGTCCGCGGCCATGTCCACGCACTCGCCCAGTTCCTTGCCAGCCGTCGGACCGGCTGCGGATGCTGAATCCCGCGAGCGCGATTTCACCCGCGACGCCAGCCATGAGCTGCGCACGCCGCTGACCGTGATCCGGGTCGCCAGCGACCTGATCGCCCATGACGACGGTCTGTCGAACGCCTCGCGTCGCTCGCTGGGGCGCATCCAGGACGCGGTGGCGGGCATGGAGGCGATCATCGACGCGCTGCTGCTGCTGGCGCGCTGCGAGCAGACGGTGATGGAGCTGGAAGAGGTGCGGGTGCGCGAGGTAGTGGAGCACGAGCTGGAGCGCGTGCTGCCGCTGCTGCGCTACAAGGGGCTGGAGCTGCGGCTGGAGATCGAGGCCGAGCCGGTGCTGCACGCGCCGCCGCGGGTGCTGCAGGTGATGCTGGGCAATCTGCTGGGCAACGCGGTGCGCTTCACCGACGCCGGCGAAGTGCGGGTCTGTCTGCAGGCGGACCGGCTGTGCGTGGAAGACACCGGCATCGGCATGGACGCGGCGACGCTGGCGCGCGCGTTCGAGCCGTTCTACCGCGGCGAGGGCGAGCAGGTGGCCGGGCCGGGGCTGGGCCTGTCCATCGCCCACAGGCTGGGCCAGCGCTGCGGCTGGCCGCTGCGGCTGGAGAGCGCGCCGGGGCGCGGGACGCAGGCGACCATCCTGTTCGGCTGACTTCGGCCGAAGCGGGGCCATGACTGACGGCACGGTTGCGGCGCGCGCGCGCCGGTCAGGATGCGCCGCTGTCAACCGGATGCGCAGCCGCGCGTTCCCACCCGTCAATCCTCCCCGACTGCCCACGCATGAGCCAGACACGCCGTCCCCGTAGCACCTTCCCCCTGCGCAAGATCGGCGTGGCCGTCGCCATCGTGGCCGTCCTCGCGGCCGGCGGCTATTTCTGGCACAAGCGCGGGCAGGCCGACGCGGCCGGCGGCTACCGCACCGAGACGGTGCAGCGCGGCGACATCCGCGTGGCCATCTCCTCCACCGGCACGCTCAGCGCCATCACCACCGTCACCGTGGGCAGCCAGATTTCCGGGCAGGTCACCGACGTGCTGGTCGATTTCAATTCGCCGGTGAAGAAGGGCGACGTGCTGGCGCGGATCGACCCCAGCACCTACCAGGCGCAGCTGGAGCAGGGCAACGCGCAGATCGCCTCGGCCCGCGCCTCGCTGGCGCAGGCGCAGGCGACGCTGAAGAACGCCGAACTGGACTACCGCCGCAAGGCCGACCTGGGCCAGCAGAAGCTGGTGGCGCAGGGCGACGTCGACCAGGCGCGCGCCGCGTTCCAGCAGGCGCAGGCGCAGGTGAACTCGGCGCAGGCGCAGATCCGCCAGCAGACCGCCTCGCTGAAGAACACCGAGGTGAACATCGACCGCGCGGTCATCCGCTCGCCGGTGGACGGCGTGGTGCTGACCCGCAGCATCGAGCCGGGCCAGACCGTGGCGGCCAGCTTCTCGGCGCCGGAGCTGTTCACCATCGCCGAAGACCTGTCGAAGATGAAGATCGAGCTGGCCGTCGACGAATCCGACATCGGCCAGGTCAAGGTCGGCCAGGCCGTGAGCTTCACCGCCGACGCCTTCCCCGACCGCCAGTTCAAGGGCACGGTGGAGCAGGTGCGGCTGGCCGCCACCACCACCAACAACGTGGTGACCTACCCGGTGGTGGTGACCGTGGACAACACCGACGGCACCCTGCTGCCGGGGCTGACCGTCAACGCGGAAATCGAGGTCAGCAAGCGCGAGGGCGTGCTCAAGGTGGGCAACGCGGCGCTGCGCTTCAAGCCGGCGGACGGCTCGGCGCTGGCCGACATGAAGCCGGAAGGCGCGGCGCAGGGCGGCCAGAATGGCGGCGCCGGCCGCGGTCCGGGCATGGGCGAGGACCTGCAGAACCTGGCGGCGACGCTGGGCCTGTCGGCGGAGCAGAAGGCCGCGTTCGACGGCGCGTTGCAGGAGATGCAGCAGCGCCAGGCCGAGCGCGCCGCGCAGGCGCAGCAGAGCGCGCAGGGCCAGCAGCAGGGCGGCAGCCGGCTGTTCGGCGGCGGCCCCGGCATGCGGATGGGCGGCGGCCAGGGCCGCGGCGACGCCGGCATGATGGCGCAGATGCGCTCGCGCATGCGCGACCGCTTCAACCAGCAGTTCTCGGCCTTCGTGGCGACCCTCGACGACGCCCAGCGCGCGAAGTGGAACGCCGGCCTGGACGCGCAGCTCAACGCAAAGCGCGTGGTGGCCTACAAGCTGGCGAACGGCAGGCCGCAGGCGGTGATGGTCAAGGTCGGCGTCAGCGACGGCAGCAGCACCGAGGTGTCCGGGCGCGACATCAAGGAAGGCGACCTGATCATTTCCGGCGAGCGCGCGGCCACGGAGAGCAAGTGATGGCCGCGGCGGACGCGGTGCCGGTCATCCTCACGCGGGGGCTGGGCAAGGTGTATTCGCCCGGCACCGAGGCGGAAGTGGTGGCGCTGCAGGGCGTGGACCTGCGCATCGAGCGCGGCGAGTTCGTCGCGATCATGGGGCCGTCGGGTTCGGGCAAGTCCACGCTGATGAACCTGATCGGCTGCCTGGACACGCCCACTTCCGGCCGCTACGAATGCGACGGCGTGGACGTGTCGACGCTGGACGCCGAGCAGCTGGCGGCGCTGCGCCGCGACAAGATCGGCTTCGTGTTCCAGGGCTTCCACCTGCTGCCGCGCATGGACGCCACCGACAATGTGGCGATGCCGATGGGCTACGCGCAGATCCCGCCGGCCGAGCGCCGCCGCCGCGCGCTGGCGGCGCTGGAGGCGGTGGGGCTGGGCGGGCGCGCCGGGCATTTCCCCAACGAGCTGTCCGGCGGTCAGCAGCAGCGCGTGGCGATCGCCCGCGCGCTGGTCAACCATCCGCCGATCCTGCTGGCCGACGAACCCACCGGCGCGCTGGACAGCAAGACCGGCGAGGAAATCCTCGCCCTGTTCAAGCGCCTGCGCGACGACGGCCACACCGTCATCCTGATCACCCACGACGCGCACGTCGCGGCGCACGCCGACCGCACCTACGTGATGCGCGATGGCGAGCTGCACGCGCAGACCGAAGCGGAGGCCGCATGAGCTTCACCGACATCCTGCGCACCGCGTTCTTCGCGCTGCGCGGCAACTGGATGCGCAGCGCGCTGACCTCGCTGGGCGTGATCATCGGCATCGCGGCGGTGATCGTGATGGTGTCGATCGGCCAGGGCACCCAGGCCGAGATCGACAAGATGGTCTCGGGCCTCGGCTCGCAGCGGCTGGACATCAGCAGCTTCGGCGGGATGGGGCCGGGCGGCGCGCGCATTGCGCAGGGCAGCCGCTGGACGCTGGGCGAAGGCGACGTGGAAGCGATCCGCAACGAAGTGCCGGAGGTGCAGTACGCCGCCGGTTCGCTGCGCGGCGGCACCCAGGTGGTGTACGCCGAGAACAACGCGTCCACCCAATGGCAGGGCGTGGAGCCGGACTGGTTCGCGATCAACGATTGGCAGGTGGCCAAGGGCCAGGGATTCGACGCCGGCGACTACGGCGGCGGCGCGAAACCCGTGATCCTGGGCGAAACCGTGCGCAAGGCGCTGTTCGGCGACGACGAGGACGGCATCGGCCAGACCGTGCGCTTGGGCCGCGTGCCGTTCACCGTGGTCGGCGTGCTGGCGTCCAAGGGGCAGGGCGGTTTCGGCCAGGACCAGGACGACATCGTGGTGGTGCCGCTGGAAGCCGCGCGCCGCCGCCTGTCCAGTTCGCAGAGCATGCCGCCGGGGGCGGTGCAGGCCATCGCGGTGGGCGTGGACGACGCGAAGAACCTCGCCAGCGCGCAGGCCGAGATCGAGAGCCTGCTGCGCCAGCGCCACAAGATCGAGCCGGGCGCGGACGACGACTTCGTGGTCCGCAACATCAGCCAGATCGTCGCCACCCGCACCGCCACCACCAATCTGATGTCCAAGCTGCTGGGCGCGGTGGCCGGCATCTGCCTGATCATCGGCGGCATCGGCATCATGAACATCATGCTGGTGTCGGTGACCGAGCGCATCCGCGAGATCGGCCTGCGGATGGCGGTGGGCGCGGGCCCGAGCGACGTGCGCCGGCAGTTCCTGGCCGAGGCGATGCTGATCTCGCTGATCGGCGGCGTGATCGGCATCGCGATCGGCGTGGTCGGCGCCTTGGTGGTCGGCAAGTTCGGCGACCTGCCGGTCGAGCTCAACGCCAAGGTGGTGCTGCTGGCGGCGACGTTCTCGATCTGCACCGGCCTGTTCTTCGGCTACTACCCGGCGCGCAAGGCCTCGCTGCTGGATCCGATCGAGGCGTTGCGCTCGCAGTAAGCGCCTTCTTCGCCTTGCCGGGCGGCTTTTCCTTCTCCCTCCGGGAGAAGGTGCCCGAAGGGCGGATGAGGGGACGGCGGAGCCGGCGGCACCGTTCGTGCCCGAACCCTCACCCGACCGCTCCCCGCGCGGAGGTATACCCCCAAGGGGCGCGTTTGCGCCCCTTAACGGAGCCGGGCGCGGGCCGTATGGCAAAATGCCGGTTCCGCCTTGTCCGCTGCGACCGCCGATGCCTGTTCCCGATTCCGCCATGCCCAGCCGCCACCGGGTGCGTTCGCATGGCTGATCTGTACGGACACCTGCCGCGCGGCCCGGCCGGGGTGATGCGCGCGGCGAAGTGGTCGCTGCTCGGCCTGCGCGCGGCCTGGCTGCACGAATCCTCGTTCCGGCTCGAAGTCTGCATGTTCGTGGTGCTGGGCCCGCTGGGCTGGCACCTGGGCGCCGACGGCGTGGAGCGCGCGCTGTTGATCGGCAGCTGCCTGCTGGTCATGGCGATGGAGCTGATGAACTCCTCGATGGAGGCGGTGATCGAGCGCTACGGCGCCGAGCACCACGAACTGGCCGGACGGGCCAAGGACATGGGCTCGGCCGCCGTGTTCGTGCTGATGATGAACGTGGTGCTGGTGTGGGCGCTGCTGCTGTTGCCGCGCTGGCTTTGACGCGCGGCCCCCGAAACGTGCGCGCCGCGCCATTTCCCCGAAGAGCTGAAGAATGGACCTGAGTTTCCTCGCCTCGCCCGACGCCTGGCTGACCCTGCTGATGCTGAGCGGGCTGGAGATCGTGCTGGGCATCGACAACCTGGTGTTCATCTCGATCGCGGTCGGCCGCCTGCCCGAACAGCGCCGCCCGGTGGCGCGCAAGCTGGGCATCGCGGTGGCCTGCATCACCCGCATCCTGCTGCTGGTGACGCTGGCGCATCTGGCGCGGATGTCGCAGGACCTGTTCGTGCTGCTGGGCAAGGGCATCTCGATCCGCGACCTGGTGCTGATCCTGGGCGGCGCCTTCCTGCTGGTGAAGGGCGTGCTGGAAATCCGCGACCTGATCGGCGGCGGCGAGGACGAGGATCCGCGCACCACCAAGGCGTCGGCGGTGTTCGGGCTGGTGATCGCGCAGATCGCGGTGATCGACATCGTGTTCTCGCTGGATTCGGTGATCACCGCGGTGGGCATCGCCCAGCACATCCCGATCATGGTGTTCGCGATCCTGGCCGCGGTCGCCATCATGCTGCTGGCCGCCAATCCGCTGGGCGCCTTCATCGACGCCAACCCGACCGTGAAGATGCTGGCGCTGGCCTTCATTCTGCTGGTCGGCGCGGTGCTGGTGCTGGACGGGCTGGACGTGCACGTGCCCAAGCCCTACATCTATTTCGCGATGGCCTTCTCGGTGATGGTCGAGTGGCTGAATCTGCTGATGCGCCGCAAGGCCGCCGCGCACCACGTGCCGGGCGCCGGCGAGTGGTAAGCGCGCTGTCCTGACCGATTCCCGACCGGAGCCCGACCGAATGCCCATCCTGCACCAGATCGATCCGATCGCCCTGTCCCTCGGGCCGCTGAAGATCCACTGGTACGGCCTGATGTACCTGCTCGGCTTCGCGGTGGCGTGGTGGCTGGGCCGCCGCCGGGTGCGCGCGGGACGGCTGCCGGGCGTGGACGAGAACGGCTTCGGCGACCTGATGTTCTACGCCATGCTCGGCGTGGTGCTGGGCGGGCGCATCGGCTACGTGCTGTTCTACGACCTGCCGGTCTTCCTTGGCGATCCGCTGATGATCTTCAAGGTCTGGGAAGGCGGGATGAGCTTCCACGGCGGCCTGCTGGGCGTGCTGGCGGCGGTGGTGTGGTGGTCGCGGCGGCATCGCCTGCATGTCTTCGACACAGTCGATTTCGTCGCCCCGCTGGTGCCGGCCGGGCTGGGCTTCGGTCGCCTCGGCAACTACATCGGCGGCGAATTGTGGGGCAAGCCCACGCAGGGCACCGCGTTCGACGGCTGGGGCGTGGTGTTCCCGCGCGCGCTGCCGGAGCCGTTCGCGTCGATGGACGCGGCCACGCTGAAGGCGCAGTTCGACGCCGGCCTGCTGGACGCATTCGCGCGCCACCCTTCCCAGCTCTACCAGGCCACGCTGGAAGGGCTGGTGATGTTCTGCGCGCTGGTCTGGTATTCGCGCCGGCCGCGCCCGCGCTATGCCGTGTCCGGGCTGTTCGCGCTGCTGTACGGCAGCTTCCGCTTCCTGGTCGAGTTCGTGCGCGAGCCCGACGCGCAGCTGGGCTACCTCGCCTTCGGCTGGCTGACGATGGGACAGGTGCTGAGCACGCCGCTGATCCTGCTGGGCCTGTTCTGGCTGTGGAAGTCGCGCAGCGCGCCGACGCTGATGCCGGAGCCGCGCTGATGCGGCAGTACCTCGACCTGCTCGGCCATGTGCTGGAGCACGGCACGGAGAAGGCCGATCGCACCGGCACCGGCACCCGCAGCGTGTTCGGCTGGCAGATGCGCTTCGACCTGCGCGCAGGCTTCCCGCTGGTGACGACCAAGAAGCTGCACCTGCGCTCGATCGTCCACGAGCTGCTGTGGTTCCTGCAGGGCGAGACCAACATCGCCTACCTGAAGGACAACAAGGTCAGCATCTGGGACGAGTGGGCCGATGCCGACGGCGAGCTGGGGCCGGTGTACGGCAAGCAGTGGCGCAGCTGGGAAGGCGCGGACGGCAGCACGGTCGACCAGATCGCGTGGCTGATCGACGAGATCAAGCGCAACCCGGATTCGCGCCGGCTGATCGTGTCGGCGTGGAACGTGGCGGACCTGCCGAAGATGGCGCTGATGCCCTGCCACTCGCTGTTCCAGTTCTACGTGGCGGACGGTCGCCTGAGCTGCCAGCTCTACCAGCGCAGCGGCGACATCTTCCTCGGCGTGCCGTTCAACATCGCCAGCTACGCGTTGCTCACCCACATGGTGGCGCAGGTTTGCGAGCTGGGCGTGGGCGATTTCGTGCACACGCTGGGCGACGCGCACCTGTACTCCAACCATTTCGAGCAGGCGCGCGAACAGCTGGCGCGCACGCTGCGCGCGCTGCCGGCGCTGCGGCTGAATCCGGAGGTGAAGGACATCTTCGGCTTCCGCTTCGAGGACATCGCCATCGAAGGCTACGATCCGTGGCCGGCGATCAAGGCGCCGGTCGCCGTCTGAGCAATACCGTCACTCCCGCGAAGGCGGGAGTTCGGCGTCTTTGCCTGTTGCGGCGTCAATGAAAGACACTGTGTGCCCGCGTTTGCGGGAACGACGGCAAGGAACCGGATGACGCAGCTTTCCCTCATCGCCGCGCTGGATCGCCACAATGCCATCGGCAAGGGCAACGCGCTGCCGTGGCACCTGCCGGACGACCTGAAGCGCTTCAAGGCGCTGACGCTGGGCAAGCCGGTGCTGATGGGCCGCAAGACGGCGGAATCGCTGGGCCGCGCGCTGCCGAAGCGGCGCAACCTGGTGCTGACGCGCGGCGGCAGCGTGCCGTTCGACGGCATGCAGGCGGTGGCGTCGCTGGACGAGGCCATCGCGCTTGCCGCCGGCGAGGCCGGCGAGCTGTGCGTGATCGGCGGCGGCGAGATTTATGCGCTGGCGTTGCCGCGCGCCACGCGGCTGCACCTCACCCATGTCGATGCGCGGATCGACGGCGCCGATGCGTTCTTCCCGCGCTTCGATGCGGACGATTGGCGGGAAACCGCACGCAGCGCGCATCCGGCGGATGCGGCGCATGCGTTCGCGTTCGCCTTCGTGGACTACGAGCGCGCCTGACCGTTGTGGTTGTGGCCGCCGTCGTGGCGGCGCTGGCCGTGCGGCTTGTGCGGTTTCGGCGGGCGCTGCTTCGGCGCCGGCGCGGGCACGTCGCGGCCCGGCACCTGCACCACGTTCAGGCCCTCGGCGTCCAGCTGCAGCGCGGTGAGCTTGCCGCTCCACACCGCGCCGGTGTCGATGGCGTGCACGCCGTGGCCGAGGAACAGGCCCAGCGTGCTCCAGTGCCCGCACACGATCTTCAGGTCGCGCGGCGCGTGGCCGGGCACCGAGAACCACGGATACAGGCCGGGCGGCTGGCTGCCGGGCGCGCCCTTGTGCTCGAACGCGATCCGCCCGCGCGGGCTGCAATAGCGCATGCGGGTGAAGATGTTGATGATCGCGCGCTCGCGCTCGATCCCGCCCAGCCGCGGCGACCAATCGGGGCCGTCGCCGTACATGTTCTTCAGCAGCTTGCGGTAGTTGTCGCCGTGCAGCCGCGCCTCGACTTCGCGCGCATGTTTTTCTGCGAGCTGCGTCGTCCACTTCGGCGCAAGGCCGGCATGCACCATCATCCAGCCCAGCTTGCGGTCCACGTGCGCCAGCTTCTGCCCGCGCAGCCAGGTCAGCAGTTCCTGCGCATCGGGCGCGAACAGCACGCCCTGCAGGTCGGGATTGACCCGGCGCTGCTCCTCGGGCGTGCGCTCGGCCACCGCCAGCAGCGACAGGTCGTGGTTGCCCAGCACCGTGTGGCTCACCTCGCGCAGCGAATGCACCAGCCGCAGGGTTTCGACCGACTGGCCGCCGCGATTCACGAGGTCGCCGCAGAACCACAGCCGGTCCGCCGCCGGATCGAAGCGGAGCTTCTCCAGCAGGCGCTGGGTGACGTCGTAGCAACCCTGCAGGTCGCCGATTGCCCAGACGGCCATCAGTCCACCGCCTCAGTGCAACGTGCGCGGGATGGACAGGGTGAACGCCGGGATCGGCGCGGCGAAGCGGGTGCCGTCGTCGGCCAGCATGTCGTAGCTGCCGCGCATGGTGCCGATGTCGGTTTCCAGCACCGCGCCCGAGGTGTATTCGAACCCCTCGCCCGGGCGCAGCCACGGCTGCTCGCCGACCACGCCTTCGCCTTCCACCTCGCGCACGCGGCCGTTGCCGTCGGTGATCAGCCAGTGGCGGCCCAGCAGGCGCGCCGGCACCTTGCCGCGGTTGTGGATGCGGATGGTGTAGGCGAACACGTAGCGGTCTTCTTCCGGCGCGGACTGGTCGTCCAGGAAGCGCGCATCGACCGCGATGTCGAACTGGTAATCGTTGCTGCTCATGCCGCCATTCTAGCGGGCGTGCGGCGCGCTGCGCCCGCCGTCGCGGGCGGCGCGTTCAGGCGGAGGCGAGCAGGTTGGCCAGGCGCACGAAGCCGGCCACTTCGATCTGCTCCGCGCGCGCGTCCGGGCGCAGGCCGGCGGCCTCGATGGCGTCGGCGTCGGCCACGCTATTGAGCGCGTTGCGCAGGGTCTTGCGGCGCTGGCCGAAGGCGGCGCGGACGACGTTGGCGAAGGCGCGATGGTCGGCCACTTCGATCTTGTCTGCCGGCTTCGGCACCAGCCGCACCACCGCCGAATCGACCTTCGGCGCGGGCCGGAACGCGCCCGGCGGCACCACGAACAGCGGCGTCACCGCGCAGTATGCCTGCAGCATCACGCTCAGGCGGCCGTAGACCTTGCTGCCGGGGCCGGCGGCCATGCGCTCGACCACTTCCTTCTGCAGCATGAAGTGCATGTCGCGGATCGCGGCGGCGTGGTCCAGCGCGTGGAACAGGATCGGTGAGCTGAGGTTGTAGGGCAGGTTGCCGGCCAGCCGGATCTGCCCGCGGGCGTCGCCGCGCTGCGCCGCCAGCGCGGTGAAGTCCACGCCGAGCACGTCGCCTTCGATCAGGTGCAACGTGCCGTGTTCGCGCGCGGCGGCCTGCAGCGGCGCGTGCAGGTCGCGGTCGAATTCGATGGCGGTGACGTCGCCGTGCCGCTTCAGCAGCGGGAAGGTCAGCGCGCCTTGGCCGGGGCCGATCTCGACGACGACGTCGCCCGGCTGCGGGTCGATGGCCTGCACGATCCGGTCGATCACGCTCCTGTCGTGCAGGAAGTTCTGGCCCAGATGCTTCTTGGCGGGTTCGGTGAAGCCTGTGCTCATAGCAATCGCGCCCCCAACGGTATGTCCCGGTCCGGCACGCACAGCGCCACCGCCCCGTCGGCGTCGTGGAAGCCGGTCACCAGGCATTCGGACATCAGCGGGCCGATCTGTTTGTCCGGGAAATTGACTACGGCGACGACCAGCCGGCCGACGAGATCCTCGGGGCGGTAGTGCGCGGTGATCTGCGCGCTGGACTTGCGCACGCCCAGCTCCGGCCCGAAATCGACGTGCAGGACATAGGCCGGCTTGCGCGCCTGCGCGAACGGTTCGGCGGAGAGCACGCGGCCGACGCGCAGTTCGACCTTCAGGAAGTCGTCGAAAGAAATCGTCTCCATCAGACGCGCTTCCGCCCGTCGGCCAGCTGCGTGCAGCAGCGGATCGCGGCGAACAGGCTGGACGGATCGGCGACGCCCTTGCCGGCCAGATCCAGCGCGGTGCCGTGATCCACCGCCACGCGCGGGTAGGGCAAGCCGAGGGTGATGTTCACCGCGTGGGCGAAGTCGGCGTGCTTGAGCACCGGCAAGCCTTGGTCGTGGTACATCGCCAGCACCGCGTCGAAGCCGCGCAGTTTCTCGGGCAGGAAGGCGGTGTCGGCGGGCAGCGGGCCGATCAGTTGCATCCCATCGAGGCGCAGGCGTTCCAGCGTGGGAATGATGACGTCGAGTTCCTCGCTGCCCAGATGGCCGTCCTCGCCGGCGTGCGGGTTCAGGCCGAGCACGGCGATGGCGGGATCGGCGATGCCGAACTGCTTGCGCAATGCGTCATAGACAATCCGCAGCGTGCGCTCCAGCGCATCCGGCACGATCCGGTCGGCCACCTCGCGCAGCGGCAGGTGCACGGTCTGCAGGGCGACCCGCATGGCCGGATTGGCCAGCATCATCACCACCTCGCAGCCGGCGTGCGCGGCCAGCAATCCGGTGGTGCCGGTGTAGGGGATGCCGCCGTCGTTGATCGCGGCCTTGTGCACCGGGCCGGTGACCATGCCGTCCAACGTGCCGTCGAGGCAGGCCTGCGCGGCGCCGGTCAGCGCCGCCACGACTGAGGCGGCGTTCGCCGGCTCCGGCGCGCCGAAAGCGGCCTGCACCGGATGCGGGATATCGACGATTTCCAGGCTGCGCGCCGATGCCGGCGTTTCGCCGGCGCGATGCAGTTCCAGCGGCAGCGACAGCGCCGCGGCGGCGCGATGCAGGACGGCAGCATCGCCGAACACGACCAAGCGCGCGTCCCAGTCCTGCTGGGCCGCGCGCACCATGAGTTCGGGGCCGACGCCTGCCGGTTCGCCGGGAACGAGTGCGAGTCGGGGGCGCATTGCGTCAGAACGCTGCGCGGCTTCCCTCGGGATGCACGTCGACCGGCTTCATCTTGTGCTTTTCCTTCTGCGTTTCCTGCAGTTCGGGCAAGGTGGACTTGCCCTGCTCGTCGCGCACGTCGACGAAGGCTTCGCCGCGCGTTTCGCGCAGGAAGCGGTTCCATTCCTCTTCCAGCTTGCGCCGGCCGATGGTCTCGCGCACCTGCGCGCGCATGTTCTCGTCGCCGGCGGCGATCTCGCGGCTGCCGCTGCGCTGGATGATCACCCAGCCGGCGTCGGTCTTGAACGGGGCGGAGGTCTGGCCGTCGCCCAGCGCCGCCACCTGCATGCCGAAGGCGGTGCCGTAGGTGTCGGCGCCGAACCAGCCCAGGTCGCCGCCGCGACGGCGGGTGGTGGCGTCGTCGGATTCCTCGCCGGCCAGCTTGGCGAAGTCCGCGCCGCCGGCCAGGCGGGCCGCCAGCGTGTCGGCCTTGGCCTTGGCCGCGGCGTCGTCGGTCTTGTCGTCGACCTTGACCAGGATCTGGCGGGCGGAGAACTGGGTGACCTTCTCGCCGCTGCCGGGCGCCTGGGTACGGGTGCCGACCAGCTGCAGCAGCTGGAAGCCGCTGGGACCGCGGATCGGGCCGATCACGTCGCCGTCTTGCATCTGCTGGATGGCGGCGGCGAACGCCGGCGGGATCTCGTTCAGTCCGCGCCAGCCCAGGTCGCCGCTTTCCAGCGCGTTGGGGCTGTCGGAGTAGCGCACGGCGGCGGCGGCGAAGGTCATCTCGCCGCGGTCGAGCAGGCCCTTGATTCCCTCGATCTTCTTCTGCGCGGTGGCGATCTGCTCGGGGCTGGCGCCGTCCGGCGTGCCGATCAGGATGTGGGCGAGGTGGAACTGCTGCGATACGGTGGCCGAGGCGTTCGCCATTGCCGCGTCGACTTCGCCTTCGCTGACGTTGATGCGGCCCTGGGCGAAGCTCTGGCGCAGCTTCTGGGTGATGATCTCGTCGCGCAGGCTGTTGCGGAATTCGGCGAACGACATGCCATCCTGCGCCAGCCGCGCGCGCAGCTGGTCGACGTTCAGGCCGTTCTGCTGGGCCACGCCCTGCACCGCGCGCTCCAGATCCTGGTCGGTGGCGGTGATGCCGGTGTCGGTGGCGCGCTCGAGCTGCAGGCGCAGCAGGATCAGGCGTTCCAGCACCTGCCGGGTCAGCACGTCGGCCGGCGGCAGCTGATCCTCGTGGCCGGCGTACTGGCTGCGGATGTTGGCGACCGCGCGATCCAGCTCGCTGCGCAGGATCACGTCCTCGTTGACCACCGCGGCGATCTTGTCGACCGGCTGGAATTCCTGCGCGGAGGCGCCGCCGGCCAGCAGCAGGAGCGGCAGCAGGGCGGCCAGGAGACGGGGGGCGCGCGGGCGATGGGTTGGGGTCATGGAATGGTGTTCGCGTTGTCGGGCGGGGAGGACTGGCCCGTGGCGGTCTGCGGCGGCACCAGATAGAGATCGTCGCGATTGTAGCCGAGGATGGCGCGGCGCAAGGCCTTGCGGGTGTCCTGGCCGGCCGAGCCGAGCCCCTTCAGTTCGATCTCGAACATCAGCGCGTTGCTCAGCTCGCCCACGCGGTTGTGCACGTAGCGGCGGGCGACCAGGCGCAGGGCGACGCAGCAGCTGTCCCACTGCACGCCGGCCAAGGCTTCCAGCACCTTGCCGTCGCGCAGCGAATAGTAGCCGCGGCTGACCAGGCTCCAGCTGGGATTGAGCGGGTACAGGAAGGACACGTCCACCTGTTCCAGCAGCTCCCGGCGGTAGCGGTAGGCCAGGTTGAACACGCCGTCGTCGGGCAGCAGGTAGCGGGCGCGCACGCTGGCCAGGTCGGTGCGCTTGAATTTCGGGTCGCGCTGGTAGGAGGCGCCGAAGGTCCAGCGGTCGGTCGGCGCGTAGTTGACGTCGGTGACCCAGGCCGAACCGCCCTTCTCGGTGACCGGCTCGTTCGGCAAATGCACCCGCGATGCCTCGAAATAGCGGATCTGGCCGAAGCTGGCGGAGAAGCGCTCGAAGCCGTCGGACTGGCGGATCATGCGGGTGCTGAGCGCCAGCGTGAGCTGGTTGGCGTCGGCCTGGCGGTCGGCGCCGGAATAGCGGTTCTCGCGGAACAGCTGGCCCCAGCTGAAGGTCAGCGGCTGGGTGTCGAACACCGGCATGTCGTCCTGGTCGGCGTAGGGCACGTTCAGGTAGAACAGGCGCGGCTCGATCGTCTGCAGGTAGTCCTTGCCCTTGACCCGGGTGTCGCGGTCGAAGAACAGGCCGGTGTCGACGCTGAAGATCGACTGCCCACGGGTCGGCGAATCTCCGCCCAGCGTCTGCCCCAGCGCGCGATCCAGCGAGTAGCCGGTGTAGCGGTAGGCCAGGGTGGGGCGCAGGAACCAGGCGTCGCCTTCCAGCGGCATGCCGATCCACGGGCGCAGGTCGAGGCGCGAGCCGGCGGCATAGACCGGATGGTGGAAGCGCACGGCCTCCGCATCGACGCCGCCGCGCAGCAGGCCGCCGCCCAACCCGCGTTCCCAGTTGATGAACGCGCGCGGCAGGCGGTCGTAGGGCAGCACCTGGTCGGTCAGGGTGTAGTCGGCCAGCTGCCAGTGGTCGGCGCCGACGCCGGCCGTCCAGTCGCGGCCGCGGCCGTAGACGCCGATCTCGCTGTACGCAATGGATTGCGACAGGCCGTCGATGCTGTTGCTGAAATCCTCGTAGTAGCGCGGGTCGCTGATCCAGTTGAGGTTGGCGCGCGCCTGCCAGTTCGATCCCAGGTTCTGGATGCCCTCGAAGTGCGCCAGCCCGCGGCTGCGGTCGCGCAGCTCGTCGTTCGGCATCCACACCCCGTCCAGCGTGCCCTTGCCGTTTTCCAGCAGGTAGCGGAACTGGCCGCCGAGCAGCGCGCCGCGCTTGCTCATCCAGCGCGGGCTGAGGGTGGCGTCGTAGTCGGGCGCCAGGTTCAGGTAGATCGGCTGCTTCCAGTCGAAGCCGTTGCGGCCGGAATTGGAGATCGACGGGAACAGCAGGCCGGTGCGGCGGCGGTCGTCGGTCGGGAACATGAACCACGGCATGTACAGCACCGGCACCTTGCCGACCCGCAGGCTGGCGCCGCGCGCCACCGCCATGCCCTTGTCGGTGTCGATGTCGATCCGGCTCGCCCGCAGCTCCCAGTGGCGCGCTTCCGGCGGGCAGGTGGAATAGGTGGTTTCGCGCAGGGTGCCGACCTCGCCGACCATGTCCAGGCTCCGCGCCCGGCCGTTGCCGCGCCGCGACAGCAGCTGGTACTGCAGGTCCTGCATGGAATGGGTGCCGGCCTCCTGGTCGCCTTCCGCATGCGCGGCGCGCACGCGCAGGCCGGCGGCCTGGTAGCGGATGCTGCCGTCGGCCGCGTAGCGCCCCTTCTCCTTGTCGAAGGTGAGCTGGTCGGCGCCCATGAACTGGTCGTCGCGGCGCATGGTGACGTTGCCCTGGAACACCGGGTTGGCGTCGGTGCCGGACAGCATGTCGCCTTCGATGTCGGTGGGCCGCGGCTGGCCGGCGGGCGCGATGTTCAACCCTTCCGGCGCGCGGAACGCATCGGCGAACGGCGGCACCGCGTCGCCGATCGGGCACAGCGCCCAGTTCTGCGGGGTGTCGTCGTCGGCGTGCGCCGGCAGCGACAGCGCGATGCACAGCGGCAGGGGAAGCAGGCGCAGGACAGGGCGCACGGGCGATCCGGAAGCGGAAAAACGGGCGGTTAGCTTGCCGGAAGCGGCCAGCAGCGGCAAACGCGCGACGACGCTGCGTTCAGCCGGGACGCTCAAAGGCGCAGTACGTCGACGTGGGCCACGCTGCATTCGGCCAGCGCGTCGAGATCGTAGCCGCCTTCCAGCAGGGAGACGACGCGGCCGTCGGCGTGGTGATCGGCCAGCGCGACCAGTTCGCGGGTCAGCCAGGCGAAGTCGGCGGAGTCCAGCAGCAATCCGGCCAGCGGATCGCGGCGATGGCCGTCGAAGCCCGCCGACACCAGCAGCAACTGCGGCCTGAACGCGTCCACCGCCGGCAGCAGGTCGTCGCGCCAGGCGGCGCGGAACGCCTCGCCGCCCGCACCCTTCGGCAGCGGCGCGTTGAAGACGTTGCCGCAGCCGGTTTCGCTGCGCGCGCCGGTCTCCGGATACAGCGGCCACTGGTGCGAACTGGCGTACAGCACGCGCGGCTCGCGTTCGAAGATCGCCTGGGTGCCGTTGCCGTGGTGGACGTCGAAATCGACGATGGCGACCCGCTCCAGCCCGTGCCGGTCGATGGCGTGGCGCGCGGCCACCGCCACGTTGTTGAACAGGCAGAAGCCCATCGCGGTGTCGGCGGTGGCGTGGTGGCCGGGCGGGCGCACCGCGCAGAACGCGCGCCGGGTGCGGCCGGCCAGCACTGCGTCCACCGCGGCCACGCCGGCGCCGGCGGCGCGCAGCGCGGCTTCCGCCGAATGCGGCGACAGCACGGTGTCCGGGTCGAGCTGCTGCAGGCCCTGCGGGTCGCTTTCCAGCACCGCCGCCAGCAGGCGTTCGTCGTGCACGCGCAGCAGCTGGCCGCGACTGGCGCGCGGCGCCTGCTGCCAGTCGAGGTCGGGATGCGCGGCTTCCAGCGCGTGGATGACGGCGCGCAGGCGTTCGGGGCGCTCGACGTGGCCCGGGCCGGTGGCGTGCGCCAGGCAGGCGGCATGGGTGTAGATCTGGATCACCGCGCGCGCCCGGGGAAGCGGATCACCTGCGGCGCTCGTGCTTCCACAGGACTTCGCCGTGGCCGCTGGCGCGCGCCAGCACGCGCGCGAGCACGAACAGCAGATCGGACAGCCGGTTCAGGTAGTGCACCGGCTGCGGGCGCACGTCTTCCAGCCGCGCCAGCGCCACCGTCGCGCGCTCGGCGCGGCGCACCACGGTGCGGGCAATGTGGCAGCGCGCCGCCGCCTCGCCGCCGCCGGGGAGGATGAACTCCTTGAGCGCCGGCAACCCTTCGTTGAATCGGTCGAGCTGCGTTTCCAGCGCTTCGATGTCGGCATTGAAGATGGCGGCGTGGCCGGGAATGCACAGCTCGCCGCCGAGGTCGAACAACTGGTGCTGGACGCGCGTCAGCAGTTCGCGCACGTCGTCCGGCACGTCCGCCGCCAGCAGCAGGCCGATGCAGGAATTGGCCTCGTCGACCGTGCCGTAGGCTTCGACGCGCGCCGAATCCTTGCCGACGCGCGAGCCGTCGCCGAGGCCGGTGCTGCCGTCGTCGCCGGTGCGGGTGTAGATCTTGGAAAGTCGATTGCCCATGCGTTTCGCTTTTCCTTCTCTCCGCTTGCGGGGAGAAGGTGCCGAAGGCGGATGAGGGGGCGCTTAAACCGTCTGCGCCCGCAGCGCCGGATTGCGCTGGCGCAGCAGTTCGAAGCCGCCGAACAGCAGCGCCGCGTAGAACAGCGTGCCCAGCACCGTCCACTGGAAGAACGGGATGCCGGCGACGAAGGCGGCGGTCAGGCCGGCGGCGTTGTGCGGGTACATCGACTCGAACGCCCACACGCCGAAGTTGGTCAGCACGAAGAACAGCAGCGAGCCGGCCAGCGAATAGCCCAGCACGCGGCCGCCGCTGACCTTGCCGCGCAGGCCGAAGCCCAGCACGGTGGACAGCGCGATGCAGGCGTAGACCATCAGGTAGCCGGCGCTGGCGAAGTAGCTCCAGTAGATGCCGCCGTTGACCAGGCCCAGCACCAGGTCGGAGGCGAACATCGCCGCCAGCGGCACGACCAGCGCCCACTGGCGCTTGGCGAAATACGCGCCGCCGAACAGCGCCACCGCCTCGATCGGCGAGAAATTCGGCGGATGCGGAATGATCCGGGTCAGCGCGGCGACGAAGATCAGCGCGGTGAGCAGCAGCGGGCCGGCGGGGAGCGTCGAGGCGGGGCGATTCATGGCATTCGGACAGGCGGACTGCGGAGCCGCTAGCATAGCGCAATGTCCACGCACGCCCCCGCACAACGCCCCGCGCACGACGTGCTGATCGTCGGCGGCGGATTGGTCGGCGCCAGCCTCGCGATCGCGCTGGAGGCGCAGGGCCTGGATGTCGGCATGATCGAAGCCGCGCCGGCCGGCGCGCTGCCGCCGGTGTTCGACCAGCGCAACCTCAGCTTCGCCGAGGCCACCCTCAACGCCTTGCAGGCGCTGGGCGTGCTGCCGCTGCTGCGCGCGCCCACCGGCCCGATCCGCCGCATCCACGTCAGCCGCGCCGGCGATTTCGGGCGGATGCTGCTGGACGCGCAGGCGCACGGCCGCGAGGAATTCGGCCGGGTGGTGGTGGCGCGCGATTTCGGCGAGGCGCTGGAAGCGCGGCTGCTGCAACTGACGCAGCTGACCCGCTACCGGCCCGCGCGCTTCGTCGGCCTGGGCGAAAGCGCGGACGGCCTGCGCCGCGTCCGCATCGCCGACGCGTCCGGCGAACGCGAGCTGCGCGCGAAGCTGCTGGTCGCTGCCGACGGCGCGCGCAGCGCGGTGCGCGATGCGCTCGGCATCGGCGCGCGCGAACACGACTATGGCCAGACCCTGTTCGTCGCCCGCCTGCGCGCGCAGCGCGCGCCGGACGGCACCGCCTACGAGCGCCTGACCGACCACGGCCCCACCGCGCTGCTGCCGCGCGGCGACGGCCACTACGGGCTGGTGCACGGCGTCCCGCGCGAAGATGCCGAAGCGGTGGCCGCGCTGGACGATGCCGCCTTCCTCGCCCGCGTGCAGGACGCCTTCGGTTGGCGCGCCGGCCGCTTCCTCGCGGTCGGCCCGCGCAGCGCCTATCCGATGCAGAGCGGCATCGCCGAAGCGCTGATCGCGCCGCGCGCGGTACTGGTCGGCAACGCCGCGCAGGCGATCCATCCGCTGGGCGCGCAGGGCTTCAACCTCGGCCTGCGCGATGCGCTGACGCTGGCCGAGTGCATCGCCGCGCATCCCGGCGATCCCGGCATTGATGCGGTACTGCAACGTCACGCCGAGCGCCGCGAGGAGGACCGCAGCCGCACGCTGGCGTTCTCCGACGGCCTTGCGAAATTGACCGCCAACGACGCCCCGCTGCTGCGCCCGCTGCGCAGTGCGGGGCTGGTCGCGGGCGACGCCTTCGGGTGGCTGCAGGGCTGGCTGGTGGGCGGCGCGATGGGCTATCGCGGCGACGTGCCGGCGCTGTGCCGCAAGGTGGCCGCATGAACCGCCGCGGCGTGCTGGATGCGGTGGTCGTGGGCGGCGGCGTGGTCGGCGCGGCCGCCGCGCTGGCGCTGGCCCGCGAAGGCTTGCAAGTAGCTTTGGTCGAAGCGCGCGCGCCCGAGCCGTGGCGGCGCGAGGCGCGCGACCTGCGCGTGTTCGCGTTCGCGCCCGACAACGCCGCGCTGCTCGCCGAACTGGGCGTGTGGGAGCGGATCGCGGCGACGCGCGCGCAGCCGTACCGCGGCATGCACGTGTGGGACGCGGCCGGCGGCGCGCCGCTGGCCTTCGGCGCCGATGCGCTGGGCCAGCCGCAGTTGGGCTGGATCGTCGAGAACGGCCTGCTGGTGGATGCGTTGTGGAACGCCCTGCCGGCGGCCGGCGTGCGCGTGCACTGCCCGGCGCGGGTCGAAACGCTGGAACAGGATGCGGCCGGCGTGCGCGTGGGTCTGGACGATGGATTGGTGTTGGACGCGCGTCTCGCCATCGCCGCCGACGGCGGGCATTCGGCGCTGCGCAAACTGGCCGGCATCGAGGCCAAGGCGCACGACTACGGACAGCGCGGATTGGTGGCCTTCGTCGCCAGCGAGGAACCGCATCGCGACACCTGCTGGCAGCGCTTCCTGCCGACAGGTCCGGTGGCATTGCTGCCGTTCGCAGACGATGGCGAGGCTGGCCTGCGCGGCCGCCTCGGGTCGATCGTGTGGACGCTGCCGGACGCCGAGGCGCAGCGCCTGCTGGACGCGCCGCCGGCGCAGTTCGTGCGCGAGCTCTCGGCGGCCTTCGGCGGCGAACTGGACGGTTTCACGCTGCAATCCGCACGCGCCGCGTTCCCGCTGCGCCGGCAGCTTGCGCAGCGCCAGGTCGAAGGCCGCGTGCTGCTGGCGGGCGACGCTGCGCACGTGATGCACCCGCTGGCCGGGCAAGGCGTGAACCACGGCCTGCGCGACGTCTCCGCGCTGCGGGCGATGCTGCGCGACGCGCAGGCGAAGGGCGGCGATATCGCATCGCCCACTCGGCTGGCGCGCTGGGCGCGCACGCGCCGCAGCGAGAACGCGCTGGGCGCACATGCGTTCGAGACGATCAACCGGGTGTTCAGCAACGATGCGCTGCTGCCGACGCTGCTGCGTGGCCATGCGCTGGGACTGGCCGGGCGCATGCCGCCGCTGGTGCGCGCGCTGTGGCGTCACGCGGCGGGAATCTGACGCTTCGGACAGCGCGCTTCGCTGTCAGCACATCGCGTCACCGATCATGTCGATGCGTTTCGCGGCTCTCAATCGTCCAGCCATTCCCGCAGTTCCTCGAACCGCAGGCGGCCGTCTCGGTCGGTATCGAGCAGTCGGAAGCTGCGCGCCAGGTATTTGTCCGCGCGCGCCTCGCGCGGGCTGACGCTGCCGTCGCCATTGGTATCGAGCGCGGCGAATTCCGCATGCAGGTCTTCCTGCGCGGGTGCTGCATGGCGCGAAGTGACGGTTACGGGATTGCCGGCTGCGTCCCGGAAAGTGGTCGTGCCGGTGGTCTGCTGCGCATGCGCGCCAATGGACGAGAAGGCGACGGAGGCCAGGAACGAAATCGGAAGAAGGGAGCGACGCTTCATCGCGAAATCTCCGCACGGGAGGCCAGACCCTACGCCGTGGTTCGGATGGCGGAGTGAATTCGCGATGAAACCGCCCTCGCGATTCGCGGCGCGTTCAGCGCGGTGACCGTGGCGCGAAGGCAGTGCGAAGAGCGCCTGGAATCAGGGCTTCGCCGGCATGGCGAACACCGTGATTTCCTCGCGGTCGTGATAGAGCTGCTTCGCGCGGATCGTCAGTGGCCTTTGCGCCTGCTGCGCGAACAGATCGAGGCACAGCTGCGTCTCCTGCCAGCGCTTCTTCATCGGCAGCTTGAGGTTGAAGATCGTCTGCCGGCACCAGCCTTCGCGCAGCCAGGTCGCCATGCGTTCGGCGACGCGACGCGGCTGTTCGACCATGTCGCAGACCATCCAGTCCAGCGGGTGCGGAGGTTGCCAGCCGAATCCGTCGGCACGCAGGTGCTGCACCATGCCGCTGTCCAGCACGTGCTGGCGCAGCGGGCCGTTGTCGACCGAGGTCACGCGCAGCCGGTTGCGGGTCAGCACCCAGGTCCAGCCGCCGGGCGCGGCGCCGAGGTCGGCGGCCACCATGCCTTCCTTCAGCAGGCGCGCGCGTTCCTCCTCGTCCAGCAGCACCAGCAGCGCTTCCTCGAGCTTCAGCGCGGAGCGCGAGGGCGCGTCGGCGTGCATGCGCAGGCGCGGAATGCCGAGCGGCCACGGCGCGCTGTCGGCGGGTGCGCTGGTGGCGAGGAAGGCGTGGTCGCCATCGACGAAGCAGACATGCAGGCGCGGCAGCCGCTTGCTGTCCTGCGAACTGAGTAGATGGGCCTTGCGCAGCGCCGGGCGCAGCGCGTTGCCGAGGCTGCGCGCCAGCCCCGCCAGCGGCTTGCCGGCGTCGCTGTCCGGATGCTCCATCACCAGTTCGCCGTAGAGCGGCGCTTGTCCCGCGCCGCGGGCAGGCGGCAATGCGTCCAGCATCGGCGCGATGCGGTCCTTCGGGTCGAGTCCGCGCAGCTCGGCGATCAATCGCAGCTTCTGTCGCGCGAAGATCAGCGTGGAGAACGGCAGCGCACGGTTGAGCGCATCCGCGTCCTCACAGGCGAACACCACGAAGCCGCTGTCGCGCTCGGTGCGCGCCCAGCCGGCGATGCCGGCCTGCGCGGCGCGGTCGGTCAGTTCCGCCGCGAGTTCCGGCTCGAAGCCCTGGCGGCAGTAGCAGAGCAGGCCGTCAATAATTCGGCCCGCCCAGTTCGCCGTAGCTCTTGAGCACCGCGCGGGCGGCCTCGCGTTCGAGGTCGCGCACGACCTCGATCCCGCGCTTGTGCAATTCGCCGATCCAGTCCGCCGGCAGCGGACCTTCGTCGAATTCGGTCAGCGTTTCGACGTCCTCGCTGCGCGCGCCGATCAGCAGGCGGTCGATGCCGGCCCACATGGTCGCGCCGTAGCACTGGCAGCAGGGCTGGGCCGAGGTCGCCAGCGTCATCGGGCCGTCCTCGTTGAGGCGGAAGCGTTGCAGGCGCTGCTGCGCCAGCATGTAGGCCATGGTTTCGGCGTGCGCCAGCGAGCAGCTCTGGCGCACCACGCGGTTGACGCCGACGGCCACCAGCAGGTCGTGCCGGTTGAACACCGCCGCGCCGAACGGGCCGCCGCTGCCCGCTTCGATGTTGCGCTTCGACAATTCGATGGCGAACGCGACCTTGGCGGCGTCGCTTGCGAAGTCGCGGCCGGCGACGTCCAGTTCCAGCACCCAGACCGGCAGGGTGATGTGCAGTTGCGCGGGAAGCGGCATCGACATCGGCATCAGCCCTTCTGCGTCCAGGTGTCGCGCAGGGTCACGCTGCGGTTGAACACCGGCGCGTCGGCCTTGTGATCGTAGCGGTCGGCAACGAAGTAGCCGAGGCGCTCGAACTGGAAGCCCTGCTCCGGTGTGGCCAGCGCGGCGGCCGGTTCGACGTAGCCGGTGACGACGCGGCGCGAGTCCGGATTGAGGTAGTCGCGGTAGGTCTTGCCGTCCTCGTCGGTATCCGGGTTCGGCACGGTGAACAGGCGGTCGTACAGGCGAACCTGCGCCGCCACTGCGTGCTTCGCGCTGACCCAGTGGATGGTGCCCTTCACCTTGCGGTTCGCGCCCTCCATGCCGGGGCGCGATTCGGGATCGAGGGTGCAGCGCAGTTCGACGATGTTGCCGGCGGCGTCCTTCAGCGCTTCGTCGCAGCGGATGATGCCGGCGCCGCGCAGGCGCACGTCGCCGCCGACGGTCAGGCGCTTGAAGCCGGGTGGCGGGATTTCCTCGAAGTCCTCGCGCTCGATCCACAGCTCGCGCGAGAACGGGATCGCGCGTTCGCCCTGCGCCGCGTCCTTGGGATGATTCGAGAACGTGAGCGACTCTTCGTGCGCGTCGTCGAGATTGGTCAGCACGATTTTCAGCGGGTCGATCACCGCCATCCGGCGCGGCGCGTGCGCGTCGAGGTCGTCGCGCAGCGCGCCTTCGAGGATGGAAATATCGAGCAGCGAGTTCTGCTTGCTGATGCCGACGCGCTCCACCATTAGCTTCAGCGCCGACGGCGTGTAGCCGCGGCGGCGGATGCCCTGCAAGGTCGGCATGCGCGGGTCGTCCCAGCCATCGACCAGCTTGTCTTCCACCATCGCCAGCAGCTTGCGCTTGCTCATCACGAGGTAGTTGAAGTTCAGCCGCGAGAACTCGATCTGGCGCGGCTTGCCGGCTTCCTTCGGCAGGCCGTGCGCGAGCAGCGGTTCCAGCAGGTCGGGGTTGTGCGCCAGATCGACCTTGTCCACGCACCAGTCGTACAGCGGGCGGTGATCCTCGAACTCCAGCGTGCACAGCGAATGGGTGATGCCTTCGATGGCGTCGCTGAGCGAATGCGCGTAGTCGTACATCGGGTAGATCGGCCAGTCGTTGCCGGTGTTCTGGTGTTCGACGTGCTTGATCCGGTACAGCGCCGGGTCGCGCAGGTTGATGTTGCCGCTGGCCATGTCGATCTTGGCGCGCAGGGTGCGCGCGCCGTCGGCGAACTCGCCCGCGCGCATGCGGCGGAACAGGTCGAGGTTTTCCTCGGCGCTGCGCTCGCGGTAGGGGGAATTGCGGCCCGGTTCGGTCAACGTGCCGCGATAGGCGCGCACTTCGTCGGCGGACAGGTCGCAGACGAAGGCGTCGCCCTGCCGGATCAGCTTCTCGGCGGCCAGATACAGCACGCCGAAGTAGTCGGAGGCGTGGCGCAAGCTGTTCCAGTCGAAGCCCAGCCAGCGCACGTCATCTTGGATGGCGCGCACGTACTCGGGGTCTTCCTTGGCCGGATTGGTGTCGTCCAGCCGCAGGTTGCAGACGCCGCCGAACTCCGCCGCCACGCCGAAGTCCAGGCAGATCGCCTTGGCATGGCCGATGTGCAGGTAGCCGTTCGGCTCCGGCGGGAAACGGGTCTTGATCGCGGCGTGCTTGCCGCTGGCCAGGTCGTCGCGGACGATCTGGCGGATGAAGTCGGTGCGGACGGGGGCGTCGGCGGCGGTCGGGGCAGGGTTCGAGGACACGATGCAGGTGCTGTCTGGATAGCGTTCCAGTTTACCCGAGCCCCGTCGGACGAGGGTTTCGCGCCGACGCGGCGGGGTTTACGCTGGCCGGCAAAGGAGAGCCGATGCGCAGCGTGTACGAGGCCGCCAATCTGATCGACGCCCACCTGGTGCGGCAGGCGCTGGAAGCCGAGGGCATTCCCGCGTTCGTGCGCGGCGAGGCGCTGACCGGCGGCATCGGCGAACTGGGCGTGTTCGGGCTGCTCGGGGTGATGGTGCCCGAGGCCGCCTGGCCGCAGGCGCGCGACATCGTGATCGCGCTGCGCCTGGGCGAAACGCAGCCGCTGGCGGAAGACGACGACCTGCCGGGCGCGCAGCCCGCATGAGCGCCGTTCATCCGCAGCGCGCCGCCAGCCTGGAACTGCTGGCCGGCGCGGCGATCATCGGCAGCAACGGCATCATGGTGCGGATGGCGGGCATGCCGCCGACCGCGGTGGCGTTCTGGCGGATGCTGCTGGCCGGCATTCTGCTGGCGGCGCTGGTGAGCGCGCGCCACGGCTGGCAGCGGCTGCCGCGCAAGGCGTGGCTGTGGCTGATGGTGCCGATCCCGGCCTTCGCCGCCGACCTGTGGCTGTGGCACAAGAGCATCCTGCTGGTCGGGCCGGGCCTGTCCACGCTGCTGGCGAATGCGCAGGTGTTCTTCATGGCGCTGGCCGGGATGTTCCTGTTCGGCGAGCGGCTGGGGCCGCGCTTCATCGCCGGCGTGCTGCTGGCGTTCTTCGGGCTGTGGCTGATCCTGGGCGCGGACTGGGCGACGCTGCCCGCGCAGTACCGCTGGGGCGTGTGGATGGGGCTGGGTGCGGGCGTGGGCTATGCCGCCTACAACGTCGGCATCAAGCGTTCGCAGGCCGAGGCCGGCGTCGGCCGCGCGCGGGTGCCGGTGGAGCAGGTGCTGTGCCTGGCCGCGTTCGGCAGCGCGCTGTGCCTGGGCGCGGCGGGCTGGGCCGAGGGCGAGGCGTTCCGGCCGCCGTCGCTGCACGCCTGGGGCGTGCTGCTGGCGCTGGCGGCGATCGGCCATTGCCTGAGCTGGGTGCTGATCTCGCGGGCGATGGGTTCGCTGCCGGTGGCGCTGGCCGGCCTGCTGCTGCTCGCGCAGCCGATCGTCGCCTATCTGCTGGACGTGGTGCTGCTGGACATGCCGGTGTCGTCGCGCCAGTGGCTGGGGCTGGCGGTCAGCCTGGCGGGGATCTTCGTGGCCGGGATGAAGTCGAAGGAAGCGGTGGCCGCGCAGGAGGCGTGAGCCTCCTCAGAGCCGCGTCACCGCGCAGGCATAGACCAGTTCGCAGGCGCCGCCGCCGCTGTCGTCGCGGGTCAGCGAACTGCGCCAGTGCCAGTTCGCGCCGTCGATCCGGATCAGCCAGCCGTCGATGCGCACGCGCTGGCCGGCCTCGATGCGGGCGAGCGCGGCGGCCACGCGGTCGTCGGCCGGCACCATGTGCATGTTGGCGCTGCTGCGCCCGATCTCGGCCACGGGGATCGGCGGATCGCCCTGCCAGCGGTAGTGGTACCAGCGCCCGCCCTGGCTGAGCGAGAGCCGCGCCAGCACCGCGTCGTCGGTCATCCGGCCCCAGCCCAGCGCGAGGTCGGTCGGCGAGAAGTCGGCTTCGCGGCCGAGGCGGTAGTCCTCGCGGCCGAGCACGCGCGCGTCCACGCTGAAGCCGGCCAGCGGGGTGAGCGTGGCATCGTCGATGCCGGGCAGGGTCAGGCCGTGCGGCACGCCGGTCTGCAAGGGCGCGTCGCCGTGGGCGACCTGCGGCGGCAGCGGGCAGGCGGGGATCGCCGACGGATCGGGACGCGGCAGCGTGGACGATGGATGCGCCAGCCACCAGCCCAGCAGCAGGACCGCCACCAGCAGGATCGACAGGGTGCGCAGGCTGGGCATCGACGGTTCCGCGTCTTCGGATTACCGGATTGTGCGGCATCCATGCAGGCGTTCCGCACGTTGGCCGGCCCCGCGTGGCGTGCATGCAGGTACCGCCAGGACCTGCGCTGCCGCGTCTCAGGCGGGGTTGGCCGTTGTGTGTGGTTTGCGCTTGCCGCGCGTATCGGCATCCGGCAGCGGCGAGAACAGGTCCTGCGGCAGCTGCTTGAACACCTCGGCCAGCGACAGCAGGAACCCGTGCATCGCCGAGCTCTTGCGCCACAGCATGGCGATGCGGCGGCTCGGATGCGAGTCGGTGAAGCCGAGCAGGTGGATGTTGTCGGAGCGCGCCACCGGCGGCTTCACCGCCAGCGTCGGCAGCAGGGTGATGCCGACGTCGGCCGCGACCATCTGGCGCAGGGTTTCCAGGCTGGTGGCGCGGAACTCCGGCTTCTCGTCGGCGCCGGACAGCCGGCACACGTCCAGCGCCTGTTCGCGCAGGCAGTGGCCGTCTTCGAGCAGCAGCAGCTGCTGGTTCGACAGCTCGGCCAGCGCCAGCGCGTCGCGCCGCGCCAGCGGATGGGTTTCCGGCACCGCCAGCAGGAACGGTTCCTCGAACAGGAACTCGGTGTGCAGCTGGTCGTCGTGGATCGGCAGCGCCAGCAGGGCGGCATCGAGCTTGCCTTCGCGCAGTCGCTGCAGCAGCACGTCGCTCTTTTCCTCGACCAGCCGCAGTTCCAGCTGCGGGAACCGCTCGCGCAGCTGCGGCACCACGTGTGGCAGCAGGTACGGCCCGAGGGTGGGGAACACGCCCAGCCGCAGCGTGCCGGATTCCGGGTCGCGGCTGCGGCGCGCGGCTTCCTTCATCTCGTCGACCTCGGCCACGATGCGGCGCGCGCGCTGCACCACGTCCTGCCCGGCCGCAGTCAGCATCACTTTGCGCGGCGCGCGCTCGATCAGGGTGACGCCGAGTTCCTCCTCCAGCTTGCGGATCTGCGTGGAGAGCGTGGGCTGGCTGACGAAGCAGGCTTCCGCCGCCTTGCCGAAGTGGCGCAGGTCGGCCAGTGCGACGAGATATTTGAGATCGCGCAGGTTCACGCGGAGGGGCCCTTGAGTTCGACGGCGTTGCCGTCGGGATCGTCGAAGTAGAGCGAAGGGCCGTCGCCCTCCGCGCCGAAGTTGGAGCTCGCCGGGCCGAGCGGCGCAAGTCCGTGCGCCGCAAGGTGGGCGACGATGGCGGCCTCGTCGAACGGCTCGATGCGCAGGCACAGGTGGTCGAGGTTGCGGCCTTCCGTGCCCGCCGCCGCACCGCCGCGCTGGCCGAGTGTCCCGTCCACCGCGACCAGGTCGATCATCGAGGCGCCCGCGCGCAGGTGGCGCAGGCCGAGGTCGTCGCGGCGGCGCGCGACCGCACAGCCCAGCACGTCGCGATAGAACGCTTCGCTGCGGTCGAGGTCGCGCACGCGCAGCACCACGTGGTCGAGGCGCCGCACGTCGAACGGCCGCGTCGCCATCGTTCAGGCCGCCTGCGCCTCGGCCGCCGGGGCCGAATGACGGATCAGGAAGTCGAACGCGGACAGCGCCGCGGTCGAGCCCGCGCCCATCGCGACCACGATCTGCTTGAACGGCTCGGTGGTGGCGTCGCCGGCGGCGAACACGCCCGGCACGTTGGTATGGCCGCGATCATCGACCACGATCTCGCCGCGCGGAGACAGCTCCACCGCACCCTTCAGCCAGTCGGTATTCGGCAGCAGGCCGATCTGCACGAACACGCCGGCCAGCTCCAGGTCGCTCACTTCGCCGTTGGTGCGATCGGTGAAGCGCAGGCCGGTCAGCTTGCTGCCGTCGCCCACCATTTCGTGGGTCTGCGCGTTCACGTGCACGGTGGTGTTGGGCAGGCTGTGCAGCTTGCGCTGCAGCACCTCGTCGGCGCGCAGCTTGCCGTCGAATTCCAGCAGGGTGACGTGTTCGACGATGCCGGCCAGGTCGATGGCCGCCTCCACGCCGGAATTGCCGCCGCCGATCACCGCCACCTTCTTGCCCTTGAACAGCGGGCCGTCGCAGTGCGGGCAGTAGGTGACGCCCTTGTTGCGGTGCTCCGACTCGCCGGGCACGCCGGTCTGCCGCCAGCGCGCGCCGGGGCTGAGAATCACGGTCTTCGATTGCAGCGTCGCGCCGCTTTCGAGTTCGACGCCGACCAGCTCGCCCGCGCGCGCGGCCGGATGCAGCGTCTTGGCGCGCTGCGCGGTGATGATGTCCACGCCGTAGCTGCGCACGTGCGCTTCCAGCGAGGCGGCCAGCTTCGGGCCTTCGGTGTATTCCACCGACGGCAGGTTCTCGATCGCCATCGTGTCCAGCACCTGCCCGCCGAAGCGCTCAGTCACCAGACCGGTGCGGATGCCCTTGCGCGCGGCGTAGATCGCCGCCGCCGCGCCGGCCGGGCCGGCGCCGACGATCAGCACGTCGTAGGGTTCGCGCTGCTTCAGTTCCTCGGCGGCGCGCGCGGCGGCGCCGGTGTCGAGCTTGGCGACGACCTGTTCGATGCTCATGCGGCCGGCGTCGAACTCCTCGCCGTTGAGGTAGATAGTGGGCACCGACAGGATCTGCTTGGCCTCGACTTCGGCCTGGAACAGCGCGCCGTCGATGGCGACGTGCCTGATGCGCGGGTTCAGCACGCTCATCGCGTTC
This sequence comes from Thermomonas brevis, assembly GCF_014395425.1. NCBI lineage: Bacteria > Pseudomonadati > Pseudomonadota > Gammaproteobacteria > Lysobacterales > Lysobacteraceae > Thermomonas > Thermomonas brevis. The sequence continues at coordinate 2,568,031 of NZ_CP060711.1, forward strand.
AGCGCCTGCACGGTGTCCGGGCAGCTCTGGCAGTGCAGCGACATGAAGGTCTCGAACACGTAGTCGCCCGGCAGGTTGCGCACCTGCTGCGCCAGCGCCTCGTCGATCTTCACCGGATGGCCGCCGACCTGCAGCAGCGCCAGCACCAGCGAGGTGAACTCGTGGCCCAGCGGGATGCCGGCGAAGCCGACCTGTACGTCGCTGCCGGCGCGGCGGATCAGGAACGAGGGCTTGCGCGCATCGTTGCCGGCGGCGCGGGAAATCTTCGGCGACAGCGCGGCGATCTCGCCCAGCAGTTCGTCGAGCTCGCGCGCGGCGTCGGAATCGTCCAGCGAGGCGACCAGTTCGATCGGCTGCTGCAACTTTTCCAGGTAGGCGGAAAGCTGGGTCTTGAGGGCGGCATCCAACATGGCTGTCTCCTGCATGCGTTCGGAATTTCGGGTAGACGATGCCGTGCCGCGCGCAACGGCGCGCAGGCAGGGCGGTGAGGGGGTTGCGTGCAGCCGACGCCGGGCATCGGCTCCACGCAACCCTCTCCCTTGCGGAAGAGGGTGCGGTTGCTTTGATCAGATCTTGCCGACCAGATCCAGCGACGGCGCGATGGTCTTGGCGCCTTCCTTCCACTTGGCCGGGCACACTTCGTTCGGGTGCGAGGCCACGTACTGCGCGGCCTTCAGCTTGCGCACAGTCTCGCTGACATCGCGGGCGATGGCGTTGTCGTGGATTTCCAGCGTCTTGATGGTGCCGCTGGGGTCGATGATGAAGGTGCCGCGCAGGGCCAGGCCTTCTTCCGGGATGTGCACGCCGAAGGCGTTGGTCAGCTGGTGGGTCGGGTCGCCGACCAGCGGGAACTTGGCCTTGCCGACGGCCGGCGAGGTCTCGTGCCACACCTTGTGCGAGAAGTGGGTGTCGGTGGTGACGATGTAGACCTCGGCGCCGGCCTTCTGGAACTCGTCGTAGTGCTCGGCGGCGTCTTCGATCTCGGTCGGGCAGTTGAAGGTGAAGGCGGCCGGCATGAAGATCAGGACGGACCACTTGCCCTGCAGGTCCTTGTCGGTGACTTCGATGAACTGGCCGTTCTTGTAGGCGTTGGCCTTGAACGGCTGAACCTTGGTGTTGATCAGGGACATGGGTGCTCCTCGGGGTGGTTTGGGGGTGGATGGTTCTGGAACCGGGCCAGCATAGGTGGCGACGATCAATCATGGAAATTGATTATAGCCATTCAATCAATAGTCAATGACTATTGAATTGATCTATTCATGCTGCCCCGGCCGGCCTTTCCCCGGCGTCAAGGCGCGCACTGGCCGCTGGCGCTGACTACCATTCGGCGATGACCTTGGATGCCCCCACCGCTGCGCGCCTGCTGGTCCAGGCCCGCGCCGCCATCGATCCCGTCGATGCCGAACTCCTGCTGCTGCACGTGCTGGCGCTCCCGCGCAGCTGGCTGTTCGCGCATGCGGACGAGCCGGTATCGGCGGCGGGCGCCGCCCGTTTCCAGGCGCTGGTGGCGCGCCGCGCGCAGGGCGAGCCAGTGGCCTACCTGACCGGCTCGCGCGGGTTCTGGACGCTGGAGCTGGCGGTGACGCCGGCCACGCTGGTGCCTCGCCCGGACACCGAGCTGCTGGTGGAACTGGCGCTGGCGCGGCTTCCCGCCGATGCCGACGCACGGGTGGCCGACCTCGGCACCGGCAGCGGCGCGATCGCGCTGTCCATCGCGAAGGAGCGCCCGCGCGCGCAGGTGGTCGCCACCGACGCCAGCCCCGATGCGCTGGAGGTGGCGCGCGGCAACGCGCGGCGCAACGGCATCGGCAACGTGGCGTTCCGCGCGGGCAGCTGGCTGGCGCCGCTGGCCGGCGAGACCTTCGACCTGATCGCCAGCAACCCGCCCTACATCGCCGAGGGCGACTCGCATCTGGCGGAGGGCGACCTGCGCTTCGAGCCGGCGATGGCGCTGGCGTCCGGCGTGGACGGGCTGGACGACATCCGTATCATCGTGGCGGCAGCCCAGGCACATCTGCGCCCCGGCGGCTGGCTGCTGCTGGAGCATGGCTGGGACCAGGGCGACGCGGTGCGCGCGCTGCTGCGCGAAGTCGGCTTCGCCGATGCGACCACCGAGCGCGACCTCGAAGACCGCGACCGGGTGACGCTGGGGCGGTGGGCTTGACGCTACCCGGAATGATCAGCCGAACGGCCTTCGTTGCGATCCCGGCACCGCGACGCCGTCCACAGGACAGCGCGGCGCATGTGAGATAGGCGGCATGCGGGGGCGTATGTCGCGAAACCTTACAATGCGCGTCGATCACGCAACAAAAGGTTCGCCATGCGCACGCTGTATCCCGACATCGCCCCGTACCAGACCGGCACCCTGCAGGTCGACGGCCGCCACACCCTGTACTGGGAGCAGTGCGGCAATCCCGACGGCAAGCCCGTGGTGCTGCTGCACGGCGGGCCGGGCGCGGGCTGCAGCGACAACATGCGGCGCTTCCACGACCCGGCCAAGTACCGCATCGTCCTGTTCGACCAGCGCGGCGCCGGCCGCAGCACGCCGCACGCGGACCTCGCCGGCAACACCACCTGGGATCTGGTCGCCGACATCGAACGGTTGCGCGAGCACCTCGGCATCGAGCGCTGGCAGGTGTTCGGCGGCAGCTGGGGCTCCACGCTGGCGCTGGCCTATGCGGAAACCCATCCGCAGCGAGTGACCGAGCTGGTGCTGCGCGGCATCTTCCTGCTGCGCCGCTGGGAGCTGGAATGGTTCTACCAGGAAGGCGCCTCGCGGCTGTTCCCGGACGCGTGGCAGCACTACCTCGCGGCGATTCCGGAGGCGGAGCGCGGCGAGCTCATCGCCGCCTTCCACCGCCGCCTGACCTCGGACGACGCGCAGGAGCGGCTGGCCGCGGCGCGCGCCTGGAGCATCTGGGAGGGCGCCACCAGCTACCTGCGGATTCCTTCCGACTATGTCGACACCCACGGCGACGCCGAATTCGCGCTGGCGTTCGCGCGGATCGAGAACCACTACTTCGTCAACGGCGGCTTCTTCGAGGTCGAAGACCAGCTGCTGCGCGACGCGCATCGCATCGCCGACATCCCCGGCGTGATCGTGCACGGCCGCTACGACGTGGTGTGCCCGATCCAGAACGCGTTCGACCTGCATCGCGTGTGGCCGAAGTCGGAGCTGCTGGTTTCCGCCACCGCCGGCCATTCCGCCTTCGAGGAGGAGAACGTCAGCGCGCTGGTCGCGGCGACGGATCGCTTCGCGGGCTGACGCGCGCCGATCTTCCGCGCCGGGCGGCTTCGCTGCCGGCGCGGTGCCGATGCATACGCGTCCGGCGGCGGTGAGGGCGCTTCAGCGCCGATAGGGCGAAAACCGCGCGACCAACACGACGATGCCGATGCCCGGCAGCGCCAGCAGCAGGAACGCAACGAGGCCGAGCGGCAGCAGGCCGAAGCTGGCGGCGGACATGCACAGGGCGACGGCCTGGCTGGCCATCACCGCCACCGGCCAGCGCCAAGGGCGGCGCGGAAAGCGCCAGCCCAGCCAGCCGCAGAGCAGCAGGCCGGCGGGATAGGCCAGTTGCCAGTAGAGCGGCGAATCCCAGGCTTCCTTCCGGTCGCCCAGCAGGCTGGCGGCGATCCACAGCAGCAGGCCGCCGCCGAGGGCCGCGATCCACGCGGCCAGCTCGCCGTCGCCGCGCGCTCCGGGCAGCCGGCCGTTCACGCCGCCGGCGAGCCGTCCGGGTTGTGGTCGATCATCCACAGTCCGGCCCACAGCTTGAGGTCCAGCTCGTAGCCTTCGGCGCGCTTGCGCATGAGCCACGCCGGCGCCTGCGCGCGCGGCACCGCGTGGACGATGATGTTCTCGTCGTCCACGCCGCCGCCTTCGCCCACTCGCACCAGCTCGCGGGCGCGCACGAAGGCGATGCGCTCGTTGCTCATGCCGGAGCTGGTGGGGCCGGTCAGCAGCACGTCCACCCGGCCCGCCGACCAGCCGGTCTCCTCGATCAGCTCGCGCCGCGCGGCGTCGACCAGCGTGTCCTCGGCGTGGTCGTCGCCCACCAGCCCGGCCGGCATCTCGATGGTGCGCGCGCCGAGCGGGATGCGGTACTGCTCGACGAACAGCACCTCGTCGTCCGGCGTCACCGCGATCACGATCACCGCCATGCCCTGCGCGTGCGTGCGTTCGCAGGATTCCCAGTGGCCGATGCGCACCAGCCGCAGCCACTGGCCTTCGTACAGGGTCTGTTTGAGGTTGCTCATGCGCCGATGCTAACCCACGCGCATGCGGAAGATTTTCCGCTCGTCATTCCCGCGAGGGCGGACATCTTTTCGCAAACGGATGTCTGCGTATCCAGCGTCTATGAACGCTTCGGCAAGATCGGCTTGGCGTGGATAAAAGTCACTGGATGCGACAGACATTCGTCTGTCAGAAGCAGCCCGCCTTCGCGGGAATGACGAGGGGCGCGACAAGTCTCAGCTCGACAGCCCCGCCGCGTCCGCGAGCCGCTTGCGGGTCAGCGGGCCGAAGCCCACCCAGTCCGCCAGCGCCTGCAGTTCCGCGTCGTCGCCCCGGCCGCGCGCGAAGCCGCCTTCGGGCAGCGGCGCGTCCAGCGCCACCGTGGTCAGCTGCCGCCACAGCAGCGCGTGCTCGCGCTGCTCGCGCAGGCGCACCGCCAGCTGCGCGGCGCCGCGCAGACGCAGGAACGGCACCTCGTCGATGCGCGCCAGCAGCGCGTCCAGCGATTCGAAATGCGCCAGCAGCACCGCCGCCGACTTCGGGCCGACGCCGGTGACGCCGGGGATGTTGTCCACCGCGTCGCCGGTCAGCGCCAGGTAGTCGGCGATCTGGTGCGCGTGCACGCCGTGCCGCGCCTTCACCCCGGCCGCGCCCCAGCGCTGGCCCTTGGCGAAGTCGTACTGTTCGTCGTGCGCGTGCAGCAACTGCGACAGGTCCTTGTCGGCGGAAACAATGACGCTGCGGAAACCGTCTCCGCGCGCGCGATGCACCGCACTGCCGATCAAATCATCGGCCTCGTAGTCGGTATGCGCCAGCGTGCGCAGGCCCAGCGCGTTGCACAGCGCCTTGCACCAGGCGAACTGGCGGCGCAGCTCCGGCGGCGCGGGCTCGCGGTTGGCCTTGTAGGCCGGGTACAGCGCGTTGCGGAAGCAGGAGTCCAGGGCTTCGTCGAAGGCGACGGCGATGTGTTGCGGGCGCTCGCGTTCCAGCAGCTCCAGCAGGAAGCGGGCGAAGCCGTGCACCGCGTTGGTCGGCCAGCCGTCGGCGTCGTGGAACTCGTCCGGCATCGAATGCCAGGCGCGGAACACGTACAGCGAGGCGTCGACCAGGTGCAGCGTCGGCAGCGCGTTCGTCACGCGGGCGTCCAGTCGGCGAGCAGGGCGCGCGGGTCGGGACGGTCGCGCTCGGGGACGTCCACGGTCGGCGTGCCGATGGCGATCGTCCCGACCAACTGCTCGTCGACGGCCAGGCCCAGCGTGCGTTCGAGGAAGCCGCGGTCGTAGGCCGGCCAGCCGGTCAGCCACTGCGCGCCGTAGCCTTCGGCCTGCGCGGCCTGCAACAGCAGCAGGCAGACGCAGGCGGCGGTGGAGAAGCGCTCGGATTCCGGGATCTTCTCGTCCGGGCCGAGGCGGGCGATCACCGCGACGGTCAGCGGCGGCACGGTGAAGCGGGTGCGCAGCTTCTCGACCACGCCCTCGCCGGAGGCCGGTTCGCGCTCCAGCAGCCGCGCCTCGGCGGCATCGGCCAGGGCGGTGCGGGCGGCGCCGGCGATGCGCAGGAAGCGGAACGGCACGCGCTTGCCGTGGTCGGGCACGCGCGCGGCGGTCCGCAGCATGCGCAGCAATTGCGCCTCGTCGGGGCCGGGCGCCGCCAGCTGGCGGGTCGGCGTGGAAAGGCGGCGGTCGAGGTCGTCCAGGGTCAGCATGGCGGTCGCGCTTGCGGGGAAGGGCCATGGTAACGGTAGGATGCGGTATCGAATCTGACGCGGAGCGGGCGATGGCGGTGATCGTGGGCGTGGCGCGCGAAACGGCGGCGGGCGAGCGCCGGGTGGCCCTCAGTCCGGAAACCTGCAAGAAGCTGGTGGCGGCCGGCGCCACCGTGCGCATCCAGCCGGGCATCGGCGCGGGCGCGTTCTTTTCCGACGCGGCGTACGCCGCCGCCGGCGCGCAGCTCGCGGAAGACGCGGTCGCGGAGGCCGACGTGGTGCTGTGCGTGCAGCCGCCGGACAACGCCGCCATCGCCGGGCTGAAGCAGGATGCGGTGCTGGTCGGCAGCCTGCATCCGCAGGCCGACGCGGCGCGCGGCGAGGCGATCCACGCGCGCGGCATCGTCGCCTTCCCGCTGGAGCGGCTGCCGCGCACCACCCGCGCGCAGGCGATGGACGTGCTCAGCTCGCAGGCCGGCATGGCCGGCTACAAGGCGGTGCTGATCGCCGCGCAGCTGGCGCCGCGCTTCTTCCCGATGCTGACCACCGCCGCCGGCACCATCCGGCCGTCGAAGGTGCTGATCGTCGGCGCGGGCGTGGCCGGTTTGCAGGCCATCGCCACGGCCAAGCGTCTCGGCGCGCAGGTCGAAGGCTTCGACGTGCGCCCGGAAACGCGCGAGCAGATCGAATCGCTGGGCGGCAAGTTCCTCGACCTCGGCGTGTCCGCCGCGGGCGAGGGCGGCTACGCGCGCGCGCTGACCGACGAGGAGCGCGCCGAACAGCAGCGCCGCCTCGCCGAGCACCTGAAAAACGTGGACGTGATCGTCTGCACCGCCGCAGTGCCCGGCCGCCCCGCGCCGAAGATCGTTTCCGCGGCGATGGTGGCCGGGATGAAGCCGGGCAGCGTGATCGTCGACCTGGCCGCCGAAACCGGCGGCAACTGCGAGCTGACCCGGCCGGGCGAAACCGTCGAGGTCGAAGGCGTCGCCGTCGCCGGCCCGCTCAACCTCGCTTCGATGGGCGCGCAGCACGCAAGCGAGATGTACGCGCGCAACGTGTTCAACTTCGTCTCGCTGCTGCTGAAGGAAGGCGCGCTGGCGTTCGACTGGAACGACGAACTGCTGGCGAAGACGGTGTGGCCGGAGCGGGCGTGAATCCTTCGTAGGGCTTCGCGCCCTCAGCCGATCTTGATGATCGCGTGGCGCTCCCGTGCGCCTTTCGATGCCAGGCAGGTCACGGGAACGTCGTTGCCGTCCGCGCGGAGCTTGCCTTCCGCGTGGAGGGTATTGCCGCTCTCGAAATGGCGGCCGGTCCACTGGTAGGTGGTGACGCTCTTGCCGGCGTAGTGGGCGCGCGCTTCCTCTTCGCACCAGGCCAGCAGCTGGCTCGCGGACGTGAAGACGATCTCGTGGGCCGGGTGATGCGTTCTGTCGTCCTGGGCGAATGCGGATCCCGCAAAGGCAAGGGCGAGGATTGCGATCGTGTGGCGCATGCGGACTCCTTCGTCGTGATGTCCAAGCGAATCGCTGACCGGTTCAATCGCGCGGATGATCGTGCTCCGGCGCCGGATGCGCCTTCGTCCAGTCGGCGCGCTGCTGCGGCGTCATCTGCCGCCATTTCGCCAGGAACGCGTCGCGGCCATCCTTGTCCAGGTCGCGCATGGCGTGGAACAGCGCGCGCGCCTGGTCGCGCTGCGCCGGCGACATGTCTTCCCAGCGCTGCGCGCCGTGGCGGGCGCGATCGCGCAGGCCGGGCGGCATCGCCTTCCAGCGCTGGGCGCGTTCGAGCATGCGCGCGCGTTCGTCGGGGTTGCTGTTCCAGCGGTCGCGCAGCGGCGCGATCAGGACGTCGCGCTGGGCGGGCGTGAGCCTGTCCCACTCGGGATATGGCGCGCCGGCGGGCTGCGCCTGCGCGAAGGCGAGGGCGGGCCACAGGGCCAGGGCGAAGACGGTCAGGCGGATCGTGCGGTTCATCGGTTACTCCATTGCGACCAGGCGGGCGTCGGCCGAGGCCAGCCAGGCGTAGAACTCGGGGTCTTCGTCCAGCAGGGTGGTGTTGGCCGCGCCCGCGGGGGCGGTGGCCGTCGCCGCGATGGCCGACGGAACGGCGTTCGCCGATTCCGAAGGCGACGGCTGGAAGCGCAGGCCCAGCGCCAGCGCGCACAGCGCGGCGAAACCGGCCGCCGCGTAGCGCAGGCGGTGCGGGCGCGCGGCGTCGGCGCGCGCCTGGCCGCGCAGGGCGGCATTGCGGCGCTGCGCCAGCTGCGCCTGCACGCGTGGCGACAGGCTGCCCAGCGCGGCGGCGTGGTGCGCGCGGATGGCGGCGTCGAAGCGGTCGCTGCCGCTCGCGTTCATCGGCCCGGTGTTCATCGGAATTCCTCCAGTTGTTTCTGCAGCGCCTCGCGGGCGCGCGACAGGTGCGTCTTCACCGAACCCTCGCTGCATCCCATGACGCGGGCGGTGTCGGCCACGTCCAGCTCCTCCAGCACGCGCAGGGTGAAGGCTTCGCGCTGGCGGGCCGGCAGGTGGCGCAGGGCCGCGCTGATCCGTTCCCACGCCTCGCGGCTGTCGTGGCTGCGCGACGGGTCCGGGCCGTCGTCGGCCCAGTCCACCGGCTCGCCATCCCGGTCGGTGCTGCCCGGCAGCAGCCAGCGCAGGCGGAACAGGCCGCGCCGCTGCATGTCCACCATGCGGTTGCGCAGGATGCTCCAGAACAGCGGGCTCCATTCCGCCGCCGGGCGGTCGCGGTAGGCCAGCATCTTCAGCATCGCGTCCTGCACCGCGTCCAGCGCGTCCTCGCGGTGGCGCAGGCCCAGCTCGGCGAAGCGGAAGGCGCGCGCGTCGATGCCGCGCAGGAACGCCTCCAGCGTGGCCGGCTCGGGCGATGGCGTCGGTGCTTCGGTTTCCACCGGCCCAAGCTTAGCGGGGGTCAGCAGCAGCATGGGCGTCCCGTGCGTCCGGGCCGGGCGGGATTGCGCGGCCATGCGAGGGAAACGCGCGGCTCCGACGGCGGTTGACAGGGCGCGCCGCAACCCGGCCGCAGATGCGGGACATGTGTTTATGATGCGGGCAGACAACCGGGGAGCGGCACTGTGGGCGACGGGTTCGTGGCGCTGTACATCTTCATGCTGGCGGCGATCGCCGGCAACGTCATCATCTCGCGGGTGCCGGTGATCCTGCACACGCCGCTGATGTCGGGCTCCAACTTCATCCACGGCATCGTCCTGATCGGCGCGATGGTGGTGCTGGGCGAGGCGGAAACGCCGTTGGAGCAGGCGCTGGGCTTTGTCGCGGTGCTGCTGGGTGCGGGCAACGCGGCCGGCGGCTTCGTGGTCACCGAGCGGATGCTGGAGATGTTCAAGTCCAGCAAGAAGGGAGAGGCGAAGTGAGCGTCCTCACCTTGGTCAAGCTGAGCTATTTCGTCGCCGCCACCCTGTTCCTGCTCGGCCTGCAGCGGATGAGCACGCCGAAGACCGCGCGCAGCGGCATCCAGTGGGCCGGCGCGGGCATGCTGATCGCCACCGTCGCCACGTTCTTCCTGCCGGGGCTGCACAACATCGGGCTGATGGTCGCGGCCATCGTCATTGGTGTCGGCCTGAACTGGGCCTGGGGCAGGAAGGTCGCGATCACCGACATGCCGCAGATGGTGGCGCTGTTCAACGGCATGGGCGGCGGCAGCGCGGCGGCGATCGGCGCGGTGGAGCTGGTGAAGTTCTCCGGCGGCGCGGTCGTGCCTTCGCGGCTTTCGCTGTCGCTGGCGGTGATCGGCGCGCTGATCGGCGCGGTCTCGCTGACCGGCTCGGTGATCGCTTGGGCCAAGCTCGACGGGCGCATGGACAAGCGCTACACCTTTCCCGGCCAGCAGTGGTTCAACGCGCTGGTCGCGGTCGCGGCGGTGGTCTGCGGCGTCATGGCGATCCAGACCCTGGCGCTGCCGTGGATCGTCGCTTTCTTCGTGCTGGCGCTTGCGCTGGGCAAGCTGATGACGCTGCCGATCGGCGGCGCCGACATGCCCGTGGTCATCTCGCTGTACAACGCCTTCACCGGCCTGGCGGTGGCGTTCGAGGGCTACGTGCTGGGCAACGAGGCGCTGATCATCGCCGGCACCATGGTCGGCGCGGCCGGCATGCTGCTGACCCGGCTGATGGCGAAGGCGATGAACCGCAAGATCAGCAACGTGCTGTTCTCCAACTTCGGCGGCGGTGGCGCGGCGATGCAGGAGATCGGCGGTTCGATGAAGCCGATCGAGGCGGCCGACGTGGCCGCGATGATGGCCTACGCCGAGCGCGTGGTGATCGTGCCCGGCTACGGCCTGGCGGTGGCGCAGGCGCAGCACAAGATCTGGGAGCTGGCGCAGCGGCTGATGGATCGCGGGGTGAAGGTGAAGTTCGCCATCCACCCGGTCGCGGGCCGCATGCCGGGCCACATGAACGTGCTGCTCGCGGAAGCGGGCGTTCCCTACGACCTGATCGCCGACATGGACGACATCAACCCGGAGTTCGCCAACACCGACGTTTCGCTGGTGATCGGCGCGAACGACGTGGTGAATCCGGTCGCCAAGACCGATCCGGCATCGCCGATCTACGGCATGCCGATCCTCGACGTGGTGGACTCGAAGAACACCATCGTCATCAAGCGCGGCAAGGGCACGGGCTTCGCCGGCATCGAGAACGCGCTGTTCTACGCCGACAACACCCGCATGCTGTACGGCGACGGCGCGGAAATGGCGAACGCGCTGGTCAGCGAGCTGAAGGCGCTGGACGGCGGCGGCCACTGAGCCCCGCCCACAGCGCCACCAGCAGGCCGGCGGCGCACAGCACGAGGTCGATGCGATCCAGCGCCAGCGTCAGCAGCAGCCAGGCGTAGGACGGCCCGATCTTCAGCGCCGATTCCCACGGCCGCAGGCCGAAGTTCTGGCCGACCTGGCCGGCGGCGATGAGGACGTTGGCGGCGGCGATCACGAAGACGGTCGCCAGCGTCGCCCAGGCCGCCCGCGAAACGCCGGCCGGCCATTTCGCCATCCGCAGCAGCAGCGCCATGTCCAGCGCGGCCAGCGGGGCCAGCCAGCTGCACTGCCGGTTCAGCGCCAGCGCCAGCAGCATCCAGAACGCGGCGAAGCCGGCGGCGCCCAGCGCCAGCAGGGGCAGGGCGTACCAGCGGGGCGAATCGGAAGGTGAGGGCATCGGCGGGAAGGCGGCAGCAGGCCGGCGATGATCCCATCGCGGACGGAGACGGGCAATGGGATTGGGACTAGAATGGTACGGATTCGATCCCCACGTGCCCATTCATGTACTCCCGCAGCAGCGAACCCGTCCGTTTCGAGCGCGATTGCGCCGCCGTCCTCGTCCCCCAGGGCGACGAAGTCACCCTGCCCGTCGGCACCGTGGGCTACATCACCCAGGCGCTGGGCGGCAGCTGGACGGTGTTCGTCGAAGGCAACCTGATGCGCATCGCCGGCAAGGACGGCGACGCCATCGGCAAGCCGCCGGTCGAGCCGCTGGCGCTGCCGGAAGGGGCGACCGACGAGGACGTCGAGCGGGTGGTCTGGGAGCAACTGCGCACCTGCTTCGACCCGGAGATCCCGGTCAACATCGTGGAGCTGGGGCTGGTTTACGTTGCCGAGCTGTACCGCACCGAGCAGGGCGGGCGCGGCGTCCGCGTGCGGATGACCCTGACCGCGCCGGGTTGCGGCATGGGCGAGATCCTGGTCGACGACGTGCGCAGCAAGCTGGAGCAGATCCCGACCGTGGTCGACACCGACATCGAGCTGGTATTCGACCCGCCGTGGAACCAGACCATGATGTCCGACGTGGCCAGGCTGGAAACCGGGATGTTCTGAGCGCAAACCGCGTTTCCTGGCTGAACGGTCCGTTGGCGGCATGACCATCGGCCCAGTCAATTAGCGTCACATTTTGACGTGCCGAGTCATCGCAAACGCATGTTGCATTGCGAAACGAACGCCCGTTCAGGGCTGTCGACGGCCGTGTCTGCTGCACCGCAAAAAGGCGATGGTGTCGCCTGAAACCTTGTGTTTTGCTGGGTTTCGTCCCGTACATAACGCATGGTTATGTGTTCATTCCCTCAAGTTCTTGGCGAGCCCGCTTCTTGGCGGCAACCGTCGCCCATCGCTTCGGCTGCCGTTCAGGTTTTCGGGGCGACGCCTGCATCGCGACTACACGGTGGGTCACCCCGGAGGCATGCAGGCGGGCTGTGTCGTTGTTCGTCCGTAGCCGCCATCGCGGCATCAACCAACAACCCCAGGGGTAATGCCAGTGAATCGTTCCCGCACGACCAATCTGCTCGGTACCGCCATCCTGTTCGCCCTCGCCGCCTCCGGCGCGGAAGCGGCCAACCGGGTCGACCTGCACCAGCGCAACGTCAACCAGCTCCGCCAGCAGTACCAGTCCGTCACCGCCAAGCAGGGCGTCGCCACCATGGCGAACCGCCGCCATGCGCAGTTCATGAACGCCGGCGCCAACGACACCTTCCTGATGCGCGGCACCCGCCAGGATCGCGGCGTCCGCAACTACCGCTACGACCAGGCCTGGCGCGGCATCCCGATCTACGGCCAGGGCGTCGCCGTCAGCGAAGACGGCGCCGGCAATGTCCGCGGCATGTTCGGCAACCTGGTGTCCGGCCTCGAGGCCGACATCCCCTCGACCACGCCGAAGTTCGGCAAGGCCGCCGCGCTGGTCGCCGCCAAGCGCGTGGCGCTGGGCAACGGCCTGGCCGGCATGCTGACCCGCGACGAGAAGACCGACACGGTGGTCTTCATCGACGACGCCGGCCGCGGCCACCTGGCCTATGCGGTGACCTTCTTCGCCGACGCGGTGGCCGGCGGCAAGCCGACCCGTCCGGTGGTGATCATCGACGCCATCAGCGGCCAGGTGATCAAGAAGTGGGAGAACCTGCAGCACGCGCTGGTCGGCACCGGCCCCGGCGGCAACGCCAAGACCGGCCAGTACGAGTACGGCACCAACTACGGCTACCTGGACGTCACCCAGAGCGGCTCGACGTGCACGATGAACAACAGCCACGTCAAGACCGTCAACCTCAACGGCGGCAGCTCCGGCAGCACCGCGTTCTCCTACACCTGCCCGCGCAACACGGTGAAGTCGATCAACGGCGCCTACTCGCCGCTGAACGACGCGCACCACTTCGGCAGCGTGATCTTCGACATGTACAACGCCTACCTGGGCCAGAACCCGCTGACCATCCAGTTGGTGATGAAGGTGCATTACAAGACCAGCTACGAGAACGCGTTCTGGGACGGCACCGCGATGTACTTCGGCGACGGCAAGAACACGTTCTACCCGCTGGTCAGCCTCGACGTCGCCTCGCACGAGGTCTCGCACGGCTTCACCGAGCAGAACTCCAACCTGACCTACTCGGGTCAGTCGGGTGGCATGAACGAAGCCTTCTCCGACATGGCCGGCGAAGCCGCCGAGTACTACGACCGCAACGGCAACAACGACTGGCTGGTCGGCTCCGAGATCTTCAAGGGCAGCGGCGCGCTGCGCTACATGTGCAACCCGACCCAGGACGGTGGTTCGATCGACAACGCCGCCAACTACACCAGCAGCATGGACGTGCATTACACCTCGGGCGTGTACAACAAGGCGTTCTGCACCCTGGCCAAGAAGTCCGGCTGGAACACGATGAAGGCCTTCCAGGCGTTCGCGCGCGCCAACCGCGACTACTGGACCGCCAGCAGCACCTTCAACCAGGGCGCCTGCGGCGTGGAAACGGCGGCGCAGGATCTGGGCTACAGCAAGGCCGACGTCACCGCCGCGTTCTCGGTGGTGGGCGTGACCTGCCCGACCAGTGGTGGTGGTGATGGCGGCAGCACCGGCGGCACCCTGACCAAGGGCGTGACGGTCACCGGCCTGTCGGCCAGCACCGGCGGCGAAGTGGTCTATACCCTGCAGGTTCCCGCGGGCTCGACCAACCTGACCTTCACCGCGTCGGGTGGCAGCGGCGACGCCGACATGTACGTCAAGTTCGGCAGCAAGCCCACCGACAGCTCCTACGACTGCCGTCCGTACAAGTCCGGCAACGCCGAAAGCTGCACGTACGCGTCGCCCGCCGCGGGCACCTACTACGTGCGCCTGAAGGCCTACTCGGCGTTCTCCGGCGTCAGCCTGAAGGGCGATTACACGGCTGGCGGTGGTGGCGGTGGCGGCGACAGTTCCTCGGTGAACCTGCCCACGGTCTCGACCAACAACTGGTCCTCGACCTACACGCTGGCGGTGGCGGCCGGCAAGACGGCGACCATCAAGATCGCCGGCGGTACCGGCGATGGCGACCTGTACGTCCGCGCCGGCGCCGAGCCGACCACCAGCAGCTACACCTGCCGTCCGTACCTGACCGGCAACAACGAGACCTGCACGCTCACCCCGACCAGCGCCACCACCTACTACATCAAGGTGCGCGCCTACTCGACCTTCTCGGGCGTGACCCTGACCGCCGGCACCAACTGACGGTTCCGCAGTCCATTCGGCTTGTGTTCGACCCCGGCTTCGGCCGGGGTCTTTTTTTATGCCCGCGGGATTCGGCGGGACGCGCGAGGCCGCGGCGCAGCCGGCGCCGCGTCAGTCGGCCGCTTCGAAGCGATTGGCCTCGACGTTCTTGCGCACGTGGTCCGGGCTCCAGATGCGGCCGTTCATGGCGATGTACACGCCTTCCGGCAGCGACTGCACCGCGCCGATCGCGCAGCCGATGTTGAACTCGGCATCCGAGCCGCGGAAGCGCGCCGGACTGAGCGCGCCGGTCATCACGATGGTCTTGCCGAGGATGCTCTGCAGCACCTTGCCGGTGGCGACCATCGAGTCGGTGCCGTGGGTCACCAGCACGTGGCGGGTGGGTTGGGCGGCGATGGTGGCGCGGATCAGCTCGCGGTCGTCGTCGCTGATGTGCAGCGAATCCTTGCGCAGGATCGGGATCACGCTGAAGCGGAAGTTCACGCCCAGCTCGCGCAGGATCATGCCGATCTGCGGATCGCCGATCTGGTAGTCCGACTTGTCGTCGAAGTAGATCTTGTCGATGGTGCCGCCGGTGGTGACGATGAGCAGGTTGTCCATGCCGGCAATTGTCCGCCAAAACGCGCGGCGGCAACACGGGTCAGCCGGGCGGCAGGTTCAGCGCGGCGCGCAGCGGGTCGAGCGCCGCGCCGTAGGCCCGCGCCCGCGCGGTGTCGCCGCGCAGCGGCTGCCGCACCTGCGCCGCGCTGGCGGTGCGGACGCTGCGCCGCGCCTCGTGGAAGCGCAGGCAGATCGGGTCGAAGTCCAGCCCGCAGTCGGCCAGCAGGGCGCGGATGCGCGGCTCCGGGTCGGCCAGCAGGTCCTCGTAGCGGTGCAGGTGGATGCGCGCCGGATCGCGCGCGCGCCAGCGATCCATCGCTCGCTCGCAGCCGCGCAGGTACGCGGCGATGTTGCCCGGATCGTTGGCGAAATGCGGCTGGCTGTAGAACTGCTGCTTGAAGCAGGACCACGCGGTTTCCAGCGGGTCGCGGCGGGTTTCGATCACGGTGGCGCCGGGCAGCATCGCGCGCAGGATGCCGGCGTGCTTCCAGTTGTCCGGCTGCTTGTCGGTGAAGCGCGGACGCGTTGTACGCCAGCGCTCGGTGCGCTCGAGGTAGTCGCGGCCGAGGCGATGCCAGTCTTCCGCGCTGGCCTGCGGCACCCACTGCGGATAGGGCACGCCGTGCCGCTGCGATTCCTGCTGGAGGACGATGCCGAGGTCGGGCAGTTCGCTGGCGCCTTCGACTTCGGGATGCGCGGCCAGGATCTGCTCGAACAGGGTGGAGCCGGAGCGCGGCAGGCCGACGATGAACACGACCTCCCGCCCGAGCTCGGGATCGAGCGGCGCGGGCAGGGTTTCGCTGGCGGCCAGCGCCTGTTCGACGAAGCGCTCGAACGCCTGCGCGCTCCACGGCGTCAGCCGCTGCTGCAGCGCATTGGCGGCGGCGAACGCGGCGAACGCCTCGGCGTGGCGGCCGCGATCCTCTTCCAGCTTGCCCAGCGCGTGGCCCATCGCCACCCGGTCGGGGTCGGCCACGTCGCGGCGCTGCAACTGGGCGCGCAGCGTGGCCGCGTCGGCATCGTCCAGCGCCACCGTCTTGATGTTGGACAGCCCGCGCCAGGCGTCGCCGCAGGCCGGATGCAGGCGCAGCGCGGCGCGGTAGCGCGCCGCGGCTTCGTCGAAGCGGCCGGCGTGCGCCAGCGCATCGCCCAGCAGGACGGTGGCCGGCAGCAGTTCGGGCGCGAGCGTGCAGGCGCGTTCCAGCGCTTCGATGGCGGCCTCGGTGTCGCCGCGCTGCTGCAGGTTGCGGCCGAGGTTGAACCACGGCGTCGGCTGCCGCGGATCGAGTTCGCAGGCGCGCCGCCAGCTGTCCAGCGCGGCATCGGACTGGCCGCAGGCGGAGCGCGCGGTACCGAGGTCGGCGTGCAGCAGGGCGTCGTCCGGCGTGATGTGCAGCGCGCGCTGCAGCGTGTCGATCGCCTGTGGCGCGCGGCGCGTGTGCAGCTGCAGGATCGCCAGGTAGCGCAGCGGTTCCGGATGTTCCGGCGCCTGCCGGCAGGCCTGTTGCAGCAGCGCTTCCGCGCGCCGCGGGTCGCCGTCGCGCAACGCGCGCGCGCCGGCGTGGACCGTCGCGGCGAGCTCCGGGGCGAGCCCGGCCATGCGCGGATCGCCGTTCATTCCGGGGTTCGGCGCTGCTCGCGGCGGGCGCGCATGCCGGGCAGGCAGGCGGCATGAACGATGAGCAGCGCCAGCACGGTTTCGGCCAATGCGAACAGGCGCAGCGCGGGTTCGGACCACAGCATCATCACGCCGTGGCTGAACCAGAGCAGGGCCAGCATCGCGGCGGTGAAGCCGGCCCGATGCCAGCCGCGCAGGGCGGCGAGGCCGAGTAGGACGGGCGGCAGCGCGAACACCGTCAGGCCCGCCCAAAGATGGTTGTTGTGCAGCGACCAGGCGACGAACAGCGCCGCCAGCGCGAACAGGCACAGAGCCAGATAGCGCCGCGGCGTCATGCGTCCAGCCTCCGCGCCAGCTGCGCCACCCGCCGTCCCAGCGCGCGCGCCAGCGCGGCCTCGTCGTCGCTCAGCTCCGGATCGTCCCGCACGCCGGCCACGTGGCTGGCGCCGTAGGGCGTGCCGCCGCTGCGGGTGGTGTTGAGCGCGGATTCGGTGAACGGAATGCCGGCGATCACGCAGCCGTGGTGCAGCAGCGGCACCAGCATGGTCAGCAGGGTCGATTCTTGGCCGCCGTGCATGGTCGCGGTGGACGTGAACGCCGCCGCCGGCTTGCCGACCAGCGTGCCGCTGGCCCATTCCGCGCCGAGCGTGTCGAGGAAATGCTTCACCGGCGCGGCCATGTTGCCGAAGCGGGTCGGGCTGCCGAGCAGCAGGCCGGCGCATTCGGCCAGGTCGCGCTTTTCGACGTAGGGCGCGCCGTCCTCGGGTTCGGGCGGGGCGGCGATTTCGGTCACCGGCGCTACCGGCGGCAGCGTGCGCAGTCGCGCCTGCATGCCCTCGACTTCGCCGACGCCGCGCGCGATCTGCCGCGCCAGCCGCGCCACCGAGCCGCCGCGGCTGTAATACAGGACAAGGATCTCGGCCATGCGCGCCCATCGTGTGCGGAGCGGGGCAGCATAGTGCAAGCGGCGCGTTCGTGGCATCGGTTACGCTTGCCGCATGGAGCCGCTGGATTCCCTCTACCGCTGGAGCGAGCGCCTGCGCGATCCGGCCCGCGCCGGCAGCTTCGTCCGCTTCGTGCTGCGGCGCTTCCTCGACGACCGCCTGTTCGAGGCCGCCGGCGCGCTGTCCTACACCTCCGCGTTCGCGCTGGTGCCGCTGTCGATGGTGGCGTTCGGCGTGCTGTCGGCGTTCCCGGTGTTCGACGCCTGGAGCGAGCGCCTCAGCGGCTACATCTTCTCCAACTTCGTGCCGAGCGCGGCGCGCGCGGTGTCCGGTTACCTCACCGACTTCTCCTCGAACACCAAGTCGCTGACCACCGCCGGCGCGCTGGCGCTGATCGTCTCGCTGCTGGTGACGCTGAGCAGCGTCGAGTCGATCTTCAACCGGATCTGGCGGGTGCCGACCGCGCGGCCGAAGCTCGGCCGCTTCCTGGTCTACTGGACGGTGCTGACCCTGGGCACGCTGGTGGCGGCGGCCAGCCTGGCGCTGTCCACGCGGTTCTTCGCGCTGTCGGTGTTCGAGACGTTGCCGGGGCGCTGGCTGGAGGCGCTGATGCTGCGGCTGGCGCCGATGGCGATCGAGCTGCTGGCCTTCGCCGCGGTGTTCAAGGTGGTGCCGCACCGCACCGTCGCGTGGCGGCACGCGCTGGCCGGCGCGCTGCTGTCGATGCTGCTGTTCGAAGGCGTGAAGTCCGGGCTGGGCATGTACCTGGCGAGCTTCGATTCCTACCAGAAGATCTACGGCGCGGTGGCGCTGGCGCCGATCCTGATGCTGTGGATCTACCTGAGCTGGGTGTCGATCCTGTTCGGCGCCTCGCTCGCCTCGTCGATGTCGGCGTTCCGCTACCAGCCGAAGGCGCTGCGTCTGCCGCACGGCTACGAGCTGTACGGGCTGCTGCGCATGCTCGGCCGCTTCCAGCAGGCGCGCCGGCGCGGCGACGGCCTGAGCAGCGAGCGCATCCAGCAGCTGGAGCCCAGCCTGACCGACAGCATGGTCCAGCACCTGTTGGCGAAGATGGCGGAAATCAACGTGGTGCAGTGCGCCGAGAGCGGCGACTGGCTGCTGGCGCGCGATCTGGACGAGGTGCGCCTGGACGAGCTGTACGAAGCGGCGCAGCTGCGCGTGCCGGTGGACGGCGCGCTGCCGCCGCTGGCGGACGACGCGCTGGGCAGCGCGGTGCGGCACACCATGGAGCAGTTGCGCGGGCCGCTGCACGACTTGCTGCGGCAGCCCGTTTCCAGCGTCTATGCCGGACTTTCGGAGGAATGAATCGCATGCGTGTCCGTCTTATCGCGCTGGCGCTGCCGGCCCTGCTCGCGGCCTGCGGGCCCGCGCCGGAGGCCGGCAAGGGCGCCGCCGCCAAACCGGCCGCCACGCCGGCGGCATCCGCACCGGCGAAGCCGGCCGCCGATGCGCAGGTGGAACGGCCCTCGTTGAAGGTGACTACCCTGGACGGCGCGGCCTACGACCTCGCCCAGCAGCGCGGCAAGTGGGTGATCGTCAACTACTGGGCGACCTGGTGCGGGCCGTGCTTGCAGGAGATGCCGGAGCTGTCGGCGCTGGCGGCGATGCGCCAGCACATCGCGGTGATCGGCCTGGCCTACGAGGAAACCACGCCCGAGGAACTGCGCGCGTTCCTGGCGAAGCGGCCGGTGGCGTATCCGATCGCGCCCATCGACGTGTACGACCCGCCGAAGGACTTCGGCGCGCCGCGCGGTCTTCCCACCACCTGGCTGATCGCGCCCGACGGCAAGCTGGTGCGCAAATACACCGGCCCGGTGACCGCGCGCATGCTGGAGGACGACATCGCCGCGTTCGGCGGGCCCAAGGCGGGCGCGAACGCGCCTGCGGACGGCGCCGGCAAGGCCGGCTGATGGCCGCCGCGCGCTTCGTCGTCACCGGCAAGGTGCAGGGCGTGTGGTTCCGCGCCTCCACCCGCGACGAGGCGCTGCGGCTGGGACTGGCCGGGTATGCGCGCAATCTCGCCGACGGCAGCGTCGAGGTGCTGGCGGTCGGCGATGGCGAGGCGATCGCGGCGCTGGAGCGCTGGCTGCATCGCGGCCCGCCGCTGGCGCGGGTGGCGGGCGTGGCGCGTTCCGATGCGGACGCGGCGGGCGCCGTCGACGGGTTCGTGACCGGCTGAGCGGCGTCAGGGCTTGAAGCCGGGGATCGGCTTGAGCGCGCCGTAGCGTTCCTTCGCCGGCTTGCCGGGCAGCGCCGGGAGGACGATGTCGGGCGCGTCGATGCGGGTGTCCGGCAGCCGGTCCAGCAGGTCGCGGATCAGGGTCAGCCGGCCCAGCTTCTGGTCGTTGAAATCCACCAGCGTCCACGGCGCGAAGCCGGTGTGGGTGGCCTTGAGCATCGCCTCGCGCGCCTCGGTATAGGCGCGGTAGCGCGTGCGCGCTTCGAGGTCGATGGGCGAGAGCTTCCAGCCCTTGAGGGGGTCGGCCAGCCGCTCGGCGAAGCGCTTTTCCTGCTTGTCCTGGTCGCAGCACAGCCAGTACTTGAACAGCAGGATGCCGTCCTCGACCAACTGCCGCTCGAACTGCGGCGCGGCGCGCAGGAACGCGTCCACCTGCGCGTCGCTGGCGAAGCCCATCACCTTCTCGACGCCGGCGCGGTTGTACCAGCTGCGGTCGAACAGCGCGATCTCGCCGGCGGCGGGCAGATGCGCCGCGTAGCGCTGGAAATACCACTGCGTGGCCTCGCGCTCGGTCGGCTTGGGCAGCGCGACGACCCGGCATTGGCGCGGGTTGAGGTGCTCGCGGATCGCGTCGATGGCGCCGCCCTTGCCGGCGGTGTCGCGGCCCTCGACCAGCACCACCAGCCGCCGGTCGGAGTGCTGCAGCCAGCGCGCGGCGTTCGCCAGCTCGACCTGCATCGGTTCCAGCAGCGCCTCGTACTCCTTGCGCTTGAGCTTGCTCACTTGCGCGCCGCCTTCGGCTTCATGCTGAGCGCAACGATCAGCAGCGCGCCCTGCTGGCGGCTGTTGAGGCTGCGGTAGGCGGCGAGCAGGTCGTGCTCGCCCTTGGTGCGGGCCGGGTCGAGCGTGCTGGCGAGTTCCGACAGCAGCGCGCCGGCCGGCACGCCGAACGCGCGCGCCAGCGCGTCGATCTGATCCTTGCCGGGAATCTTGTCGCCCTTGAGCCAGGCGTTGACGGTGCCGATGCCGGCGCGCGGGATGGCGGTGGCGATGTCGGCCACGGTCAGGCCGCTGGCCTTGCTGAGCAGTCGCAGGGTGGCGTCGATGGACATCGGCATTCCCTTGGTTGGGCGATGCCGTCGAGTGTAGAGCGGCTGCGGGGAGGGATGCACATCCCGATTTCCGCGCCGGTTTTTTGGACGCGGATCAACGCGGATGAACATCTGATTCAAGGAATTGATCCGCGCTCATTCGCGCTGATCCGCGTCCCAAGGTTCTTTTCGTGTCGCCCGCTTCAGAACCCCAGCGAATACCACTGCGTCGCGTCTTCCTGCCAACCGGCGGCGCGGTACAGCGCGCGCGCCGCGTCGTTGTCCTGGGTGGTTTCCAGCGAGATGCCGGCAGCGCCATCCTCGCGCGCGAACGCCGCGGCGGCGTCGAGCAGGCTGCGGGCCACGCCCTGCCGGCGCGCGCCGGCATCGACGTAGAGGTCGTTGAGGATCCACGTCTTCGCGGTGCGCACCGAGGAGAACATCGGATACAGCTGGACGAAGCCCACGGCCGCGCCGTCGCGCTTCGCCACCAGCACCGTCGATTCGCCGAAGCGCAGGCGTTCGCGCAGCCACTGGCGCGCGCGGGCGACGTCGGAAGGCTGGCCGTAGAACTGGCGGTAGGCGTCGAACAGCGCGGCCAGCGCGTCGAGGTCGGCCGGGCCGGCGCGGGAAATGGAAATCGTCATGGAAGTCCCTTGTGCGTCATGCCCATGAAGGCGGGCGGCCAGTGTCTTGAACGATGTGCGCAAACGCTGGCATGCGCGCGGTGACGGCGCGCATCACGCGTCCCGCGCCAATTGCGCCAGTTCTTCGGCCTGCCGTTCCTGCTGCAGCCGCAGCACTAAGGGGTCGAGATCGCCCTCGACGATGTTCGGCAGGTCGTACAGCGTCAGCCCTTCCACGCGGTGGTCGGTGATCCGGCCCTGCGGGAAGTTGTAGGTACGGATGCGCTGGCTGCGGTCGCCGCTGCCCACCTGCAGCTTGCGGTCGGCGGCGGTGGCGGCAGCGCGCTTTTCCAGCTCGGCTTCCACCAGCATCGCCTGCAGGCGCTTCATCGCCTTGTCGCGGTTGGCGTGCTGGCTGCGTTCGGTCTGCGACTCCACCACCACGCCGCTCGGCACGTGGGTGATGCGGATCGCCGATTCGGTCTTGTTGACGTGCTGGCCGCCCGCGCCGGAGGAGCGGAAGGTGTCCACCTTCAGGTCGGCGGGATTGATGGTGACGTCGAAGTCGCCGGCTTCCAGCGCGATGATCGCCACCGTCGCCGCCGAGGTGTGGATGCGGCCCTGCGATTCGGTGGCCGGCACGCGCTGCACGCGGTGGGTGCCGGATTCGTATTTCAGCTTCGCGTAGGCGCCGTCGCCCTCGACGCGGGCGACGATTTCCTTGTAGCCGCCGTGCTCGCCCGGATTGGCGGATTCCACTTCGACCCGCCAGCCGTTGCGCTCGGCGTAGCGCGCGTACATGCGGAACAGGTCGCCGGCGAAGATCGCCGCCTCGTCGCCGCCGGTGCCGGCGCGCACTTCCAGGTACAGGCCGCCATCGTCGCGGGCGTCCTTCGGCACCAGTTGCGCCAGCAGTTCGCCTTCCAGCTGTTGCAGGCGGGCGGTGGCGGCTTCGATCTCGTCGTCGGCCAGTTCGCGCAGCTCGGGGTCGGCGCGCATCGCTTCGGCGGCGGCGAGATCGTCGCGGGCGCGCGCTTCCGCCGCCAGCGCGTCGGCCACCGGCTGCAGGTTCGAGAACTCGCGCGAAAGGCTGCGGAAGCGGGCCTGGTCGGACGCCACCGCCGGGTCGGCCAGCAGGCGCTCCACTTCCTCGCGCCGTTCCAGCAGCGCTTCGAGTTTGCGGCGCAGGGCGGGGGTCATGCGCTGGCGTCGTCCGCGTGCGCGGCCGGGAACATCCGCTCCGCCGCGCGCGCCAGTTCGGCGTCGCCGCTGCGCGCGGCCTCGCGCAGCGCCACCGTGGGCGCGTGCAGCAGGCGGTTGGTCAGGGTGTGGGCCAGCAGCTCCAGCGCCTGCTCCGGCGCCATCCCGGCGGCCAGCTGCGCGCGCGCCTTCGCCAGGGCGTCGGTGCGTGCCGCCTCGCCGTGTGCGCGCAGTTGCAGCAGCGGCTGCTGACGTCCGCTGGCCTGCCATTGCTCGACGAAGCGGGCGGTCTGCAGTTCGATGATCGCTTCGGCCTGCTCGGCGGCTTCGCGGCGGCTGCGGCGGTTGTCCTCGATGGCCCGTTCCAGGTCGTCGACGGTG
This sequence comes from Thermomonas brevis, assembly GCF_014395425.1. NCBI lineage: Bacteria > Pseudomonadati > Pseudomonadota > Gammaproteobacteria > Lysobacterales > Lysobacteraceae > Thermomonas > Thermomonas brevis. Next base: position 2,591,109 of record NZ_CP060711.1, read on the forward strand.
TAGAGGAACACGTCGCGCAGGCCGGAGACGTCGTGGTCGATGTCGCGAGGCACCGCCAGGTCCAGCAGCAGCATCGGCCGGTGCTTGCGCGCGCGCAGCGCATGCTCGACCTGCGCGCGATGCAGGATCGGGGTGCGGCTGGCGGTGGCGGAAATCACGATGTCGGCTTCGGCCAGGTGCTTGTCCAGTTCGTCCAGCGGCAGCGCGATGCCGCCGTGGCGGCTGGCCAGCTCCTGCGCGTGGGCGAGGGTGCGGTTGGCGACCAGCAGTCGCTGCGCCCGGGCTTCGACCAGATGGCGCGCGGCCAGCTCGATGGTCTCGCCGGCGCCGATCAGCAGCACGGTCGAATCGCTCAGCCGCGCGAAGCTGTCCTGCGCCAGCCGCACCGCGGTGGAGGCGACGGACACGGGATTGGCGCCGATGCGGGTGTCGGTGCGGGTGCGCTTGGCGGTGGCGAAGGCCTGCTGGAACAGGCGGTCAAGCTGCCCGCCCAGCGTGCCGGCCTCGCGCGAGGCGGCCCACGCCTGCTTCACCTGGCCGAGGATCTGCGGCTCGCCCAGCACCAGCGAGTCCAGCCCGCTGGCGACCCGGAACAGGTGGCGCACGGCGTCGGCGTCGCGATGGCGGTACAGATAGGCGTCCAGGTCGCCGCCGGCCTCCGGGTGCGCGGCCAGCCAGCCGGCCAGCGCGCGCTCGTCGCCTTCGACGTGGGCGTACAGCTCGGTGCGGTTGCAGGTGGACAGCAGCACCGCCTCGTGCACTTCGGGCAGCGCGCGCAGCGAGGCCAGCGCCGGCGGCAGCGCGTCGGCGGCGAACGCCACCTTCTCGCGCAGGGCAACCGGCGCGGTCTGGTGGTTGATGCCGAGGACGTACAGGCTCATGGGGCGGGCAGGTGGAAAGCGGGCGGGAAGCTGGCGATGCGCGACGGATTCGTTCAGGCGCCTGCGCTAAGCTGCGGGCCCAATCGAACATTGTACCGGCCCGATCCATGCCCAACCCGCAACGCTCCGGTTCGCGCACGTTCCTGTTGGCCTTGCTGCTGGCCTGCGCGCCCGTCGCCATGGCCGGCAAGCCCGGCAACGCGCCGGTACGGATCGATCCGCTGGAGGCCAGCATGGCCGGGGAATTCGCGTTGCAGGGCGGGCAACTGCCGGAAGCGGCCCGCCACTATCTGGACGCCGCGCGCGCCGCGCAGGACCCGGTGCTGGCCGAGCGCGCCACCCGCATCGCCCTGTTGGCCGACCAGGACGCGTTGGCCCGCGACGCCTTCGGCGTCTGGCAGGCGCTGGCGCCGCAGTCGAGCGCGGACGCGCGGATGGTCGCCGCCAGCCTGGCCCTGCGCGCCGGTCAGAAGACTGCGGCGCGGCGCGAACTGCGCGCCCTGCTGACCGCGGACAAGGGCTGGCAGGAAGCGCTGGCCGCGCTGGCCGGCGCGGTGGGCAAGCAGCCGAAGCTGGTGGTGGCGATGCTGGGCGAGATCGTCGATCGCGGCGAGCTGCCTGATCAATTGCAGGCCTGGCTGGGCTTCGGCGGCCTGGCGCAGCGGCTGGAGCAGCCGAAGCTGGTGGATCGCATCGTCCAGCAGGTGGTGGCGCGCTTCCCCGGCGAGCCGCGCGTCGCCCTGCTGCGCGCGCAACTGCTGCGCGAGGGCGGCAAGCTGGCCGAGGCGCGCGTCGCGCTGGCCGGGCTGGAGGAGCCGGCGCGGCTGTCCCCGCCGCTGCGCTGGGCGCTGGCCGGCGAATACGAAGCGCTGGGCGATGCCGGCAAGGCCGCGCAGGTGCTGGCCTTCGGCGCCCAGGACGATGCCGCCTACGCACGCCGCGCGGCGCTGCTGGACAAGGCCGGCGACAAGGCAGGGCTGGCGGCGCTGTACGACGAACTCAAGCGCGGCGCCACTTCGCCCAATCCGATGCGCCGCCTGCTGCTGGGCCAGCTGGCCGAGCTGCTGCAGCGCTACGACGAGGCGCTGGGTTGGTACGCCAACGTCCCCGGCCAGCAGGCGCAGGGCATGGCGCGGCTGCGCGCGGCCAACGTGCTGCACGCGATGGGGCGCTCCGCGCAGGCCTACGAAGACCTGCACGCCATCCAGTCCGACGCGGCGGTGGACGACGACGCCCATCGCGACGGTTACCTGCTGGAAGCCGAGCTGCGGCAGAAGGACAAGGACGCCGCGGGCGAGCAGGACGCCTACGCGCGCGGCCTGGCGGCGCTGCCGGACAACCCGGAGCTGCTGTACGCCCGCGCGCTGATGTGGGAGCGGCAGGACCGCATCGGCAAGGCCGAGGCCGACCTGCGCCGGCTGCTGGTGATCGAGCCGGACAACGTGGCCGCGCTCAACGCGCTGGGCTACACCCTGGCCGACCGCACCGACCGCTACCGCGAGGCGCTGGAGCTGATCGACCGCGCCCGCGTGGCCGAGCCCGGCAACGCCGCGATCATCGACAGCTACGGCTGGGTGCTGTTCAAGCTCGGCAAGGCGCGCGCCGCGCTGGATCACCTGCGGCACGCCTACGCGTTGCAGGAAGACCCGGACATCGCCAGCCACCTCGGCCAGGTGCTGTGGGCGCTGGGCCAGAAGGACGAGGCGCGGCATTACTTCGACGCCGCGCGCAAGCTGGACCCGGACAACCGTTCGCTGCAGCGCGCGATGCAGGAGACGGGCGCATGAGGGCGCTGGCCGGCGTCGCGCTCACGACGCTGCTGTCCGGCTGCGCGAGCCTTGCGCCGCCGCTGTTGCGGCCGGTCGACCAGGCCGCCGCCGACTTCGCGCAGCGCGAGCGCGCGCAGGCGCTGGGCCTGGCCGAAGGCGACTGCGCCGCGCCGGGCTGGGCGATGGCCGGCCGGGTGGCGCTGTCCAACGGCAGGCAGGGCGGCAGCGGCCGGATCGAATGGGCCCAGGGCGCGGGCGGCACGCATCTGCAGCTGTCGGCGCCGGTAACCCGCCAGAGCTGGGTGCTGGACGTGGCGGCGGACGGCGCCGCCACCCTGCAGGGCGTGGCCGACGCGCCGCTGCGCGACGGCGACGCCGCGCGCCTGCTGCGCGAAACCACCGGCTGGGACATCCCGGTGTCCGCGCTGGGCTGCTGGTTGCGCGCGGTCGCGGCGGACGCGGGCCGGTTCGGGCCGGCGCAGACCGACTACGCCGCGGACCTGCTGCCGCGCCGGATCGAGCAGGGCGACTGGACCATCGACTACGCCGACTGGCAGCCCGACCCCTTCAGCCGCCTGCCGATGCCGGCGCGGATCGAGGCCCGCCGCGGCAGCAACCGGGTGCGGCTGGTGATCGACCGCTGGGGGCTGGAATGAGCGAGCCGCAGGGGCAGGGCGATCCGGCGCTGGACGGCTGGAGCGCCTGGCCGGCCCCGGCCAAGCTGAACCTGTTCCTGCACGTCACCGGCCGCCGTCCCGACGGCTACCACGCCCTGCAGACCGTGTTCCGCATCCTGGACTGGGGCGACACCGTGTTCCTGCGCCCGCGCGCCGACGGCGTCGTCGCCCGCGTCGGCGCGGGCGCGGCGGATGTGGCCGAAGCCGACGACCTGCTGGTGCGCGCGGCAAAACTGCTGCAATCGGAAGCCAACTGCGGCAAAGGTGCGGATATCCGCATCGAAAAGCGCATTCCCGTGGGCGGCGGGTTCGGCGGCGGTTCGTCCAACGCCGCCACCGCGCTGGTGGCGCTGGACCGGCTCTGGGGGCTGGCGCTGGGCGTGGACCGGCTGGCCGCGCTCGGGCTGGCGCTGGGCGCGGACGTGCCGGTGTTCGTGCGCGGCCGCAACGCCTGGGCGGAGGGCGTGGGCGAAGAGCTGGCCGCCGTCAAACTGCCTCCGGCCTGGTACGTGCTGGCCGATCCCGGCGTGCACGCCTCCACCGCCGCGTTGTTCCGATCTCCTGATTTGACGCGCGATGCGCCACCCGTGACAATAGCGGGCTTCCTTTCCGGAACCGCGCTCGACAACGCGTTCGAGCCGGTGCTGCGCCGCCGCGAACCGGCCGTCGAGGCCATGTTCCGGCTGCTTGCGCGCATCGGCACGCCGCGCTTGACGGGTTCGGGCAGCGGCTGCTTCGTCGAGTTCGCCACCCGCGAATCCGCCGAGGCCGCGCTGGCGGCGCTGCCGCCGGGCACGCCTGCCTGGCTGGCGCGCGGCGCGGAACGGTCGCCGCTGCTGGACGCGGTGGAGAAGCATCACTAGGGGCGTCGCCAAGTGGTTAAGGCACCGGGTTTTGATCCCGGCATTCGTAGGTTCGAATCCTTCCGCCCCTGCCAACCCGCGCATCCGCGCCCTGTCCATCGCCACTCAACCGCGGCCGTCGATATGCAAGACAACCCCAACTTGCTGGTCTTCTCGGGCAATGCCAACAAGGCGCTGGCCGATGCCGTCTGCCGCGAACTCGGCGTGCGCCAGGGCAAGGCGCTGGTCAGCCGCTTCTCCGACGGCGAAGTGCAGGTCGAGATCGAGGAGAGCGTGCGCCGGCAGGAGGTCTACGTCATCCAGCCGACCAACGCGCCGACCGCCGAGAACTTCATGGAGCTGCTGGTGCTGATCGACGCGCTCAAGCGCGCCTCGGCGGCCAGCGTCACCGCGGTGGTGCCGTACTTCGGCTACGCCCGCCAGGACCGCCGCCCGCGCTCCTCGCGCGTGCCGATCACCGCCAAGGTGGCGGCCAAGATGTTCGGCGCGGTGGACACCGACCGCGTGCTGACCGTGGACCTGCATGCCGACCAGATCCAGGGCTTCTTCGACTGCCCGGTGGACAACGTCTACGCCTCGCCGCTGCTGCTGGCGGACATCTGGCGCGCGCACGGCACCGACAACCTGATCGTGGTCTCGCCGGACGTCGGCGGCGTGGTGCGCGCGCGCGCCATCGCCAAGCGCCTGGACGACGCCGATCTCGCCATCATCGACAAGCGCCGCCCGCGCGCCAACGTCGCCACGGTGATGAACATCATCGGCGACGTCGAGGGCAAGACCTGCGTGCTGGTGGACGACATCGTCGACACCGCCGGCACCCTGTGCGCCGCCGCCAATGCGCTGAAGGAGCGCGGTGCGCGCAAGGTCGTCGCCTACTGCGTGCACCCGGTGCTGTCGGGTGCGGCGCTGGACAACCTCAACAAGTCCTCGCTCGACGAACTGGTGGTCACCGACACCATCGCGCTGTCGCCGGCCGCCAGGGCCTGCGCCAAGATCCGCCAGCTCAGCGTGGCCGAGCTGCTGGCCGAAACCATCCGCCGGATGGCGTTCGGCGAATCGGTCAGCTCGCTGTACGTCGATTGACGGCACCCATCCGCGCCGCCGGTCCGCCGGCGGCGCACCCCGCTCGATCTGGTCGCGGATCGAGTGTTTCCACCGCCGCGAGGCGGTTTCATCGCAACGAAAAGTGAGTCGCTGAAATGTCCGAACACACCATCAAGGCCACCAGCCGCAATGTCGAGGGGAAGGGTGCGAGCCGCCGCCTGCGTCATGCCGCCCAGCTGCCGGCCATCGTCTACGGCGGCAACGCCGCGCCCCAGTCCATCCAGATCGAGCACGAGCAGATCTGGCTGGCCAGCCACCACGAGTGGTTCTATTCGTCGATCCTGAACCTGGACGTCGACGGCAAGGTCGAGCAGGTCCTCCTGCGCGACATGCAGCGCCACCCGTACAAGCAGCTGATCATGCACCTGGACTTCCAGCGCGTCGACGCCAACCAGGCGCTGCGCACCAAGGTGCAGCTGCACTTCGTGAACCAGGAGAAGTCCCCGGCCGGCAAGACCGGCGGCGTGGTGATCATGCACGAGCTGACCGAAGTGGAAATCAGCTGCCTGCCGAAGAACCTGCCGGAAGCCATCGAAGTCGACCTGGCCGACCTGGCCGTCGGCGCGGTGGTCCACCTGTCCGACCTGAAGCTGCCGGCCGGCGTGGAAATCCCGGCGCTGAAGCTGGGCAAGGAACACGACGTGGCCGTCGTGGTCGCCAAGCACGGCAAGGAAGAGGCGGAAGCCACCGACGCGCCGGCCTCCGCCGAAGTGCCGGCGACCAAGGCCGCCAAGAAGGACGACAAGTAATCCTTCGATCCGGGCCGGCGCGGGTTTGCCTCGCGCCGGGCCGGAATCGCAGGCAGGCTGCTTCCGATGGCGGATCTTCGCCTCATCGTCGGACTGGGCAATCCCGGTACCGAACACGCCCGAACCCGGCACAACGCCGGGTTCTGGTTTGTTGACGCCCTGGCGGAGCGCGAGCGCGTCCGCTTCGGGCTGGAAAGCAAGCTGTTCGGCGAAACCGCGAAGGTGGACATCGCCGGCCGGAACGTCTGGCTGCTCAAGCCGGCCACCTTCATGAACCTGTCCGGCAAGTCGATCGCGGCGGCGCTGCGCTACTGGAAGATCGAGCCGGAGGAAATGCTGGTCGTCCACGACGAACTGGACCTGCTGCCCGGCGTGGCGCGGCTCAAGTTCGACGGCGGCCACGGCGGCCAGAACGGCCTGCGCGACGCCGTCCGCCTGCTCGGGCACGGCAAGTTCCACCGCCTGCGGATCGGCATCGGCCATCCCGGGCACAAGGATCGGGTCACGCCGTGGGTGCTGGGCAGGCCCGGCGCGGCCGACGAGGCGATGATCCTGCGCGCCATCGACGACGCGCAGGACGTGCTGCCGTTGGCGGTGCGGGGCGATTTCATGGATGCGATGACGCGGCTGCACACGCCGCGCCCGCAATAGATTTCTTTCGCGCGGCGGCGAGCCGCGCGGCAACGGAGCAAGACGCGACATGGGCATCAAATGCGGCATCGTCGGCCTGCCGAACGTCGGCAAGTCCACCCTGTTCAACGCGCTGACCAAGGCCGGCATCGCCGCCGCCAACTTCCCGTTCTGCACCATCGAGCCGAACGTGGGCGTGGTGCCGGTGCCGGACCCGCGCCTGAACGCGCTGGCGGAGATCATCAACCCGCAGAAGGTCGTGCCGACCGCGGTGGAGTTCGTGGACATCGCCGGCCTGGTCGCCGGCGCGGCCAGCGGCGAGGGGCTCGGCAACAAGTTCCTCGCCCACATCCGCGAAGTGGACGCGATCACCCACGTGGTGCGCTGCTTCGAGAACGACGACGTCATCCACGTCAACAACCGCATCGACCCGATCGCCGACATCGAGACCATCGACACCGAGCTGGCGCTGGCCGATCTCGAATCGGTGGACAAGGCCATCGCCCGCTACGAGCGCGTCGCCAAGGGCGGCGACAAGGATGCCAAGGCGAAGATCGAGGTGCTCGGCAAGCTGCGTGCCGCGCTCGACCAGGGCAAGGCCGCGCGCACGGTGGCGCTGGACGAGGACGAGAAGGCCGCCATCCGCGACCTGTTCCTGCTCACCCTGAAGCCGGTGATGTACGTCGCCAACGTGCTGGAAGACGGCTTCACGGACAATCCGCACCTCGACGCCGTGCGCGCCCGCGCGCAGGCCGAAGGCGCGCAGGTGGTGCCGGTGTGCGCCGCCATCGAGGAGGAGCTGAGCCAGCTTGACGACGCCGACCGCGACGATTTCCTCAAGGACCTGGGCCTGGACGAGCCGGGCCTGAACCGCGTCATCCGCGCCGCCTACGCGCTGCTGGGCCTGCAGACCTACTTCACCGCCGGCGTCAAGGAAGTGCGCGCGTGGACGGTCAAGGCCGGCGCCACCGCGCCGCAGGCCGCTGCGGTCATCCACACCGACTTCGAGAAGGGCTTCATCCGCGCCGAGACCATCGGCTACGACGACTTCATCAAGTACCGGGGCGAGGCGGGCGCGCGCGACGCCGGCCGCCTGCGGCTGGAAGGCAAGGAATACCGCGTGCAGGAAGGCGACATCCTGCACTTCCGCTTCAACGTGTGATCAACGTCTGACCCCGGCGGCGCCCGATCCGTTTTTCCTGCGAAAAAAGCGCGATCCGACCGTTGACAGGACGGAAAGCCGCCGCCAGAATAACGGGCTCTTTGGAGGGCTTGATCGCTCGCCATCGAGGACAACGCGGAGGGATACCCAAGCGGCCAACGGGGGCAGACTGTAAATCTGCTGGCTTACGCCTTCGGTGGTTCGAATCCACCTCCCTCCACCAGTTCCAACCGGCGGCCTTACCAGCTTCCGGCGCAACAAGCAGGGCCTCCCGGTGCGGGAGTAGTTCAATGGTAGAACTGTAGCCTTCCAAGCTACTAGCGCGGGTTCGATTCCCGTCTCCCGCTCCACCATTGCATTGCCGGTCCTGTCGCAAAATCTGCTCACGTAGCTCAGTCGGTAGAGCACCTCCTTGGTAAGGAGGAGGTCGATGGTTCGATTCCATTCGTGAGCACCATATTCGCAACTTCACGCCTGTCGCGGCAGGCAAATCCAACGAGACGCAGCCATGGCAAAGGGTAAGTTCGAGCGCACCAAGCCCCACGTGAACGTGGGCACGATCGGTCACGTGGACCACGGGAAGACGACGCTGACGGCGGCGCTGACGAAGGTGGGCGCGGAGCGTTTCGGCGGTGAGTTCAAGGGCTACGACGCGATCGACGCGGCGCCGGAAGAGAAGGCGCGCGGCATCACGATCTCGACGGCGCACGTGGAATACGAGTCGGCCAACCGCCACTATGCCCACGTGGATTGCCCGGGCCACGCCGACTACGTGAAGAACATGATCACGGGTGCGGCGCAGATGGACGGCGCGATCCTGGTGTGCTCGGCGGCCGACGGCCCGATGCCGCAGACCCGCGAACACATCCTGCTGTCGCGCCAGGTGGGCGTGCCGTACATCGTCGTGTTCCTGAACAAGGCCGACATGGTGGACGACGCCGAGCTGCTGGAGCTGGTGGAGATGGAAGTGCGCGAGCTTCTCTCCAAGTACGACTTCCCGGGCGACGACACCCCGATCATCGCGGGTTCGGCCCGTCTGGCGCTGGAAGGCGACCAGAGCGAAATCGGCGTGCCGGCGATCATCAAGCTGGTGGATGCGCTGGACAGCTGGATCCCGACCCCGGAACGCGACATCGACAAGCCGTTCCTGATGCCGGTGGAAGACGTGTTCTCGATCTCGGGCCGCGGCACCGTGGTGACCGGCCGTATCGAGCGCGGCATCATCAAGGTGGGCGACGAAATCGAAATCGTCGGCATCCGTCCGACCCAGAAGACCACCGTGACCGGCGTGGAAATGTTCCGCAAGTTGCTGGATCAGGGTCAGGCGGGCGACAACGCGGGCCTGCTGCTGCGCGGCACCAAGCGTGACGACGTGGAGCGCGGCCAGGTGCTGTGCAAGCCGGGTTCGATCACCCCGCACACCGAGTTCGAGGCCGAGGTCTATGTCCTCTCCAAGGACGAAGGCGGCCGTCACACGCCGTTCTTCAAGGGCTACCGTCCGCAGTTCTACTTCCGCACGACGGACATCACGGGCGCCGTGACCCTGCCGGAAGGCGTGGAGATGGTGATGCCGGGCGACAACATCAAGATGGTGGTGTCGCTGATCAACCCGGTGGCGATGGACGAAGGCCTGCGCTTCGCGATCCGCGAAGGCGGCCGCACCGTCGGCGCCGGCGTCGTCGCCAAGATCATCAAGTAAGCCCTGCGTTTCCCCCGTTTCCGCTCGCGGAAACGGGCCGGGGTGAGGCAGGCGGCGCAAGCCGCCGTTGCCTTTTTCGGAAGCAACAAGGTTTTCGATACGCCAGTAGCTCAATTGGCAGAGCAGCGGTCTCCAAAACCGCAGGTTGGGGGTTCGAGTCCCTCCTGGCGTGCCACTTGCGGATCGCATTCCGATGCGGTCCCCGTAGAGAGATGACGTCTTGACCAGCAATACGCTGCCCACCCAGTCCGCCGGCGCCGGGGACATCGCCAAGTACGCCGTCGCCCTGCTGCTGGTGGCGGCGGGCATCTTCGCCTACTACTGGTTCGAAGGCGTCTGGCCGGCCGGCGTGCGGGTGCTGGTGATTGTGGCGGGGCTGGTGCTCGGCGGCCTGGCGTTCTTCACCACCGCCAAGGGCGCCCAGACGCGTGGTTTCCTGTCCGAGTCGCGCTTCGAATTGCGCAAGGTCGTCTGGCCGACCCGCCAGGAAGCCACCCGGACGATGTGGGTCGTGATCGCCGCGGTCATCATCATCAGCCTCATCCTCGCTGCCTTCGACTGGATCATCCAGATGACCGTCAAGGCGCTGCTCGGTTCGTGATGGAGACCCCAGTGAGCAATTCCGAAGTCCACAAGCGCTGGTACGTCGTTCACGCCTATTCCGGCTTCGAGAAGTCGGTGGCGCAGGCGCTGCGCGACCGCATCGTGCGCACGGGCATGCAGGAACGCTTCGGCGACGTGCTGGTGCCGACCGAGGAAGTGGTGGAGATGCGCTCCGGTCAGAAGCGCCGTTCCGAGCGCAAGTTTTTCCCCGGCTACGTGCTGGTGCAGATCGCCACCCATTCGGAAGACGGCATTCCGCGCATGGACAGCGAGTCCTGGCACCTGGTCAAGGAAACCCCGAAGGTGATGGGCTTCATCGGTGGCACCGCCGACCGCCCGCTGCCGATCCGCGACGACGAGGCCGACGCCATCCTGCAGCGCGTGCAGGACGGCGTGGAGAAGCCGAAGCCGAAGGTGCTGTTCGAGCCGGGCCAGATGGTCCGCGTCATCGATGGCCCGTTCAACGACTTCAACGGCGTGGTCGAGGAAATCAACTACGAGAAGAGCCGCCTGCGCGTGGCGGTGCTGATCTTCGGCCGCTCCACCCCGGTGGAGCTGGAGTTCGGGCAGGTCGAAAAGGCCTGACCGTCCGTCCGCCCGGAACCCGGGCAGGAAAAACCTGCTATCATTACCGGCTCCCTCGCGGGAGCCGCAGCCTGTTGGCCGCCCAGTGCGGCCATCGGCGCGAACGAACACTCCGCTGGGCGCGACGCCGGGACGCGCCCAGCCTGCGATGAACACGATCCCGGTCCGATGGGGAGCCTGCGCAACAGGCGTTTGCACCCGGAGACAAGACAATGGCAAAGAAAGTAGTCGGCTACATCAAGCTGCAGGTGAAGGCCGGTCAGGCCAACCCCTCGCCGCCGGTTGGTCCTGCGCTGGGTCAGCGCGGCCTGAACATCATGGAATTCTGCAAGGCGTTCAACGCCGCCACGCAGAAGCTGGAGCCGGGCCTGCCGGTGCCGGTGATCATCACGGCCTATTCGGACCGTACGTTCACCTTCATCACCAAGAGCACCCCGGCGACCACGCTGCTGAAGAAGGCGGCGGGCATCACCTCGGGCTCCAAGCGTCCGAACACCGAGAAGGTGGGCAAGGTCACGCGCGCGCAGCTGGAAGACATCGCCAAGGCGAAGGAACCCGATCTGACCGCGGCCGATCTGGACGCGGCGGTGCGCACGATTGCGGGCTCGGCCCGTTCCATGGGTCTGACGGTGGAGGGCTGAGACAATGGCACTGAATAAGCGACAGAAGGCGATCCTCGCCGCGACCGTGCCGGGCAAGGCCTACGCGATCGATGAGGCCCTGAAGATCCTCAAGGACAACAGCAAGGCCAAGTTCGTCGAGGCCATCGACGTGGCCGTGCGCCTCGGCGTCGATGCCAAGAAGTCCGACCAGCAGGTGCGCGGTTCCACCGTGCTGCCGGCCGGTACCGGCAAGTCGGTGCGCGTGGCGGTGTTCGCCCCGGCCGGCGCCAAGGCCGACGAAGCCGCGGCCGCGGGCGCGGAAGCGGTGGGCATGGACGACCTGGCGGAGAAGATGATCGCCGGCGACCTGAACTACGACGTCGTGATCGCCACCCCGGACGCGATGCGTGTGGTCGGCAAGCTCGGTCAGGTGCTGGGCCCGCGCGGCCTGATGCCGAACCCGAAGGTCGGCACCGTGTCGCCGAACCCGGCCGAGGCGGTCAAGAACGCCAAGGCGGGCCAGGTGCGCTACCGCACCGACAAGGCCGGTATCATCCACTGCACCATCGGCAAGGCCAGCTTCGAGAACGACGCGCTGAAGGGCAACCTGCAGGCGCTGCTGCTCGATCTGATCAAGGCCAAGCCGGCGACCTCGAAGGGTCAGTACCTGCAGAAGATCTCGCTCAGCTCGACCATGGGCCCCGGCGTGACCGTGGATCAGTCCTCGCTGACCCTGAAGTAATCGCTTCAAGTCGCGTCGCTCCGGCGGCGCGGTGCTTCGCAATTTTGAAGGCCCCGCCGCAATCCATCGCGACGGAAGCCGTCAAAGACCGCAGGTGCGGTCCGCGCAAGGCAACGACGGGCAGGGATGCTCACATGGCAGGGAATCGCCGTTGCCGAAGGCGGGATCGCTTAATCCGCATCCGCTCGGGATGCTGGCCTGCGTAGATGGTCGCCCTTCTGGAATGTTTTGGTTGCAAGACAGCTCTGGATGGCCACCACCGGGATGCCCCGCATCCCCGATGCCACGGACCGGCATTGCCCAGGACCGTCGGCGGCAGGAGCCGCGGACGGCGTTCAACATAGGAGTGACTATGGCTCTCAATCTGTCCCAGAAACAGGACGTCGTCGCACAGGTGGCCGAAGTGGCTGCTTCGGCGCACTCCCTGATCGCGGCCGAGTACGCCGGCACCACGGTCTCGCAGATGACCGCGATGCGCAAGAAGGCCCGCGAGACGGGCGTGTTCCTGAAGGTTGTCAAGAACACGCTGGCCGCGCGCGCTGTCACCGGCACCGAGTACGAAGTGGCGAAGGATTCCCTCGTGGGTCCGCTGCTGTACGCGTTCTCGACCGAGGAACCCGGCGCTGCCGGTCGCCTGATCAAGGAATTCGCCAAGGGCAACGACAAGCTCCAGCCCAAGGTCGTCGTCGTCGGTGGCCAGCAGTACCCGGCCAGCCACGTCGAAGTGTTGGCCTCGCTGCCGACCCGCGATCAGGCGCTCGCCATGCTGGCTCGCGTGCTGGCCGAACCGGCGGCGATGTTCGCCCGTGCGGTCAAGGCCGTGGCCGACAAGCAGGGCGGCGGCGAAGCCCCGGCGGAAGCCGAGGCGCAGGCCGAACCGGCCTGATCCGCGTCCGATCCCGACAACGTTCCCATTCAAACGAAACATATCCAGAGGTAATTGAAATGTCCCTGACCAACGAGCAGATCGTCGATGCCATCGCCGCCAAGTCGCTGATGGAAGTGATGGAGCTGGTGAAGGCCATCGAAGACAAGTTCGGCGTTTCCGCCGCCGCCCCGGTGATGGCTGTCGCCGCTGCCGGCCCGGCCGCCGCCGTCGAAGAGCAGACCGAGTTCAACGTCATCCTGAAGACCGCCGGCGACAAGAAGGTCGAAGTGATCAAGGCCGTCCGCGCGATCACCGGCCTGGGCCTGAAGGAAGCCAAGGACCTCACCGAGGCCGGCGGCACCGTGAAGGAAGGCGTGTCGAAGGAAGACGCCGAGAAGATGAAGAAGGATCTCGAGGCCGCTGGCGCGACCGTCGAAGTCAAGTAATCGCTGTTGCGTCGCCTGGCAGAACACGCTGGCGACCACCGAAGGCTGGGGGCGAAAGCCCCGGCCTTTGGCCGTTGTAGAACGACCGTTGTAGAACCGATCGAGTTGACAGTCGGAAGTAGCGGGAGAGGGCGTGCTGGTGCCGGCAATACCAGCGACTTCCCACTGTCAGTTCCTTGATATCCCCTGCGGGCCGCCGCGCGCGGCCGCACATGACGAGGCGCACGCTCCATGACCACCGCCAAACAGTATTCGTTCACCGAGAAGAAGCGCATCCGCAAGGACTTCGGCAAGCGCCGTTCGATCCTGGAAGTGCCGTACCTGCTCGCCATCCAGGTCGATTCCTACCGCGAGTTCCTGCAGGAGCACGTCGAGCCGTCCAAGCGCTCCGACCACGGCCTGCACGCCGCGCTGAAGTCGGTGTTCCCGATCTCCAGCTACAGCGGCAACGCCGCGCTGGAATACGTGGGCTACAAGCTGGGCGAGCCGGCCTTCGACGAACGCGAATGCCGCACCCGCGGCCTGTCCTATGGCGCCCCGCTGCGCGTCACCGTGCGCCTGGTGATCTACGACCGCGAGTCGAGCACCAAGGCGATCAAGTACGTGAAGGAGCAGGAGGTCTACATGGGCGAAATCCCGCTCATGACCGACAACGGCACCTTCATCGTCAACGGCACCGAGCGCGTCATCGTCTCCCAGCTGCACCGCTCGCCGGGCGTGTTCTTCGACCACGACCGCGGCAAGACCCACAGCTCGGGCAAGCTGCTGTTCTCCGCCCGCGTCATCCCGTATCGCGGCTCGTGGCTGGACTTCGAGTTCGACCCGAAGGACGCGCTGTTCACCCGCATCGACCGCCGCCGCAAGCTGCCGGTCAGCGTGCTGCTGCGCGCGCTGGGCTACAACAACGAAGAGATGTTGAACGAGTTCTTCGACATCAACACCTTCCACATCGAAGCCGAAGGCGTGCAGCTGGAGCTGGTGCCCGAGCGCCTGCGCGGCGAAACGCTGGACTTCGACCTGGCCGACGGCGACAAGGTCATCGTCGAAGCCGGCAAGCGCATCACCGCGCGCCACGTCAAGCAGCTTGAGGCCGCCGGCGTCGCCGCGCTGGCCGTGCCGGACGACTATATCCTCGGCCGCATCCTCTCGCACGACGTGATCGACCCGGCCACCGGCGAACTGCTGGCGACCGCGAACGACGAAATCAGCGTCGACACGTTGGAGAAGCTGCGCAAGGCCGGCATCGCCAGCGTCGGCACCCTGTGGGTGAACGACCTCGACCGCGGCCCGTACCTGTCCAACACCCTGCGCATCGACGGCACCAAGACCCAGCTGGAAGCGCTGGTCGAGATCTACCGGATGATGCGTCCGGGCGAGCCGCCGACCAAGGACGCCGCGCAGAACCTGTTCCACAACCTGTTCTTCACCTTCGAGCGCTACGACCTGTCCACGGTCGGCCGCATGAAGTTCAACCGCCGCCTCGGCCGCAAGGAAGTCACCGGCGCGCCGGTGCTGTTCGACTCCAAGTACTTCGCCGACCGCAAGGACGAGGAGTCCGTGCGCCTGCGCAACGAAGTGGGTGGCGGTTCCGACATCCTCGACGTGATCCGCGTGCTGTGCGAAATCCGCAACGGCCGCGGCACCGTCGATGACATCGACCACTTGGGCAACCGCCGCGTGCGTTCGGTCGGCGAAATGGCCGAGAACGTGTTCCGCGTCGGCCTGGTCCGCGTCGAGCGCGCCGTGAAGGAACGCCTGTCGATGGCCGAGTCCGAGGGCCTGACCCCGCAGGAACTCATCAACGCCAAGCCGGTCGCCGCTGCCATCAAGGAGTTCTTCGGCTCCTCGCAGCTGTCGCAGTTCATGGACCAGAACAACCCGCTGTCGGAAGTGACGCACAAGCGCCGCGTCTCGGCGCTGGGCCCGGGCGGCCTGACCCGCGAGCGCGCCGGCTTCGAAGTGCGCGACGTGCATCCGACCCACTACGGCCGCGTCTGCACCATCGAGACGCCGGAAGGCCCGAACATCGGCCTGATCAACTCGCTGGCGGTGTTCGCCCGCACCAACAAGTACGGCTTCCTCGAAACCCCGTACCGCAAGGTGGTGGACGGCCGTGTCACCGACGACGTCGAATACCTGTCGGCGATCGAGGAAAACGAGTACGTCATCGCGCAGGCCAACGCTCCGCGCGACGCCAAGGGCAACATCACCGCGCAGTTCGTGGCCTGCCGCTTCCAGGGCGAAAACCTGCTGAAGCCGCCGAGCGAAATCCACTTCATGGACGTCTCGCCGATGCAGACCGTGTCGGTGGCGGCGGCGCTGGTGCCGTTCCTGGAGCACGACGACGCCAACCGCGCGCTGATGGGCGCGAACATGCAGCGCCAGGCCGTGCCGACCCTGCGTGCGCAGAAGCCGCTGGTGGGCACCGGCATCGAGCGCGCGCTGGCGCGCGACTCCGGCGTGACCGTGAACGCGCTGCGCGGCGGCGTGGTCGAGCAGATCGACGCGGCGCGCATCGTGGTCAAGGCCAACGAGAGCGAGATCTCAGGCGAGCACGATGCCGGCGTCGACATCTACTCGCTGGTCAAGTACACCCGCAGCAACCAGAACACCTGCATCAATCAGCGTCCGCTGGTGAACGTGGGTGACGTGGTGGCGCGCGGCGACGTGCTGGCCGACGGCCCGTCCACCGACATCGGCGAACTGGCGCTGGGCCAGAACATGCTGATCGCGTTCATGCCGTGGAACGGCTACAACTTCGAAGACTCGATCCTGCTCTCCGAGCGCGTGGTCGAAGAGGATCGCTACACCACGATCCACATCGAAGAACTGACCGTGCAGGCCCGCGACACCAAGCTGGGGCCGGAGGAAATCTCCGCCGACATCCCGAACGTCTCCGAGCAGGCGCTGAACCGCCTCGACGAGTCCGGCGTGGTGTACATCGGCGCCGAAGTGCGCGCCGGCGACATCCTGGTCGGCAAGGTCACGCCGAAGGGCGAGAGCCAGCTGACCCCGGAAGAGAAGCTGCTGCGGGCGATCTTCGGCGAGAAGGCCAGCGACGTGAAGGACAGCTCGCTGCGCGTGCCCCCGGGCATGGACGGCGTGGTCATCGACGTGCAGGTGTTCACCCGCGACGGCATCGAGAAGGACAAGCGCGCGCGCCAGATCGAGGAAAACGAGATCAAGCGCGTCAAGAAGGACTTCGACGACCAGTTCCGCATCCTCGAAACCGCGATCTACGCGCGCCTGCGCGAGCAGCTGCTCGGCAAGGTCGCCAACGGCGGCCCGGGCGTGAAGAAGGGCGATACCGTGTCCTCGCTGGTGCTGGACGGCATCAAGAAGTCCGACTGGCTGCAGCTGCGCATGAAGGACGACGACGCGGCCGACGCGATCGAGCGCGCCGCCAAGCAGCTCGACGTGCACCAGAAGGAGTTCGAGAAGCGCTTCAACGACAAGCGCGGCAAGATCACCCAGGGCGACGACCTCGCGCCGGGCGTGCTGAAGATGGTCAAGGTGTTCCTCGCCGTCAAGCGCCGCATCCAGCCGGGCGACAAGATGGCCGGCCGCCACGGCAACAAGGGCGTGGTGTCGAAGATCGTGCCGGTCGAGGACATGCCGTACATGGCCGACGGCCAGACCGTGGACATCGTGCTGAACCCGCTGGGCGTGCCGTCTCGTATGAACATCGGCCAGGTGCTGGAAGTGCATCTGGGCTGGGCCGCCAAGGGCCTGGGCCAGAAGATCCAGCGCATGCTCGATGCGCAGGCCAAGGTGGCCGAGCTGCGCAAGTTCCTCGGCGAGATCTACAACCACGACAGCAAGACCCACATCGAGCGCGTGGACCTGGCCCAGTTCAGCGACGCCGAGCTGATCGCGATGGCGAAGAACCTGGCCGACGGCGTGCCGATGGCCACCCCGGTGTTCGACGGCGCGACCGAAGCCGAGATCAAGACCATGCTGAAGCTGGCCGAGCTGCCGGAGTCGGGCCAGGCCCAGCTGTACGACGGTCGCACCGGCGAGGCGTTCGACCGCCAGACCACGGTCGGCTACATGCACATGCTGAAGCTGAACCACCTGGTCGACGACAAGATGCACGCGCGTTCGACCGGTCCGTACTCGCTCGTCACCCAGCAGCCGCTGGGCGGCAAGGCGCAGTTCGGCGGCCAGCGCTTCGGCGAAATGGAAGTCTGGGCGCTGGAAGCCTACGGCGCGGCCTACACCCTGCAGGAAATGCTGACGGTGAAGTCCGACGACGTGCAGGGCCGCAACCAGATGTACAAGAACATCGTCGATGGCGAGCACGAGATGGTCGCGGGCATGCCGGAATCCTTCAACGTCCTCGTGAAGGAAATCCGCAGCCTGGCCATCAACATGGAACTCGAGGAGCACTGAGGTTCCGCGAAGGCGCGGCGTTGACGCCGCGCCGAACCGCAAGCCCCATTGCCCCCGATTCGGAGAGAACACATGAAAGATTTGCTCAACCTCTTCAACCAGCAGCGCCAGACGCTGGACTTCGACGCGATCAAGATCGCGCTGGCTTCGCCCGACCTGATCCGCTCGTGGTCGTACGGCGAAGTGAAGAAGCCGGAAACCATCAACTACCGTACCTTCAAGCCGGAGCGCGACGGCCTGTTCTGCGCCGCCATCTTCGGCCCGATCAAGGACTACGAGTGCCTGTGCGGCAAGTACAAGCGCATGAAGCACCGCGGCGTGGTCTGCGAGAAGTGCGGCACCGAAGTGACCCTGGCCAAGGTGCGCCGCGAGCGCATGGGCCACATCGACCTGGCCTCGCCGGTCGCGCACATCTGGTTCCTCAAGTCGCTGCCCTCGCGCATCGGCCTGATGCTGGACATGACCCTGCGCGACATCGAGCGCATCCTGTACTTCGAAGCGTTCGTCGTGACCGAGCCGGGCCTGACCCCGATGGAGCGCGGCCAGCTGCTGACCGAAGAACAGTTCCTGCAGGCGCGCCAGGAGCACGGCGAAGACTTCGACGCGGCGATGGGCGCGGAAGCCGTCTACGACCTGCTGCGCACGATCGACCTGCAGAGCGAGATGGTGCAGCTGAAGGAGGAGATCGCCTCCACCGGCAGCGAGACCAAGCTCAAGCGCCTGACCAAGCGGATCAAGCTGATCGAGGCCTTCGTCGAATCCGGCAACCGCCCGGAGTGGATGGTCATGACCGTCCTGCCGGTGCTGCCGCCGGATCTGCGTCCGCTGGTCCCGCTGGATGGCGGCCGCTTCGCGACCTCCGACCTGAACGACCTGTACCGCCGCGTCATCAACCGCAACAACCGCCTGCGCCGCCTGCTGGAGCTCAACGCGCCCGACATCATCGTGCGCAACGAGAAGCGCATGCTGCAGGAATCCGTTGACGCCCTGATGGACAACGGCCGCCGCGGTCGCGCCATCACCGGCACCAACAAGCGCCCGCTGAAGTCGCTGGCCGACATGATCAAGGGCAAGCAGGGCCGCTTCCGCCAGAACCTGCTCGGCAAGCGCGTGGACTACTCCGGCCGTTCGGTCATCGTGGTCGGCCCGTACCTCAAGCTGCACCAGTGCGGCCTGCCGAAGAAGATGGCGCTGGAGCTGTTCAAGCCCTTCATCTTCGCCAAGCTGCAGCTGCGCGGCCTCGCCACCACCATCAAGGCGGCGAAGAAGCTGGTCGAGCGCGAAGAGGCCGAGGTGTGGGACATCCTCGAAGAGGTGATCCGCGAGCATCCGGTGCTGCTGAACCGCGCCCCGACCCTGCACCGCCTCGGCATCCAGGCGTTCGAGCCGGTGCTGATCGAAGGCAAGGCGATCCAGCTGCATCCGCTGGTCTGCACCGCGTTCAACGCCGACTTCGACGGCGACCAGATGGCCGTGCACGTGCCGCTGTCGCTGGAAGCGCAGCTGGAAGCGCGCGCGCTGATGATGGCGTCCAACAACATCCTGTCGCCGGCCAACGGCGAGCCGATCATCGTGCCGTCGCAGGACGTGGTGCTGGGCTTGTACTACATGACCCGCGCGCTGGAGAACAAGGCGGGCGAGGGCATGGTGTTCGCCAACATCGCCGAGGTGAAGCGCGCCTACGACAACCGCGTGGTGCAACTGCACGCCAAGTGCAAGGTGCGCATCACCGAGACCGTGGTGGCCGAGGATGGCAGCCGCAGCCAGCAGACCTCGATCGTGGACACCACGGTCGGTCGCGCGTTGCTGCGCGAGATCCTGCCGGAAGGTCTGCCGTTCGCGCTGGCCAACACCGAGCTGACCAAGAAGAACATCAGCCGCCTGATCAACAGCTGCTACCGCATGCTGGGCCTGAAGGACACGGTGGTGTTCGCCGACAAGCTGATGTACACCGGCTTCGCCTACGCGACCCGCGCCGGCGTGTCGATCGGCATCGACGACATGGTCATCCCGAACGAGAAGAAGGGCATCCTCGACGAGGCCGAAGCCGAAGTGCTGGAAATCCAGCAGCAGTACCAGAGCGGCCTGGTCACCGGCGGCGAGCGCTACAACAAGGTCGTGGACATCTGGTCGCGCACCAACGAGCGCGTGGCCAAGGCGATGATGGACACCATCGGCACCGAGAAGGTGGTCAATGCCAAGGGCGAGACCATCGACCAGAAGTCGATGAACTCGATCTACATCATGGCCGACTCCGGCGCGCGTGGTTCGCAGGCGCAGATCCGTCAGCTCGCCGGCATGCGCGGCCTGATGGCGAAGCCGGACGGCTCGATCATCGAAACGCCGATCACCTCGAACTTCCGCGAAGGCCTGAACGTCCAGCAGTACTTCATCTCGACCCACGGTGCCCGCAAGGGCCTCGCGGATACCGCGCTGAAGACCGCGAACTCCGGCTACCTCACCCGCCGTCTGGTGGACGTGGCGCAGGACGTGGTCATCACCGAGACCGACTGCGGCACGCTCAACGGCCTGACCCTGACGCCTATCGTGGAAGGCGGCGACGTGGTCGAGCCGCTGAAGGATCGCGTGCTGGGCCGCATCGTGGCCGAGGACGTGTTCCTGCCGGGCAACGACGAAGATCCGTTCATCACCCGCAACACCCTGATCGACGAACAGTGGGCGATCAAGCTGGAAGAAGCGGGCGTGCAGGTCATCAAGGTGCGCAGCACCATCACCTGCATGGCGCCGTTCGGCGTGTGCGCGCA
Organism: Thermomonas brevis; assembly: GCF_014395425.1. Lineage (NCBI taxonomy): Bacteria > Pseudomonadati > Pseudomonadota > Gammaproteobacteria > Lysobacterales > Lysobacteraceae > Thermomonas > Thermomonas brevis. The sequence continues at coordinate 2,611,646 of NZ_CP060711.1, forward strand.
CTGCTACGGCCGCGACCTCGGCCGTGGTCACCTGGTCAACCACGGTGAAGCCGTGGGCGTGGTCGCCGCGCAGTCGATCGGCGAGCCGGGCACGCAGCTGACGATGCGCACCTTCCACATCGGCGGTGCGGCGTCGCGTGCGGCGGCCATCGACAACGTGACGGTCAAGACCACCGGCTCGGTCAAGTTCAACAACCTGAAGTTCGTCAAGCACGCCGACGGCCATCTGGTCGCGGTGTCGCGTTCCGGCGAACTGTCGGTGCTGGACAACCACGGCCGCGAGCGCGAGCGCTACAAGCTGCCCTACGGCGCCACCCTGCAGGTGCAGGACGGCGGCGAAGTGAAGGCCGGCCAGACCGTCGCCAACTGGGATCCGCACAACCACCCGATCGTCTCGGAAGTGGCCGGTTTCGTGCGCTTCGTCGATTTCGTCGACGGCGTCACCGTGATCGAGAAGCTGGACGAACTGACCGGCCTCGCCTCGCGCGAAATCACCGATCCGAAGCGTCGTGGCTCGCAGGGCAAGGACCTGCGTCCGCTGGTGCGCATCGTGGACAAGGACGGCAAGGATCTGAACATCCCCGGCACCGACCTGCCGGCGCAGTACCTGCTGCCGCCGCGCTCGGTGGTCAACCTGCAGCACGGCGCCGCCGTGGGCGTGGGCGACGTGGTCGCGAAGATCCCGCAGGAAGCCTCCAAGACCCGCGACATCACCGGCGGTCTGCCGCGCGTGGCCGACCTGTTCGAAGCGCGCAAGCCGAAGGACCCGGCGATCCTCGCCGAGCGTTCGGGCGTGATCTCGTTCGGCAAGGACACCAAGGGCAAGCAGCGCCTGATCATCAAGGGGCCGGACGGCGAGGAGCACGAGGAGCTGATCCCGAAGTACCGCCAGATCATCGTGTTCGAAGGCGAGCACGTGGAGAAGGGCGAGACCGTGGTGGACGGCGAGCCGAGCCCGCAGGACATCCTGCGCCTGAAGGGCGTCGAGGAGCTGGCCGCTTATCTGGTCAAGGAAATCCAGGACGTCTACCGCCTGCAGGGCGTGAAGATCAACGACAAGCACATCGAGGTGATCATCCGCCAGATGCTGCGCAAGGTCGAAATCGTCGATCAGGGCGACTCGAAGTTCCTCAACGGCGAGCAGGTCGAGCGCCAGCGCGCCATCGAGGAAAACGATCGCCTGTCGCGCAAGAACGAAATCCTAGCGAAGGTCGAACCGGTACTGCTCGGCATCACCAAGGCTTCGCTTGCGACCGAGTCGTTCATCTCGTCCGCGTCCTTCCAGGAAACCACTCGCGTGCTGACCGAGGCTGCCGTCCGCGGCACCCGCGACACCCTGCGCGGCCTGAAGGAGAACGTGATCGTCGGCCGCCTGATCCCGGCGGGCACCGGTCTGGCCTACCACAGCCAGCGCCGCAAGAACGCTTCGGGCCTGACCGAGGCGGAAATGGCAACGCTGGCCGGCGAGCCGGCCGAGGCCGAATCCGCCGCGGAGTAAGCGGTTCCAGTCCCGCCCGGCCCGAACGCCGAGCGGGACTTGCCGGATCGACGGGCGATGTGTATAGTCGCCCGGTTATTCGATGGCCTTGCGCCATCCAGATCACCAAATGAGGTCGCAGGGAGCGCCTCGTGTTGGGTCCAGGACGGACGGGATCGCAGATGAATCGCTGCTGCGCGCATCGCGGGCAGGGTGGTTTTTCGGTATGGCTGCGTTTGATCGCAAGATCGAGCGCGGGCTATACTTTTTCGTCTTGGTCGGCCGGATTGCATCGCAACTCGGCCGGCTTTGTCTCCGAATGGGCCGCAGGCCCGCCAATTGAGCCCCGAAATGGCAACGATCAACCAGCTGGTGCGCAAGCCGCGCAGCCCGGAAACCTACAAGAGCACCTCGCCCGCGCTGGCCAACTGCCCGCAGCGTCGCGGCGTGTGCACCCGCGTGTACACCACCACCCCGAAGAAGCCGAACTCGGCCCTGCGCAAGGTGGCCAAGGTGCGCCTGACCAACGGCTACGAGGTCATCTCGTACATCGGCGGCGAAGGTCACAACCTGCAGGAGCACAGCGTGGTGCTGATCCGCGGCGGCCGCGTCAAGGACCTGCCGGGCGTGCGCTACCACACCGTGCGCGGTTCGCTGGACGCCGCCGGCGTCGCCAAGCGCAAGCAGGCGCGCTCCAAGTACGGCGCCAAGCGTCCGAAGTCCTAAGAGGCGGGCCGCCCCGGCGTCGTCCGGGAACTGGTTCATCCACGCAGATAAACGGTGGGCTGCCGCCCGCCTCACGAGAGAAGCAACATGTCCCGTAAAGGCAATACTCCGCAGCGTTCGGTGCTGCCGGACCCGAAGCACGGAAGCGAAACCATCGCCCGCTTCATCAACATGGTCATGCAGAGCGGCAAGAAGTCGGTCGCCGAAAAGATCGTCTACGGCGCGATGGACGTGATCGGCGAGAAGAATCCGAACGCCCTCGAGCTGGTCGAGAAGGCGCTGGGCAACGTGTCCCCGTCGGTCGAGGTGAAGTCCCGCCGCGTCGGCGGCGCCACCTACCAGGTGCCGGTCGAAGTGCGCGCTTCCCGCCGCATGGCGCTGGCGATGCGTTGGCTGATCGAATCCGCCCGCAAGCGCGGCGAGAACTCGATGCCGCGCAAGCTGGCCGGCGAGCTGATGGACGCTTCCGAAAACCGCGGCGGCGCGATCAAGAAGCGCGAAGAAACCCACCGCATGGCCGACGCCAACAAGGCGTTCGCCCACTACCGCTGGTAATCCCGGCGGTGTTGCAGGACCGGCGACGGCAGCGTCCGTCGCCCCTCGCGGCCCCGAAACGGCCGCGCGACCCCGAGAGCCGCCGACAGGCGGCCTTCGGTCATTCCGAAATCCGAACACATTGAGAGGCTCCCGTGGCCCGTTCCACTCCCATCGAGCGTTACCGCAACTTCGGCATCATGGCCCACATCGATGCCGGCAAGACCACCACGTCCGAGCGCATCCTGTTCTACACCGGCAAGAGCCACAAGATCGGTGAAGTGCACGACGGTGCCGCCACCATGGACTGGATGGAGCAGGAACAGGAGCGTGGCATCACGATCCAGTCCGCCGCCACCACCGCGTTCTGGAAGGGCATGGACAAGTCCCTGCCGGAATACCGCTTCAACATCATCGACACCCCCGGGCACGTGGACTTCACCATCGAAGTCGAGCGCTCGCTGCGCGTGCTCGACGGCGCGGTGTTCGTGCTGTGCGCCGTGGGCGGCGTGCAGCCGCAGTCCGAGACCGTGTGGCGCCAGGCCAACAAGTACCAGGTGCCGCGCATCGCGTTCGTCAACAAGATGGACCGCACCGGCGCGAACTTCCTCAAGGTGCGCGACCAGCTGAAGTCGCGCCTGGGCGCCGCCCCGGTGCCGATGCAGGTGCCGATCGGCGCCGAGGACGGCTTCGAGGGCGTGGTCGACCTGCTGAAGATGAAGGCGATCCATTGGGATGCCGCCTCGCAGGGCCTGACTTTCGAGTACCGCGACATCCCGGCGGACCTGCAGGCGCAGGCCGAAGAGGCGCGCGCGTTCATGGTCGAGTCCGCCGCCGAGGCCAGCGAAGAGCTGATGGACAAGTACCTCAACGAAGGTGAGCTGTCCGAAGCCGAAATCGTCGAAGGTCTGCGTCAGCGCACCCTGAAGACCGAGATCGTGCCGATGTTCTGCGGCACCGCGTTCAAGAACAAGGGCGTGCAGGCCATGCTGGACGGCGTGGTCAACCTGCTGCCGTCGCCGGTCGATGTGCCGCCGGTGAAGGGCGTGGACGTCGATGACGAAACCAAGGAGCTGAGCCGCGAATCCAGCGACAAGGCCCCGTTCTCGTCGCTTGCGTTCAAGATCATGACCGACCCGTTCGTGGGCTCGCTGACCTTCTTCCGCGTCTACTCCGGCACGCTGAATGCCGGCGACCAGGTGCTGAACTCGGTCAAGGGCAAGAAGGAGCGCATCGGCCGCCTGCTGCAGATGCACTCCAACAACCGCGACGAGATCAAGGAAGTGCTGGCCGGCGACATCGCCGCCGCCGTGGGCCTGAAGGACGTGACGACCGGCGACACCCTGTGCGCCATCGACGCGCCGATCGTGCTCGAGCGCATGAGCTTCCCGGAGCCGGTGATCTCGATGGCGGTCGAGCCGAAGACCAAGTCCGACCAGGAAAAGATGGGCAACGCCCTGAGCCGTCTGGCCCAGGAAGACCCGTCGTTCCGCGTGCGCACCGACGAGGAATCCGGCCAGACCATCATCGCCGGCATGGGCGAGCTGCACCTGGACATCATCGTCGACCGCATGAAGCGCGAGTTCAACGTCGAGGCCAACGTCGGCAAGCCGCAGGTGGCGTACCGCGAGACGATCCGCAAGTCGGACGTCAAGAGCGACTACAAGCACGCCAAGCAGTCGGGCGGCAAGGGTCAGTACGGTCACGTGGTGATCGAGCTGTCGCCGATGACCGACGCCGACAAGGCCAACCCGGACGTCAAGAACGACTTCCTGTTCGTCAACGAGATCACCGGCGGCGTGATTCCGAAGGAATTCATCCCGGCGGTCGAGAAGGGCATGCGCGAAGCCATCACCAGCGGTCCGCTGGCGGGCTATCCGGTGGTCGGCCTCAAGGTCAAGCTGGTGTTCGGCTCGTACCACGACGTCGACTCGTCGGAAATGGCGTTCAAGCTGGCCGCCTCGATGGCGTTCAAGGAAGGCTTCCGCAAGGCCGATCCGGTCCTGCTGGAGCCGATCATGAAGGTCGAGATCGTCAGCCCGGAGGATTACCTGGGCGACGTGATGGGCGACGTGAGCCGCCGCCGCGGCGTGCTGCAGGGTCAGGACGACAGCCCCTCGGGCAAGATCATCAACGCGATGATCCCGCTGGGCGAAATGTTCGGCTACGCGACCTCGCTGCGTTCGATGTCGCAGGGCCGCGCGACCTTCTCGATGGAGTTCGACCACTACGAAGAAGCGCCGAACAACATCGCGGAATCGGTCATCAAGAAGGCGTAAGGGATTGGCGATGCGGGTGCGCGGTTCGAGCCTCGCGCCTCGCAAGCCAGTCACCGTCACCAATCACGAATTACTGGAGTAACGACAATGGCAAAGGGTAAGTTCGAGCGCACCAAGCCCCACGTGAACGTGGGCACGATCGGTCACGTGGACCACGGGAAGACGACGCTGACGGCGGCGCTGACGAAGGTGGGCGCGGAGCGTTTCGGCGGTGAGTTCAAGGGCTACGACGCGATCGACGCGGCGCCGGAAGAGAAGGCGCGCGGCATCACGATCTCGACGGCGCACGTGGAATACGAGTCGGCCAACCGCCACTATGCCCACGTGGATTGCCCGGGCCACGCCGACTACGTGAAGAACATGATCACGGGTGCGGCGCAGATGGACGGCGCGATCCTGGTGTGCTCGGCGGCCGACGGCCCGATGCCGCAGACCCGCGAACACATCCTGCTGTCGCGCCAGGTGGGCGTGCCGTACATCGTCGTGTTCCTGAACAAGGCCGACATGGTGGACGACGCCGAGCTGCTGGAGCTGGTGGAGATGGAAGTGCGCGAGCTTCTCTCCAAGTACGACTTCCCGGGCGACGACACCCCGATCATCGCGGGTTCGGCCCGTCTGGCGCTGGAAGGCGACCAGAGCGAAATCGGCGTGCCGGCGATCATCAAGCTGGTGGATGCGCTGGACAGCTGGATCCCGACCCCGGAACGCGACATCGACAAGCCGTTCCTGATGCCGGTGGAAGACGTGTTCTCGATCTCGGGCCGCGGCACCGTGGTGACCGGCCGTATCGAGCGCGGCATCATCAAGGTGGGCGACGAAATCGAAATCGTCGGCATCCGTCCGACCCAGAAGACCACCGTGACCGGCGTGGAAATGTTCCGCAAGTTGCTGGATCAGGGTCAGGCGGGCGACAACGCGGGCCTGCTGCTGCGCGGCACCAAGCGTGACGACGTGGAGCGCGGTCAGGTGCTGTGCAAGCCGGGTTCGATCACCCCGCACACCGAGTTCGAGGCCGAGGTGTACGTGCTGTCGAAGGACGAAGGCGGCCGTCACACCCCGTTCTTCAAGGGCTACCGTCCGCAGTTCTACTTCCGCACGACGGACATCACGGGCGCCGTGACCCTGCCGGAAGGCGTGGAGATGGTGATGCCGGGCGACAACATCAAGATGGTGGTGTCGCTGATCAACCCGGTGGCGATGGACGAAGGCCTGCGCTTCGCGATCCGCGAAGGCGGCCGCACCGTCGGCGCCGGCGTCGTCGCCAAGATCATCAAGTGACGTGAGGCCCCGCGCGCTTCGGCGCGCGGCTGGCCCGAACGTCATCCCCGCGAAGGCGGGGATCCAGCATCTTGAACGTCGCTGGATTCCAGCTCCCGCGGGAATGACGGGCAAAAAACGGAGCCGGGGCTTGCAAAGCCCCGAATCCCTCCGTTAGAATGCAAGACCCTCGCGCAATGTGAGTTGCCGAAGGGTTGCGAAATGAGGTGCAGGAAGCGCCTCGTGTTCGCCAGACAGGGAGATGTCGCGTGGCAAGGCCTCGTCCGCTTTGGAATTGTCCAGAGCATATCGGCGTGGCCTTTCGGCGCGTTCATGGAAACCTGATCTGGCGGGCCGGGCGACCGGCTCGCCGAATCGCATGCAGGGACGCGGGAAAACAGCAGGACCCGTTGTATTCACGGGGTGCGGCGCATCGATGCCGTCGCACCTGTCGCTCTTTAGAACACGAGGCATTCCTCCCATGGCGGACCAGAAGATTCGCATCCGGCTGAAGGCGTTCGATCATCGTCTGATCGACCGTTCGGCCAGCGAGATCGTCGAGACGGCCAAGCGGACCGGCGCGCAAGTGCGCGGCCCGATCCCGCTGCCGACCAAGATCGAACGCTACACCGTGCTGGTGTCGCCGCACGTCGACAAGGACGCGCGCGACCAGTACGAAACCCGCACGCACAAGCGCGTGCTCGACATCGTCGACCCCAACGACAAGACCGTGGACGCGCTGATGAAGCTCGAACTCGCGGCTGGCGTCGACGTCCAGATCAAGTTGACCTGAGGAGACCGGAGATGAGCGCGAAGAAGTATTCGCTCGGCATCGTCGGTCGCAAGGCCGGCATGAGCCGCATGTTCACCGAGGACGGCAAGTCCGTGCCGGTGACCCTGATCGAGGCGACGCCGAACCGCATTACCCAGATCAAGACCGTGGACACCGACGGCTACAGCGCCGTGCAGGTCACCACCGGCGTCAAGCGCGCCAGCCTGCTGACCAAGCCGGCCACCGGCCACCTGGCCAAGGCCAAGGTGGAAGCCGGCCGCGGCCTGTGGGAGCTGCGCGTGGAGGCCGACCAGATCGGTGCGTTCGAAATTGGCGGCGAAATCAAGGCCGACATCTTCAGCGAAGGCCAGATCGTCGACGTCCAGGGCGTCACCAAGGGCAAGGGCTTCCAGGGCACCATCAAGCGCTGGAATTTCCGCATGGGCGACGCGACGCACGGCAACTCGCTGTCGCACCGTTCGCCGGGTTCGATCGGCCAGCGCCAGACGCCGGGCCGCGTGTTCCCGGGCAAGAAGATGGCCGGCCACATGGGCCACGTCACCCAGACCACGCAGAACCTGCAGGTCGTGAAGGTCGACGCCGAGCGCGGCCTGATCGCCGTGCGCGGCGCGGTCCCGGGTGCGCCGGGTGGCGACGTGATCGTGCGCCCGACGAGCAAGGGAGTCTGATCATGGAACTCAACATCAATAACGGCAAGACGCTGGCGGTGTCCGACGCGGTGTTCGATCGCGCGTTCAGTGAGGACCTGGTCCACCAGGTCGTCGTCGCCTACCGCAACGCCGGTCGCGCCGGCACCAAGGCGCAGAAGACCCGTTCGGAAGTCAACGGCACCACCAAGAAGTCGAAGAAGCAGAAGGGCGGCGGCGCGCGTCATGGCGCCCTGACGGCCCCGATCTTCGTCGGTGGCGGCGTGACCTTCGCGGCCAAGCCGCGCAGCTTCGCCCAGAAGGTGAACCGCAAGATGTACCGCGCGGCGATTGCGTCGATCCTGTCCGAGCTGAACCGCCAGGGCCGGATCACCGTGGTCGAGTCGTTCGACGTCGACGCGGCCAAGACCAAGGGTCTGGTCGCCAAGCTGGCCGAGCTGAAGGCCGGCAAGCGTCCGCTGATCGTCACCGAGGACGCGACCGACAACCTGTACCTGTCCGCCCGCAATCTGCCCTACGTGCAGGTGCGCGACGTGCAGGGCCTGGACCCGGTCGCGCTGGTCGGCGCCGATACCGTGCTGGTCACCACCGACGCGGTGAAGAAGATCGAGGAGTGGCTGGCATGAGCGCCGCAAACCTGTACGAAGTGATCCGTGCGCCGCGCGTGTCCGAAAAGACCGCGCGTCTGCAGGAAGTCTCCAATCAATACGTCTTTGAAGTTGCGAAGACCGCCACCAAGGCCGACGTGAAGGCCGCGGTGGAGAAGATCTTCGACGTCAAGGTCGAGGCGGTCAACGTGGTGAACGTGAAGGGCAAGTCCAAGTCCTTCAAGTTCCGCCAGGGCCGCCGCGGCGACTGGCGCAAGGCGTACGTCACCCTGGCCGACGGCCAGGCGATCGACGTGATGACGGCTTCGGCCTGAGGAACTAGTCCATGGCATTGATGACATTCAAGCCCACCTCGGCCGGCCGCCGTTCGGCCGTCCGCGTGGTGACGCCGGATCTGCACAAGGGCGCGCCGTACGCGCCGCTGGTCGAGAAGCAGAGCAAGACGGGTGGCCGCAACCACCACGGCCGCATCACCACCCGCCACATCGGCGGCGGGCACAAGCAGCACTACCGCATCATCGACTTCAAGCGCGACAAGGAAGGCATCCCCGCCCGCGTCGAGCGCATCGAGTACGATCCCAACCGCACCGCGCACATCGCGCTGCTGTGCTACGCCGACGGCGAGCGCCGCTACATCATCGCGCCGAAGGGCCTGAAGGCCGGCGACCAGGTGATCGCGGGCCGCGACGCCCCGATCAAGGCCGGCAACACCCTGCCGCTGCGCAACATCCCGGTCGGTTCCACCGTGCACTGCATCGAGATGAAGCCCGGCAAGGGCGCGCAGCTCGCCCGCGCCGCCGGCGCCGGCGTGCAGCTGGTCGCCCGCGAAGGCGTCTACGCCACCCTGCGCCTGCGTTCCGGCGAAATGCGCAAGGTCCCGGCCGAGTGCCGCGCGACCATCGGCGAAGTCAGCAACGACGAGCACGGCTTGCAGAAGCTGGGCAAGGCCGGTGCGGCGCGCTGGCGCGGCGTCAAGCCGACCGTGCGCGGCGCGGCCATGAACCCGGTCGATCACCCGCACGGCGGTGGTGAGGCGAAGGCCGGCCAGGGCAACCCGCATCCGGTCACCCCGTGGGGCGTGCCGACCAAGGGTTACAAGACCCGCAAGAACAAGCGCACCCAGCAGTTCATCGTGCGCGATCGCAGGAGCTAATCGGCAATGGCACGTTCACTCAAGAAGGGCCCGTTCATCGACCACCATCTGCAGAAGAAGGTGGAGACCGCGGGCAACAGCAAGAAGCCGATCAAGACCTGGTCGCGCCGTTCCACGATCCTGCCGGAAATGATCGGGTTCACCATCGCCGTGCACAACGGCAAGAACCACGTCCCGGTGCTGGTCAACGAGAACATGATCGGCCACAAGCTTGGCGAATTCGCAGTGACCCGGACGTTCAAGGGTCATGGCGGCGACAAGAAGGGGAAGTAAGGAGATGACCATGGAAGCGAAAGCCATCCTGCGCAGTGCGCGCATCTCCGCCCAGAAGGTTCGCCTGGTCGCCGACCAGGTGCGCGGCCTGCCCGTGGCACGTGCGCTCGACCTGCTGAAGTTCTCGGACAAGAAGGCGGCCGGCATGATCTACAAGGTCGTGTTCTCGGCGGCGTCGAACGCCGAAAACAACAACGGTGCCGACGCGGACGCGTTGAAGGTCAAGACCATCATGGTCGATGAAGGTCCCTCGCTGAAGCGCTTCATGGCGCGTGCGAAGGGCCGTGGCACGCGCATCACCAAGCGCACCAGCCACATCACCGTGATCGTGGGCGAGGGCAAGTAATCATGGGTCACAAAGTCAATCCGATCGGCATCCGCCTGGGCATCGCCAAGGACTGGAACTCCAAGTGGTATGCCGGCAAGAAGCAGTTCGCCGAATACCTGTCGGCCGACCTGAAGGTCCGGGACATGCTGCGCAAGAAGCTGGCCCAGGCCGGCATCAGCAAGATCCTGATCGAGCGTCCGGCCAACAACGCGCGCGTCACGATCCACACCGCCCGTCCGGGCGTGGTGATCGGCAAGCGTGGCGAGGACATCGAGAAGCTGCGCAAGGAAGTGTCCGATGTGCTCGGCGTGCCGGCGCACATCAACGTCACCGAAGTCCGCAAGCCGGAACTCGACGCGCAGCTGGTGGCCGAGTCCATCGCCCAGCAGCTGGAGCGCCGCATCATGTTCCGCCGCGCCATGAAGCGCGCGGTCGGCAACGCGATGCGTCTGGGCGCGCTGGGCATCAAGGTCAACGTGGCCGGCCGCTTGAACGGCGCCGAAATCGCCCGTTCCGAGTGGTACCGCGAAGGCCGCGTGCCGCTGCATACCCTGCGTGCGGACATCGACTACGGCTTCGCCGAAGCGAAGACCACCTACGGCATCATCGGCATCAAGGTGTGGGTCTACAAGGGCGAGATCTTCGATTTCACCCAGATCGGCCAGGAGAAGCAGGACGATTCCCCGGCACCGCGTGGCGGTGACCGCGAGCGTCCGCGCGGTCCGCGCCGTGACCGTGGCGACCGCCCCGACCGTGGCGAAGCGAGGGAATAAACCATGCTGCAACCCAAGCGAACCAAATACCGCAAGGTCCACAAGGGCCGCAACGAAGGCCTGAGCTGGAGCGGCAACGCCGTCAGCTTCGGCGAGTTCGGCCTGAAGGCGACCGCCCACGGCCAGCTCACCGCGCGCCAGATCGAGGCCGCGCGCCGTTCCATCAGCCGCTACGTCAAGCGTGGCGGCAAGATGTGGATCCGCGTGTTCCCCGACAAGCCGATCACCAAGAAGCCGATCGAAGTCCGAATGGGCTCCGGTAAGGGCAACGTGGAGTACTGGGTCGCCCAGATCCAGCCCGGCCGCATGATCTACGAGATCGAGGGCGTGAGCGAAGAGGTGGCACGCGAGGCGTTCCGCCTGGCCGCCGCCAAGCTCTCGGTCACCACCACTTTCGTGACCCGGACGGTGCGCTGATGGAACTCAAGCAACTGCGTCAGAAGTCGGCGGACGAACTGAAGGCCCACCTGGTCGAACTGCAGAAGGAGCGCTTCGCGCTGCGCATGCAGAAGGCCACCGGCCAGCTGCCCCCGTCCAAGACCAACGAGCCCCGCCGCGTGCGCCGCGAGATCGCTCGCGTCAACACGCTGCTTGGCGCGCTGCAAAACAGCGTGTCGAAGTAAGGAACGGCAGACATGACAGAACAAACCAAGAAGCTGCACACGGTCGAAGGCCGCGTCGTCAGCAACAAGATGGACAAGACCGTGACGGTGCTCGTCGAGCGCCAGGTCAAGCACGCGCTGTACGGCAAGTACATCCGTCGCTCGACCAAGCTGCACGCCCACGACGCCGAGAACTCGTGCAACGAGGGCGACGTGGTGCGCGTGGCGGAATGCGCGCCGATGTCCAAGACCAAGAACTGGCGCGTGGTGGAAATCATCACCCGTGCCGCCGAGTAAGCAGGAGAGACAGCCATGATCCAGATGCAGAGCTTTCTCGACGTCGCAGACAACTCGGGTGCCAAGGAACTGATGTGCATCAAGGTGCTGGGCGGCTCGAAGCGCCGTTACGCCGGCATCGGCGACATCATCAAGGTCTCGGTGAAGGAAGCGATTCCGCGCGGCAAGGTGAAGAAGGGCGACGTCTACGACGCCGTGGTGGTCCGCACCCGCAAGGGCGTGCGCCGTCCCGACGGTTCGCTGATCCGCTTCGACGGCAACGCCGCCGTGCTGCTGAACAACAAGCATGAGCCGATCGGCACCCGCATCTTCGGGCCCGTGACCCGCGAGCTGCGCTCCGAGAAGTTCATGAAGATCGTCTCGCTCGCGCCTGAAGTGCTCTGAGCGGAGGAAGGAAGAACATGAACCGTATCCGCAAGGGCGACCAGGTGGTCATCACCACCGGCAACAAGAAGATCAAGGGCCAGACCGGCGAAGTGCTGCGCGTGGATGGAGAGCGCGTGTACGTCGCCAACATGAACCTGGTCAAGCGCCACACCAAGCCCAACCCGCAGGCCGGCCAGCCCGGCGGCGTGGTCGAGCGCGAGGCGTCGATCCACATTTCCAACGTGATGCTCCTGAACCCGGCGACGGGCAAGGGCGAGCGCGTTGCCACCAAGGTGCTGGAGGATGGAAAGCGCATTCGCGTGTTCCGCTCCAGCGGCGAGGCTATCTGACATGACCACCCGACTCGAAAAGTTCTACAAGGAAGAAGTGGTGCCGAAGCTGATGCAGCAGTTCGGCTACACCAATCCGATGCAGGTTCCGAAGCTCGTCAAGATCACGCTGAACATGGGCGTGGGCGAGGCGGCGACCAACAAGAAGGTGCTGGAGAACGCGGTGGCCGACATGGCCAAGATCAGCGGCCAGAAGCCGGTGGTCACCAAGTCGCGCATCTCGGTGGCGTCGTTCAAGATCCGCGACGGCTGGCCGATCGGCTGCAAGGTGACCCTGCGCCGCGCGCACATGTACGAGTTCCTCGACCGTCTGGTCAACATCTCGCTGCCGCGCGTGCGCGACTTCCGCGGGGTGTCCGGCCGTTCCTTCGACGGCCGCGGCAACTACAACATGGGCGTCAAGGAGCAGATCATCTTCCCGGAGATCGACTTCGACGCCGTTGACGCGATGCGCGGCATGGACATCGCCATCACCACCACCGCGAAGACCGACGCCGAGGCCAAGGCCCTGCTCGAAGCCTTCCGCTTCCCGTTCCGCAACTGAGGACCCGTCATGGCCAAGACTTCCATGATCAACCGCGAGGCCAAGCGCGCCAAGCTGGCCAAGCAGCACGCCGCCAAGCGCGACGCGCTGAAGAAGGTCATCGCCAGCCAGGACGCGTCCTACGAGGACAAGATGGTGGCCGCGACCAAGCTGCAGAAGCTGCCGCGCGACTCCTCGCCGTCCCGCCAGACCACCCGCTGCGCCCTGACCGGTCGCCCGCGCGCGGTCTACAGCAAGTTCGGCCTCGGCCGCAACGCGCTGCGCAAGGCGACGATGAACGGCGACGTGCCGGGCCTGCGCAAGGCGAGCTGGTAATCCGCTGCCCCATTGGGGCGGAAAGCCTGCTATACTGATCCGCTACCTGCCGCGAAAGCGGCGGTAGCAAGCCCGGGCCCCGCAGCGATGCGGGGCTTGCGGCTGCTGAAAATGCCGCGCGGCCTCCGTTTCGCGGCGCCCACAACCCGACAGATTTTCGCGAAAGCGGATATCGGTGCTACTCATAGGTGAAACCACATGAGCATGACTGATCCCATCGCCGACATGCTGGTGCGCATCAAGAATGCGGCCGCGGTCGGCAAGCCGGCGGTGAAGATGCCGTCCTCCAAGATCAAGGTCGCGATCGCCAACGTCCTCAAGGACGAAGGCTACATCGCCGACGCCCGCGTGACCCCGAACGGCGCCAAGGCCGAGCTTGAAATCGCCCTGAAGTACTTCGAGGGCAAGCCGGTGATCGAGACCCTGAAGCGCGTGTCGCGCTCGGGCCTGCGCCAGTACCGCGGCAAGGACGCGCTGCCCAAGGTCCTGAACGGCCTCGGCATCGCGATCGTTTCCACCTCCAAGGGCATCATGACCGACTCGCAGGCGCGCCAGCAGGGCGTCGGCGGCGAAGTCCTGTGCATCGTGGCCTAAGGGAGTAACGCACATGTCCCGAGTCGCCAAGAAGCCCGTCGCCCTGACCAAGGGTGTCGAACTCAGCGTCCAGCCGGATGCGATCAACGTCAAGGGCCCGAAGGGCACCCTGAGCGTCGCCAAGCCGGCCGGCATCGAAGTCAAGGTCGAAGACGGCAACGCGCAGCTGTCGGCCAACGATCCGTCGCTGGTGCCGCTCACCGGCACCCTGCGCGCGATCGTCGCCAACATGGTGCACGGCGTCAGCGCCGGGTTCGAGCGCAAGCTCGAGCTGGTCGGCGTGGGTTACCGCGCCGCCATGCAGGGCAAGGATCTGAGCCTGTCGCTGGGCTATTCGCACCCGATCCTGTTCGCTCCGCCGGCCGGCATCACCATCACCACACCGACCCAGACCGAAATCCTGGTCGCCGGCGCCGACAAGCAGCTGGTCGGCGAAGTCGCCGCCAAGATCCGCGGTTACCGTCCGCCGGAGCCCTACAAGGGCAAGGGCGTGAAGTACTCCGACGAGACCATCATCCGCAAGGAAGCCAAGAAGGCGTAAAGGCGGATCCTCGCAAGAGTCCGCACATCGCTGTGCGGACTTTTCAGGAAAAGCCCAACCTTCAGCTTTCGGAGAAGAGAACCATGGAAAAGAAGATCGCTCGCCTGCGCCGCGCCAAGTCCACCCGCGCGCACATCCGCGAACTCGGCGTGCCGCGCCTGTCGGTGCTGCGCACCGGCCAGCACCTGTATGCCCAGCTGTTCACCCACGACGGTTCCAAGGTGCTGGCCTCGGCCTCCACCGTGCAGGCCGACGTGATGGCCGGCCTAAAGAACGGCAAGAACGCCGAAGCCGCCGCCAAGGTCGGCCAGGTGATCGCCGAGCGCGCCAAGGCCGCGGGCGTCGAGAAGGTCGCGTTCGACCGCTCGGGCTACCGCTTCCACGGCCGCATCAAGGCGCTGGCCGACGCCGCGCGCGAAGGCGGCCTGCAGTTCTAAGGGCTTGAAGGCGCGGGGCTCCGGCCCCACGCCTTGTACCTTGCCCGCTGTCGATGCGGCCTGCATCGGACGCCTCCGCCGGTTGCGGCGAAGGCGGAACACCCGCAGCACTCCACAACCATAAGCGGCGAAGCCGCAAATCCCCTCAACAATCGAGACATCGAAATGGCAGAACAGCGCGAATCCCGCGGCCGCGATCGCGGTCCCCGCGAGGAAAAAGTCGATGACGGCATGATCGAGAAGCTGATCGCCGTCAATCGCGTCAGCAAGACCGTCAAGGGCGGCCGCCAGTTCACCTTCACCGCGCTGACGGTGGTGGGCGACGGCGCCGGCAAGGTCGGCTTCGGCTATGGCAAGGCGCGCGAAGTGCCGGTCGCCATCCAGAAGTCGATGGAAGGCGCGCGCAAGAACATGCGCTCCGTCGACCTGAACAACGGCACCCTGTTCCACGCGGTGAAGGCCGGTCACGGCGCGGCCCGCGTGTTCATGCAGCCGGCGTCCGAAGGTACCGGCGTGATCGCCGGCGGCGCGATGCGCGCCGTGCTGGAAGCGGTGGGCGTGAAGAACGTGCTGGCGAAGGCCGTCGGTTCGCGCAACCCGATCAATCTGGTGCGCGCCACGGTCAAGGGTCTGGAGGCGATGCATTCGCCGGCCCGGATCGCGGCCAAGCGCGGCAAGAAGGTGGAGGATCTGGTCAATGGCTAACGAGAAGACTGTCAAGGTCCGCCTGGTCAAGGGCCTGCGCGGCACCCAGTCGCGCCACCGCCTGTCGGTGAAGGCGCTCGGTCTGGGCAAGGTCAACAGCGTCCGCGAGCTGAAGGACAGCCCGCAGGTGCGCGGCCTGATCAACCAGCTGCACTACCTGGTCAAGGTCGAGGAGTAATCGCATGAAGCTCAATACGCTCAAGCCCGCCGACGGCGCCCGCAAGGAGCGCACCCGCGTCGGTCGCGGCATCGGTTCCGGCCTCGGCAAGACCGCCGGCCGCGGCCACAAGGGTTCGTTCGCGCGCGCCGGCAAGGGCAAGATCAAGGCCGGTTTCGAAGGCGGCCAGATGCCCATGCAGCGCCGCCTGCCGAAGATCGGCTTCCGCTCGAAGATGGCGAAGGACACCGCCGAAGTCCTGCTGTACAAGCTGGACTCGCTGCCGGCCGGCGACGTCGATTTCGCCGCGCTGCAGGCCGCCAAGCTGGTGCCGAGCACCGCCAAGCGCGCCAAGGTCGTCGCCAAGGGCGAAGTGACCAAGGCCTACGTGCTGAAGGGCATCGCTGCGACCGCCGGCGCCAAGGCCGCGATCGAAGCGGCCGGCGGCAAGCTGGCGGAGTAACCGGCGCATGTCGCGTACCGCCGGTGCAATGTCGGGCCTGATGGGCGCGGGCAAGTTCACCGAACTTCGCTCGCGCCTGCTGTTCGTCGTCGGCGCGCTGATCGTCTACCGCATCGGGTGCTACATCCCGGTGCCGGGCGTCAACCCCGAGGCGATGCTGCAGCTGATGAATTCGCAGAAGGGCACCGTGGTGGACATGTTCAACATGTTCTCCGGCGGTGCGCTCGCGCGCTTCAGCCTGTTCGCGCTGAACGTGATGCCGTACATCTCGGCGTCGATCGTGATGCAGCTGATGGTGCAGATCCTGCCCAGCCTGAAGGCGCTGCAGAAGGAAGGCGAATCCGGCCGCCGCAAGATCACCCAGTGGTCGCGCGTCGGTTCGGTGTTCCTGGCGGTGTTCCAGGCCGCCGGCATCGCCATCGCCCTGCAGAACCAGGGCGCCGGCGGCGGCATTCCGGTGGTCTACAACCCGGGCATCGGCTTCGTGGTGACCGCGGTGGTCTCGCTGACCGCCGGCACCGTGTTCCTGATGTGGCTGGGCGAGCAGGTGACCGAGCGCGGCATCGGCAACGGCGTTTCGCTGATCATCTTCGCCGGCATCGTCGCCGGCCTGCCGGGCGCGGTGCTCAACACCCTGCAGCAGGCCAACAGCGGCGACATGCAGTGGATCACGGTGTTCTTCATCCTGGCGATCGTGCTGGCGGTGACCTGGTTCGTGGTGTTCATGGAGAGCGGCCAGCGCCGCATCACCGTGAACTACGCGCGGCGCCAGGGCGGCCGCGGCGGCTACCAGAACCAGAGCTCGTTCCTGCCGCTGAAGCTCAACATGTCGGGCGTGATCCCGCCGATCTTCGCGTCGTCGATCATCATGTTCCCGGCCACGGCGTCGACCTGGTTCGGCCAGTCCGGCAGCCCCGCCACGGTGTGGCTGCAGAAGGTGAGCCAGATGCTGTCGCCGGGCGAGCCGCTGCACATGATCCTGCTGGCGGCGCTGATCATCGGTTTCGCGTTCTTCTACACCGCGCTGGTGTTCAACTCGCAGGAAACCGCCGACAACCTCAAGAAGTCGGGCGCGCTGATCCCGGGCATCCGTCCCGGCAAGGCGACCGGCGAGTACATCGACGGCGTGCTGACCCGCCTGACCTTGGCCGGTTCGCTCTACCTGGTGCTGGTCTGCCTGCTGCCGGAAGTGATGCGCACCGAACTCGGCGCCTCGTTCTACTTCGGCGGCACCTCGCTGCTGATCGTGGTGGTGGTGGTGATGGACTTCATCGCGCAGATCCAGGCGCACCTGATGTCGCACCAGTACGAGAGCCTGTTGAAGAAGGCCAACTTGAAGGGACGCGGCGCGCGCTGAAGGCAGCGCCGCGTTTCCGATCCCGCCGCCTCCAGGCGAGCGGGCATGCAACAACCGCCGGTTCGACGAACGCGCGAACCGGCAAATGGGCGACCCGCGCGACGATCCCGCGCGCGGGTGGCATCGGACCGATCCGCGCGCCAGAGTAGCGCGCGGGCAGGCCCAGGCCGGAAGGCCTGGCGCGCTGCCAGTCCGGAGCCGTCGCCGGAGCATGGGCACACTCCCCATGCCGGGTCTTGGCGCCGCCGCGGGCCTTGGCTTCCTGACAAGTCGGGATTGGGTTACAATTCTACGTTTCCCACGTCGAACCCCACGGTTCGGCGTCATTTCGTTTATCGGAGATCGCCTTATGGCGCGTATTGCAGGCGTCAACCTGCCTGCCCAGAAGCATGTCTGGGTCGGGCTGCAAAGCATCTACGGCATTGGCCGTACCCGTTCCAAGCAGGTCTGTGATGCGGCGGGCGTGAGCTCGTCCACCAAGATCCGTGACCTGTCCGAGCCGGAAGTCGAGCGCCTGCGCGCCGAAGTCGGCAAGTATGTCGTCGAAGGCGACCTGCGCCGCGAGATCGGCATGGCGATCAAGCGCCTGATGGACCTCGGCTGCTACCGCGGCCTGCGCCATCGCCGCGGCCTGCCGCTGCGCGGCCAGCGCACCCGTACCAACGCGCGCACCCGCAAGGGCCCGCGCAAGGCCATCAAGAAGTAAGGAATCCAGACCATGGCCAAGCCGGCTGCTGCCACCAAGACCAAGAAGAAGGTCAAGCGCGTCGTCACCGACGGCATCGCGCACGTCCACGCTTCGTTCAACAACACCATCGTGACCATCACCGACCGCCAGGGCAATGCGCTGAGCTGGGCGACTTCGGGCGGCGCGGGCTTCCGCGGTTCGCGCAAGTCCACCCCGTTCGCCGCGCAGGTCGCCGCCGAAAAGGCGGGCAAGGCCGCCCTGGACTACGGCGTGAAGTCGCTGGAAGTCCGCATCAAGGGTCCGGGTCCGGGCCGCGAATCCGCCGTGCGTTCGCTGAACAACGTCGGCTACAAGATCCTCAACATCATCGACGTGACGCCGATCCCGCACAACGGGTGCCGTCCGCCGAAGAAGCGTCGCGTCTGACGCGCGGGAGCACTAGAACATGGCTCGTTATATCGGTCCCACCTGTAAGCTCGCCCGCCGCGAAGGCACCGACCTGTCGCTGAAGTCGCCGGCGCGCGCGCTCGATTCCAAGTGCAAGCTGGAGCAGAAGCCCGGCCAGCACGGCGCCACCGCCCGCAAGGGCAAGCTGTCCGACTACGCCACCCAGCTGCGCGAGAAGCAGAAGGTCAAGCGCATCTACGGTCTGCTGGAGCGCCAGTTCCGCAACTACTACAAGAAGGCCGCCACCAAGAAGGGCAACACCGGCGAGAACCTCCTGCAGCTGCTGGAAACCCGCCTGGACAACGTCGTCTACCGCATGGGCTTCGCGGTCACCCGTCCGGCCGCCCGCCAGCTGGTCAGCCACCGCGGCGTGACCGTGAACGGCAAGCCGGTCAACCTGCCGTCGTACGCGGTCAAGGCCGGCGACGCGATCGCCCTGTCCGAGAAGGCGCAGAAGCAGATGCGCGTCAAGGAGTCGCTGACGGTCTCCGAGCAGATGAACCTGTCGCCCTCGTGGGTCGAAGTCGATGCGAACAAGTTCGCCGGCGTCTTCAAGGCCGTGCCGGATCGCGCCGACCTGCCCAGCGACATCAACGAAGCGCTGATCGTCGAGCTGTACTCGAAGTAAGCCATTGCCACCGGCCCGCGCCCCCCGCGCGGGCCTGCAGGAGACTCCACGAATGACGGTTACCGCCACCCAAGTGCTGCGTCCGCGCGGACCGCAGATCGAGCGCATCACCGACAACCGCGCCAAGGTCGTGATCGAGCCGCTGGAGCGCGGTTACGGCCACACCCTCGGCAACGCGCTGCGCCGCGTGCTGCTCTCGTCGATCCCGGGCTTCGCGATCACCGAAGTCGAGATCGACGGCGTGCTGCACGAGTACACCACGGTCGAGGGTCTGCAGGAGGACGTGCTCGAAGTCCTGCTGAACCTCAAGGACGTCGCGATCCGCATGCACAGCGGCGACACCGACACCCTCGAGCTGAAGAAGCAGGGTCCGGGCGTCGTCACCGCCGGCGACATCAAGACCAGCCACAACGTCGAGGTGCTGAACCCCGACCACGTGATCGCCAACCTGACCAAGGACGTGGCGCTGAACATGCGCCTCACCATCAGCCGCGGCTTCGGCTACCAGCCGGCCGCCGCGCGCCGCCGCCCGGACGAGGAAACCCGCACGATCGGCCGTCTGATGCTGGACGCCTCGTTCTCGCCGGTGCGCCGCGTCGCCTACGCGGTGGAAGCCGCGCGCGTCGAGCAGCGCACCGACCTGGACAAGCTGGTGCTGGACATCGAAACCAACGGCACCATCGACGCCGAGGAAGCCGTGCGCACCGCCGCCGACATCCTCAGCGACCAGCTGTCGGTGTTCGGCGACTTCACCCACCGCGACCGCGGTGCGAAGCAGCCGGCGACCACCGGCGTCGATCCGCTGCTGCTGCGCCCGATCGACGATCTGGAACTGACCGTGCGTTCGGCCAACTGCCTGAAGGCCGAGAGCATCTACTACATCGGCGATCTGATCCAGAAGACCGAAGTGGAGCTGCTCAAGACCCCGAACCTCGGTAAGAAGTCGCTCACCGAGATCAAGGAAGTGCTGGCCCAGAAGGGCCTGTCGCTGGGCATGAAGCTGGAAAACTGGCCGCCGGCCGGCGTTGCTTCGCACGGCATGATGGGCTGATTGCGCGGGCGGGCCTCGGCCCGCCCCGCGTCCCGTTCGACGGGCTGGAAGGCCCGCCGAACGCATCTGCAAGACCGCAGTATCCGCCGACGAACCTAAGTTCGCGGCATGACCGGCAAGGGATGCCGGCACGGGCCAACCGCAGCCCAAGTTGCAACGCCAGGATGGCGACAGCGAAGTCCAATCGTTTCAACCTTCATCAGGAATCCAATCCATGCGCCACCAGAAATCCGGCCGCAAGTTCAACCGCACCAGCGCCCACCGCAGTGCGATGTTCTCGAACATGGCGGCGTCGCTCATCAAGAACGAAATCATCCGCACCACGCTGCCCAAGGCCAAGGAACTGCGCCGCGTCGCCGAGCCGCTGATCACGCTGGCCAAGACCGACGGCGTGGCCAATCGCCGCCTGGCCTTCTCGCGCCTGCGCGACAAGGAAGCGGTCGGCACCCTGTTCACCGTGCTGGGTCCGCGCTACGCGCAGCGTCCGGGCGGCTACCTGCGCATCCTCAAGTGCGGCTTCCGCGCCGGCGACAATGCGCCGATGGCCTACGTCGAGCTGGTGGACCGTCCGCAGGCCGCCGAGTAATTCCGGCATCGCCGAACGCGACATCGAAGACCCCGGGCAACCGGGGTTTTTCGTTTTTGCGCCGGGCTGCGCCATAATCGGGAAATACCACCAAGGCGCGCCGATGAATCCGTTCCGCTGGTCGTTCCGCAGTCAGTTCCTCTTCGGCTTCGCCTGCTGCGCCGCATTGCTGGGCTATGCGCTGTTCGTGCAGTTCAGGCTCGGCATCGAGCCTTGCCCGTTCTGCATCTTCCAGCGCATCTGCTTCGCCGCGCTCGGCGTCGTGTTCCTGCTGGGCGCCATGCACGCGCCGCGCGCGCCGGGCGCGCGCAAATGGTGGGGCGTGCTGGCGTTCGCCGCTGCCGGCGCCGGCATGGGGTACGCGGGCCGGCATAGCTGGGTGCAGTTGCATCCGCCGGAACTGCCCAGCTGCGGGCCGGGCCTGAACTTCATCGTCGAACAATATTCGTGGCTGGGTGCGGCGAAGCGGGTGCTGCAGGCCACCGGCGATTGCAGCACCATTGACTGGCAGTTCCTTGGGCTCAGCATGCCGATGTGGGCGCTGGTCTGGTTCGTCGCGCTGGGGCTGGGCGCGCTGTATGCCGGATTCCAACGGCGTCATTCCCATCTGTTCCGAAGGTAACGGTTGCGGCGGGGCCGGGGCGGCGGGATGATGCAATGCAACAGACCCGGCTTTCCCGATCATGTCCACCGCTCACGCTACCGCCATTTCCGCATCCCACACGTCTGACTGGACGCCGTCCAGCTGGCGCGACAAGCCCGCGCTGCAGATGCCGACGTATCCGGATGCGGACGAACTGGCGGCGACGCAGGCGGAACTGCGCGCGCTGCCGCCGCTGGTGACCTCGCGCGAGATCCTCTCGCTCAAGCAGCAGCTGGCCGAGGCGCAGGAGGGCGAGCGCTTCCTGCTGCAGGGCGGCGACTGCGCCGAGACCTTCGCCGAATGCAATTCGGACGTGATCTCCAACCGGCTCAAGGTGCTGTTGCAGATGAGCCTGGTGCTGGTGCACGGGTTGAAGGTGCCGGTGGTGCGGGTGGGCCGCTTCGCCGGCCAGTACGCCAAGCCGCGTTCGGCCGATACCGAGACGCGTGACGGCGTCACCTTGCCCAGCTACCGTGGCGACATCGTCAACAGCCCCGAGTTCACCGAACAGGCGCGCCGCCCCGATCCGCGCCGGATGATCAAGGCGCACGCGCGCTCGGCGATGACGATGAACTTCGTGCGTTCGCTGATCGACGGCGGCTTCGCCGACCTGCACCATCCCGAATACTGGGGGCTGGGCTGGGTCAGCCAGTCGCCGCACGCCGCCGACTACCAGAAGATGGTCGCCGGCATCGGCGACGCCGTGCGTTTCATGGAGACGCTGGCCGGGCGGCGCATGCAGAGCCTCAACCGGGTCGATTTCTACACCTCGCATGAGGCGTTGCTGCTGCACTACGAAGAGGCGCAGACGCGCCAGGTGCCGCGCGCGGACGGCTGGTTCAACCTGAGCACGCACTTCCCGTGGATCGGCATGCGCACCGCCGCGCTGGACGGCGCGCACCTCGAATATTTCCGCGGCATCCGCAACCCGGTGGCGGTGAAGGTGGGGCCGTCGGTGACGCCGGACCAGCTGCTGCGCGTCATCGACGCGTTGAATCCCGACGATGAGCCGGGCCGCTTGGGGCTGATCCACCGCATGGGCGCGGAGCACATCGCCGACAAGCTGCCGTCGCTGCTGGACGCGGTGAAGCGCGAAGGCCGCCGCGTGCTGTGGGTCTGCGATGCGATGCACGGCAACACCGAGTCCACCAGCAACGGCTACAAGACCCGCCAGTTCAAGAACATCCGCAGCGAGATCGAGCAGGCGTTCGACCTGCACGAGGCCGCCGGCACGCGGCTGGGCGGCGTGCACCTGGAGCTGACCGGCGAGAACGTCACCGAATGCCTCGGCGGCGCGCGCCAGCTGACCGAAGTGGATCTGCAGCGCGACTACCGCACCACCGTCGATCCGCGCCTGAACTACGAGCAGGCGCTGGAGATCGCGATGCTGATCGTGCGCAAGCGCGGACAGCTCGCGTGATCGCGCGCGGCCTCGCGCTGGCGCTGCTGCTGGCCTGCGCCGGTGCGTCGGCGGCGCAAGCGTCGGAACTGGAATTGCAGCGCAGCGGGGTCGACGTGCGCCTGCGCGGCCTGTCCGCGGTGGACGCGCAGGTTGCCTGGGCCAGCGGGCGCAACGGCACCGTGCTGCGCACCGTCGACGGCGGCACGCATTGGGAGCAGCGTCCGGTGCCCGGCGCGCGGCAGCTCGATTTCCGCGACATCCAGGCGTTCGACGCGAACACCGCGCTGGCGTTGAGCATCGGGCCGGGCGAAAGCTCGCGCATCTACCGCACCGAGGACGGCGGCGAGACGTGGACGCAGGTGCTGCGCAATCGCGACGAGCGCGGCTTCTTCGACTGCATGGCGTTCGAGGGACAGCGCGGCTGGCTGCTGGGCGATCCGGTCGACGGTCGCTTCCAGTTGTTCGAGACCAGCGACGGCGGCCGCGGCTGGATCATGCGGGGCGATGCGCCGCGGGCGCTGCCCGACGAGGCCGCCTACGCCGCCAGCGGCACCTGCATCGCGCGCCTGCGCGGCGCGCTCGCCATCGCCACGGGCAACACCGCGCGCGTGCTGGTGCGCAAGGATGGCGGCGCGTGGCAGGCGTTCGATCCGGCGATGTCGCGCGGGAAGCCGGAGGCAGGCGCGTTCTCGGTGACCGCTTCCGGTGCGGGCTGGTTCGCGGTCGGCGGCGATTACAAGGCCGAAACCGCGCCCGGCAACGCCGCCGCGTTTGACGGCGGCAAGCTGCGGATCGCGCCGGCACCGCGCGGATTCCGTTCCGGCGTTGCCTGCGTCGATGCGGCCTTGCCCTGCATCGCGGCCGGGCCGGCAGGCGTGGACCGCTGGGACGGCAAGGCGTGGACGCCGCTGTCCGACGTCGGCTTCGACGCGGTGGACATCGCCGGCGGCGTCGCCTGGTTCAGCGGCGATGCCGGCCGCATCGGCCGGCTCCGTCTCGCCGACTAGCCCTCAGCGGGCCGCGCCGGGATTGTCCGGCGACAGCGTCGGCAGGAACTTCGGCGGCTTGCGCGCCTTGCCGGCCTGCTCGAAGGCGTAGCCCAGTTCGATCAGGCGCGGTTCGCTCCACGCGGTGCCCATGAACACCACGCCGACCGGCAGGCCGTGCACCTCGCCCATCGGCACGGTGATGCTCGGGTAGCGGGCGACCGCCGCCGCGCCGTAGCCTGCGCCGAGGAAGTGGTCGCCGTTGACCGGATCGGTGGGCCAGGCCGGCGACATCGCGGGCGCGACGAGCGCATCCAGGTTCTGCTTCTTCAGCGCGGCGTCGATGCCGTCCGGGCCGGCCAGGCGGCGCGTCTTGTCGCGCGCGGCGATGTAGGCGGCGTCGGTCAGCGGGCCTTTCGCGTTCGCCTGCTCGAAGATTTCCTGCGCGAAGAACGGCATCTCCTGCGCCGCGTGCTGCGCGTTGAAGGCGATCAGCTCGGCCAGCGATTTTTGCGGCGCGCCGCTGCCGGCGAGATAGGCGTTGAGCCCGTCCTTGAACTCGTACAGCAGCACTTCGAACTCGTCGGCGTCCCACTGGCCCAGCGTCGGGATTTCCGCATCGACCACGGTCGCGCCGGCGGCCTTCATGGCGGCGATGGCGCGTTCCATCGCCGCGTCGGTGTCCGGCTGGTAGCCCATCAGCTTGCGTACCACGCCGATGCGTGCGCCTTTCAGCGCATCGGGCTTGAGGTGCGCGGCATAGTCGATGGGCGTGGCGTCCTTGCGCTCCGATGCGTCGGGATCGTTGGCGTCGGGCGCGGCGATCGCGGTCAGCAGCGCGGCGGCGTCGGCGACGCTGCGCGCCATCGGGCCGGCGGTGTCCTGCGAAACGGAAATCGGGATGATGCCGCTGCGGCTGACCAGCCCCACCGTGGGCTTGATGCCCACCAGGCCCGCCACCGCCGCCGGGCAGATGATGCTGCCGTCGGTTTCGGTGCCGATGCCGACGGCGGCGAGGTTGGCGGAGATGGCGGTGCCGGTGCCGGAGCTCGATCCGCAGGGATTGCGGTCGAGCGCGTAGGGATTCTTGGTCTGCCCGCCGCGTCCGCTCCAGCCGGAGGTGGCGCGGGTCGAACGGAAGTTGGCCCATTCGGACAGGTTGGTCTTGCCGAGGATCACCGCGCCGGCGTCGCGCAGTTTCGCCACGAGGAAGGCATCGGCTTTCGGATGGTGTTCGGCCAGCGCCAGCGAGCCGGCGGAATTGGCCATCGGCGTGGCGTCGATGTTGTCCTTCAGCAGCAGCGGGATGCCGTGCAGCGGGCCGCGCGTCTTGCCGGCCTTGCGCTCGGCATCCAGCGCATCGGCTTCCTTCAGCGCGTCGGGATTGAGTTCGATGACCGAATTGAGCGCGGGGCCGGCTTTGTCGATGGCGGCGATGCGGTCGAGATACGCCTGCGTCAGCGCGCGGCTGGTCAGCGTGCCGGCGGTCATCTTCCCTTGCAGGTCGGCGACGCCGGCTTCCTCGAAGGCGAATGCGGGCGAGGCGGAAGATGCATGGGAGGGTGCCGTCGCGCTGGCTGCCGGCGTTTGCGTGGCGGGCTGGCAGGCGGCGAGCAGGGCGGCGATGGCGATCGCGAGCGGCAGGTGGCGCATCCACGGAACTCCCCGGAAAGATGCGCAAGCATCGCCCGCCGCAGGGGCGCAGGCAAATGCGCGAATCAGCGCCGGCGGATCACCAGATCGCGAGCCAGCACCCACAGCACCAGCAGGTTGATCGCCACCACCACCAGCGACAGCCAGCCGGGATGCTTCGCCAGCGCGTACACGTCGAACGGCAGGTACAGCGCCACGGTGATGCAGCCCAGCCATGAGGCCCACGCCTTCGCGCGCCACAGGCCCCAGCCTTCCAGCAGATGCATCGCGCCGTACAGCGCCGCGACCAGCGCGGCCAGGTGCACGCCGCCGGGATTGATCGCGCCCACCAGCCAGGCGATCGCGCCATGGTTGGGATCGAGCTGGAAGCGCGCGATCAGCTCGTGGATCCAGCGCTGCAGCGGCGCCGGGCCGAGCAGCTCCAGCCCGCTGGCGGCCAGCAGCGCCAGCGCGCCCTTCACCGCCTCGACCAGCGCGATGATGTGCAGCCCCGGATGCGCGTGCGGATCCGGGTTGTAGTGGTGCGGCTGGGTCATGCCGGCGTCATCCCTGGCGCGAAGGGCCGCGATGGCGAAGACATGGGGCCGGCGCGGCCGCGATCAAGCCGCGCGGCTGGCCCGCTTGCGGTCGCTCTCGGTCAGCAGCTTCTTGCGCAGGCGGATTTCCTTCGGCGTGATCTCGACCAGCTCGTCGTCGTCGATGAAGTCCAGCGCCTGTTCCAGCGAGAACTTGGTGGCCGGGGTCAGCTGGATCGCATCGTCCTTGCCGGAGGCACGCATGTTGGTCAGCGGCTTGGTCTTGATGACGTTGACGGTGAGATCGTTGTCCTTGCTGTGGATGCCGACCAGCTGGCCTTCATAGACCTGGTCGCCTTCGGCGGCGAACAGCTTGCCGCGCTCCTGCAGCGGGCCGAGCGAATAGGCCGGGGTGGGGCCGGCGGCGTTGGCGATCATCACGCCGTTGAGGCGTTTCGCAATGGGGCCGGTTTCCTTCGGGCCGTAGTGGTCGAACACGTGGAACAGCAGGCCCGAGCCCTGGGTCAGGGTCTTGAACTCGTTCTGGAAGCCGATCAGGCCGCGCGCCGGGATCATGTAGTCCAGGCGCACGCGGCCCTTGCCGTCGGATTCCATGTTCTTCAGCTGGCCCTTGCGGATGCCCAGCTTCTCCATCACGCCGCCCTGGTGGATTTCCTCGACGTCGACCACCAGCTGCTCGATCGGCTCCATCAGCTGGCCGTCGATTTCCTTGATGATGACCTCGGGGCGCGACACCGCCAGTTCATAGCCCTCGCGGCGCATGTTCTCGATCAGCACCGACAGGTGCAGTTCGCCGCGGCCGCTGACCAGGAACTTGTCGGCGTCCTCCAACTGCTCCACCTTCAGCGCGACGTTGTGCACGGTCTCGCGTTCCAGGCGGTCCTTGATCTGGCGGCTCGTCAGGAACTTGCCGCCGGACAGGTCCTTGCTGCCGGCGAACGGCGAGTTGTTGACCTGGAAGGTCATCGAGATGGTGGGCTCGTCCACCGTCAGCGCCGGCAGCGCTTCCGGCATGTCGATCGAGCACACGGTGTCGGAGATGCTGAGTTCGGCGATGCCGGAGATGGCGACGATGTCGCCGGCTTCGGCGGTGTCCTGCTCGATCCGCTCCAGCCCCATGAAGCCCAGCACCTGCAGCACCTTGCCTTGGCGCTTCTTGCCTTCGCGGTCGATCACCGTCACCGGCATGTTCTTCTTCAGCGTGCCGCGCTGGATGCGGCCGATGCCGATGACGCCGACGAAGTTGTTGTAGTCCAGCTGGCTGATGCGCATCTGGAACGGGCCCTCGGCCTCGACCTGCGGCGCCGGCACGTGCTGCATGATCGCTTCGTACAGCGGGGTCATGTCGCCCTCGCGCACGCTGTCGTCGAGGCTGGCGAAGCCGTGCAGCGCCGAGGCGTAGACGATCGGGAAGTCCAGCTGCTCGTTGGTGGCGCCGAGCTTGTCGAACAGGTCGAACACCTGGTCGATCACCCAGTCCGGGCGCGCGCCGGGGCGGTCGATCTTGTTGACGACGACGATCGGCTTGAAGCCCATCGCGAACGCCTTCTGGGTCACGAAGCGCGTCTGCGGCATCGGGCCGTCCATCGCGTCGACCAGGATCAGCACCGAGTCCACCATCGACAGCACGCGCTCCACCTCGCCGCCGAAGTCGGCGTGCCCGGGGGTGTCGACGATGTTGATGCGGTTGCCCTGCCAGGTGATGGCGGTGTTCTTGGCCAGGATGGTGATGCCGCGTTCCTTTTCCTGGTCGTTGCTGTCCATCACGCGCTCGGCCAGCACCGTGCGCTCGTTCAGGGTGCCGGACTGCTTCAGCAGGCAGTCGACGAGAGTGGTCTTGCCGTGGTCGACGTGGGCGACGATGGCGATGTTGCGGAGGCGTTCGACGGACATTGTTGCGGGGCTCGTTGAAGCCGCACCGGCTACCAGCAGAGGCAGGCAGGGCGCGGATTGAAATGAAGGGAGCCGGCTATTATATCGGGTTCATGCGCCCGTCCGGGTGCCCGGAGATGAACAAGATGAGCCTGATTGCCAATTTCGACACCGACCGCGGCCTGATCAAGGTCGAACTCGCCGCCGACAAGGCCCCGCTGACCGTGGCGAACTTCGTCAATCTGGCCAGGCGCGGCTTCTACGACGGCCTGAACTTCCACCGCGTGATCGCGGACTTCATGATCCAGGGCGGCTGCCCGGAAGGCTCCGGCCGCGGCGGCCCCGGCTACCGCTTCGAGGACGAGGCGAACAACGGCCTCGGCCACGAGCGTGGCGTGCTGTCGATGGCCAACGCCGGCCCGAACACCAATGGCAGCCAGTTCTTCATCACCCACGTGCCCTGCGGCTGGCTGGACGGCAAGCACACCGTGTTCGGCAAGGTGGTCGAGGGTCTGGACGTGGTCGATGCGGTGAAGCAGGGCGACATCATCAAGTCGGTGAAGATCGAAGGCGACGCCGATGCCGCGCTGGCCGCGAAGGCCGACCGCGTGGCGGAGTGGAACAAGGTCCTCGCGGCCTGATCCTGGTTCGCATCCGGCGCGGCGTGGCCGCGTCGGGTGCCCGGATGGCGAGGCTGTCCGGGTTTTATGGCGTGCCGGCGGGTGCCGGTCGCCCGCCCCGCAGGGGATTCAGCAGGCGCGCGGCGGCGTCGCGCGCGCCGGCGAGATTGCGCAGGTCGTAGGTCTGGCCGGGCAACAGCACATGCCAGACCACCTTGCCGGTGCGCAGTTCCACCAGCAGGGCGACGCCGGCCTGCTCGCCGCCGCCGAGATTGCCGATCAGCAGCCGGCCGGCAAGGCGCACGGCCGCGCGGCCGTTGCCGGCCTGGCTGTCGCGGATCCAGGTGAACAGGCCGTAGTCGGCGTCGGCGATGCGGCGGAGCGCTTCCGCATCCGCTTCCAGCGAGGGAACAGGCGAAGCGTCCTGGCCGCGGCGGCGCTGGAGGAGGGCGTTCGCGATCGACTGCACGTGCTGCCGGAGCTGGTCGTCGTCGCCGGCGGGATCGTGCAGCGGCAACGCGCCGCCCGACGCCACGTCGATGCCGCGCTGGTCCAGCGTTTCGAGCGCGGCCTGCGCGTACAGCAGGCGGGCGGTGGCGGTCCATTCCGCCCGCGGCGTGGCCTTGCCGCCGGCGAGTTCGGACAGTTCGACGTCGGGTTCGAACAGGGCCACCCGGCCGTCCACCGGGAACGCCTTGCCCGACCCGTCGCCAGCGGCTGCCGCAAGCGCGAAGCCGCAGGCGCACAGCAACGGAAGCAGGAGCAGCGACAGCAGCCACGGACGCCGTTTCCGGCGGCGGTCGGCAAGGGCCGGAGCGGGCGGCTGTGTTAACATTCGAAGGCTTTCTCCCACGTCCATCGCCGCGTTCGCGGCCATCCTTCCGAGGTTCCCCACGATGCCTCAACTCGCACGGCGCATGAGTCGCGCCAAGCCCAGCGTCATCATGCAGGTCGCCGAAAAGGCCAAGCGCCTGAAGGCCGAAGGCCGCGACATCATCAGCTTCTCCATCGGCGTGCCGAACTTCCTGCCCGGCGAGCACGTCTACGCCGCGGCGCGCGAAGCGCTGGCGAAAGACAGCGGCCAGTATGGCAGCAACCGCGGCACCGACGCGCTGCTGGACGCGTTCATCGAGCACATGGCCAAGATCGGCATGACCGGCTACGGCCGCGTCAATTGCTCCACCGGCATCGGCGCCAAGCACATCCTCTACAACCTGGGCGAAGCGCTGCTGGACGAGGGCGACACCCTGATGTTCCCGGTGCCGTACTGGACGACCTACCTCGACATCGCCGAGATCCTCGACGCCAAGGCGGTCGAGCTGCCGTGCCCGGCCGCGCAGAACTACAAGCTGACCCCGGCGCAGCTGGACGCGGCGCTGGCCGAGCACAAGCCCAAGGTGTTCCTGTTCAACAATCCGTCCAACCCGACCGGCATGGTCTACACCCGCGACGAGATCGCGGCGCTGGCCGAGGTGCTGGTGAAGTATCCGGAGACCTGGATCATCACCGACGACATCTACAACCGGATGTTGTTCGACGGGCTGGAATACGCCAACTTCGTGATGTTCCGCCCGGAGCTGCGCGAGCGCACCGTGTTCGTGGATTCGCTGTCCAAGACCTACGGCATGCCGGGCTGGCGCGTCGGCTTCATGGCCGGGCCGGAGTCGGTGGCGAAGGCGGTCACCACGCTGAACTCCAACCACATCACCAACGTGCCGGAAATCGCCACCGCCGCCGCGATAGCCGCGCTGTCCGGCCCGCAGGACGTGCCCACCGAGAAGTGCGCCGAGTTCCAGGCCAAGCGCGACCAGGTGATGGCCGCGATGAACGCGATCCCCGGCGTGGTCTGCCCGCGTCCTCAGGGCGCGTTCTACGTGTTCCCGGACATCAGCTGCGCGTTCGGCAAGTCGCACAACGGCACCAAGATCGAGAACGACGTGGACCTCTGCAACGCGCTGCTGGAAGCCAAGGGCGTGGCCTGCGTGCCGGGGTCGGCGTTCGGCGAGCCGCGCGCGCTGCGCATCAGCTACACCTGCCCGACGCCGCAGCTGGCCCCCGGCCTGGCGCGGTTCCAGGAGTTCTTCGCCGAGTTGGCGTGAGGCGGGTTCGTCCCGCCTTCGCATCACCATGAATCGCTAGACGGCGGGCCGCGGCCCGCCATACAGGAGATACCACGATGAAAGCCCCCGTTCGAGTTGCCGTCACCGGCGCCGCCGGCCAGATCGGCTACGCCCTGCTGTTCCGCATCGCCTCCGGCGAAATGCTGGGCAAGGACCAGCCGGTCATCCTGCAGATGCTGGAACTGCCGCTGGAGAAGGCCCAGGCCGCGCTGAAGGGCGTGATGATGGAGCTGGAGGACTGCGCGTTCCCGCTGCTGGCCGGGATGGTCGGCACCGACGACGCCGAAGTCGCGTTCAAGGATGCCGACTACGCCCTGCTGGTCGGCGCGCGTCCGCGCGGCCCCGGCATGGAGCGCAAGGACCTGCTGCTGGAGAACGCCAAGATCTTCACCGCGCAGGGCGCCGCGCTGAACAAGGTCGCCTCGCGCAACGTCAAGGTGCTGGTGGTCGGCAACCCGGCCAACACCAATGCCTACATCGCGATGAAGTCCGCGCCCGACCTGCCGGCGAAGAACTTCACCGCGATGCTGCGCCTCGATCACAACCGCGCGCTGTCGCAGCTCGCCAACAAGGCCGGCGTGGCCGTGGCCGACATCGAGAAGCTGGTCGTGTGGGGCAACCACAGCCCGACCATGTACCCGGACTACCGCTTCGCGACGGTCGACGGCGTGTCGCTTGCGGACAAGATCGGCGACGCCGACTGGAACGCCAACACCTTCATCCCCACCGTCGGCAAGCGCGGCGCGGCGATCATCGAAGCGCGCGGTCTGTCCTCGGCCGCTTCCGCTGCCAACGCCGCCATCGACCACATGCGCGACTGGGCGCTGGGCAGCAACGGCAAGTGGGTGACGATGGGCGTGCCGTCGGACGGCAGCTACGGCATTCCGGAAGGCGTCATCTACGGCGTGCCGGTGACCACCGCCAACGGCGAATACACCCGCGTCGAAGGCCTGCCGGTCGACGACTTCAGCCGCGCGGCGATGGACAAGACCCTGGCCGAGCTGGAAGAAGAGCGCGCGGGCGTCGCCCACCTGCTCTGACCCGTTCCGGCAGACCGGATGTTCCCTGGAAGGGCGGCCTCTGGCCGCCCTTTCTTCGTTCCGGGAGGCTGTTGCAGCCGGCATCGCAAAGGCGTTAAGTAGGCCGATGGAGCAGGGGAAATCGAATCCGGGGGAACCGGCGGGACGCGCGGGTTCCGCCGTCCTCAAGCTGGCGGCGGACAAGGCGCTGCTGATCGCGCTCGTCTACCTGCTGCTGGGCCTGCTGTGGATCCTCGGTTCGGACAGCGCGTTGAACGCGCTGTTCACCGATCCGGCACTGGTGGCGCGGATGCAGACCTGGAAGGGCTGGTTCTACGTCGTGCTCACCGCCGTGCTGCTGTACGCGGTGCTTTACCGGCTGCTGCGCAGCGAGGCGTCGCAACTGCTGCGGCAGTCGCGGCAGCGCGAAGATCTGAGCCTGCTCAACCAGTTTCGCGAAAGCATCATCGACAACGCCAACATCTGGATCAACGTGCTCGACGCGCAGGCGCGGGTCACGGTCTGGAACAAGGCCGCCGAACAGATCAGCGGCTACCGCAGGGACGAGGTGATCGGCGGCGACGGGATCTGGACGCTGCTGTACCCGGACGAGGACTACCGGGGCGACATCGCCCGCCGGGTCCGAGCGATCCTGGACGACGGTTTCGAGGTGGAAGGCTTCGAGACGCGCATGCGTTGCCGCGACGGCGAATGCAAGATCATTTCCTGGAACCAGCGCCGCTTCTTCAGCGACACCGGAGAGATCGGCTCCATCGCCATCGGCCAAGACGTGACCGAACGCAAGCGGTTGCAACTGGAATTGGAGCGGATGGCCGTGCACGACCCGCTGACCGGCCTGTACAACCGGCGCGAGTTCGAGGCGCTGGCGGGTGCGCGCTTCGCCGCATGCGCGACGGAAGGGCGGCCGTTCTCGATGCTCTGGATCGACATCGACGGATTCAAGGGCGTCAACGATCGCTTCGGCCACCAGGTCGGCGACGAGGTGCTGCGTGGCGTCGCCGAATTGCTGCGCGATGCCGTCGGCGAGAGCGGCATCGCGGCGCGCTACGGCGGCGACGAACTGGTCGCCGCGCTGCCCGCCAGCGGCGCGGCGGATGCGCGCGCGCTGGGCGAGGTCGTACGCGGGCGCGTGCAAGAGGCCGGCCTGCTGGAAGCCTGCGCGGAAGCTGGCGGCACGCTGACCGTCAGCGTGGGCGCGGCGGAACGCGATGGCTGCCATGCCGATCTGGCCGCCTTGGCGAGTGCGGCCGACAAGGCGATGTATCGCGCCAAAGCGACCGGACGCAACCGGGTCTGCGGTCCGGAGGATTGACGGCCGGAGGCGGATTGCCGGCATCGGCTAAAATGGCGCTTTCGCCGGAGTCCGCATGAGCAATCCCTCCGCAGGCGCGCGCTTCCGCGCCGCCATCCAGGAAGAATCCCCCCTGCAGGTCATGGGCGCGATCACCGCCTACGCCGGCCTGATGGCCAAGCGCGTCGGCTACAAGGCGCTGTACCTGTCCGGCGGCGGCGTCGCCGCCAATTCGCTGGGCGTGCCCGACCTCGGCATCAGCACGATGGAAGACGTGCTGACCGATGCGCGCCGGATCGTGGACGCGACCGGCATGCCGCTGCTGGTGGACATCGACACCGGTTGGGGCGGGGCGTTCAACATCGGCCGCACCATCCGCAATTTCGAGCGCGTCGGCGTGGCCGCCGTGCACATGGAAGACCAGGTCGGGCAGAAGCGCTGCGGCCATCGTCCCGGCAAGGAAGTGGTGACGAAGGACGAGATGGTGGATCGGGTGAAGGCGGCGGTGGATGCGCGCCTTAATCCCGGCTTCGTCATCATGGCGCGCACCGACGCGGCGGCGGTGGAAGGCATCGACAGCGCGATCGAGCGCGCGGTGGCCTACGTCGAGGCCGGCGCGGACATGATCTTCCCCGAGGCGATGAAGACGTTGGACGACTACCGCAAGTTCAAGGCGGCGGTGCGCGTGCCGATCCTCGCCAACCTCACCGAGTTCGGCAGCACGCCGTTCTTCACCACCGACGAATTGCGAGACGCCGGCGTCGACATCGCCCTGTACTGCTGCGGCGCCTATCGCGCGATGAACAAGGCGGCGCTCAATTTCTACGAAACCGTGCGCCGCGAGGGCACGCAGAAGAACCTCATCGACACCTTGCAGACGCGCGCCGAGCTGTACGACTTCTTGGGCTACCACGCCTACGAGGACAAGCTCGATACGCTGTTCGCGTCGAAAAAATGATTGTTGACGCGGATCAGAGACGATAAAAGCGGATCAAAAGCTTTCTTTGATCTTTATCCGTGCTTATCGGCTCTGATCCGTGTCCAACTTCTTCTTACAGGGAATGGGAGAACACACATGAGCGAGGCTACTCCGGTTGCCGGCTTCAAGCCGAAGAAATCCGTCGCGCTGAGCGGTACGGCCGCCGGCAACACCGCGCTGTGCACCGTCGGCCGCTCCGGCAACGACTTGCACTACCGCGGCTACGACATCCTCGACCTGGCCAACACCAGCGAGTTTGAGGAGATCGCCCATCTGCTGATGCACGGCAAGCTGCCGAACAAGGCCGAGCTGCGCGCCTACAAGGCCAAGCTGAAGGCGCTGCGCGGCATCCCGGCGGCGGTGAAGGCCGCGCTGGAGGAGCTGCCGCCGTCGGCGCATCCGATG
Source organism: Thermomonas brevis (assembly GCF_014395425.1). Taxonomy (NCBI): domain Bacteria; kingdom Pseudomonadati; phylum Pseudomonadota; class Gammaproteobacteria; order Lysobacterales; family Lysobacteraceae; genus Thermomonas; species Thermomonas brevis. The sequence goes on from NZ_CP060711.1 coordinate 2,646,169, forward strand.
GACGTGATGCGCACCGGCGTGTCGGTGCTGGGCTGTGTGTCGCCCGAGAAGGACGACCACAACCATCCGGGCGCGCGCGACATCGCCGACAAGCTGATGGCCTGCCTCGGTTCGATGCTGCTGTACTGGTACCACTTCAGCCACAACGGCCGCGTCATCGACGTGGAAACCGACGACGACAGCATCGGCGGCCACTTCCTGCACTTGCTGCACGGCGAGCCGCCGCAGGAGTCGTGGGTGCGCGCGATGCACACCAGCCTGATCCTGTATGCCGAGCATGAGTTCAACGCCTCCACCTTCACCTGCCGCGTCATCGCCGGCACCGGCAGCGACATGTTCAGCTGCATCGCCGGCGGCATCGGCGCGCTGCGCGGGCCCAAGCACGGCGGCGCCAACGAGGTCGCGTTCGAGATCCAGAAGCGCTACGAGACGCCGGACGAGGCCGAGGCCGACATCAAGGCGCGCGTGGAGCGCAAGGAAGTGGTGATCGGCTTCGGCCACCCGGTCTACACCGTGTCCGATCCGCGCAACAAGGTGATCAAGGAGGTCGCGCGCGAGCTGTCGGCCGAGCAGCAGAACATGAAGATGTACGACATCGCCGAGCGGCTGGAATCGGTGATGTGGGACATCAAGAAGATGTTCCCGAACCTCGACTGGTTCAGCGCGGTCAGCTACCACATGATGGGCGTGCCGACCGCGATGTTCACCCCGCTGTTCGTGCTGGCGCGCACCGCCGGCTGGAGCGCGCACATCATCGAGCAGCGCATCGACGGCAAGATCATCCGCCCCAGCGCGAACTACACCGGGCCGGAAGACCGCAAGTTCGTGCCGATCGACCAGCGCTGAGCGCCGGCGTCGGACAGCAAAAAGGCCGCGTTCGCACGCGGCCTTTTTTGTGCCTGCCATCCGCGGCAGGTACCCTTCGGGCAACGCTACGCATTGTCAAAAACGCTCCTGGCGTTTTTTCATTGCGTCGTTGCGCCGGATGGATCAGAGCAACCCTTCGGCCTTCTGCGCCGCCTGCACGCCGGCGTCGGCGGCTATGTGCGCGTCGAAGCGGGCCAGGTTGTCCAGGCCGGACAGGTCGACGCCGACCTTCTTCGCCCACTGCGTCACCACGAACAGGTAGGGATCGGCGATCGAGCGGCTGCCGGTCAGCCAGTCCTTGCCGGCCAGCTGCGCGTCGGCGCGCTCGAAATAGCCGCGCAGCTTCTGCTTCGCCAGTTCCTTCGCCTTGGCGTCCGCGTCCTCGCCCAGCGCGGCGGTGGAGCCGAACATCGGGTGGAAGGCCGGGTGCATGTCGGCGTTGACGAAGGACAGCCAGCGGTTGACCTCGGCGCGGCCTTCCGGGGTGCCGTCGCCGGCCAGCTTCGCGGCGGGGAACTTGTCCGCGAGGTAGTTCAGGATCGCCGCGTTCTGGGTCAGCACCCAGTCGCCGACCTGCAGCACCGGCACCGCGCCGGCCGGGTTGAGCTTGAGGAATTCCGGCTGCTTGCGGTCGGCGCGGCTGACGATCTGCGCCTCGAACGGCGCGCCCGTCCATTGCAGGACGATGTGATCGGCGAGCGAGCAGGCGCCCGGCGACGTGTAGAGCTTCATCATGCGACCTCCTGGGGAAAGGCGGCCACTATCCGCGATCGGAGGTGAAGGCGCGATGGCGCCCGGCGCAACGCTGCGTTCCCGGGCGGTCGATCAGCCGCGCTTCGGACGCAGGCTCTGCACCTTATAGAAAGTGTGGTCGCCGATGGTCGCCACCTGGAACGCGCTGCTCCAGGCCGGATTGGCGATGGCATGGGCGGCGAAATGGCTGGCGCCCGGCACCACCAGCTTGCGCTGGTCGCGCGGCAGGGCCCAGTTGCGCTCGGATTCCAGCGCGACGCCCACCGCTTCCGTCCACGCCTGGATGTTGGACAAGCGGGTCTGCGGCGACAGGATGGTGGGCGCGAACTGCTTGCGCGCGGTCACCACCTGGCACAGGTTCTGGCCCCACAGGCCGCTGTCGCGGCGGCGCAGGGCGACCTCGGCCACCGCCTGCTGGCCCAGCACGGACTGGTCGCGCGCTTCCAGGTAGACGGTGGTGGACAGGCACAGCGAATCTGCGGCCGGCTGTGGCAACACGTGCGACAGCCAGAGGATCCACGCCAGCTTCATGTTCGGACTCCTTGCTCCGTTGCGGCGCAGGGCGCGGCATCGGTGGAGCGGATGCGGCGCGCAAGCGTCATGGCGTACTGGGGAGGGCGGCTGCTCTGTGGCGGCCTTTGCCCGGGCGCGCCGTCCCGTTGTCAGAGGGTTCGGGCGGCGTGCCGGTTCACCTGTCGATCACGCGGAAGGGTGGTCGGCCAGGCCAAAAGTTGGCGCAAGGTAGGGGGTGTTTCCCCAACGCGAGCTGAATGAGCGATTCGGAAAATATTGATTCGATTGGAGTTTTTATTCCGGGATTGAGCGATTACAGGCTGGCCGCGAGCCGGCTGCCTTCGTCGATGGCGCGCTTGGCATCCAGTTCGGCGGCCAGTTTCGCGCCGCCGATCAGGTGCGGTTTGTCGCCTCGTGCCAGCAATTCGTCGAACAGTTCCCGCCGCGGTTCCTGGCCGGCGCAGACCACCACGTGGTCCACCGCCAGCGTCTGATCGCTGCCGTCCACCCGGATGTGCAGGCCGGCGTCGTCCATGCCGAGGTATTCCACGCCGCCCAGCATCTTCACCGCCTTGGCCTTGAGCGTGGCGCGATGGATCCAGCCGGTGGTCTTGCCCAGCCGCGCGCCCGGCTTGCCGGGGGAGCGTTGCAGCAGCCAGACCTGCCGGGCCGGCGGCTCCGGCTTCGGTGGGACGAGGCCGCCAGGCGCTTCGAACGTGGCATCCACGCCCCATTCGGCCATCCAGCGGGGCGGGGCGAGGGTAGGGGAGCCGTCGGCCTGGGCCAGGAACTCGGCGACGTCGAACCCGATACCGCCGGCACCGATGATCGCGACCTTGCCGCCGACCTCGATCCGGCCTTCCAGCACGTCGAGGTAGCTGACTACCCTGGGATGGTCGGCGCCGGGAAACTCCACCCGGCGCGGTGTGACGCCGGTGGCGATCACCACGTCGTCGAAGTCGGCCAGTGTTTCGGCATCGGCCCGGGTGCCGAGCCGGAGCTGCACGCCGGTGTCCTCGATGCGGTGGCGGAAATAGCGCAGCGGCTCGTGGAACTCCTCCTTGCCGGGGATGCGCTTGGCCAGGTTGAACTGGCCGCCGATTTCCGCTGCGGCATCGAACAGCGTCACCCGGTGGCCGCGCTCGGCCGCGACCGTGGCGCAGGCCAAGCCTGCGGGGCCCGCACCGACCACGGCGATCGACCTCGGCGCGAGCGTCTTCGCGTAGTTCAGCTCGGTCTCCGCGCAGGCGCGCGGGTTGACCAGGCAACTGGCCCGCTTGTTCTCGAACACGTGGTCGAGGCAGGCCTGGTTGCAGGCGATGCAGGTGTTGATGGCCTGCGTTCGGCCCGCGCGCGCCTTGTTCACCCACTGCGGATCGGCCAGCAGCGGGCGCGCCATCGACACCATGTCGGCGTGGCCGGCGGCGAGCACAGCCTCCGCCACCTCGGGCATGTTGATGCGATTGCTGGCGACCAGCGGCAGGCGCACGTGCGGCTTCAGCTTGGCGGTGACGCCGGTGAACGCGGCGCGCGGTACCGAAGTGGCGATGGTCGGCACGCGCGCTTCGTGCCAGCCGATGCCGCTGTTGATGATCGTCGCGCCGGCGGCTTCGACCGCTTTGGCCTGGGCGACGATGTCGTCCCAGCCGTTGCCGCCTTCGACCAGGTCCAGCAGTGACAGCCGGTAGATCAGGATGAAGTCCGGGCCGCAGGCTTCGCGCACCCGGCGCACGATCTCCACCGCGAAGCGCATGCGCTTGCTGGCGTCGCCGCCCCAGCCGTCGTCGCGGCGATTGGTGCGCGGCGCGGTGAACTCGTTCAGCAGGTAGCCTTCCGAGCCCATGATCTCCACGCCGTCGTAGCCGGCCTCGCGCGCCAGCTGCGCGGCGGTGGCGAAATCGCGGATCTGGCGCTCGATGCCGCGGGCCGACAGCGCGCGCGGTGTGAACGGATTGATCGCCGCCTTCAGTTTCGAAGGCGCGACCGACAGCGGGTGGTAGGCGTAGCGACCGGCATGCAGCAATTGCATGCAGATCCTGCCGTCGTGCGCGTGCACGGCCGAAGTGACCTGCCGGTGCCGGCGCACGTGCCAGGGCAGGGACAGCCGGCCGGCGAACGGCTTGAGCCAGCCGACGATGTTCGGCGCGAAGCCGCCGGTCACCATCAGCCCGACGCCGCCTTCGGCGCGCTCGGCGAAATAGGCGGCCAACTTGGGGAAATCGGCGGCGCGGTCTTCCAGCCCGGTATGCATCGAGCCCATCAGGACGCGGTTGCGCAGGGTGGTGAAGCCCAGGTCGAGTGGAGCGAGCAGATGCGGGAAGGAGGTCGTCATCGCCGAAGCATACCGTTACGTATGGTCGGTCGCATATGATGCAGCGCGGACCGGCTGCGCTTTGCAGGCGATCATCCGTTATGTTAGTGTTAACGCCGCTTTCACGTATCCGTCGGTACTGTGCACGGGATGGCGCGCGGACACAGCCGTCAGCAGCAACACCCTTTTGCGTCATGGTTTCTTCTACTGAATCAAGGAGCTGAACATGAATAAGAAACTCCTCTGCGCTGCCCTTCTGGGTGGTCTGGGTCTGGCGCAGGCTGCGTCCGCCCAGGAGTTCGACGACCGCTGGTACGTTTCCGGTTCGACCGGTATCAATCTGCAGGACAAGGATCGCGGAACTGAAGATGGGCCGTTTGGCACCATTGGCTTCGGCAAATTCCTTAACCAAAGGCTGTCTCTTGATGCAGAGCTGAATTATCAGAACATGCACAAGAGCATCAACAACAACCTGTGGTGGAGTCAGTATGGCGCGTCGCTCGACGCCCGTTACCACTTCCGCAATGCGGATTCCAAGTGGTGGCCCTATTTGCGCGCTGGTCTCGGTTGGCAGCGTCACGAAGAAGAGTATGTGATCCCGAGTCCGACTTCGCCGGTTGATCACAAGGATTCCAACTTGGCGTTGAACCTGGGTGCCGGTCTGCAGTTTGATTTTGGTCGTACGAACGTGCGCGCTGAAATTGGAACTCGTACTGATTTCGATGATCAGCAGGCCCGAATCGGCAAACAAGAAAATCAGTTTACCGATACCCTTGCTTCGCTTGGCCTGACCGTGGCCCTCGGCCCGGAACCGGTTGCCCCGGTCGCCCCGGCGCCGGCTCCGCAGCAGACCTGCGCCGACATGGATGACGACGGCGACGGCGTCAACAACTGCGACGACAAGTGCCCGGGTTCGCAGGCTGGTCAGACCATCGGTCCGGACGGTTGCCCGGTGCCGGTGTCGATCGACCTGAAGGGCGTGAACTTCGATTTCGACAAGTCGACCCTGCGTCCCGACGCCGTGGCGATCCTCAACGAGGCCGTCGAGATCCTGAAGCGCTATCCGGACCTGAAGGTCGAAGTGGCCGGCCATACCGACCTGTGCGGCAAGGACGACTACAACCAGAAGCTGTCCGAGCGTCGCGCCAAGGCGGTGTACGACTACCTGACCGGCAACGGCGTCGACGCCGGTCGCCTGTCTGGTCCGGTCGGCTACGGCGAGAGCCGTCCGCTGGAGCAGACTGCGCAGACGCTGCCGGGCTGCAAGAGCGAAACCAACCGCCGCACCGAGCTCAACAGCCTGTAATTCCGGCTGCCGCTCATGCTGCATCGAAGCCCGGCCAAGTGCCGGGCTTCGTTTTTTCAGGTTCGAATAAGGCGCTTGAACATTGCGGCATTAACTGCGCAGCGCCTACACTGTCGCCGTTCCGTCGGAGAATATCGCCATGTCCCTGCACCGCGCCGCTTGCGCCCTGTTGTTCCTTGCTGCGCCGGTCGTGGCCCAGGCGGGAGGCGACATGTGCAAAAGCGACATCGCGCCGGCGATGTCGGTTCGTCCGACGCTGATCTCCTCGGTGGCGACCGAGCTTGCACCCGCCATCACCCAGCTCGGCGGTGCCAGCGGCGTGCTGGCGCAATCGTTCGACGAGGCGCTGTCGGTGGACAACGTGCTGGCACGGATCCGCATCGACGGCTGCCGCGCGATGGCCAAGGCCGGTGCGCCCGCGGCTGGCGGCATCGATCCGGCGGCCTACAAGCCGCAGACCGCGTTCGACAACACGCCGTGGCGGTTCAACATGACCCAGAACGGCAAGCGCATGACCGCTGACGAGTTCGATGCGTGGATGAAGTCGCGTGGTGTCCGCGTGGCTGGGCGCAAGGATCCCGCCCCCGCCGCGACGCCGGTAGCGGCCGACGACGCCGGGAAGAAAGCGGCGAACTGAGCCGGCCTTGCAGCGAACGGGCATGCGCCACGGGCTGGCGCGGGTGTTGTCCAAGCGCGGGCTGTGCTCGCGCAGCGAAGCCGAGACGCTGATCCGTTCCGGCCGGGTGCGGCTGGACGGACGCATCGTGCGCGATCCCGAGCATCCTGCCGACGTGCAGCAGGCGCGCATCGAAATCGATGGCGCGCATGCAGTCCATCCTACAGCGCGCTACCTGGCGCTCAACAAGCCGCGCGGCCTGGTGACCACGGCGCGCGACGAGCGCGGGCGGGACACCATTTACCGTTGCTTCGATGGCGCGGAACTCGGCTGGATCGCGCCGGTCGGCCGCCTGGACAAGGCGAGCGAAGGATTGCTGCTGTTCACCAACGATCCGCAATGGGCGGCGCGGATCACCGATCCCGAGACGGGGCCGAGCAAGACTTACCACGTACAGGTGGATCGCATTCCCGATCAATCGATGCTGTCGGCGATGCGAACTGGTATGCAGGATGGCGACGAATTCCTGCGCGCGACATCGGCCGTGCTGCTGCGGGCCGGCGAGAAGAACGCCTGGCTGGAGATCGTGCTGGATGAAGGCCGCAATCGCCAGATTCGCCGGTTGCTGGCGGCGCTCGGCATCGGCGTGCTGCGGCTGGTGCGCGTGGCGATCGGGCCGCTGGCCCTCGGCGAACTGCCGAAGGGCCAATGGCGCGAATTGACGCCGGAGGAGGTGGCTGCGCTTGGCGGCGAGGCACTTGGTAGCGTTGGCTAGCCGGGCGCGGTCACTTGCGCCGTGAGCGGAGCGGATTCCGCTCCGCTCTATCGAAAAATCAGTTCTTCAGCACGCCCAACTCGCGCCCGATGCGCGTGAACGCGTCGATGGCGCGATCGAGATGCTCGCGCGTATGCGCCGCGCTCATCTGCGTGCGGATGCGCGCCTGGCCCTTGGCGACGACCGGGAAGAAGAAACCGATCGCGTAGATACCTTCCTCCAGCAGCCGCTCGGCGAAGCGCTGCGCCAGCGGCGCGTCGTACAGCATCACCGGGCAGATCGGGTGCACGCCCGGCTTGATCTCGAAGCCGGCGGCGGTCATGCGCTCGCGGAAGTACGCGGTGTTCTCCCGCAGGCGCGCGCGCAGTTCGCCGGCCGAGGACAGCATCTCGAACGCCTTGATCCCGGCGGCGGCTACGTGCGGCGGCAGCGAGTTGGAGAACAGATAGGGGCGCGAGCGCTGGCGCAGCAGCTCGACCACTTCCTTCTTCGCGGTGGTGAAGCCGCCCAGCGCGCCGCCCATCGCCTTGCCGAGCGTGCCGGTGAAGATGTCGATCTTGTCCAGCACGCCCTTCACCTCGGCGCTGCCGCGGCCGGTGGCGCCGAGGAAGCCGGTGGCATGGCATTCGTCGATGTGCACCAGCGCGCCGTACTTGGCCGCCAGCGCGGTGATCTCGTCGAGCGGGGCGATGAAGCCATCCATCGAGAACACGCCGTCGGTGGTGATCATGATCGTGCGTGCACCGTCGACTTTCGCCTGCTGCAACTGCTTCTCCAGGTCGGCCATGTCGCAGTTGGCGTAGCGGTAGCGCCTGGCCTTGCACAGGCGCACGCCGTCGATGATCGAGGCGTGGTTGAGGGCGTCGCTGATGATCGCGTCGTTCTCGCCCAGCAGCGGCTCGAACAGGCCTCCGTTGGCGTCGAAGCAGGCGGCGTAGAGGATGGTGTCCTCGGTGCCGAAGAACTCGGCGATGGTCTTTTCCAGCTGCTTGTGCAGGTCCTGCGTGCCGCAGATGAAGCGCACCGAAGCCATGCCGAAGCCGTGCGTGTCCAGCGCATCCTTGGCCGCGGCGATGATGTCCGGATGATCGGCCAGCCCGAGGTAGTTGTTGGCGCAGAAGTTCAGCACCTTGCGGCCGTCCGCCAGTTCGATCTCGGCCGACTGCGGGCTGGTGATGATGCGTTCGGACTTGAACAGCCCCTGCGCGCGGATGGAGTCCAGTTCCTCGGCGTAGTGCCGGGTCAGCGGGGAGGCGTTCGTCATGGCGGGGATCGTCGGAGGAGGGGCGAGGCTACAGATTCTAGCGGGCGGCCGTTATTGCATCAGGTGTGGAGGCCGCGCGACCGCATGCGCGGGCGCCCTCCATGCTGGAATCCGAATGTTAAAATGTCGTAATTCCGTCCAATGCCCATCGCCGAGCCGCCCATGTCGCCCTTCCGTCGCCCGCTTGCCATCGCCCTCCTGCTGCTGTCCGCGCCGTTCGCCGCCAACGCGGGCGATGGCGACGAACCGGCTTCGTCCGTCAGCTGGGAAATCAGCGCGGTGTCCGACTACCTGTTCCGCGGCGTCTCGCAGACCGACGAGAAGGCGACCGTGCAGGGCAGCCTCACCTGGACTGCGGCGTCGGGCGTGTACGTCGGCAGCTTCGCGTCCGGCGTGGACTTCGGCGCCGACAGTCCCGACGTCGAGGTCGACTACTTCGTCGGCTACGGTTTCGACGTGTCCGACAAGGTGAACATCGACCTCCTGCTCAACCGCTACACCTATCCGGGTGCCAGCGAGATGGCCTACAACGAGCTGGTCACCACCACCACCTTCGCCGACAGCTGGGCGCTCAACGTCAGCTACACCAACGACGTCTGGGGCAGCGGCACCGACGGCTGGTACTACGGCCTGAGCCACGACTGGAGCCTGCCGAACGACTTCACCCTGTCGGCCAACGTCGGCCGCAGCGTGTTCCGCGACAGCGCGGTGGCCGAGGACTACACCGACTGGGGCGTGGGCGTCAGCCGCAGCTTCGGCCCCGCCAACGTCTCGCTGGGCTACTACGGCGTCGACGGCAAGGGCCGCGACAACTTCGGCAACCTGGCCGACAGCCGCGTCTTGCTGACGGTGAAGTTCGCGCGCTGAGCGAAGACATCCGCCTGCAAGGAAAAAGGCGCCGCAAGGCGCCTTTTTCGTGTCGCGATGCCGCCGGCCGTCAGTTCCAGCTCAGCACGATCTTGCCGGCCTTGCCCTGTTCCATCAGGTCGAAGCCCTTCTGGAAATCGTCGATCGGCAGCTGGTGGGTCAGCGCCTTGCCGAGCGGGAAGCCGCCCAGCACCAACTGCGTCATCTTGTACCAGGTCTCGTACATCTTGCGGCCGTAGATGCCCTGCACGGTCAGGCCCTTGAAGATGATCTTGTCCCAGTCGCAGCCCGCGCCCTTGGGCATGATGCCGAGCATCGCGATCTTGCCGCCGTGGTACATGCAGTCGAGCATGTCGTTGAAGGCGCGTGGGTTGCCGCTCATCTCCAGGCCCACGTCGAAACCTTCCATGTGCAGGTCGGCCATCACGTCCTTCAGCGAGGTGTTGGCGACGTTGACCACGCGGGTCGCGCCCATGTCGGCGGCCAGCTTCAGGCGGTAGTCGTTGACGTCGGTGACCACCACGTTGCGCGCGCCGATGTGCTTGCAGATGCCGGCGGCGATGATGCCGATCGGGCCGGCGCCGGTGATCAGCACGTCCTCGCCGATCACGTCGAACTCCAGCGCGCAGTGCGCGGCGTTGCCGTAGGGGTCGAAGAACGCGGCCAGTTCGGACGGGATCTGGTCGGGGATCGGCCACAGGTTGGAGACCGGCATCGTCATGTATTCGGCGAACGCGCCGTTGACGTTGACGCCGATGCCGACCGTGTTCGGGCACAGGTGTGGGCGGCCGCCGCGGCAGTTGCGGCAGTGGCCGCAGACGATGTGACCCTCGGCCGAGACGCGCTGGCCGATTTCGTAGCCGGTCACCGCCGAGCCGAGCGCGGCGATGCGGCCGACGAACTCGTGGCCGATGGTCAGGCCCGGCTTGATCGTGCGCTGGCTCCATTCGTCCCACAGGTAGATGTGCAGGTCGGTGCCGCAGATCGCGGTCTTCTCCAGCTTGATCAGCACCTCGTTGGGGCCGGGCGCCGGCACCGGCACTTCCTCCATCCAGATGCCCTTGGTCGCCTCGCGCTTCACCAGCGCGCGCATCGTGTTTGCTTGGGTCATGTGCATGACTCGTCGGGGAAGGCCGCCATTTTACGCCGTCGCAGGCGCGGCCCCGCCTGACCAAGGTCACGGGCCGGCGCGCGCGGGGGGTGGTCTAATACCGGTTTGACCGTTCCGGAGCCCGACCATGCGCAAACGCACCCTGACCGCCGCCTTGGCCTTGACGCTCGCCGGCGGCGCGGCCCATGCCGACGAAGGCATGTGGATGCCCTCGCAGCTGCCGCAGCTGGCCGCCCAGCTGAAGGCCGCCGGCTTCAAGGGCGATCCCGCCCAGCTGGCCGACGTGACGAAGCCGCCGCTGTCGGCGGTGGTGTCGCTGGGGGGCTGCACCGCCAGCTTCGTGTCGCCGGAAGGGCTGGTGGTCACCAACCACCATTGCGCGATGGGCGCGATCCAGCTCAATTCCACGCCCGAGAAGAACCTGATCCAGGACGGCTTCATCGCCGCCACCCGCGCCGACGAAGTCTCCGCCGGCCCGGCCTCGCGGATCTGGGTGACGGTGGGCTTCGACAAGGTCACCGACCGCATCCTCGCCGATGCCAAGGGCAAGACCGGTCGCGCCTATTTCGACGCGGTCGATGCCGCGAAGAAGGTCGCGGTGGCCGAATGCGAGGCCGACGCCGGCCACCGCTGCAGCGTCGCCGACATGTACTACGGCAGCGACTTCTATCTCATCAAGCAGCTGGAGCTGAAGGACATCCGCCTTGTCTACGCGCCGCCGCGTGCGATCGGCAACTACGGCGACGAGATCGACAACTTCATGTGGCCGCGCCACACCGGCGACTTCAGCTTCTACCGCGCCTATGTCGGCAAGGACGGCAAGCCGGCTGCATACAGCAAGGACAACGTGCCCTACCAGCCGCCGGCATACCTCACCGTGTCCACCGCGCCGGTGAAGGCGGGCGATTTCGCGATGCTGGCCGGCTATCCGGGGCGCACCTTCCGCCACCGCACCGCTTCCGAATTCGCCGGCCAGATCGACTGGCTGCTGCCGACCCGCGTGGCGATGTACGACGGCCTGATCGACACCGTCCAGCACGCCAGCGCCGGCGACAAGACGAAGCAGGTGCTCTACGCCTCCTCCGTGGCCGGCTACAAGAACACCCTCAAGCGCGCGCAGGGCGAGCTGGAAGGGCTGCGCCGCAGCGACGCGGTGCGCGTGCGCCGCGAAGACGAGGCGGCGATGCTGGCGTGGCTGGGCAAGCAGCCGGGCAGCAAGGCCGCGCTGGCCGGCATCCGCGCGATGCAGGGCGAACTGGATGCCGACGACGCCAACCGCGAGCGCGACTTCATCCTGCCGTTCCTGCGCCCGGGCCTGCTAGGTTCGGCGGTGACGCTGCAGCGCCTTGCGCTGGAACGCGGCAAGCCGGATGCGCAGCGCGAGACCGGCTACCAGCAGCGCGACGAGGCGCTGATCGAGGGCGGCCTCAAGCAGCTGCAGCGCCGCTATGACCCGGAGGTGGAGAAGGCCACGCTGCGCTACGCGCTGAAGCGCTACTTCGCGCTGCCGCAGGCGCAGCGCGTGGCCGAGTTCGACGCGGTGTTCGGCGCGAATGAAGCAGAAGCCGCGCAGCGGCTGGACGCGCTGTACGCCGGCACGAAGCTGGGCGATGAAGCCGCCCGCCTCGCCGCGCTGAAGCTCGACGCCGCCGCACTGGCCGCATCGGACGACGCGCTGCTCAAGGCCGCCGCCACCCTGCAGCCCGCGCTGCTGCGGCTGGAGGAAGAAGCCAAGCAGCGCGCCGGCGAACTCCTGCGCCTGCGCCCGTCCTACATGCAGGCGCTGATCGCCTACCGCAACTCGCAGGGCCGGGCGGTGTACCCGGACGCCAATTCCACCCTGCGCGTCAGCTTTGGTGCGGTCAGCCCGCTGTCGCCGCGCGACGGCATGGACTACCGTCCGCTGACCACCGTGGCCGGCATCGTCGAGAAGAACACCGGCGAGGAGCCGTTCGACGCGCCGAAGCCGCTGCTGGACGCGATCGCCAAGGGCGATTTCGGCAGCACCGCCGATCCGGAGCTGAAGACCCAGACCGTCGATTTCATGACCAACCTCGACACCACCGGCGGCAATTCCGGTTCGCCGGTGCTGGACGCCGAGGGCAAGCTGATCGGCCTGAACTTCGACAGCAACTGGGAAGCGGTAAGCGCCAGCTGGATGTTCGATCCGCGCTACAAGCGCGCGATCCACGTGGACATGCGCTACCTGCGCTGGCTGCTGGCGAAGGTGTACCCGGCGCCGCAGCTGCTGAAGGAAATGAACCTGCCGGCCGAATGATCCCGGTCTTCCGGTGGCAACGCGGAAACGCCGGCACAGGCCGGCGTTTCCGTTTGCGCCGCCGCGGCCGGATCAGTCCTCGCGGAACCCGTAGTCGAACGTGTAGAAATGCTTGCCATCCACGATGTCGATGGCGATGCGCCCGTGCAGGCCGGTGAGTTCATCGGTGCCGCTGTCCGGCACCACGGTGAGGTCGAGCGAGGGCTTGCCGCGATCCATCACTCCGCTGTGCTGCGCGTAGAAGCTGCCGCGCTTGCCGTCCAGCGCGCCTTCGACGCGCTCCATCGCCACGTACGCGCCGGAGCCCGCCACCGGCGACATCACCGCCAGCATGTGCACCACGCTCACAGCGTCCAGCGGCCCGCGGAAGCGCTTGTCGAAGCGGGAATGGCCGATGCTCGCGCCGCCGCCGATGTCCAGCTCCTCCTGCGGCATCCGCGTCACTTCGAATTCGCCCTTGGCCTGCATGTCCGGATTCCTGTGGGTGATGGCGCAAGCCTACAGCGGGCGATGTAAACCCGGCGCGACCTGCTAGGCTTGTGCGCTGCACAATCGCGGAGCCGCGCAGCGCATGAAGATCCTGCTTGCCCGCCACGGCGAGACGCCGTGGAACGCCGAAGGCCGCTACCAGGGCCAGGTGGACATCCCCCTGTCCGAGGTCGGCATCGCCCAGGCCAACGCGCTCGGCGAGCGGCTGAAGGACCTGCGCATCGACCGCGCCGTGGCCTCGCCGCTGTCGCGCGCGACCCGCACCGCCCAGCTCGCCTTGGGCGAAGCGCGCGCGCCGCAGCTTGGCTTCGACGACGGCCTGCTGGAAATCGCCCACGGCGAATGGGAAGGCCTGCTCGCCAGCGAGATCGCCGAGCGCGACCCGCAGCGCCTGCGCGACTGGCGCGACGCGCCGGAGTCGGTGCTGATGCCAGGCGAGGGCGGCGAATCGCTGCAGCTGGTGCTGGAACGCGCCTGGCCGGCGCTGGAACGCGCCTGCGACGGTCTCGGCGCCGACGATACCCTGCTGGTCGTCGCCCACGACGCGGTCAACCGCGTGCTGCTGTGCCGGGTGCTGGGCCTGCCGCTGTCGCGGCTGTGGACCTTCCGGCAGGCGCCGACCACGCTCAACCTGCTGCAGGGCGACAGCGTCGACGCATTGGAAGTGGTCCGCCTCAACGACTGCGCGCACCACACGCCGTTCTTCGGCGAGGCGAAGCATCGGGCGTTGTAGGCCCGGACTACGTCTTTACGGCACCGGAAATCCGCGCGCCGCCTGCCACAGCGCATACCACGCATCCTTCGGCAGCGGCGCCGCGCAGGCTGTGGCGGCGGCGCGGATGCGGTCGGCGTTGGTGCTGCCGATGACGACGCTGGTGTCCGGAATCGTCGCCACCCAGCGCAGCAGCAGCGAGGCGGCGTCCAGCCCGAGTTCGTCGCCGATGGCGTGCAGCGCGTCGCGCAGCGGGATCGGCGGTTGCAGCAGGCCGCCGCCGCCCAGCGGCGACCACGCCTGCACTTCGGCGCCGCGCGCGCGGGTGGCATCCAGCGTGCCGTCCGCGAGCGCCGCGCTGTTTGCCAGAGACAGTTCGATCTGGTGCGCGGCGACGTCGAGCACGCCGTCGAACAGCGCCAGCGCATGCGGTCCGAAGTTGGACACGCCGAACGCGCCGATCCGTCCCGCCTTCCGCTCCTCGCGCACCCAGTCGGCGATCGCCGCCGGCTCCAGCAGCGGGTCGAAGCGGTGCAGCATCAGCACGTCCACGTAGTCGGTGCGCAGGTCGCGCAGGCTCGCATCCAGCGCCGCACGCAGGTGCCGCACCGACAGGTCGTAGTAGGGCAGCCCGCGCGCGTTGCCGGGGCTGTCGGCCTTGACGATGCCGATCTTCGCCAGCAGCCGCAGCCGCTGGCGCAGCCCCGGACGCAGCGCCAGCGCGTTGCCCACCAGCGGGTTGGTGCCGTGGTCGCCGTAGATGTCGGCGAGGTCGAGGGTGTCGATGCCGGCGTCGAGCGCGGCCTCCAGCAGCGCCGCCACGCCGGCCGGCGAAAGGTTCGCGCCCCAGCTGCCGAAACGCATGGAACCGAGGATCGGCGTGGGCTGGGTCATGGCGGGCTATCGGTCGGCGGGGACGAGGCCGGATAATAGCGGGATGCCCGCACGCTCTCTTGCCGACTGGCTCGATTTCATCGAGCGCCAGCATCCGAAGACCATCGCCATGGGCCTGGACCGCGTGCGCGAGGTCGCCGCGCGGATGGGCCTCGCCAAGCCGGCCAGGAAAACCCTGGTCGTCGGCGGCACCAATGGCAAGGGTTCGACGGTCGCCTTCGCCGAGGCCATCGCCCGCGCGCAGGGACTGCGCGTCGGCGCATACACCTCGCCGCACCTGCACCGCTACAACGAGCGCGTGCGCATCGACGGGCGCGACGCCGACGACGCGGCGCTGGTCGCCGGCTTCGAGGCGGTGGAAGCCGCGCGCGGCGATGTCCCGCTGACCTATTTCGAATACGGCACGCTTTGCGCGCTATGGCTGTTCCAGCGCGAGGCGCTCGACCTCGCGGTGCTGGAGGTCGGCCTGGGCGGGCGGCTGGACGCGGTGAACATCGTCGATGCCGACGCCGCCATCGTCACCACGGTCGACCTGGACCACCAGGACTGGCTGGGCGGCGACATCGAGGCCATCGGCTTCGAGAAGGCCGGCATCGCGCGGCCGTTCAAGCCGCTGGTGCTGGGCGACGACGACCCGCCGGCCAGCGTGCTGAGGCACGCCTACGCCATCGGCGCGCAGGCGTGGCGGATCGCCAACGATTTCTTCGCCGAACGGATCGATGCGGAGCGCTGGCGCTGGCGCGAGGTCGGTTTCTCGATGGAGCTGCCGATGCCTGCGCTGGCCGCACCGGTGCAACTGCGCAACGCAGCCTGCGCGATCGCCGCGCTGCGCGCGCTGCGCTTGCGCATCGACCGCGAGGCGTACCGGCAGGGCGTGAGGGATGCCCAGGTTGCGGGACGGTTGCAGCGCTTCCAGCGCGACGGCGTCGAGGTGCTGGTGGACGTCGGCCACAACCCGCAGGCCGCGCGCGCGCTGGTGGCGTGGCTGCGTGCGCAGCTGCAGCGGCGCACGCTGGCGGTATACGCGGCGCTGGCCGACAAGGACGCGCCGGGCGTGGTCGAAGCGCTGGCCGACGCGGTGGACGGCTGGCATCTGGCCGGCACGCTCGACGCGGGTCCGCGCGGGCAGGCCGCCGACGCGCTGGCGAAGCGCCTGCACGGCACGCCGGCGGCGAACGGCACGCGGCACGCCGATCTGGACGCGGGGTTGGCGGCGGCGCTGGCCGATGCCGCGCCGGACGGCCGCGTGCTGGCGTTCGGTTCGTTCCATGCCGCCGCGCAGGCGTTGCGCTACCTGAACGCCGCGGACTGACCCGGCGGCGCGCGCCGGTATAATTCGCTTCCCCACCGCGCCCCGCCGCCACGGATTCCCGATGGATGCTTCGTTGAAACAGCGCCTGGTCGGCGCGGCCGTGCTGGTCGCGCTGGCGGTCATCTTCCTGCCGCTGCTGGTCAAGGGGCCGGCGCCCGACAGCGGCGTGTCCGACGTGTCCCTGCGCGTTCCGCCCGAACCCAAGCCCGCCGCCGACGGCATGGTTACCCAGGATCTGCCGCTGGTCGCGCCCGCCGCCGCGCCCGCGGGCGGCGTGTCCGGCATGCCGGCCGCCGAGCCTGCCGACGCCGCGGCCGAACCCGCGCCGGCGCCCGATGCGGCGACGCCGCTCGCTGCGGTGGCGGCCGGCGACTACGCGGTCAGTTTCGGCAACTACGCCAATGCCGCCGACGCCGACAAGGTGATCGCGGCGCTGCAATCCGCCGGGCTGCCCGGCTATCGCGAAGCGGTGACGCTGGCCGGCAAGCAGGCCCAGCGCGTGCGCATCGGTCCGTTCGCCGATCGCGCGATGGCCGAATCGGCGCGGCTGCGCGCGACGCAGGTGCGCACCGACGTCGACACCAAGGTCGTGGTGCTGGACGCCGCGACGCCGGCCGAAGCGCCCGCCCCGGCGACGAAGCCGGAAGCGCCGCCGCCGTCCAAGCCCGTCGAGCAGAAGCCCGTCGCGAAACCGGAACAGAAGCCCGCAACCAAGCCCGAACCGCCCAAGCCGGCCGCGATCGTCGCCAAGCCCGAACCGCCGGCGACCAAGCCCGCCAATCCGGCCGGCACCGGCTTCGCCGTGCAGATCGGCGCGTTCGCCGATGCCGCCGCCGCCACCGCGCTTCGCGACAAGCTGCGCGCCGCCGGCTTCAACGCCTTCACCGATTCGGTGGACACCGACGGCGGCCGGCGCACCCGCGTGCGCGTCGGCCCGGTCATGACCCGCGCCGAGGCCGATGCCCTGAAGGCGCAGGTCAAGGCCAAGGCCGGCGTCGACGGCATGGTGCGCCCGCATCCCTGAGCCGGCGCGCAGGCGCCGCCGCAGCAACACACAACAGATCCAACAGGAAAGACATCCATGTGCGGCATCGTCGGAATCGTCGGCCAGAGCGAAGTGGCCGGGCTGTTGTATGACGGCCTGACCGTCCTCCAGCATCGCGGCCAGGACGCCGCGGGCATCGCCACCGCGGACGGCGGCAAGCTGCACGTGCACAAGGGCAACGGCTTGGTGCGCGACGTGTTCGACGCGAAGTCGATGGCGCTGCTGGACGGCCGCGTCGGCATCGCCCACTGCCGCTATCCCACCGCGGGCAGCGAGGGCAGCGACGAGGCGCAGCCGTTCTACGTCAACTCGCCGTTCGGCATCGCGCTGGCGCACAACGGCAACCTGACCAATACCGAGGCGCTGCGCCGCGAGGTGTTCGAGCAGGACCGCCGCAACGTCAACACCGAGTCCGATTCGGAAGTGCTGCTCAACGTGTTCGCGCACGAACTGGACACGCAGAAGGCGCTGACGCCGGACGCCGTGTTCGCCGCGCTGGAGGGCGTGAACCGCCGCGCCAAGGGCGGCTACGCGGTGGTCTGCACGGTGCTCGGGCTGGGGCTGGTGGCGTTCCGCGACCCGCACGGCATCCGCCCGCTGGTGCTGGGCAAGCGCGCGACGGCGGCGGGCGAGGAATACATCGTCGCCTCCGAATCGGTGGCGCTGGACGTGCTGGGCTTCGAGCGCGTGCGCGACGTCGAGCCGGGCGAGGGCATCGTGGTGACCGCGCGCGGCGAGCTGTTCTCGCGCCAGTGCGCGCCGGCCGAGGCGCACACCACCTGCATTTTCGAATACGTCTACTTCGCGCGCCCGGATTCGATGATCGAGAACATCTCGGTGCACAAGGCGCGCATGCGCATGGGCGTGACGCTGGGCGAGAAGATCCTGCGCGAGCGGCCCGACCACGACATCGACGTGGTGATCCCGATCCCCGACACCAGCCGCGACTCCGCGCTGGAGATCGCGAATGTCCTCGGCGTGAAATACCGCGAGGGCTTCATCAAGAACCGCTACGTCGGCCGCACCTTCATCATGCCGGGGCAGGGCGAGCGCGCGAAGTCGGTGAAGCGCAAGCTCAACCCGATCCCGCTGGAGTTCCGCAACCGCGTGGTGCTGCTGGTGGACGATTCCATCGTGCGCGGCACCACCAGCAAGCAGATCGTGCAGATGGCGCGCGACGCCGGCGCGAAGAAGGTCTACTTGGCCTCGGCCGCGCCGCCGGTGCGCTACCCGAACGTCTACGGCATCGACATGCCGTCCAGCGAGGAGCTGGTGGCGCACGGCCGCAGCGAGAAGGAAATCGAGCAGCTGCTGGGCTGCGACTGGCTGATCTACCAGGACCTGTCCGACCTGGAAGCGGCGGTGGCCGGGCCGAAGTTCCCGGGCCGCAAGTTCGACAGCTCCTGCTTCAACGGCGAATACGTGACCGGCATCGACGCCGATTACTTCGAGCGGCTGCGGCAGCTGCGGTCGGACGAGGCGAAGAAGAAGCGGAGAGAGTCGTAGCCGTGGGTTCTGCGCTGGGCGCATGTCGGGGGAAGCGTTTCAAGTCCTGCCCGGCCCTCCGGCACAGCCGTCGGGCGTTCGAAGCGCCGCAGACCAGTGGTCTGCAAACGGCGCTTCTCACCCCCGATACTCGCTTGGTTGAAACGCATCCCCCGACGCGCGCCCTCGTGACTGTTTCGTTGTCGATATGAAGAGCCTGTTTGACGCCGCTCGCGCCTGCCTCGATGCCGCCACGCCGGACGACAAGCCCGCGCTGACGCTGGCGATGGCCGCCGCCTTCGCGCGCGGCGAGCTGGCGATTCCCGACGACGCGCCGCCGCCAGAGCCGATCCGGATGCCGGGCCGGCCCGCACGCCCGACGCTGGTGCATCCGCGCGATCTACCGCGCCGCGGCTTCGGCAGCGACGAAGGCCGAGCCGCCTTCATCCACGCGGTGGCCCACATCGAGTTCAACGCGATGGACCTGGCCTGGGACGCGGTCTACCGCTTCCGCGGCATGCCGCCCGAGTTCTATGTGGACTGGGTTTCGGTGGCGAACGACGAGGCGCGGCACTTCGACATGCTGCGCGCGCGGCTGCGCGAATTCGGCCGCGACTACGGCGACTTCGACGCCCACAACGGCCTGTGGGAGATGGCGGAGAAGACCGCGCACGACGGCCTCGCCCGCATGGCGCTGGTGCCGCGCGTGCTGGAGGCGCGCGGGCTGGACGTCACGCCCGGCATGATCGTGAAGCTGCGTTCGCTGGGCGACGACGCCACCGCCGGCATCCTCAACGTGATCCTGCGCGAGGAAGTGGCGCACGTCGCCGCCGGCTCGCGCTGGTACCGCTGGCACTGCGAGCGCGCCGGCGTGGAGCCGCGCGCGCGCTTCCGCGAACTGCTGCGCGAATACGCCAGCGGCGTGCTGCACAAGCCGTTCAATACGCAGGCGCGGCTGGAAGCGGGGTTCGACGCCGAGGAACTGGAAAGCCTGCTGGCCGAGGCGGACGCGGCGTCGCATTGACCCGCCCGTCACCGTCGCGCGGGCAGACTCGTGGCTGACATCCGCCACGATGGAGCCGCCATGCGCACTGCCCATTGGATCCTGATTGCCGTGTTCGCCGCCGTCGGCACCGCCTGCACCCGGCCCGCGAGTACCGACGCGGACGCGACGCCGGTGCAGCATCCCGAGTCCACCGCGGCCGCCATGCGCGGCGATCCGCCGCTACCGGCCGATGCGCCGCCGCTCGCCACGCCGGCGACGCTGCACTTCCACGCCAACGGATTTTCGCCGGCGTGGCGGGTGGAGGGCGAGGGCGAGACGCTGAAGATCGACGTGCCCGAACACGGCCGCACCGAACCGGGATACGTCACGGTCACCGCCAGCCACAGCAAGGACGGCAGCTTCGAAATCTACAGCGGCAAGAATGGGGCGACGGAGTACACCCTGACCCTGGATGGAAAGGCGCCCTGCAACATCGCCGGCGACGAAGACGGGCGCCGCGATCGCGAGTTCGAGGCCATCCTCACCTACGGCGAAACGGTCTACAAGGGATGCGCGGATCGGCGATGAACACGACCTGCGGCTTGATGTCGATGACGGCGCGCCGCTGCCTCGCGGTAGCGATCGTGCCGATGCTGCTCGCCGCCTGCACGGCGACGCAGCGGTCTCCGGATGACGCAGCGGGCACGCGAGACCGCACTGGGCCGGCAACGCCGCCAGCCGCCGTTGCCGCTCCCGCGGCGCAGGACGCGGAAGCGGCAACGGGCCAATGGCACGTCCTCGGCACCGAACCGTTCTGGAGCGTCCGTGTCGATGGCGCGTCGCTGCTGTTCGCCACGCCCGAGGATCCCGAGGGCCAGACGTTGGCGGCGCGCGGGGAGCGGAAAAACGATGCGATCGAGTTCCGCGGCGAAGATCGCGGCAAGCCGTTCGTCCTGCGGCTGATGCGCGGGGAATGCAGCGACGGCATGTCCGACCGGCGCTACGCGTACAACGCCATCTTCGAGATCGCCGGCACGCGCTACAGCGGCTGTGCGAATGAAGGATTGGACGCCGGTTAACCCACCGGTAGCGCGACGAGATCCGCGCCGCCGGCATCCACCCGCAGCAGCGACCCCTGCTCGTACCAGTCGCCCAGCACGATGCGGGTCTTGCCGCCACCTTCGTCGTGGATGGCGGGACGATGCGTGTGGCCGTGGATCATGCGCTTCACGCCGAAGTGCCCGAACCAGTCCTGCACGGTGGCGGGCGCCACGTCGCCGATGGTTTCCGCCATGCCCTTCGATACCAGCTCGCCGTAGCGCGCCTTGCTGGCGGCGCGCGCCTGCGCGGCGAAGGCCAGCCGCGCCGCCAGCGGCTGTGCCAGGAACTGCGCCTGCCACTGCGGGTCGCGGGTCTGCGCGCGGAACTGCTGGTAGGCGGTGTCGTCGGTGCACAGCAGATCGCCGTGCAGGAGCAGGGTGGGCTCGCCGTAGAGGTCCACGACAGTGGGATCGTCGAGTAGGATCATGCCGCTGCGCGCGGCATAGGCTTCGCCGAGCAGGAAGTCGCGGTTGCCGCGGATGAAATAGGTCGGCACGCCGGCATCGGCCAGCGCGCGCAGGCGGTCGGCGACGAACGCGCCGGCGTCGGACGGGTCGTCGTCGCCCACCCAGGCCTCGAACAGGTCGCCGAGGATGTAGAGCGCATCGGCACTGCGCGCCTCGCCGTCGAGGAAACGGCCGAACAGCGCGGTGATCTCCGGACGTTCCGGGTCGAGGTGCAGGTCGGAAACGAAAAGCGTGGTCATGCGCCGATTGTAGGGCGGCGGGCGTCAGCGCAGCGCGCGCAGTTCCGCCAGCTCCGGCAGCCACGCCGCCTTGGCGGACAGGATGGCGATGGCGGCGTCGAGTTCCTTGCGCGCGTCGGCGCGCTGGCCCGAGGCGAACAGCGCGCGGGCAAGGACGCCGTGCGCCAGCCCGGTGTCGCGATGATCGTCGCCGATCGTGGCGGCGAACATCGCGATGGCCTTGCGCGCTTGCTCGGCAGCGGCGCCGGCATCGTGCGATGCGAGCTGCGTCCGGGCCAGCGTCATCAGGGCAAACGCCTCGCGACGGCTGTCGGGCGAGGATGCGTGCGCGCGCTCCAGCGCCATGCGCGCGTGCTGGGATGCGGGCGCGGGCAGGCCATTGGCGAGTTCGGCCAAGGCCAGCGTCCACAGCACGCTCGGCGCTTCTTCGGCGGCGTCGCCGCCGGCCTGCAGATCCCGCCAGTTCTGCCGGGCCAGCGACAGCGCTTCGGCAGTGCGGCCCTGATGCAGCAGGTTGGCGGACAGTTCGTTGCGCGCAACCGCCAGCGAAGAACCCGTTTGCGCGCCGGGAGCGGCACGCAGCTTGGCCTCCAGCACCGATGCCACCTTGCGCAATTGCGCCTCGCCTTCGGCCAGGTTGCCGTTGCGGCTGTACAGCGCGGCCAGGTTGCCGCGCGCGGCCAGCAGGTTGCTGTTGTCGGCCGGCAGGGCCTTGGCCCAGACGCTCACGGCTTCGTTGATCTTGTCGGTGGCGCAGGCCATGTCGCCGAGCTGGTAGCAGGCCACGCCCCAGTTGTTGAGTTCGCGGCCCAGGTCGTCTCCGCGTCCTGGCTGCCTGCGATAGATCGCGGTCGCTTCCTCGTGCAATGGCAACGCCTCCCGGTTCCGGCCCAGCGCCTCCAGTTGCTGGGCCAGTTGGCCGATGCTGAGTGCGGTGTAGGGGTGCTCCGGCGGCAGGATGCGGCGGCGGATCGCCAGCGCCTGTCGTTCGGTGGCGGCCGACTGTTCGTTCTGGCCTGCCAGGGCTTGGTAGACGGCAAGGTTGTGCAGGGCGCTGGCCAGCTTGAAGTCATTGAGCGGCCTGATGCGGCGGATGCCGTCGACGACGGCCCGCATCTGGGCGGCCGCCTCGGCATGCCTGCCGGGGCCGCTGCTGAGGAGCTCGGCGTATTGCAGCCGCGCGTCGAGGGTGAGCAGGCCATCGTCGCCCTGCAGCGTCCGCAGGCGTTGCCAGGCTTCGAGCGCGAGTTTTTCCGCCGCCTCGTATCGCTCGCGGTGACCAAGCAGCTGGGCGCGTTTTATTTGCAGGTTCGCCGCGTTCGCTTCCGGTTCGGACAACGAGGCGGCATGCGCGCGCCGCCATTTTTCCGCGGCGTCCAAGCAGGTGCCGGTTTCATCCAGCCTTTCGCCGAGTTGCAGGATTTCGCACTGGCGCACGCGCGCCTGCATGACGTCGTCCGCTTGCGACGGCGGCAACAGCCGCAGCGCCTGCGCCACTTCCTCGCCGGCCTTGGGATATTCGCCCAGCGCGATGTAGCTGCCGGCCAGCGTCAGCCGCAGTTTTCCTTCCGCATCCGGTTGTCCGTGCAGCTCGCCGCGATCCAGCCGCGCCACGCCCGCATCGATCAGCTGCCGCACCGTGGCGTCCGGGCCTAGCCCTTCTTCCGGATCGATGCTGCGGAACACGTCGACCAGATAGGCGTTCACCACGTCGGCGCGCTGCGCCTGCAGGCGCGCTTCGTGCGCCTGCCACAGCGCGATGCCGAGGCCCGCGCACAGCGCGACGACCACCGCCGCGGCGGCACTCACCGCCAGCGTGTTGCGGCGGACGAAGCGGCCGGCGCGGTAGCGCCAGGTCGGCGCGCGTGCCGCCACCGGCCGTCCGTCCAGCCACGCCAGCAGGTCGGCGCGCAGCGCGTCGACGCCGCCGTAGCGCTGGGTCGGATCGGGCGCCAGGCAGCGCCGGGCGATGGCGGACAGGTCGCCGCGCAGCTGCTTCGCCAGCGATTGCGGCGTGCCGCCGCGCCTGGCCGCGTCTTCGGCGGACGCGTGCAGCGCGGCGTCCCACAGTGGCTGCGGGTCGCCGTCCATGCGCGCCAGCCGCGTGCGCAGCGGGGTGTCGCCGGTCAGGCCGTAGGGATGCGCCTGCGCCAGCAGGGCGTACAGCAGCACGCCGAGCTGGTAGAGGTCGGTGGCGGTGGAAACGGGTTCGCCGTGCAGCTGTTCCGGCGAGGCGTATTCGGGGGTGAAGGCGCGCTCGCCGGTGCGGGTCTGTCCGGCGGCGTCCTCCTCCATCAGCTTGGCGATGCCGAAGTCCAGCAGGAAGGCGTGGCCGGCAGCGTCCACAACGATGTTGGATGGCTTGAGGTCGCGGTGCACCACCAGCTGCCGGTGCGCGAACGCCACCGCGTCCAGCACCTGCAGCAGCAGGCGGATGCGCGCGCGCACGTCCAGCGCGCGCGCGTCGCACCAGCGGTCGATGCGTTCGCCGTCCACCAGCGTCATCACGAAGTACGGCGCGCCGGCATCGTCCACGCCGCCGTCGATCAGCCCGGCGATGCCGGGATGGCGCAGCCGCGCCAGGATGCGTCGTTCGCGCAGGAAGCGTTCGCGCGCCTGCGCGCTGTCCAGGCCGATGCGGATGCGCTTGAGCGCGGCATCGTGTTCGTAGTCGCCGTCGGCGCGGGCGACGCGATAGACCGCGCCCATGCCGCCGCGGCCCAGCACGCCGCGCACCCGCCAAGGACCGATGCGGGCGTCGGGCGGCAGTTCGTCTTCGGCCGGCGCGTCCGTGTCCGTGCGCAATCCGGCCAGCTTCGGCGTCAGCGGATCGTCGGCGCCGGCGGCGTCGGCGGCCAGCATCGCTTCCACGTCGCGCCGCAGCGCCGCATCGTCGCCGCAGGCCTGCGCCAGCCAGGCGGCGCGGGTCGCGGCGGGTTGTTCCAGCGCTTCGTCGAACAGCCGCAGGACGCGCGCCAGCCGTTCGCCGCCGCTCATGCCAACTGCGCCATCAGGAAGGCGCGCGCGCGCCGCCAGTCGCGCTGCACGGTGCGTTCGGTGACGCCCTGGATATCGGCGATCTCCGGTTCGGTGTAGCCGCCGAAGCAGCGCAGCTCCACGCCTTCCGCCGCGCGCGGATCGGCCTGCGCCAGCGTGTCCAGCAGCTCATGCAACTGCAGCACGTCCATCGCGCTGTCCGGCGTGGCGATGCCGGTGTGCAGCGTCACCTGCTGTGCGCCGCCGCCGCGCTTTTCCGCATGCAGCCGGCGCGCGTGGTCCACCAGCACCTGCCGCATCGCGTGGGCCGAAAGCGCCAGCAGCGCCTTGCGGTCTTCCGGCCGGAAGCCGTCGCTGCGGGCCAGCTTGAGCCAGGTTTCGTTGACCAGCGAGGTGGTGTCCAGCTCGCCGCCGCCGCGCCGCAGCTGCGCGTGCGCGGCCTGCTTCAGGTCGGCGTAGGCAGCGGCATAGGCGCGGCCGAGCGCGTCGGCCTCGCCAGCGTTGGCGCGTTGCAGCCACTGGGTGACGGGAGAGGCGTCCATGCGGGGGAACCGGAGCGCGGATTGCGCGAAGCATAGCCGGTCGGGCGGGATCGCGGCGGGGCGTGTCGGGATCGGCCGGCGTTTCGCGCATGGAGGAATGGACGCGCATTCCGCCGTCTCCATTTTCCGGGGAGCCACCATGCACAAGCACAACCGCCGCCGGCGCGCGCCGGCCGTTTCCGTTCTCGCCCTTGCCCTGCTGGGGGCGATGTCGATGCCGGCGTGGGCCGACGATCCTTGCCTGGATGCCAACGGCGATCCGGTGGTCGGCGCCCCCACCGATCAAGGAGCGGAGAACGCCACCACGGTACCCGGCAGCCCGGCCAACAACACCACCTGCCATGTCACCGCCAGTGCCTTCGGCCAAGCGAACAACGCCAGCAACTGGTACAGCAGCGCGTTTGGCTATCACAACCGCGCCTACGGCCAGGCCAGCAATGCGTTCGGCAGCGAAAACTACGCCAGCGGCTCCTACAGCGGCGCGTTCGGCTACGGCAACACCGCTCGAGGCGACAACAGCGGCGCGTTCGGCTACTGGAACACCGCCAGCGGTTACGCCAGCAGCGCCTTCGGGTTCGTCGGCGAAGCTCTCGGCACGGGCAGTGTGGTGGTGTCGGGCTGGAGCGACAGCAATGGTGACGGCTTCGTCGATCCCGGCGAAACCTCCTCCGCCAGTGGATTGTCGTCGGTGGCGCTGGGCGCGGCGGTGGTCGCCAGCAGCCATTACGCCAGCGCGGTGGGCGTGCACAACACCGCCAGCGGCGGTTGGAGCAGCGCCTATGGGCTGAACAACATCGCGAGCAGCGACGCCGCCAGTGCGTTCGGCTACGGCAACACCGCCAGCGGCGATTCCGGCAGTGCGTTCGGCTTCCGGGGCGTCGCGTCCGGCACGGGCAGCATGGCGGTGTCGGGCTGGTACGACGACGACAACGACGGCGTGGTCGATGCCGGCGAAACCGCGACCGCCAGCGGCACCTACGCCGTGGCAGTGGGGGCTGCCGTCACTGCATCCGGCGCCGCCAGCACGGCGTTGGGCGTGTTCAACGTGGCATCCGGCACCGCCAGCAGTGCCGTCGGCTTCTGGAACACCGCCAGCAGCGCCTGGAGCAGCGCCTTCGGTTACCACAACGACGCCAGCGGGGTCAGGAGCAACGCGTTCGGCATCAACAACATCGCCAGTGGCGACGGCAGCAGCGCGTTCGGCGCGCGCGGCATCGCGTCCGGTACGGGTAGCGTGGTGGCGTCCGGCTGGTACGACCGCGACGGCGACGCCAGCTTCGATGCGGATGAAGGATCCAGTGCCTCCGGCGTCAGTGCGGTGGCGCTGGGCGCGGGTACTGTCGCGCAGGGGGATTTCAGCACGTCGGTGGGCATCAACAACCATGCGGTGACCCGCAGCAGCGCGTTCGGCTTCAACAACACTGCCGATGGCGAAAAGAGCAATGCGTTCGGCAGCTGGAATGTGTCCAGCGGCGAGTTCTCCAGCGCCATCGGCATCGAGAACGAGGCCAGCGGTTACGCCAGCACCGCAGTCGGCCTCGTCAACATCGCCAGCGGCAGGCACAGCAGCGTGTTCGGCTACTGGAGCAGTGCGGTCGCGGACGACAGCACGGCGATCGGCTACCAGGCGGTGGCGAAGACTGCCGGGGTGGTGTCGTTCGGGCATGCGGCCGGCGACCTGGATCCCACCGGCGTGGCCTACGCGGGCGACCTCGAGGCGCGCCTGATCCATGTCGCCGACGGCATTGACGCCACCGACGCCGTGAATCTGCGGCAGTTGAACGCGGCGCTCGCTGGGAGCGCGGTGGACCTGTCGCCGTTCGCGGCGGCGTTCGGCGCCGGCGCGGCATGGACGGGCGGCATCTTCACCGCGCCGAGCTATACCATCCAGGGGGCGAGCTATGGCGACGTGGGCAGCGCGCTGGCGGCCATCGACAGCTGGATGACGACGAATGCCAATGGCGTGCAATACGACGATGCCAGCCACGCCACCGCCACCCTGGACGGCGCGAGTGGCACGCAGGTCAAGAACGTGGCCGACGGCACGGATGCGATGGATGCGGTCAACAAGGGGCAGATGGATGCAGGTGACGCCGCCGCGCTTGCCGCCGCCAACGGCTATACCGACGCGCGCGAAACCGCCATTCGCACCGACATGGCAGCGGGCGACGCCGCCACGCTGGTGTCGGCCAACCTCCATGCCGACGCCGGCGATGCCGCCACGCTGACCGCGTCGAAGACCTACACCGACACCAAGGCCGCTTCGACGTTGCAGTCGGCGAATGCTTACACCGACCAGAAGTTCGCGGCATGGAACGACAGCTTCGCGCAGTTCCAGCAGCAGACCGATCGCCGCTTCGCCCAGACCGACCGCCGCATCGACCGGATCGGCGCGATGGGCACGGCGATGACGCAGATGGCGGTGAACGCGGCGCTCGCCAATAGCCCGCGCGGGCGCATCGCGATCGGCATCGGTTCGCAGGGCGGGCAGGGCGCGGTGTCGATCGGCTACGGCAAGCGGGTGGGGGACCGCGGGTCGTTCTCGCTTGGCGCCTCGTTCGCCAGCGGCGAATCCTCGGCGGGCGCGGGCTTCGGCTTCGACCTGTAATCGAAGGCGCGCAGCGGACAGGGAACGGCGCGGGCGACCGCGCCGTTTCCACGTGGAGGGAATGCCGGTCCCGGAGCTTGCGATAATGCCGCATGGACCCGGAGAACCAACGCCGCGAAGTGGCTGGCGTGTCCCGCATCGACGATGCGACGCACGCGCTCTGGGACGCGCTGGCCGACATCGAGACCTCGCGCGTCGAGCATGCGCGCGAGGTCCTGCTGGACGGGCTGCGTGGACTGGTGGATGCGCAGCATGCCTGCTGGGTCGGTGCGGTGCGCATGGACGAAACCCTGGCGGGCGATCCGGTGCGCGGCTGGCGGCCACGCATCGTCCATCACCAGAAGACGCCGCAGACGACCGGCACGGCGGAAACGGCGGCGCGCGAGCAGGTGCGGCAGCTGGAAGCGGGCGAGGTGGATCTGTCCACGGTGCGGACCGTGTCGTTCGCGGGATCCTGGCGCACCCATCGGCTGGTCGATCTGCTGCCGGCCGACTGGTTCGAAGGGGAGTACTACCGGCGTTACTACCTCGGCCAGAACCGCGTCGATGCGATCTGGTCGGGCGTGCCGGTCAATGCGGACGTGGAGATCTATGTCGGTCTGTACCGCCACTGCGGGCATCCACCGTTTTCGCAGGCGGATCGCGAGACCGTCGCCCATGCCATGCGCGGCCTGCGCTGGTTCCACCGCCAGCAGGTGCTGGGCCACGGGCTGGCGATCGGCGCGTCGCCGTTGACCGACCTGGAGCGGCGGGTACTGTCGGGCCTGCTGGGCGGGCTGACCGACAAGCAGATCGCCAAGCGGCTGGAAAGCAGCCCGCGCACCGTGCACGAATATGCCTCGCGCATCTATCGCAAATACGCGGTTGCCAACCGTTCGGCGCTGATGGCGCTGTGGCTGGGGCAGGGCGGCTGATGCAGGAGCATCCGGCAATTTTGCGGGTTTCCGCGAGCGCGGCGGCTGGCTAACGTCCCCGGGAGCGCGGTGGAACGCCGCTGCCCACCATCCAATCCAGGGGATTCCCATGACCATTGCAACCGCTTCGGCTGCGGCGCGTCGCCGCGTGCGCGTCCGTCCGCTTTCGCTGACGATCTGCCTGCTGCTCGCTGCCGCTCCGGCATGGGCGGACGAGGGATGCCGCAACCCCGATGGCAGCCTGGTCACGCCGGCTCCGGATACGGACCAGGGCAACGAGGGCGGCAAGAACAACACCACCTGCTCGGCCGGGGCCAGTGCGTATGGCGAGGCGAACAACGCCAGCGGACAGGACAGCAGCGCCTTCGGCAGCGGCAACATCGCCACTTACCAGGGCAGCAGCGCGTTCGGCTACGGCAATCTGGTCAACGGCGGTTTCGGCAGTGCCTTCGGCGCCAACAACATGGTGGCCGGCAGCTGGGCCAGCGCATTTGGCTACGACAATACGGCCGGTGCGGATGGAAGCAGCGCCTTCGGTGACAGCAACGATGCCAGCGGAAACCATGCAAGCGCGTTCGGTTACAACAATGCCGCCGGCAATACCGACAGCAGCGCCTTCGGTTCCATGAACACCGCCAATGGCTTCCTCGCGGGCGCTTTCGGTTCCGCGAACACTGCCAGTGGCAACGAAAGCAGCGCCTTCGGCCGCATCAACACCGCCAGCGGTTCTCTCGCGGGTGCTTTCGGTTACAGCAACTCCGCAGACGGTGTTGGAAGCAGCGCGTTCGGCTATCGGAACACGGCCTTCGGCCTGGGCAGCAGCGCGATGGGTTTCCACAACGCCGCCGGCGCCGAAGACAGCAGCGCGGTGGGTTACGACAATGCCGCCGGCGCCGAATATGCCAGCGCCTTCGGCTACGGCAATGAGGCGAGCGGCCAGACAAGCAATGCGTTCGGGGCCGGCAACACCGCGCTTGGATTTCGCTCGGCGGCCATCGGCTACAGCAATGAAGCCAATGCGGACTACAGCTACGCGTTCGGCGGTTCGAATGTCGCCAGCGGTTATCTCAGCAATGCCTTCGGCAATTCCAACGAGGCGAGCGGGGACTACGGCAGCGCGTTCGGCTACAAGAACATCGCCGCCGGCCTCGGCAGCAGCGCGTTCGGCTATGAATCGCGGGCATCCGGAGCGGGTAGCACCGCCATCGGTTACCAGGCGGTGGCGAATGACAGTGACGTGGTGTCCTTCGGCCATGCAGCCGGCGATCCGACTGTTCTGGGCGGCGTCTATGGCAGCGACTACAACGTCCGCCTGCTCCACGTCGCCGCAGGCATCGCCGACACCGATGCGGTGAACCTGGGTCAGATGAACAACGCGATCAGCACGGCGGTCGGCGGGATCGCCAGCTACGGCGGCTTCGCGATCAGCGCCGATGCGGGTGCCACCAGCGCCACCATCGGCAGCGGCGACACGGTGGCATTCGAGGCCG
Organism: Thermomonas brevis; assembly: GCF_014395425.1. NCBI lineage: Bacteria > Pseudomonadati > Pseudomonadota > Gammaproteobacteria > Lysobacterales > Lysobacteraceae > Thermomonas > Thermomonas brevis. Next base: position 2,676,110 of record NZ_CP060711.1, read on the forward strand.
ATGATCCCAACGGCAACCTGACCGTCAGCCGCAGCGGCGGCACCATTGCCTACGGCTTCGCCAGCGCGCCGACCTTCACCGGTCTGACCGTGGGCGGCGGCGGTGGAAACTTCACCATCGTCAACAGCACCGTCATCCACATGGGCGGCAATGTGGTCGGTGGCGTGGCCGACGGCGTGGCGGCTACCGATGCGGTGAACAGGGGGCAGCTGGATGCCGGCCTGGCCATCGCCAACGGCAATGCCGCGGCGGCGCAGGCGACAGCGGATACCGCACTGGCGAACGCGACCACGGCGCAGAACGCGGCGGACGCGGCGGCCGCCGCCGCAAACAACGCGCAGACCACAGCCGACCAAGCGGTAGTGGATGCAGCCAATGCGCAAACGACCGCCGACCAGGCGGTCGCCGATGCGGCCAGCGCCCAGTCCACCGCCGATACCGCGCTGGCGAACGCGGCCACTGCACAGGCCACGGCGGATGCGGCGCAGGCATCGGCCGACCACGCGCAAGCCACGGCCGACACGGCGCTGTCGAGTGCCGCCACTGCGCAGTCCACGGCGGAAGCCGCGCAGTCCACCGCCGATACGGCTTTGGCCGCGGCGGGCGCCGCGGTGGATACGGCCAACGACTACACCGACAGCCGCGAAACCGCGATCCGCGCCGACTTTGCAAGCGGCGACGCCGCCACCCTGGCTTCGGCCAATGCGCATGCCGATGCCGGCGATGCCGCGACCCTGTCTTCCGCGCAGGCATATGCGGATGCGGGCGATGCCGCCACCCTGTCCTCGGCCAATGCCTACACGGACCAGAAGTTCGCCGCTTGGAACGACAGCTTCACCCAGTACCAGCAACAGATGGATCGCCGCTTCGTCCAGACCGACACCCGCATCGACCGCACCGGCGCGATGCAGACGGCGATGGCGCAGATGACCGCCAGCGCGGCGGGCATCCGCACCGTCAACCGGATGGCGGTGGGCGTGGGCGCGCAGAATGGCCGGGCCGCCGTGGCCGTGGGCTACCAGCGGGCGATCGGAGACAAGGCCGCGTTCACGATTGGCGGCGCGTTCAGCGGCGACGAAAAATCCGCCGGCATCGGCTACGGCTTCGGCTGGTAACGGCAAGCGGTTCGTGCGGGACGGACGGCGCGGTCGCCCGCGCCGTCCCCATTCGGCGGGTTGGCCGGCGGGCGGCGTAAAATGCGCGTTTTCCCGCTTCCGATGTGCCCATGACCGTCCGCACCCGCTTCGCTCCGTCCCCCACCGGCTACCTGCACATCGGCGGCGCGCGCACCGCGCTGTACTGCTGGCTGGAGGCGCGCCGCAAGGGCGGGCAGTTCGTCCTGCGCATCGAGGACACCGACCGCGAGCGCAGCACGCAGGCGGCCATCGACGCGATTTTGGAGGCGATGGACTGGCTGGGGCTGGACTACGACGAAGGCCCGATCTACCAGACCCATCGTCTCGATCGCTACAAGGAGGTCGCGGAGCAACTGGTCGCTTCCGGTCACGCCTACTACGCCTACGAGACGAAGGAGGAACTGGAAGCGATGCGCGAGGCGGCGATGGCCGCGAACGAGAAGCCGCGCTACAACGGCGCCTATCGCGACGCGAACGCCGGCTGGCGCGACGATGCCAACCGGGTGATCCGCTTCCGCAATCCGGTCGATGGCGTCGTGGCCTGGGACGACAAAGTCAAGGGCCGCATCGAGATCGCCAATGCCGAGCTCGACGATCTCGTCATCTTCCGCAGCGACGGCTACGCCACCTACAACTTCGCGGTGGTGGTGGACGACATCGACATGGGCATCACCGACGTGGTGCGCGGCGACGATCACGTCAACAACACGCCGCGCCAGATCAACATCTACAAGGCGCTGGGCGCGCCGGTGCCGCATTTCGCGCACCTGCCGATGATCCTCGACGAGCACGGCGCCAAGCTGTCCAAGCGCACCGGCGCGGCCGACGTGATGCAGTACCGCGACGCCGGTTATCTGCCGCATGCGCTGCTGAATTATCTGGTGCGGCTGGGCTGGTCGCACGGCGATCAGGAAGTGTTTTCGATTACGGAAATGCAGTCGCTGTTCGACCTGGCCGACGTCAACGCGAAGGCGTCGCGGCTCGATCCGGCCAAGCTGGGTTGGCTCAACCAGCAGTATCTGAAGTCCGACGATCCCGAGGCCGTCGCGAAGCACCTGGTCTGGCATCTGGAGCAGGCCGGCTACGATCTGTCGAAGGGCCCGAAGCCGGCCGAGCTCGTCATCGCCCTGCGCGAGCGCGCGCAGACGCTGAAGGAGATCGCGGAGAAATCCGCCGTCTGGTTCCAGCCGCTCACCGAATACGACGCGGCGTCGGTGGACAAGCACCTCAAGGAAGCGGCGCGGGAGCCGCTGTCGCAGGTGCGCGCGCAGCTGGCTGCATTGCCGGAGTGGGCACCGGAGCCCATCCATGGCGTCGTCAAGATCGTGTCCGAGGCGCTTTCCATCGGCATGGGCAAGATCGCCCAGCCGTTGCGGGTGGCGATCACCGGCACCCAGGTCAGCCCGGACATCGGCTGGACGGTCTATCTGTGCGGGCGCGAGGAAGCGCTGCGCCGGATCGACGCGGCCCTTGCGAAGATTCCGCTTGAAAGCCGCCCCGCCGGCGCATAGATCGAGGCCATGGGCAAAACGCACGCCTGCACCGATCCGAAACACCACGTCCACGACGCAGCCGCGTTCGTGGCGGCGGTGGAGCGCGCCTGCGGCGAGCGCGGGCTGCGTCTGACCGAGATCCGCGCGCGGGTGCTGTCGCTGGTGGCCGAGGCCGGCAAGCCGATCAAGGCCTACGACCTGCTGGAGCGGGTGCGCGACGGCGAAGGCGCGGGCGCGGCGGCGCCGCCGACGGTGTATCGCGCGCTGGATTTCCTGCTCGCCAACGGCTTCATCCACAAGCTGGAATCGATCAACGCCTTCGTCGCCTGCCACCATCCGAACGCCGCGCAGCATTCGGTGCCGTTCCTGATCTGCGACCGCTGCCATTCGGCGACCGAGCTGGAAGACGCGGGCATTGTGGCGACGCTCGATGCCGCGGCGCGTGCGCTGGGCTTCGCGCCGCAGGCGCAGACGCTGGAAGTGCACGGCCTGTGCGCGAGGTGCGCACAGGCCGCCTGACCGTCAGAAGAACACCCGCACCCCGAACGCCACGCTGCGGCCCGGCAGCATCACCGCGTCCTTGAGGAACGAGGTGTGCACGCGTGCGTCCTGGTTGGTCAGGTTGCTGGCGTCGGCGAACACTTCCCAGCTCACGTTGCCGGTGTCGAAATGCTTCGCGGCGTGCGCGTCGACCAGGGTGTAGCCGGCGGTCGGCGTTTCGTTGTCGGCCACTTTGTCCTGCCGGTTGGTGCGGGTCGCGCCCAGCGAGGCGCGCCAGCCCATGTGCTCCCAGCGCAACTGGGCGCCGAGCCGCGAGGGCGCGATGCGCGGCACGTTGCCGCCGTTCTTCAGCGTGGCGCGCACGGCGTCGCCGAACACGCGCAGGTCCCAGTCGCCGCTGTCGTTGGCGGCCAGGTGGAAGGTGGCTTCGCCCTCGATGCCGCGGAACGTGGCGTCGCCCTGCGTCCATTGGCGGATCGGCAGTTCCTCATCCTCTTCGTCCCAGTACCAGCTTTCGCCGGTGTCGGCGAGGTAGATGAAGTTGCGGAAGCGGTTGTAGTAGCCGGACAGCTTGGCGTCCATGCGCTCGGACTGGTACTGAAGGCCCAGTTCGAACTGGTTGGCCGCTTCCTTGCGCAGATCGGCGTCGCCGATCTCGTAGGCGAGGGTGGCGATGTGCGGGCCGTCGGAGAACAGTTCCTCCTCCACCGGCGCGCGCTCGGCGTGGTCGAGGTTGGCGGTCAGCTTCCAGCGTTCGTCGAGCTTCCACGCGCCGGCCAGCGACAGGCTCAGGGGGCTGAAGCTGCGCGCGTCGCCGCCGTCCGGACTGGACTTCACCCTGTCCACGCGCGCGCCGAGATCGAGCTGGAAGCCGCCGAAGCTGCGCCGCGCCACGCCGAACACGCCCTGCGCGCGGGTGCCGGTTTCCGGCACGAAGGCTTCCTCGCCGATGGCGACGAAGGTGCTGCTGGACGCCTGTGCGCCGACCGCGCCCTGCCAGCCCTGCGCATCGCCGAAGGTGGCTTCGATGCGGCCCTCGTTGGCGTTCTTGCGGAACACCGTGCCGGGCTCGTCGCCCTCGAATTCGGTGTGCTCGTAGCCGGTGTGGCCGACCGCGAAGCGCAGGCCGTTGCCGGCGCCCCACAGGTCGCGCAGCGCGCCCTTCAGTTCGTAGTGGTCCTGCTTCATTTCCAGGTGCACGCCGCGTTCGCCGGCAGCCAGATCGCCGGGTTCGCCCGGATTGCCGTAGGCGTCCTCGAAGCGCGAGGCGGACAGTCCGACGTAGCCCCAGTCGCCCACCATCGAGCCGCCCAAGGCGCCGGAACGCGTGTCGATGAAGGAATTGGCCTGCCGGCCGCGCGGGGTGTCGTAGTCCAGCGCGTTGCGGTAGACGGCGTCGGCGTGCAGCGCGAAGCGGTCGTTGCCGCCGTCGATGCGCGCCATGCTGGTGTTGCCGTCCTGGTCGCCGGCGAAGAAGCGCGTCTCGGCGCGGCCGCTGACACCGTCGATGGCGTCGGTGGGGATGCGGCCGTCGACCACGTTGACCGCGCCGCCGATCGCGCCGCTGCCGTAGAGCAGGGTGGACGGGCCCTTCAGCACTTCGATCTGGTCGGCGAGGAAGGGCTCGACCGCGGGCGCATGATCCTGGCTGACGGTGGACACGTCCTGGCTGGACAGGCCGCCGCTCAGCACCGCCACGCGCGGGCCGTCCATGCCGCGGATGATCGGGCGGCCGACGCCCGGGCCGAAGTTGGAGCTCTGCACGCCGGGCACGCTGGCCACGGTCTCGCCGAGGCTGGCGGCGCGGTTCTCGTCGAGGCGCTCGCCGGCCAGCACGTCGGTCGGCTTGCTCAGGGTGTCGGCGGTATCGCCCAGCAGGCTGGCGGTGACGACCACGCCGGAGATTTCCTTGATGTGGCTTTCGCCGCTCTTGTCCGCCGCGTGGCGGGTGTCGCTGGTGGGGGAGGTCTGGGCGTCCTGAGCGGCGGCCTGGGCGACGGGAGCGAAGGACAGGGCCAGCGCGACGGCCAGGGCGGTGCGCTGCATTGCGATGGGAGAGGGGCGCATGGGGTAAGCTGTTGTGGCGATGGAATATGTTATAACATAACAATTGGCGAACCCGTCCCCTGCCTGAAGTCATGCCCCGATGAATCCCCGCCTGCACGCACTGCTCGACCGCATCGGCGCGACCGGTTCGCTGCTGTGCGCGATCCACTGCGCGCTGCTGCCGCTGCTGATCGCGCTGCTGCCGTCGCTGGGCGTGGGGCTGTGGCTGGGCGACGGCTTCGAGGCCGGGTTCGTGGGCTTCGCCAGCCTGTTCGGGCTGGCGGTGCTGGTCTGGAGCTACCGCCGCCACCGCGCGGTGCGCGCGCTGGGCCTGCTGCTGCCGGGGCTGGCCGCGCTGTGGATCGCGGTGCTGTACCCGCCTCTGCATCATTCGGTGGTGCCGCACGCGGTGGCGATGACCTTCGGCGGCACCCTGGTGGGGCTGGCCCATGTCGCCAACCTGCGCCTCAACCACGGCCACGTGCACGACGCGAGCTGCGCGCATTCGCATTGACCCGGGCAAAGCCCGGGTCAATGCCAAAGTTTGCTTGTAAACTTTGGCCCGCATGGCCTTCCGATCCCCGCCCCTTCGGGGCGCCCCCTTACCAAGGGGGCTTTTCTCCATGAAGGAAAGCGTGAGGCCCGCCGGGCGATCCGGGCGGCGGCCCGGCGCCCGTGCTAGAATCCCCGGCCTCGCGCGCGGCGCGATCCACCTACTTCACGATTCGATTCAGGAGCAACACGATGGGCAAGGGCGACCGCAAGACCGCCAAGGGCAAGCGCTACAACGCCAGCTATGGCAATTCGCGTCCGCATGCTGTCACCAAGGCCGCCGGCGTCGCCGCCGCGCCGGTCGTGAAGAAGGCCGCCAGCAAGAGCGTGGCGAAGAAGGCGGTCAAGAAGACCGCTGCCTGATCCAGGCTGCACCGCGACAACAGAAAACCCCGCCTCGGCGGGGTTTTCGCGTTTCAGGGGCCGCGTCCGGCGCCTACTTGCCCTCGCCGGCCTCGATCCGCGCCCACGTCCGCAGCAGGTTGCCGCCGAGGATCTTGCGGATGTCGGCGTCCCGATAGCCGCGCGCCTGCAGGCCGGCGACCAGGTTCGGATAGTCGGCCACCGTCTTCAGCTCGTTCGGCAGTTCGCCGTCCACGCCGTCGAAGTCGGAGCCGATGCCGACGTGGTCGATGCCGACCAGCTTCACCCCGTAGTCGATCTGGTCCAGCACCTGCGCCAGCGTGCTCTGGTGCGGCGGATGCGCGGCTTCCCAGTCCTTGTCGAACCGCGCGCGGTCGAGCGCCGGCTTGCCCTGCGCCTTCAGCTCGGCGTTGCGGCGGTTGAAGTCGTTGATCGCGCGGAAGTGGGCCTGGGTGTCGGCGGCGCTGGCCGGGTCGATGAAGGCGGTGCCGAACGGCACCTGCACCACGCCGCCCTTGGCCGCCACCGCCTTCGCCAGCTCGTCGCTGATGTTGCGTTCGAAGTCGGGGGTGAAGTGGCGGAAAGCCGAGTGGCTGGCGATCACCGGCATCTTGCTGATGTTGATGGCCTCCATCGCCGAACCGTCGGCGAGGTGGGAGACGTCCACCATGATGCCCAGCCGGTTCATCTCCTTCACCACGTCGCGGCCGAACGGGCTCAACCCGTTCCACTGCTTGTCGATCACGTAGGACGAGTCGGCGATGCGGTTGTTGGCGCTGTGCGCCAGGGTGATGTAGCGCACGCCGCGGTCGAAGAAGAACTTGAGGTTCTCCAGCTTGTCGCCGATCGGCGCGCCGTTCTCCATGCCCAGCGGCAGCAGCACGCGGCCGCCTTGCAGCAGGCGTTCGGCATCCTTCGGCGAAGTGAGGATGGCGAAGCGGTCGGGATGGCGCTGCACCAGCGCCTCGACGCCGTCGATCATCGCGTTGGCCGCCTGCCAGGCGCTGCCGTCGGCGTCCTGCCGCGCCGAGGTGTAGATCGACATGAAGGCCACGTCCAGTCCGCCGGCGCGGGCCTTCGCGTAGTCGAACTCGCGGTCCTTCGCTTCGTTGCCGAGGTCGGCCCAGCTGTCCATCAGGATGCCGGGCGCGTCGATGTGGGTGTCGACGATGATCGCGTCCTGCGCCAGCTTGCGGGCGGCGTCCTGGGCGTGGGCGGAGGTGGCGAGCAGCAGGGCGGCGGCGAGCAGGATCAGGCGCATCGGGGTCGATCTCCAGGTCACGGAAGCGGGCGGCCGCCCACGAAGAGGCGGGAGGCGAGGTCGCCGCCCAGCCAATAGCACAGTTCGGCGGGGTGGGCGACGTCCCACACCGCCAGGTCGGCGCGCAGGCCTTCGCGCAGCGCTCCGCGATCAACCAGTCCCAGCGCCTTCGCGGCGTTGACGGTGGCGCCGCGCAGCGCTTCCTCCGGGGTCAGCCGGAAGTGCGTGCAGGCCAGCTGCATCGCCTGCCGCAGCGACAGCAGCGGCGAGGTGCCGGGGTTGCAGTCGGTGGCGACCGCCATCGGCACGCCGTGCTCGCGCAGCAGCGCGATCGGCGGCAGCTTCGTCTCGCGCAGCACGTGGAAGGCGCCGGGCAGCAATACCGCCACCGTGCCGCGCGCGGCCATCGCGCGCACGCCGTCCTCGCCGGTGTATTCGACGTGATCGGCGGACAGCCCGTCGAACTCCGCTGCCAGCGCCGCGCCGCCGAGGTCGCTGAGCTGGTCGGCGTGCAGCTTCACCGGCACGCCGAGCGCGCGCGCCGCCTCGAACACCCGCCGCGTCTGCTCCGGCGAGAAGCCGATGCTCTCGCAGAACGCATCCACGGCGTCCACCAGCCCTTCCGCGTGCAGCGCCGGCAGCCAGTCGATCAGCGCTTCGACGTAGCCGTCGGCGTCGTCGCGGTATTCCGGCGGCAGCGCGTGCGCGGCCAAGTAGGTAGTGCGCACGGTGAGCCCCAGCACCTCGCCGATGCGCCGCGCCACCCGCAGCATCTTGCGTTCGTTGTCGAAGTCCAGTCCGTAGCCCGACTTGATCTCCAGCGTGGTCGCGCCGTCGCGCAGCAGCGACCGCGCGCGCGGCAGCGATTGCCGCAGCAGTTCGTCCTCGCTCGCCTCGCGCACCGCCGCCACGCTGGAGCGGATGCCGCCGCCGGCGCGCGCGATCTGCTCGTAGGTGGCGCCGTTGAGGCGCATGTCGAATTCGTTGGCACGATTGCCGGCGAAGACGAGGTGCGTATGGCAATCGACCAGCCCCGGCGTCAGCAGCCGGCCTTGCAGGTCTTCGATGCGCGCCGCGGAAGCGCGCGACGGCAGTGCGCGCATCGGCCCGTACCAGGCGATGCGGCCGTCGGCGCAGGCCAGCGCGCCGTCTTCGACCAGACCGAACGGCGCGTCGCCGTCGAGCGTGGCGAGGGTGGCGTGCGTCAGCAGCAGATCCCAGCGCTTGGTTGCCATGGAGCGTGCGTTTCCGATGTGCCTGCGGCGGTCGATTATGGCAAACGCGGCCGGCGCGGGTCGCCCGCTAGAATGGCGGCTTCGCCATTGCCGGAGCCGGCCATGCAGTCGCCGATCCCGTTGCCGCAGGTGTCGCCATGAGCGCCGTGGAAGGCTGGAGCGGCCGCGTCGATCTGCCCGAGGACGCGTCCACGCGCCGCTGGCACCAGTGGGTGCGCGAGCCCGAGCCGGACGCCGCGCCGGGCGTGGCGGTGCTGGGCTTCGCCTGCGACGAGGGCGTGCGCCGCAACCACGGCCGCACCGGCGCGGCGGAAGGGCCGGCGGCGCTGCGCAGGATGCTGTCCAACCTGCCGGTGCTGGATGATGCGCCGCTGTACGACGCGGGCACGATCGCCTGTGCCGACGGCGACCTCGAAGGCGCGCAGCTGCACTACGCGCAGGAACTGGCGTCGCTGCTCGACGCCGGCCACCTGCCGGTCGGACTGGGCGGCGGCCACGAGATCGCCTTCGCTACCTGGCTGGGCCTGGCGCGGCACCTGCGCATGCGGCGCCCGCGCGTCGCCATCGTCAACATCGACGCGCACTTCGACCTGCGCCGGCAGGAGCAGGGCAGCTCCGGCACGCCGTTCCTGCAGGCCATCGAGGACGCGCGCGAGCGCGGCCTGCCGCTGGACTATCTGGTCTACGGCATCAGCGCCGCGTCCAATACCCGCGTGCTGTTCGACACCGCCGACGCGCTCGGCGTGCACTACGTACGCGACGACGAACTCGGCCTGCTCGATCTGCCGCAGCGGCTGGCCGAACTGAAGCAGAAGCTGGCGCAGGTCGATGCGATCTACCTGACCATCGACATCGACGGCCTGCCGCACGCGATGGCGCCCGGCGTCAGCGCGCCGGCTGCGCGCGGCGTGCCGATGGAGGTGGTGGAGCCGCTGCTCGACGCGATCGCTGCCACCGGAAAATTGAAGGTCATGGACGTGGCCGAACTGTCGCCGCCGTGGGATCGCGACAACGTCACCGCGCGCGTCGCCGCGCGGCTGATCCACCGCGTCACCCACGCGGCGATGCGGGCGCGATAGGGCAAGGCACGCCGCGCCATGCGAAAGCACTGGACGCGGATCAACGCGGAGAGACGCGGATCACCTCAGAATCGGATGGGCATCCGCGTTCGTCCGCGTCAAAAGTTTCTGCGCTCGACGAGGGGAAACGCCCCTCATCAACCGGAGGGGAAAAGCCCTCGCTGCTCCGGCAGCGCGCCTTCCAGCCGCAGCAGGTAGTCCTTGGTCGGCAGGCCGCCGCCGAAGCCGGTCAGCGCGCCGTCCGCGCCGATCACCCGATGGCAGGGCAGCACGATCGGCAGCGGGTTGCGGCCGTTGGCCGCGCCCACCGCGCGGGTGCCGTTGGGATTGTCCAGCCGCTGCGCCAGCTGCGCGTAGCTGATCGTTTCGCCGAACGGGATGCGCGCCAGTTCCCACCAGACGCGCAGCTGGAATTCCGTGCCGCGCGGCGCCAGCGGCAGGTCGAACGCGCGGCGCTTGCCGGCGAAGTATTCGCCCAGCTGCGCCTCGGCGGCCTGCAGCGCTTCGTTGTCGCCGCCGTGCCAGTCGCTGCGGTCGGCGGGATGGCGGTTGTCGCGGAACTCGATGTGGCGCAGGCCAGTATCGTCGGCCGCCAGCATCAGCGGGCCGACCGGGCTGTCGATGCGGCGGCACAGGATCATTGCGCGTCCTCCAGCGCCGGCAGCAGCGGCGCGATTTCGCCGTCGTTCGGCTCGACCGGCAGCGCCAGCAGGCGCATCAGCAGCGGATAGACATCGACGTTGTCGAACACCGGCAGGCGCACGCCGTGGGCGAAGGCCGGGCCGGCGGCGATGAAGGTGGCGCGCATCGACGGCAGGTCGGGATCGAAACCGTGCGAGCCGCGCGTCTCGTCCTTGCGCTGCATCGCGTTCGCGTACTTCTTCGGCCACAGCGCGTCCCAGCCCGCGTCCATCTGGCAGACGATGGCGGGGATGCGCGGATGCGTGCCGTAGTGCCAGCGCGCCGGCAATTCGTGTTTGCGCCAGCATTCGTAGTGCGCGTGCCGGCCCAGCAGCAGGCGCTCGGCCTCGGCGGTCCTGCCGGGCAGCGGCGCGAATCCGATCACCTGGCCGTCGCTGACCGCCTCGGCCACGTCGGCCGGCGCCATGTCCTCGACGCGCAGCACGTGGCCCGGCGGAATCGTCTCGAAGCCGTGGTCGGACACCACCAGCAGGTTGACGGCATCCATCTGGCCCGCGTCGCGCAAGCCTTGCAGCAGCTGCGCGATGGCGGCATCCACCTCGCGCCGCGCGGCCGCCGCCTGCGGCGAATCCGGGCCGTGGTCGTGGCTGGCTTCGTCCACCTGGTCCAGGTACATGGTGACGAAGCGCGGGCGTTCGCGCGCCGGCAGCGCCAGCCATTGCAGCACCTGCGCCACGCTGTCGGCGGCGCGGGTGCCGTCGCGGTACGGGCGCCACTGCCACGGGCGCACGCCGTCGATGTCGGCCTCGCTGCCGGGCCAGAACATGGTGGCGGTGCGCAGGCCGGCGCGCTGCGCGCTGACCCAGACCGGCGCGCCGCCCCACCAGCCGCCGGTCTCCACCGCCGCGCGGTCGGAGGTGCGGAACTTGCCGAGGGCAGCGTCCGCCATCGAGTTGTGGACGATGCCGTGCCGATCAGGCCGCAGCCCGGTGACCAGCGCGTAATGGTTGGGGAAGGTCAGCGCGGGATAGGACGGGCGCATGCCCTCGGCGCGCACGTTGGCGTCGCCCAGCGCGGACAGCGCCGGCATGGCCGCGGCGTTGACGTCGGCGGGACGCAGGCCGTCCACCGAGATCAGCAGCAGGGTGGCGGTGCGATGGGCGGGCGGCGGCGTGGCGCAGCCGGCGGACAGCAGGAGCAGCGCCAGCGCGAGGGCGCGGAGGAAAGAAGGCATGCGCCGATGATAGCCCGCGCCTGTGGCGCAGTCAGGCGCGCAATCCGTCCAGCAGCCTGCCCAGCGACGCGTCGTGGAAGGCGCGGAAGCCGCGCTCGTCGTAGCTGAAGCGGCCGGCGCGGTACAGCGCGACCAGCCCGTGCGAATGCGCCCACAGCGTCATCGCGATGTCCCACGGATCGCCGTCGCGCAGGAGGCCGGCCTGCTGCGCGGCCTGCACGGCGTCGTGGGTCACGTTCAACGTGGGCGAGCGGCGCGCGTGGAAGTCCTCGGGGAAGCGCCGTGCATTGCCGCGCCGCGCGGAGAACGCATGGTCGAACAGGTGCGGATGCGCCAGCGCGTAGTCCAGGTAGATGCGCTGGGTCGCCACCAGCTGCGCCAGCAGGTCGCTGCCGCTGCGCAGCGCCTGCCAGTGGCGGGCGATCTCGTGGAAGCTGTCGTCGCTGATCCGCCGCAGCAGCGCCTCGCGGCCGTCGAAGTGCCGGTAGATCGCCATCGGGGTGATGCCGGCCAGCTCCGCCACCTTGCGCATGCGCACGCCGTCCGCGCCCTCGCGCTCGAACAGGGCGCGCGCGGCCTGCAGGATGCGGCTGGCGGTATCGGGGCGCGGCATGTGTACAGCGTACACATTAAGGGCGGATTTGCGCGATCGGCCGCCTGAACGGGCGCGCTTGCCGCCGTTTGCGCTGGAGCCGCGCGCGGCGGCGGCGCAGAATTTTCGCCACGTTCCCTTTGCCGGAAATCTCCATGACCGCTACCAATCGCCACGACCCGTCCCGCAAGATCCGCGCCCCGCGCGGCGCCGAGCTGACCTGCCGCAGCTGGCTGACCGAAGCGCCGTTCCGGATGCTGCAGAACAACCTCGACGCGGAAGTGGCGGAGCGACCGGAAGACCTGGTGGTGTACGGCGGCATCGGCCGCGCCGCGCGCGACTGGGACTGCTACGACAGGATCCTCGACACCCTGAAGACCCTCGGCGACGACGAGACGCTGCTGGTGCAGTCCGGCAAGCCGGTCGGCGTGTTCCCCACCCACGCCGATGCGCCGCGCGTGCTGATCGCCAATTCCAACCTCGTGCCGCACTGGGCGACGTGGGAGCACTTCAACGAGCTCGATAAGAAGGGCCTGATGATGTACGGCCAGATGACGGCCGGTTCGTGGATCTACATCGGCAGCCAGGGCATCGTGCAGGGCACCTACGAAACCTTCGTCGAGATGGGACGTCAGCACTACGGCGGCTCGCTGAAAGGCAAGTGGATCCTGACGGCGGGCCTCGGCGGCATGGGCGGCGCGCAGCCGCTGGCCGCCTCGCTGGCCGGCGCGTGCAGCCTCACCATCGAATGCCGCCAGAGCAGCATCGACTTCCGCCTGCGTACCCGCTACGTGGACGAACAGGCTGCCGACATCGACGACGCGCTGGCCCGCATCGCGAAGTACACCGCGGCCGGCGAAGCCAAATCCATCGCGCTGCTCGGCAACGCCGCCGACATCCTGCCGGAGCTGGTGAGGCGCGGCGTCAGGCCGGACTGCGTGACCGACCAGACCAGCGCGCACGATCCGGTGCACGGCTATCTGCCGCTCGGCTGGACGGTGGAACAGTGGGAAGCCGAGCAGAAGGCGAATCCGGAAAACGTGCGCGATGCCGCGAAGAAGTCGATGCGCGTGCACGTCGAGGCGATGCTGGCCTTCCACGCGCAGGGCATCCCCACCGTCGACTACGGCAACAACATCCGCCAGATGGCCCAGGACGAAGGCTGCGAGAACGCCTTCGCCTTCCCCGGCTTCGTGCCGGCCTACGTGCGTCCGCTGTTCTGCCGCGGCGTCGGCCCGTTCCGCTGGGTGGCGCTGTCCGGCGATCCCGAGGACATCTACAAGACCGATGCCAAGGTCAAGGAGCTGATCCCGGACGACGCCCACCTGCACAACTGGCTGGACATGGCGCGCGAGCGCATCAGCTTCCAGGGCCTGCCGGCGCGCATCTGCTGGGTGGGGCTGGGCCTGCGCCACAAGCTGGGGCTGGCGTTCAACGAGATGGTGCGCAACGGCGAGCTGAAGGCGCCGGTGGTGATCGGTCGCGACCACCTGGATTCCGGCAGCGTCGCCTCGCCGAACCGCGAAACCGAATCGATGCGCGACGGTTCCGACGCCGTGTCCGACTGGCCGCTGCTCAACGCCATGCTCAACGTCGCCGGCGGCGCGACCTGGGTATCGCTGCACCACGGCGGCGGCGTCGGCATGGGCTATTCGCAGCATTCGGGCGTGGTCGTCGTCTGCGACGGCTCCGTGGCCGCCGACAAGCGGATTGCCCGTGTCCTGTGGAACGATCCGGGAACAGGAGTGATGCGCCATGCCGATGCCGGCTACGAGATCGCGCAGCAGTGCGCGAAGGAGCAGGGCCTCAAGCTGCCGATGCTGTAAGCCGATGCGCCGCCTGCCGGGAGTGCTGCTGGCGCTGGTCCTGTGGGCGCTGGCCGCGTGGCCGGCGCTGGCGCGGGACATCCGCGTTCCCGCCGGACTGCACGGCGACGGACGCGCGATGCCGGCGCTGGCGCGCGAGACGCTGGCCGCGTATCGCGGCGAGCATCCGGGCGATGCCGATCCGGGCGTGCTGTTCCGCTTGCAACTAGCGGCGGGGCAGTACCGGGAAGCGCTGGTCAGCATCGACGCAGTGCGCGCGCGCGGCGGCGCGGGCAGCAGCTGGCTCTATCTGCAATACGAAGTGCATGCGCGGGCGAAGCTGCTGCAGATGCATCAGCGTGTGCCGTATCCGCAGGCGTGGCGCAGCGCGTTCCGCGACCGCTTCGGCGCACTCGACGACGCGACCGCACTGCAGGCCGAGTTCGCCTTCGGCGGCAACCTCGCGCGCATGCGCGCCGACTTCGACGCGGCGCGCGCGGCGCAGGCGCAAGGAACAATGCCGCTGGCGGATGCGCTGGAACTGATTCGCAAGTACCAGGTGCAGGACGCCTATTCGAGCTTCGTCCCGCTGTTCGCCGCCGCGCTGGCCGAGGACGACGCGCGCCGCTACGCCATCGACCGCGACGCGCTGGTGCGCACGCCGGACGGCGCGAGCATTTCGAAGCTGGTCGTGCGTCCGGCCGGCGCGCAACCGCTGCCGACGCTGCTGACCTTCACCGTCTACGCCAACGACGACTGGGCCTGGGCCGACGCCAAGAAGATGGCCTCGCGCGGTTACGTCGGCGTGGTCGCCTATTCGCGCGGCAAGGGGCGCAGCCCCGACGCCATCGTTCCCTTCGAGCGCGACGGCGACGACGCCGCGGCGGTGATCGACTGGATCGCCGCGCAGCCGTGGAGCGACGGCCGCGTCGGCATGTACGGCGGCAGCTACAGCGGCTTCACCCAGTGGGCCGCGCTGAAGCATCGGCCGAAGGCATTGAAGGCCATCGCCACCTCGGCCACCGCCGCACCCGGCATCGACACGCCGAAGGAAGGCGGCATCTTCCTCAATTTCATGTACGCGTGGCCGGCGTACGTCGCCAGCAACCGCGCCCTGGACGACGCCGACTACGGCGACGCCGCGCGCTGGGCGCGCGTCAATCGCGACTGGTATGCCAGCGGCCGCGCCTACCGCGATCTGCCCGCCATCGACGGCACGCCCAATCCGCTGTTCGCCAAATGGCTGACCCATCCGGCCTACGACGCCTACTGGCAGGCGATGATCCCGCAGGGCGACGCATTCGCCGGCATCGACATCCCGGTGCTGGCGACGACCGGCTATTTCGACGGCGCGCAGATCGGCGCGCTGCACTACTTCCGCGAACACATGCGGCATCGCCCGGACGCCGACCACACGCTGGTGATCGGCCCGTACGAGCATTTCACGATGCAGACCGGCGTGCCGCCGGTGGTGCAGGGCTATCCGCTCGATCCGTCCGCGCGCATCGACCTGCAAGGGCTGCGGCTGGACTGGTTCGACCACGTGTTCAAGGGCGCGCCGAAGCCGGCCCTGCTGGCCGACCGCGTGAACTGGCAGGTCATGGGCGCGGATGCGTGGCGGCACGCGCACACGCTGGAGGCGATGGCGCCGCGCACGCAGCGGCTCTATCTGGTGCCGGGCGCCAGCGGTGATTCGCACGCGCTGTCGGCGCAGGCCCAGCCGCAGGCCGTCAGCGTGCAGCGTGTCGATTTCGCCGACCGCAGCGACGCGGACTGGACGCAGCCGCAGAACGTCGTCAACAACGCGCTCGATCCGCACCTGGGCCTGGCCTTCGTCGGCGAGCCGCTGCCGCGCGCCGCCGAACTGTCCGGCCCGTTCACCGGCGCGCTGGAGTTCACCGTCAACAAGCGCGACGTGGACGTCGCCATCGGCGTGTACGAACTGAACGCCGCCGGCGAATACCTCGACCTCGCGTTCTGGCTGCAGCGCGCCAGCTACAACGCCGACCGCCGCCAGCGCCATCTGCTGACGCCGGATCAGCCGCAGCGCCTCGACGTGCGCGACACGCGCCTGCTCGGCCGCAAGCTGGCCGCCGGCAGCCGGATCGTCGTCGCGCTCGGCGTCATCAAGCAGCCCGACCGCCAGCTCAACCTCGGCAGCGGCAAGGAGCCTTCCGACGAAACCGTGGCCGATGCCGGCGCGCCGCTGGAGATCCGCTGGCGCGGCAGCAGCTATCTCGATCTTCCCTTGCAGGACATCCCATGACCCGTGTCGCCATCCTCACGCCCGATCCGGCGGAAGTCGCCTATCCCGACCTGTGGCCGAAAGTGCTGGCGCGGCTGCAACGCGCGCTGGACGGCGCGGGCATCGAGGCCGTGCCGACGCCGTGGACGGCGCACATGGACGATGCGGCTGGCCTGCACGATTACGCCTGCGTGCTACCGCTGCTGGTCTGGGGTTACCACCACGACGCCGCGCGCTGGCAGCGGGCCTGCGCGACCTGGGAGAGCGAAGGCGTGCCGTTGGCGAACCCGGCGAAGGTGCTGGCGTGGAACACCGACAAGCGCTACCTGCGCGAACTGGCGGAACGCGGCGTGGCGATTCCGCCGACCACGTTCACCGATGCGCTGTCGCAGGATGTGGTCGAACGGGCCTTCGCCGACACCGGCGCGGACGAACTGATCGTCAAGCCGGCGGTGTCCGGCGGCGCATGGAAGACCCGGCGGTTGCAGCGCGGCGAAGCGGTCGGTGCGACGGACGGCATGGCGATGCTGCTGCAACCCTTCCTTCCGACCATCGAGACGGACGGCGAAACCTCGCTGCTGTATTTCGGCGGACGCCTGAGCCACGCGGTGAACAAGCGCCCGGTGGCCGGCGAGTTCCGCATCCAGGAGGAATTCGGCGGCCAGTACGCGCTGGTGCCCGAGCCGCCGGCCGCTGCGGTGGCGCTGGCCGAACAGGTGCTGCAAGCCGTCGGCGAGCCGCTGCTGTACGCGCGCATCGACATGGTGCCGGACGCCGACGGCCGCTGGCTGCTGATGGAGGCCGAGCTGATCGAGCCGGATTTCTATCTCGGCGTCGATCCGGAAAAAGGCGAAGGATTCGCGCGGGCGCTGCGGGAGCGGATACAGGCCGTCAGCTGATCCGCCAGCGGTTGCCGTCCACGCGCCAGCGCGCGTCGCAGCCAATGGCGTCGAGGAAGGCGGGATCGTGGCTGGCCACGATCATCGCGCCGGGGAAGCCGGCCAGCGCCTGCTCGAAGGCTTCCACCGACGCCAGGTCGAGGTGGTTGGTCGGCTCGTCGAGCAGCAGCAGGCCGGCGGCGTCCTTGCCCCAGAGCGCAAGCGCCAGCCGGGCTTTCAATGCTTCGCCGCCGCTGAGGCCGTGCAGCGGCTGCAGGCAGTGGCGCGCGGACAGGCCGAGCAGGGCCAGGCGGCCGCGCAACTCCGCTTCGGGAAGTGCGACCGGCGCGGACTGCAGCAGCGCCAGCAGCGATGCGGCGTTTTGCGGCGACGCGAACGGCTGCTGATCCAGCAGGGCGCAGGGCATGCCGATGTCGAGCGTCCCGGCCGCAGGTGGCAGGCTGCCGGCAAGCGTGCGCAGCAGCGTGCTCTTGCCGCTGCCGTTGGCGCCGGTCAGCGCGATCCGGCGCGGGCCGACCACGGCGACATCGAGCGCCCCCAACGTGGGCAGGTGCGCCAGCCGAACGCCGTCCGCCAGCAGCACGCGCTTGCCTTCCGGCACGATGCTGGACGGAAGCGCCAGCGCCACGTCCGTCTGCTGCGGCAGGCGTGCGCGCGCCTCGCCGGCCTGCGCCGTTGCAGCCGCGAGCGCCGTCTCGCGTTGCGCCAGCGCACGCGCATCGTTGCGCTGCGCGTTGTCCTTCATGCTGCCCAGCAGCAGGCCGCTGAGATTCGCTTCCTTGCCGAAGCGCCGGCCGTGCGCCATGCGCCGCTGCTGCGCGTCGTGGCGCGCCTGCAGGTCGCGGGCGATGCGCCGCTGTTCGGCGCGCGCGTGATCCGCGTCCTGCCGCGCGGCCTCCGCTTCCTGCGTACGCTGCGCGCGCCACCCGGCATGACCGCCGCCGAACGTCCGCAGATCCGGCGACAGTTCCGCGATCCGTTCCACCCGTTCCAGCAGGGCGCGGTCATGGCTTGCCAGCAGCAACCCGCCGCGCCACGCATCGAGCCTGCGTGCAAGCCATGCCCGCGCGGCGGCGTCCAGATGGTTGCTGGGTTCGTCCAGCAGCAGGCAGCTGCCCTCGTCGAGGAACGCCGCCGCCAGCGCCACCCGCTGGCGTTCGCCGCCGCTCAGCGCGTCGGCGGGCATGTCCATCGCCCAGGCAGGCAGCCCGGCATCGTCCAGCGCCAGCGCCCAGCGCTGCGGCAGATCCCAATGGCCTTCGGCGCGTTCGAGGTCGCCCTCGGCCGGCGTGCCGGCGAGGATGCGCGCCAGCGCGCCGGCCACCGGGGCGAGGCCCGCCAGCGACGCCAGGCTGCCCGCGCGCAGCGCGTCGAGCTGCGGCACGAACCGCACCGGTGCATGGCGCAGCACGCTGCCCGACAGCGGTTTCAGCGTGCCGGCCAGCAGGCCGCACAGCACCGACTTGCCGGCGCCGTTGCGGCCCACCAGCGCCGTGCGTTCGCTGTCCAGAGTGAAATCGATAGGCGAGGGCCACAGCGGGCGGTCGGCGCCGGGCGCCTGCCATTGCAGTTGTCGTGCGACAAGGCGTGCGCGCCCCTCGGGCGTATGCGTTCGGATAGCCGGCATGGTTCTTCTCCAGAAGATGAAGATCCTCTGCGCGCGGCGTGCGTGACGCTGGCGCAGGGCGGAGAAGAATCAGTGGCGCATGTCGGCGTGGTCTCCTGTCGAGGTGGCCAGTATAGGCGGCGAGGATGAACGCCGGCCCGCGGCGTGGCAGGCTGTGCATCCCGCTCGAGGAAATGCCCATGACCGCACTGCGCATCGATTTCGTTTCCGACGTGGTCTGCCCGTGGTGCGCCATCGGGCTGACGTCACTGGAGCAGGCCCTGCGACGCCTCGACGGCGAGGTGCAGGCCGACATCCACTTCCAGCCGTTCGAACTGAACCCGCAGCTGTCGGCGGAAGGCGAGGGCATCGCCGAACACCTGCAACGCAAGTACGGACTCACCGACGCGCAGCTGGAGGAAAACCAGGAGCGCATCCGCCGGCGCGGCGCGGAGCTCGGGTTCGCGTTCGACTTCAACGCACGCAGCCGCATCTGGAACACCTTCGACGCGCACCGCCTGCTGCACTGGGCCGGCATCGAAGGCAAGCAGTCCGAACTGAAGCACGCGCTGCTGCGCGCGTATTTCAGCGAGGGGCGCAACGTGTCCGATCGCGAAGTGCTGGCCGGGATCGCCGCCGGCGTCGGGCTGGACGCGCAGCGCGCGCGCGAGGTGCTGGCATCGGGCCACTACGCCGAAGACGTCCGCGCCGCTGAGCAGTTCTTCCAGAGCCTCGGCATCAGCGGGGTGCCGGCGGTCATCATCGAGAAGCGGCACCTCGTCAGCGGCGGCCAGCCGCCGGAGGTGTTCGAGCGGGCGCTGCGCGAGATCGCGGCGGCGAAGCAGGACGCGTAGGCGCGGAGTTGATCCACGCATTCCGCTCAAGCAGGAAAATCCCACTTGTCAGCATTCATTCCCGATTTTCTTGACTACTGCAGGAAAGCCTTCCGATGGCAGCATGGCCGCCAAGGCTCCGGCTACGACAAGATGTTGTTGCTCACGGCTTCATGGCCAATCGCTTTCGACAGCTATCTGATTCGCTACCCGATCGGCTCCAGCATTCCACCTCATACGGATCCGGTTACTGGCAGGAACCACTACCGGCTCAACATCATCGTCAAGCGCTCCATCGGCGGCGGCGAGTTCATCTGCAGCGATCCCATCCTTTCCACAGCACGGATCAAGTTGTTCCGGCCGGACCGCAGCGAACACAGCGTGACCGAAGTGATCGGTAGCAGCCGGTATGTGCTTTCACTTGGCTGGCTTTGGGGCAAGAGCGACTGCTGACAATTCACTCAAGCCGACGCCGCTTCGCGGAGTGGCTTGATTCAGGAGCAGGCTGCAGGCGGCGCGAAATCGTCCAGGAACGAGGCCGTCGGCACGAAGAACAGGCTGCCGGTGACCGCGCGGCTGACGTCCAGGATGCGGTCGTAGTTGCCCTCGGGCACGCCGATGAACATGTTGCGCAGCATCTGTTCGATGGTCGAGGGCGAGCGCGCGTAGCCGGCGAAGTAGGTGCCGTAGTGGTCGCCGCCGATGCGGCCGAACGGCATGTTGTCGCGCAGGATCTTCACCTCGCGGCCGTCCACTTCGATGCTGGTCAGCACGTTGTGCGCGTAGCTGGGCTTGGCGGAATCCTCCAGCTCGATGTCGTCCAGCTTCCGGCGGCCGATGATCCTTTCCTGCACCTCGACCGGAATCGCGTTCCACTTGCCGAGGTCGTGCAGGTACTTCTGCACGATCACGTAGCTGCCGCCCGCGTGCGCCGGATCCTCGTCGCCGATCAGCACCGACTGCTCGGCTTCCAGCCCGATCGGGTTCTCGGTGCCGTCGACGAAGCCCAGCAGGTCGCGTGCGTCGAAGTAGCGGAAGCCGTGCACTTCGTCGGCGACGGTCACCGCGTCGCCCAGCCGCGTGCTGATCTGCCGCGCCAGTTCGAAGCACAGGTCCATGTGCTCGGCACGGATGTGCAGCAGCAGGTCGCCCGGCGTGGACACCGCATGGCGGTCGCCCGCAAGCAGTTCCACGAACGGATGCAGGCCCGGCGGGCGCGGCAGGCCGGTGAGCGCGTCCCACGCCTGAGCGCCGATGCCCAGCACGCAGGACAGGCTGCGGTCGGGATCGCGGAAGCGCACCGAGCGCACGAAGCCGGACAGGTCCGGCAGAAAGTCGCGCACCTTCGCCAGGCTGGCGGCGTCCGGCTTGATGGTCAGGACGAGGAAGATCGCGGCGGGCGTTAGCGGCGCGGCGACGGGTTGCGGGACGGGAGCGTCGGGCGTGGCGGTCATGGGTAAGGACGATGGAGGAAAGGAATTGCCGATGCCGGTTCAGGCGCCGGCCGGCGGATGGGCGACGCGCACCAGCGCGCTGCCCATGATGACGCTGTTGGGGACGACGACCTCGTTGTCGTCGCCGTCCCGCAGCACGGTGAAGCCCAGCGAGATGGCATGGACGCGCGCGTCGATCAGGCCTACGGGCGTGTACAGCCGGATCGCGTCGCCCTCGCGCACGGCGCGCGACAGCACCAGCGAAAAGCCGGCGATCAGGTTGCCCAGCGTGTCCTGCGCGGCCAGCCCGCCGACCACGGACAACACGCCGGCGCCGGCCAGCAGGGCAGTGCCCAGCGCACGCAGCTCCGGCACCAGGTGCGCGTACAGCACCAGCGCCGCGAGATAGGCCAGCAACTGCGCGAACAGGCCGACGAAGCGCAGCACGGTGGCGTCGGTCAGGCGCTTTTCCAGGCGGCGGACGAAGCGGCGGATCAGCAGCGCGGCCAGCGTTGCCGCGGCCAGCGCGAGCACGCCGTAGAAGGCGGCGCCGGCGAGGCTGCCGGGATCGAACAGGTCGTGGGGCATGCGGTGGCCGGCGGCTCGGAGCGTCGGCACCCAGCGTAGCGGAAGCGCGGCCCGTGCGGCCATGGGCGGATGGCCTGGTTCGCACCCGTCGCCGCGCGGCTTGCGTGATCGGACAGTCGTCCCCACGTCGGAACGGACGCAACCGGACTTCGACCCCGTGCATCCGCGATGTCGCCGCTGGTTGCCGCGCCTCCTCCTGCCTGGAACGATCGCATTGACTGCTTCCCATTGCCTGCGCGCCCCGATCGGCGACTACGCCGCCTCCCATCATTCCGTGAACGGACGCTTCCGCAACGCCACGCCCCGGCCGGCCGACGCACCGGAGCCGGGCCTGAAGACGTTCTGGGACTTCTTCTTCAACAAGCCGAAGGACACCGAACCGCACGCGCCGATCCCGGTGCGCAGGCTGACGCGCGCCGAGCTCGACGCCGCGCCGGACCGCAGCCTGTACCGGCTGGGTCATTCGACGATCCTGATGAAGCTGCGCGGGCGGTGGTGGATCACCGATCCGGTGTTCGCCGAGCGCGCCTCGCCGGTGCAGTGGTTCGGACCGAAGCGCTTCCACGCGCCGCCGATCGCGCTGGACGACCTGCCACCGATCCGCGGTGTGCTGCTCTCGCACGACCATTACGACCACCTCGACAAGGCCGCGGTGCGCGCGCTGGCGAAGAAGGCCGACCTGTTCCTGGCGCCGCTGGGCGTGGGCGACCGGCTGGCGTCGTGGGGCGTGCCGGAGGCGAAGATCCGCCAGTTCGACTGGTGGCAGGAAACCGGCATCGACGGCCTGACGCTGGCGTTCACGCCCACCCAGCATTTCTCCGGCCGCGGCATCCGCGACGGCGACCGCACCCTGTGGGGCTCGTGGGTGATCGTCGACGGCGACAGGCGCGTGTACTTCAGCGGCGACAGCGGCTACTTCGACGGCTTCGCCGAGATCGGCCGCCGCTACGGGCCGTTCGACCTGGCGATGATGGAAACCGGCGCCTACAACGAACAGTGGCCCTACGTGCACATGCAGCCGGCGCAGACCGTGCGCGCCTTCCGCGACGTGCGCGGCATGTGGCTGCTGCCGATCCACAACGGCACCTTCGATCTCGCCATGCACCCGTGGCATGAGCCCTTCGACGAGGTGCTGCGCATCGCCGAGGCGCAGGGCATTCGCGTCGCCACGCCGGTGATGGGCGAACGCATCGACCTGGACGCGCCGCAGCCCGGCGAGCGCTGGTGGCGTGGAGTGATGGCGCAGGAAGCGGCGCGCTGAGGCGCGCCGCCTGAAACCGGCAAGGGTGACGCGCCGTCACTATCCCAACGCGATCGCCTTGCGCTTTTCCACCAGGAAGTCGAGCAGCGCCCGCACCTTTCGCGGCATCTGTTCGCGCGTCGGCACGTACAGGTGGAAGCCGGGCTGCACGTGCTTCCAGTCCTTCAGGACCGCGACCAGCGACCCATCCCGCAGCTGCGGATGGATGGCGATGTCGATGGTCTGGATCAGGCCGATGCCGGCAACGGCGGCACGGGTCATGCCCTCGTCGTCGTTGGTGACCAGGTTGCCGGTGACGGACTGGGTGAAGTGCTGGCCGCGCTTGCCGGGTTCGCTGAAGTCCCAGTCGTGCACGGTTCCGCTGCCGGAGTAGCGGTAATTGATGCAGTTGTGCCCGGCCAGATCCGCCGGCGTCTTCGGCACGCCGTGCCTCGCGAAGTACGCCGGCGAGCCGGCCACCGCCATCGACAGCGGCGGCGTGATCGGCACCGCCACCACATGCTCGGCCAGGCTGCGGCCCAGGCGGATGCCGGCATCGCAACCGTCGGCGATGATGTTGGACAGCCGCTCGGCCATCACCAGCTCCAGTTGCACCTTCGGATGGCGCGCCTGGAATTCGGGCAGGTGCGGCTCGATCAGCGCTTTCGCGGCCATGCGCGAGGTATTGAGCCTGACCAGGCCGGCCGGTTCGCCGTCGGCTTCATCGAGCGAGGCCAGCGCGCGCTCGATGGTCGCCAGCGATGGCGCCAGCGCTTCGAGCAACTGTGCGCCCGCTTCGGTCAGCGACATGTCGCGGGTGGTGCGGTTGAGCAGCCGCACGTCCAACTGTTGTTCCAGCGCCTTCAGCTGCTGGGACAGCGCCGCACGGGTCACGCCCATCTCCTCGGCCGCCCTGGTGAAACTGCGGTGGCGGGCGATGTGGGCGAACCAGGTCAGCGAGGAAACCAGGGAGGGCTCTAGCGGCATTTGTTTAGTTTAACTAAACACTGATGTCTCTGGAGCGTGGTTTATCCCGCCCAATGCGCGACCTAGCATGCCCTCCATGCCGACGGCCGCGTCGGTGCAACCCACCGAGGAAAAGCCCATGTCCAGCGTGACCTTCAAGAATCTCAACGGCCAAGGCATCACCCTGGCTGCCGTCGTCCACTTCCCCGCCGGCTTCGATGCGTCGAAGGCATATCCGGCTGTCGTCGTCTCCCATCCCGGCGGCGGCGTGAAGGAGCAGACCGCCGGCCTGTACGCCGGGAAGCTGGCCGAACACGGCCTGATCGCCATCGCCTTCGACCGCTCCTACCAAGGCGAGAGCACCGGCGAACCGCGCCAGCTGGAGAACCCCTACATCAGCACCGAGGACGTGAGCGCCGTGGTGGATTACCTGACCACGCTGCCCTACGTGGACAACGACAGGATCGGCGCCATGGGCATCTGCGCCGGCGCGGGCTACAGCGCCAACGCCGCCATCAACGACCGTCGCATCAAGGCGCTGGGCATGGTCAGCGCGGTGAACATCGGCCAGATGTTCCGCAACGGCTGGGACGGCTCGGTGAAGGACGCCGACGCGCTGCCCTACCTGGAAGCCGGTTCGCAGGCGCGCACCGCCGACGCCGGCAACAACCCGATGGCCACCATGCCGCTGGCCCCGCTGAAGGAGGAGGACGCCCCCAACGCTGAACTGCGCGGCGCCTGGGAGTACTACCACACCTCCCGTTGCGAGCATCCCAATGCCCCCGGCTACACGCTGGCGCGCTGCCTCACCCAGATCATCACCTACGACGCCTACAACAAGGCTGAGGCGTTCCTGACCCAGCCCGTCCTGGCCGTGGCCGGCAGCAGGGCGGGCAGCAAGTGGATGAGCGACGACCTGATCGCCCGCGCGGCGAGCAAGGACAAGCAGCTTCACATCGTCGAAGGTGCAGACCACATGGATCTGTACGACGTGCCCAAGTACGTGGACGAGGCTGTCTCGAAGCTGGCCCCGTTCTTCCAGTCCAAGCTGAAGTAAACCATTCCAAGGCTGGATCACCCTCGTTTTCATTGGACACCGAGCCATCCATGAGCAACATCAAGACCGTCACCTATCAGAACCTTGGCTGGGAAACCGCTGCGGATATCTACCTGCCGCCGGGCTTCGACGATAAGAAAAAGTACCCCGCCATCGTCAGCACCCACCCCATCGGCAGTTGCAAGGAGCAAACCGCCGGCAACATCTACGCCAAGGGCTTGGCCGAGCAAGGCTTTATCGTGCTGGTGCATGACGCCAGCTTCCAGGGTGCCAGCGGTGGCAGGCCGCGCTTCATCGAAGACCCGGCCATCCGCGTCTCGGACATCCGCTTCGCCGTGGATTACCTGCAATCGCTGCCCTATGTGGACGTCGAACGCATAGGTGCCATTGGCGTGTGCGGCGGCGGTGCCTACACCCTGCATGCGGGCATCACCGACCATCGCCTCAAGGCGCTGGTGTCCATCACCGGCGTGAACTACGGCCGCTTGATTCGCGAAGGTTTCGCCCAGTTCAAACCGCTCGAACTCGCCCGGAACATCGCTCGAATGCGGGCGGCCCAGGCCCAGGGCGCCGAGCGCGACGTGGCCGACCTGCTGCCCGAGTCCGTGGCCTCGGCTCGGCAGGCCGGCATCACTGACATCGATGTTCTGGAGGCCACCGACTACTACAAGACCGCGCGCGGCCAACAACCCAATGGCGCCACCAGCCAGTTGATGTCGTTCAGCGGCGCGGCCATGGGCTGGGATGCCTTCCTGAACGCCGAGGTGCTGCTGACCCAACCGCTGATGGTCGTCATCGGAGACAAGCCTGGCGGCTTCGGCGCCTACCGCGACGGCTGGGAGATCTACAGTCGCGCCGCCTCGGCGAACAAGCACATCGTTGTGGCCGAGGGGTGGTCGCACTACGACCTGTACGACAAGCCCGAGCCGGTGGCCATCGCCATGGCCAAGGTCGTGCCGTTCTTCAAGGAGCACCTGTGAAAAACGTCCTCATCCTGGGTGCCAGCGGCCAGATCGCGCAATGGGTGGTCAAGGCGCTGGCCCTCGACCCGGACGTGCGCCAGACATTGCTGGTGCGCGATCCCAACAAGCTCACGGGCCATGAGCCCGCGGATGCGAAGATCGTGATCGGCAACGTGCTGGACAAGGCGCTGCTGAAAAGCGCCGTGGCCGGCCAGGACATCGTCTACGCCAACCTCATCGGCGACGATCTGGACAAGCAGGCAAACGCCGTCATCGCCGCGATGCAAGCCAGCGGCGTCAAGCGCCTGGTCTTCGTGCTTTCGCTGGGCATCCACGACGAAGTGCCGGGCAAATTCGGCGCATGGAACAACGCCACCATCGGCGAAGACCTCAAGCCTTACCGCCGCGCCGCCGATGCCATCGAAGCCTCGGGCTGGACTACACGATCCTGCGCCCGGCCTGGCTGACCGACGAGGACGAAGTGGACTACGAGACCACCGCCAAGGGCCAGCCCTTCAAGGGCACCGTGGTCTCGCGCCGGAGCGTGGCCGATCTCATCGCCAAGATCGTCGCCCGGCCCGCGTCGCATGTCGGCGACAACCTGGGCGTCAACAAACCGGGCAGCGACGGCGACAAGCCTTACTTCATGTGACGCGGAGCCGATAATGCTCAAGTGGATCGCGGTCGCGGCGGGCGTGCTGCTGCTGGCGGCGGGCATGGTGCCGCTGGCCATCATCTGGATCGAAAGCCGGCAGGCGCGGCAGGCGGGCGGCATGGAGCCGCACGTCGCGTCCGCACAGCCTGCGCGCCGCGGGGCCGTCGTGGTGTATTTCTCGCGCTCGGGCAATACCGCGCTGGCGGCGCGCCACATCGCCAACCGGCTGGATGCGGATCTGCATGCGCTCGAGGTGCCGGAGTACGCGCTCGGCCTGCGCGGCCTGGCCCATTCGGCGCTGGACGCCGATGCGCGCCGCAACGATCCCGCCAGGCTGCGCGGCATCCGTCCGCGCACCCTCGACCTCAGGCCGTTCGACACCGTCTGGCTGGGCTCGCCGGTGTGGTTCTACAGCCCCGCGCCGCCGATCTGGGCCTTCGTCGAGCACAACCGCTTCGACGGCCAGCGCGTGGTGCTGTTCAACACCTACAACAGCAATATCGGCGACGACCAGATCGCCGCGTTCAAGGCGCGGGTGATGGCGCGCGGCGCGGCGTCGTTCGAGCACCGCGCCCTGCTGCGCGGACGCATGACCCGGCAGATCGGCCCGGACGAGATGCTGCGCCGGATCGATGCCGACTGGCTGGCGGGGGACGCGGTACGCGCGCCGCTTACAGCAAGAACACCCGCACCCGCCGCCCCTTGATCTTCCCCGCGCGCAGCTTCTCCAGCGCGCCCTTCGCCTGCTTGCGCGCGATGGCGACGTAGCTGCGGGTGGGAAACACGTCGATCTTGCCGATGGCGTCCTTGTGCAGCCCGGCCTCGCCGGTGAGCGCGCCGACGATGTCGCCGGGGCGCAGTTTGTCGGTGCGGCCGGCGTCGATGCGCAGCGTCGCCATCGCCGCCTGCGGCACGCCGCGTGGTTTGCCGTCCTGCGGGGCGATGCGCTGGTAATGGATCGGTTCGCCGCCTTGGCGTTCCTCGATCAGCGCGGCGCGGTTGCGTTCGTTCTGCGCGACCAGGCTGAGCGCCAATCCGTCGCGACCGGCGCGACCGGTGCGGCCGATGCGATGCAGGTAGGTGTCGGCATCGGTCGGCAGCTCATAGTTCACCACCGCGCCGATGTCGTCGATGTCGAGGCCGCGCGCGGCCACATCGCTGGCAACCAGCACGTTGCAGCTGCGGTTGGCGAAGCGCACCAGCACTTCCTCGCGGTCGCGCTGCTCCATGTCGCCGTGCAGGGCCAGCGCGTCGAAGCCGTAGTGCGCTAGCGAGCCGACCACTTCCTCGGTGTCGCGGCGCATGTTGCAGAACACCACCGTCGATTCCGGGTTGAACTGCAGCAGCAGCGTGGCCAATTGCGGCGCGCGGCGGGTGGGGTCGGCCTCGAAGAACAGGCTGCGGATGCTGGGCGGCTGCGCGCCGCCTTCGACGCTGACTTCCGCCGGTTCGCGCAGCATCGCTTTCGCCAGCGTGCGGATCGAGTCGGGGAAGGTCGCCGAGAACAGCAGGCTTTGCCGCACCTTCGGCATGCGCTTGACCAGCGCGCGGATCGGCTCCTCGAAGCCCATGTCGAGCATGCGGTCGGCTTCGTCCAGCACCAGCGTCTTGATGCCGCGCAGGTCGAGCGCGCCTTTCTCCACCAGTTCCAGCACCCGCCCCGGCGTGCCCACCACGACCTGCGGCGCGTGCGTCAGCGAGGCCAGCTGCGGCGCCAGGGGGATGCCGCCGCACAGCACCGACAGCTTCAGGTTGGCGATGCCGGTGGCGAGTTTGCGCAGGTGCTTGCCGACCTGGTCGGCGAGTTCGCGGGTGGGGCAGAGCACCAGTGCCTGGGTGCCGCCGGCCGCGGCGTCGATCTTCTGCAGCAGGCCGAGGCCGAACGCCGCGGTCTTGCCGCTGCCGGTGGGCGCCTGCGCGATCAGGTCGCGGCCGTCCAGCACGGCGGGCAGCGCCTGCGCCTGGATGGGGGTGAGGGTGGTGTAGCCGAGCGCGTCGAGGCCCGGTCGCAGGGCGGGATCGAGGGCGAGGTCGGCGAAGGTGGTGGGCGTGGTCATGGCCCATGATCGCAGCTGCGGCCGGAGGCGTGGGCATCGGCGGCGGACGGACGGGCATGGCCGGGCGACGGGCAGTGGCTACACTGGCGCCGGGTCGAGCGCGGAGGGGGCGTGATGCGGACCATCATCCTGGGGCTGGTCGCCTGGCTGCTGTGCGCGCTGGCGCCGGCGCAGGCGCAAACCACCGTCAAGCTGCTCGGCACCTTTCCCGAGGGCGGCGACATCGCGGTGCCCACCGGCGAAACCGTGTACGTGCGGGTCGCCTACGACGCGCCGAAGCCGATCCGCATCTGGGTGCGCCCGTACTACCAGGGCAAGGAAGTCAGCGCGGGCAGCGGGCCGTCGCTGCTGTACCGGGGTCAGGGCGAACTGCTGGGCTTCTTCTTCCTCACCAAACCGGGCCATGTCGACGAACTGCGGGTGACCGCGGGCGACGGCAGCGTCGGCGGCACCCCGGAAATCGCACGCTGGCCGATCCGCGTGTCCGCGTATTCGAACGCGCCGCCGGTGCCGCCGGCGCCGGCTTGGCTGGCGCGGCTGCGCGACGAGCACAACCAGGCCATGCACGAGCAGATGCAGTCCGGCGCCGGCGCGCCGCCGAGCGCGGCGGCCATCGGCCTTTTCGGCGGCTTCATGCTGGTCTTTTTCGCCCTGGCCGTCGCCGGGCTGGCCTGGCCCGCGTGGGCGACGTGGCGCTGGCGCGGCAAGTGGCGCTGGTGGGCGGCGGCGACGCTGGCGGTGTACGTGGTGCATCTGCTCCAGATCGGCTTCGACGTCGCCCGCGATTCCACCTCGCACAACCTGCTGCCGTTCGAGCTGATCCTGTTCGGCGGCGGCTGCGTGCTGGCGATGGCGGCGTTCGCGACGCTGCGCTGGTGGGAGCGCCGGCGGCAGGCCGAATGAGGGCGGGGCGGGCCAGTCGCGGTTCAGGCGCGGCCTGCCAGCCTCGGCCGGACTTCGCCGGCCGCGCCGCATGACCCACGCCCCTCGCGTTCGCACACGGATCGTCGCACTCGGCTTGGGCATCGCCCTGCTGTGCGGCGGCTGCGGGGACGACGGCAGGCGCACGCCGGAGCAGGTGCATGCGGACCTGATGCGCAGGCTGCCGGTCACGCTGCACGACCGCGAAGGCTGGGCCCGCGACGTCCAGGCCGCGTTCGCCGCGCAGCGCATCGAGCCTTCGACCGCCAACCTGTGCGCCGCGCTGGCGGTGGTGGAGCAGGAATCGACCTATCGCGCCGACCCGCCAGTGCCGGGGCTCGGCGGCATCGCCATCGCCGAGATCAAGCGCCGTGCCGCCGCCCGCCACGTGCCGGCGTTCGCGGTGGACGCCGCGCTGACGCTGCGTTCGCCGGACGGCCGCAGCTATGCGCAGCGGTTGCAGGCGATGCGCACCGAGCGCGAATTGAGCGAGCTGTTCGAGGAGATGGTGGCGCGGCTGCCGCTGGGCAGCGGCCGGCTGCTGGCCGGGCTGAACCCGGTGCGCACCGGCGGGCCGATGCAGGTGCGGGTGGATTTCGCCGAACGCAACGCGCGCGGCTATCCGTATGCAGTGGACGGTTCGATCCGCCACGAGGTGTTCAGCCGGCGCGGCGGCCTGTACTTCGGCATCCGCCACCTGTTCGGCTATCCGGCGCAGTACGACAGGCCGCTGTACCGCTTCGCCGACTTCAACGCCGGCTGGTACGCCAGCCGCAACGCCGCGTTCCAGCAGGCGGCGGCGATCGCCAGCGGGACGAGGCTGGCGCGCGACGGCGACCTGCTCGCGCCCGATGCGCCGATGGACGCGCCCGGCGCCACCGAGACGGCGCTGCGCGGCATCGCGCCCGCGCTGGGCATGGACGCCGCCGCGATCCGCCGGGATCTCGGCAAGGAGCGCAGCGCTTCGTTCGCGGAGACGGATCTCTACCGCCGCGTGTTCGCCATCGCCGACGGCAAGGGCGCGGGCCGGCCGGTGCCGCGCGCGCGGGTGCCGGACATCGCGCTGTCCAGCCCCAAGATCACCCGCAAGCTGACCACGGCCTGGTTCGCCAGCCACGTCGAGGCGCGCTGGAAGGCGTGCATGGCGCGTTGAGCCGGGCTCAGCAGCGCAGCGAACGCATCGTCGCCGAGGATTCGCGGATGGCGTCGAGGATCTTTTCCTTGTGCGCGTCCGCGGTGTCTTCCAGGCCCACGTTGTCCTGCTCCAGCACGCGCTCGGCGCGGTAGCTGGAGCGCACCAGCGGGCCGGACACGGCTTCGAGGAAACCCTTGGACAGCGCCAGCTCGCGATAGGCGTGGAACTCGTCGGGGCTCACGAAGCGCTCCACCGGCAAATGGTTCTTGGTCGGGCGCATGTACTGGCCCATCGTCACCACGTCCACGTCGGCGGCGCGGATGTCGTCCAGCGCCTGCTCGATCTCGGCGTCGGTTTCGCCCAGGCCCAGCATCAGGCTGGTCTTGGTGATGGTGTCGGGGGCGTGGCGCTTGGCGAACTTCAGCACGTCGAGCGTCTGCCGGTAGCCGGCGCGCGGATCGCGCACGGGGTGGGTCAGGCGCTCCACCGTTTCCAGGTTCTGGGCGAAGGTGGCGAGGCCGGCGTCCAGCACCGTGGCGACGAGGTCGAGCTTGCCCTGGAAGTCCGGCGTCAGCGCTTCCACCGCCGTCTCCGGCATGCGCAGGTGGATGGCGCGGATGCAGTTGGCGTAGTGCTGCGCGCCGAGGTCCGGCAGGTCGTCGCGGTCCACCGAGGTCAGCACCACGTACTTCAGGCCCATCAGTGCCACCGCGTCGGCCACGTGGGCCGGCTCCAGCGGATCCAGCCAGCCCTTCGGGTTGCCGGTGTTGACCGAGCAGAACTTGCAGGCGCGTGTGCACACCGAG
Organism: Thermomonas brevis; assembly: GCF_014395425.1. Taxonomy (NCBI): domain Bacteria; kingdom Pseudomonadati; phylum Pseudomonadota; class Gammaproteobacteria; order Lysobacterales; family Lysobacteraceae; genus Thermomonas; species Thermomonas brevis. The sequence goes on from NZ_CP060711.1 coordinate 2,707,452, forward strand.
CCCATCAGCATCAGCGTGGCGGTGCCGCGCTCCCAGCATTCGGCGATGTTGGGGCACTTGGACTCGGCGCAGACCGTGGACAGCTTGTGCGAGGTCACGATGTCCATGACTTCGCGGTACTTGGCGCCGTTGGGCAGGCGCACGCGCAGCCACGGCGGCTTGGGGCCGGCGTCGGGCACCGAGCTCAGCGCATTGGGCTTCATGCCGTCCAGCACCGCGAGCGTGCCCTGGTGGGGGCTGACGATCTTGCTGCCGGAGGCGGGACGGGACGGAGACGGGGTGCTCATCGGGAAACAACCTGCGTGGAGACAGGACGCGAACCGCCATTGTAGCGGAGCGGGCGCCCCGGCCCGGATCAGCCGGGCCGCAGACGCCAGAGCGTGCCGAGATAGACCAGCAGGGAGACCGCCACGTAGGCGTTGTTGACCAGCGCGCGCCGCGCCGGGTTGTCGCGGCTGCGGGTCACATCGATCAGGAACTGGCGCAGCAGGAAGGTGTAGAGCATGTAGTACAGGAACGGGGTGACGTGCACGTACCACGGATAGTCGTCGATGCGCTTGCCGAACCGCGCCAGGAGCCAGCCCACCTGCGAATAGATGCCGAGGATGCCGAGCGCGGCGTTGATCAGCATCCACTTCACCTCGTCGCGGCCGAAGATCGCGAGGTAGAAGGCCAGATAGACCACGATCGCGATGCCGCCGTGCATGTAGATGAAAAGCAGGTCGGGCCGGCTGGACGAATACGCCATGAAGAAGCCGGACAGCCCGAACATCAGCATGTGGATGCCGAAGAACGGATAGACGAAGCGCTTGTCCATGCGGCCGATGCCGCGCGCCGCCACCGCCTGCCGTCGCCCTTCCCGCATGTGCGTCCCCGTTGCCCGATGCGCGGCCGTGCCCGCCGGTTCATCCGGGGTTGTGCCGCTTGCCGGCGAACATCCTAGACTGAACGGGATTCCCTTTGTCCGAATGCATCGATGCCGTTCCGCTGGATCCCGACCACCCTCTGCCTGCTGCTGGCCGCGGCCTGCAACCGCCAGCCCGCGCCCGACAAGACCAGCGCCAATGCCGGCGCGGTGGAAGCGCCGGAACCGATGGTGCAGCGCAAGCCGCAAGGCGAGATCGACTGGTCGCCGGTGCGGCTGGAGGCGGGCGACGCCTGGATCGACTGCAGCGCCGACTACCGCAACGGCGACGGCCGGCCGGTGCTGTCGCTGGCCTACATCGACCTGCGCAACGCCATGCAGGACTGCCGCGCCACCGGGCTGATGCGGCTGCGCTACAAGGGCAAGGTGACCGCCAGCTTCGCCGCGCTGGCCGAGCGCGCCGGCAAGCTGGCGGGCGATCTCGGCATCGGCAAGCGCATCCTCGACATCGACTCCGCCGGCGGCAGCGTGGAATCGGCGATCCGCGCCGGCGACGCCATCGGCGAGAACGACTGGGCGATCTGGGTGCGCGGCGATTCGGTCTGCCACAGCGCCTGCGTGCTGCTGCTGGCGGCCGGCGACATGCGGGTGATCGTGGGCCCGGTCGGCATCCACCGGATGATCCGCATCCGTTCCTCGGCGACCTCGCGCAAGGAGCTGGGCGAGGAACTGCGCAAGATCAGCGACGACCTGCGCAACTACCTGGAGCGCAACGGCGCCTCCGCCGAGGTCTACGACCTGATGACCACGGTGCCCAACCGCACCCTGCACATCCTCACCGACCAGGAACTGGAGAACTTCGGCCTGTCCGGCTCCAACGCGGTGGAGGACGACCTCGACCGGATCCGCCTGGCGCGCCGCTGCGGCACCGAGTTCCTGAGCCGCCGCGACAGCTTCCGCCGCGCCTACGAACGGCAGTGCGTGCAGCCGGCCGACGCGACGCACCAGGACGTGGCCGACATCAACGCCTGCGGCCTGTCGCTGCGCGAGCGCTTCGGCTTCCCCGACCCGAAGTGCCCGATCGAAAGCCCGATGGCCGAACTGGACGGCGCGGTGCTGGCGATCCCCAAGGACCTGCCGGTGGAGCCGGAAGCGGCCGTCGCAGCGGAGCACGCCGCCGGCGGCGAGGACGAAGACGAGGACGCCGCGATGCCGTCAGCGTCCGCCGCCGCCTCCGGGCAGGCCGTTTCGCCCGCGCGTTGAACCGTCGGCCGGGCCGGTCATCCGCCGGTTCCGGTCACCTGAATCTCGACGTCGCCCACCCGCACCCGCTGGCCGGCGCGAATCTTCGCGGTCTTGCGCTGCTCCGGCACGCCGTCCACGCGCACCGCGCCGCTGGCGACGAGCTGCTTGCCGGCACCGCCGGAGTCGCACAGGCCGGCCAGTTTCAGGAGCTGGTTGAGTTCGACGAAATCGCGGTCGAGTTCGAAGTCGATGGTCTGCATGGCGGCAGCATAGCGGCCCGCGCCCGCCGCGGCGTATCCGTCAGGGCAGGGGAACGTGCGCGCGCTGGCCGTCGCGTTCGATCGTCACGCCCTTGCGGTCGATGGCGATCACGTCGAGCCCGCCGCTGCGGTCGCCTTCGCCCATGCGCTGGCCGTCGAGGATGACGAAGCGGCGGGCCGGGTCGGCGTCCCACATGTGCATGCTCAGCTTGATAGGCGGCAGCGCGGTGGCGGCGATGTCGGGCGCGTCGAGGGCGGATGAGGTGCTGGCCGGCGCGGCGGGTGGCGGAACGGCGGAAGAGGATTGCGTGGGATGGGGCATCGGCGTGGGATCGATGGTCGCCGTTGTGGGCATCGCCGCGACTGCGGATATGGGCGTTGCCGTGGCGGCTCCGGGCGTCGGCGCGCTCACGGGCGGTTGCGCGGCATCCGGGCGCGGCACGATGCGCGGCATTCCTGCGGATGGTGCGGTTTGAGCGACCGGCGCGGGCGCTGCGTCGCCGCGGTCGCCCAGGCGCGAACCCAGCCAGCCGCCCAGTGCGGCCAGCGCGACGACGACGGCCAGCACCGGCCACAGCCAGGGCGGCGCGGAGCGGGCGGTGCGCGCTGGAGCGGGCGGCAGCTCCAGCGCCACGTCGGGTGCGCTGTCGCGGCGGCGTTCGGCTTCGGATTTGCGCAGCGCTTCCAAGATCAGGGACATCGCATCAGTCCAGTGTGCGCAGCAGGCGCGGGCCGGGCAGGCCGTTGGCCAGCGCCATCAGGGTCAACGCGCCGGCCACGCCGTCGGCGGGCAGGCCGCGCGCGCTTTGCAGCTCGCGCACGGCGTTGCGGAGGGTGGCGTCGTAGGGCGCGCCGGGGCGGGCGGCGTCCGGCAGCACGCGCAGCCAGAGCCAGTCCACGGCGGTGCCGGAAGCGCCGGGCGCGGGCGGCGTGTCCAGCATCGCCGGGCCGCGCCACAGGCCGGCGTAGTCGCCGTTCCAGCGGGCTTGCAGCAGGGCGCGGTCGAGATCGACGCTGCGCTCGCCGATGCGCAGCCGCACGCTGCGCGCATCCGCGCCCAGCAGCACCGCCCAGGCATCGGCGCCGCCGTCGCGCAGGCGCAGCAGCATCGGCCGATCCAGCGCCACCAGTGTGTCCAGCCGCGCGCGGCCTTGCACGCAGTGCGCGTCGGGCGGGGCGCCGGTGGGCGTGCAGGGGCCGTCGGGCGACACGGTGATGGCCTGCGGCGGCAGCGACCACAGCGTCAGCAATTGCCGCCAGGCCGGTGCCGGGGATGCGTCCGCATCGGCCAGCAGCTTCGAGAGGGCCGCGGCATCCACGTGTTCGACGCGCGTGGCGCTACTCGGCAATGGGGTGGCTGCGGGCGCGGAGACGATGGTGGATGCCGCGGGTTCGCCGCGATGCCGCAGCCATCCGCCCGCCAGCAGCGCGACGACGGCGATGCCCGCAACGGCGGCAGCCATCCGCCATCGCATCGGCCAGCGCGCGGCCAGCCGCGGCGGCAGCACTTCATCGGCGGCGAGATCGACCAGCCGGGCGTCGATGCTGCCGGCATCGCGCGCGTAGCCCGCCAGCAGCGCGCGTTCGGCGATCACGTTGAGCAGGCGCGGCACGCCGCCGGCGCGCGCGTGCAGGCGGCGCACCGCCTTCGCATCGAACGGAAAGCGCGTGCCGCCGGCCACCCGCCAGCGATGGCGCAGGTAGGCGTCGGTGTCCTTCGCGTCCAGCGGTTCCAGGTGGAAGCGCGCGGTGATGCGCTGGGCCAGCTGCCGCAGCTCCGGGCGCGCCAGCAGCGTGCGCAGCTCGGGCTGGCCCAGCAGCAGGATCTGCAGCAGTTTCTGGGTGTCGGTTTCCAGGTTGGTGAGCAGGCGCACCTGCTCCAGCGCGTCGGCGGGCAGGCTCTGCGCCTCGTCGATCAGCAGCACCACGCGCAGACCCTGCGAATACGCGTCGAGCAGGTGCGCATTGAGCGCATCGACCAGCGCCTTGGCGCTGCCGCGCCGGCCGGCGATGTCGATCCGCAGCTCTTCGCAGATGGTTTCCAGCAGTTCGACGGCGTTCTGGCGCGGGTTCAGCACCAGCGCGATGCGCGCGTGCTCCGGCAGCCGCTCCAGCAGCAGGCGGCTGAGCGTGGTCTTGCCGGTGCCGACTTCGCCGGTGAGCTGGACGAAGCCGCCGCCGCCGCCCTTGTCGATGCCGAACAGCAGGTGCGCCAGCGCGTCCCGGTGGCGTTCGCTCAGGTGGACGAAGCGCGGGTCGGGCGTGATCGAGAACGGCGGCTCGTGCAGGCCGTAGTGGCGCAGGTACATGCGCTCAGCCTGCCACGCCGGCGGCGTCCGCGCGAACCGGGCGCCGCGTCATTCGGCCACCTGCTTGGCTTCGCTGACGCCCAGCAGTTCGGCGTGCTCGGTCGGCTCGGCCTTGCCGCGGCCGGCCAGCAGGCCCTGTGCGAAGACCACGCCGAGGATGATCGCGACGCCGGCGTAGAAGCGCGCGGAGAGTTCCTGCTGCTCGCCGAACAGCAGCGCCGCCAGCGCGATGGCGTAGATCGGTTCGAGATTGACCGACAGTTGCGCGGTGAACGCCGACAGGTGGCGCAGCGCGATCAGGCACAGCGCGAACGGCAGCAGCGTGCAGGCCATCGACAGCAGCACCAGCCAGAATGAATCCATCGCCGAAGGCACCACCAGCAGCGGGCCGGCAAAGGCAGGCACGAGCAGCGGCATCAGCGGCGCCAGCAGGGTCAGCGTCAGCGTGCCGGCGCCGAGTTCCAGCGCGGTGACGGTCAGCGGATCGCCGCTTTCCACCATGCGCTTGTTGAGCGTGCCGAACAGCGCCACCAGCGCCGCCGACGCCACTCCGGCCACGATGCCTGCGTGCATCCCGGCCGGCACGCCGCCGACCACCAGCCACACGCCGGGCAGCGAGGCGATGCCGAGCAACAGGTGCGAGGGCCGGAAGCGCTGGCGGGTGAACAGCGGCTCGATCAGCGCGGTCATCGGCGTGGCGAAGGCCAGCGAGGTGGCCGCCACCGAGGCGTTGGCCAGCTTGATCGCGCCGTAGAAGGTCAGCCAGTGCAGCGCCACCAGCGCGCCGATGCCGGCATAGGCCCAGCGCGTGCGCGCCGGCATCGCGCGCAGCCCGCGCCAGACGCGCGGCAGCAGCGCCAGCGCCGCGACCACCAGCAGCATCCGCCACCACACCAGCGGCAGCGCCGGCAGCGAGATGAGCTTGCCGAGGATCGCGGTGAAGCCCCACAGCAGCACGCAGAAGTGGATCTGCCAGAGCGCGCGGGTGGTGTCGGGGTTGGGCATCCGCGCATTATCGCGGAGTGTGCGGTGGCGCGGTCACGCCGTCGCCGCGTCGCCCGATTGCCGTTCGGCCGCGCGCGCCAGCCACCACCCGTTCCACGCCCAAACCAGGCACACGCCGGCGCCGACCAGCATCGCCATCGCCGGCATCGCGGCCAGCGCGTCCACGCCGGTCTTGAGCCAGCCGCTGGCGACGTCGCCGGCGCGGTAGACCACGCTGTCGGTGAAGTTCTTGGCCTTGTACTTGGCGCTGTCGAGCACCGCCGTCCACAGCATTTCGCGGCCGGGCCGCATGACGCCGTATTCGCCCGCGCGGCGCACGATCATCACCGCGACGAACACCGCGAAGCCCGGCGCCATCGCCAGCCAAACGAAGCCCGCGGCCACCGCCAGCGGCACCGCCACCAGCAGCACGCCGATGCCGAGCCGCTGCGCCACCCGGCCGGTGACGAACAGCTGCGAGAGGATCGCCAGCGCCTGCACGGTCGCATCGATCAGGCCGAACACGCGGGTCTGCGCGGCCTTGTCGGGGAAGGTGATCGCCACCAGCCGCGCCTGCTCGAAGTAGAGGAAGGTGTTGGCGCTGGCCAGCAGCACCACGAACAGCGCGATGCCGAGCATGTACGGCGAGCGCAGCACCTCGGCCGCGCCGGCGAAGGGATTGCCGCCCAGCGGCCGGCCGCGCCCGCGTTCGGCACCGGCGGCCGAGGGGTGCGCGTCGCGCCAGCGCTGCACGCGCCAGGCGGCGATGCCGGCGCCGACCAGCAGCAGCGCCGACAGCAGCAACAAGCCGCCGTGGCCGATGCGGCCGACCAGCGCCACGCCGAGCAGCGGCCCGGCCAGCCCGCCCGCGCTGGCGCCGGCGGCGATCGGCGCGAACAGGCGCTTGGCCTCCGACGCCGGGAACAGGTCGACCAGCACGCTCCACGCCAGCGAGATGGCGATCATGTTGAACACCGACAGCCAGACGTAGAAGCAGCGCGCCAGCCACACGTCGTCCGGCGCGCGCAGCAGGCCGACGGCGAACAGCGCGAGGTTGCAGGCGAAGAAGCCGTACACCCAGTACAGGATGCGGCGGCGCGGCGCCTTCGAGGCGATCCAGCCGAACAGCGGCGTCGCCGCGAGGGTGGCGACGAAGGTGGCGCTGAACAGCCATTGCAGGTTGTCGACGCCGCCGGCGATGCCCATCGTCTCGCGCACCGGGCGCAGCATGAAGTAGCCGGCGAACAGCAGGAAGAACATCGAGAACCCCGCCGCCGCCGGGCGGAGTTCGTGCGCGTGCAGGTTCAGCAGCCGGGCGAGGGAACGTCGCATGCGGTCGGAGTGCGAGGCGGGAGTGGGCCGCAGCGTCGCCCCGCGCGCGGCGCGGCCGAAGTGCCGGATGGGAGCGTGTCTTCCGGCAGGGAGCCGGGGCGTGACCGATGGCGCATCGCGTCTCGCCGCCGGCATCGGCATACTCGGCGTTTTCGTTTCCGGGGAACTACGCATGCGCACGCTTCCGCTCGCGATCGCTCTCGCCACCGTCCTCGCCGCCGGCGCGCCGCTGCACGCGCAGCAGGCCGAACGCGCGGCGTCGAAACCGTTCCTGATCGACGACACCCGCGCGCCGCTGTCCATGCAGCTACCGGACGCGGCGCGGCTGGCGCGCTTCGACGCCTTCGTCGCCGATGTGCAGAAGCGCTTCGACGTGCCCGGCGTGGCGGTGGCCATCGTCAAGGACGGGCAGGTGGTGATGGAGCGCGGCTACGGCGTGCGCGAGCTGGGCAAGCCGGCCAGGGTGGACGAGCACACCATGTTCGCCATCGCCTCCAACACCAAGGCGTTCACCGCCGCCTCGCTCAACATGCTGCAGGACGACGGCAAGCTGAAGACCACCGACCGCGTCATCGACCACCTGCCGTGGTTCCGCATGAGCGACGCCTACGTGACCCGCGAGATGCGCATCCGCGACCTGCTGGCGCACCGCTCGGGCTTGAGCCTGGGCGCGGGCGACCTGCTGTACTGGCCGACCACCACCTATTCGTCGCGCGAAGTCGCCGAACGCCTCAAGGACGTGCCGCTGACCGGCGGCTTCCGCGAGCAGTACGCCTACGACAACATCCTGTTCGGGGTGGCGAGCCTGGTGATCGAGCAGGTGTCGGGCATGTCCTACCGGCAGTTCCTGCAGACCCGCATCTGGCAGCCGCTGGGCATGACCGAGACGCGCTTCAACGCCGACGACCTCAAGTCCTCCGACAACGTGGCGGTGGGCAACGCCAAGTTCGACTTCAAGGACCTGCGCCCGGTCGGCGTCACCACCTGGCGCAACGTGTCCGGCGCGGGCGGCATGTATTCCAGCGTGCACGACCTGACCAAGTGGATGAACGCGCAGCTGGCCGGCGGCGAGATTCCCGGCAGCGGCGGCAAGCGCCTGTTCTCGGAGCAGCGCCAGCGCGAGATGTGGACGGTGCTGACGCCGATCCCGGTGGGCAAGCCGTCCATCCCGGAGCTGGCCGCGGCGACGCCGAACGCGATGGGCTACGCGCAGGGCTGGCAGGTGTCCGACTACACCGGCCGCCGGCTGGTCTGGCACACCGGCGGCTGGCCGGGGCAGGTGTCGCGCCTGACCCTGCTGCCCAATGAGAAGATCGGCGTGGTGGTGCTGACCAGCGCCGAAGTCGGCGTCGCCTTCAACGCGATCACCTACGAGGCGCTGGACATGATGCTGGGCAACAGCGGCCACGACTGGCTGAAGGGCTACGGCATCGCGTTCGAGAAGTCGCAGGGCAACGCCGACGAGGACTGGAAGAAGCACGTCGCCGCGCGCGACGCCAACAGCAAACCCTCGCTGCCGCTGGCGAAGTACGCCGGCACCTACCGTGACCCGTGGTACGGCGACGTCGTCATCCGCCAGGGCGCGAAGGGACTGGAGATGCAGTTCGGCAAGACCGCCGAGCTGCTGGGCGACATCGAGCACTGGCAGCACGACAGCTTCATCGTGCGCTGGCGCGACCGCGGCCTGAACGCCGACGCCTTCGTCAACTTCTCGCTGGATGCCGACGGCGCGATCCGCGAGGTGCGGATGGAACCGGTGTCGCCGCTGACCGATTTCAGCTTCGACTTCCAGGATCTGCGGCTGGCGCCGGTCGCGACGAAGTGAAACCCGGACCGGCGCGCCCATCGCTGCGCGCATGACGAACGAAGCCGGCCGCATTTCCGCGGCCGGCTTCTTTTCATGGCGAATGCGGCGGCGTGGCGATCAGTCGCGTTCGAAGCGTTCCAGGTCGTCGAGCAGCTGCAGGTTGCGGCGGATGCCGCCGGTGCCGTCGTCGATGCGGGCATGCAGGCTGCCGGGCTTGCGCGCCGCGCGAGCCGACCACGCCCACGTCGCCAACGTGCCGGCCAGGCCGATGCCGAGGTTGACCCAGATCCACGCCGGCGTCGCTCCGGCGTGCGGCGTCGGCGCCAACCCGGCGAAGCCGATCACCACCACCACCCACATGATCCACCACGGTGCGCCGCACAGGTTGGAGTTCAGCGTCTGCACGCGCAGCAGCAGGCGCAGGCGCTTCTGGATGGCCAGCACCGGCCCGGCCAGGTCCATGCCGGCGGCCAGCCCGGTGAGGATGCCGGCGAAGGCGATGTTGAGGACGCCGAACGCGTGCAGGACGATGCCGCTGGCGAGCAGGCCCGGAACGTCGAGATTGCGCTTCCAGCAGGCCACGCCCAGCACCACCAGCCCGAGCCCGAGCAGCGCCTGGAACAGCAGGCCGATGTGCAGCGGGCGCAGGTTGCGGCGGGCCTGGTCCATGCGGCGTTCGCGCAGGAGTTCCAGTTGCAGCCGGTCGTGGCGCTCAAGTCTTGCGTCCAGCGCCTGCCAGGCGGATTTGAAGTCGTCGAGTTCCATGGTGGGTTCCATCGCGATGTGCGGGGTCATGTCGTTCAGAAGGCGTCGCGGATGCGCTGTTTCAGGCGTCCGATCTTGGTGGAGACGTTGCTTTCGGTGATGCCGAGGATCTCGGCGATCTCGCGCTGCGGCCGGTCCTCCAGGTAGAGCAGGAGCAGGGCGCGATCCAGCGGCGGCTGGCGCGCGATGAAGCCTTGCAGCAGGCGCAGCCGCTGTTCGCTCTCCGGATCGGCGGCGTTGCCGTCGGCGACGTCGTGCAGGGATTCGTCCAGCGGCACGGCGTCGTGCCTGCGCCGCAGGTCCTGGCTGCGCAAGTGGCCGATCGCCACGTTCAGCGCGATCCGGTACATCCAGGTGCTGAAGCTGCGCGCCGGGTCGTACTTCGGCCAGGCGTGCCAGAGCTGCGCGGCGATCTCCTGCGCCAGGTCGGCGCGATCTTCGCTGCCGCGTGCGTAGCTGCCCGCGATCTTGAACACGATGCCCGAGTGCCTTTGCAGCAGCGCGCCGAAGGCGTCGCGGGCGTCGTGCGTGGTCATGCTGGCAATGGTATCCATGGAATCCCCGGCGCGGTTTCGCACCGCTCGATTCCATGATTCGGGCCAGCGCGGGAAATCTCACACCGGCACCGCAATTCCGCGTCGTCCTTCAATCCGCAGGACGCGCAGCGGGGCGTCGCGCGTTCAGTAGGTGCCGGATCGCGCCTTGAGGTGCGATCCGGCAGATGGCTGGCGATCGGGCCGGAGGTCAGGCGTCCGGCCACTCCAGCTCGCCGCTCACCACGCGCGCCGCGCGGCCGCCCGACCAGACTTCGCCGTCGGCATCGACGGTGAGTTCGATGATGGCGTCGTGGCCCACTTCGCGGCCCTGGCTGACGCGGTAGAAGCCGTCCTGGCCGGGCAGGGCGTCGCGTTCGGCCAGCCACGCGGCCAGCGTGGCGTTGGCCGCGCCGGAGGCGGCGTCCTCGAAGCGCGCCGGCGCGCCGACGAAAGCGCGCACGGCGTAGTAATAGACCGGATCAAGGCTGCGCGCATAGACGAACAGGCCCATGCTGTCGCTGGCTTCGGCAAGCTGGGCGATGGCGTCCCAGTTCGGCTCGACGCTGCGCAGATGCGCTTCGCTCGCCAGTTCCACCAGCCACCAGCGGCGGCCGCCGTCCATCAGCACCGGCGGCAGCGCGCCCAGTTCCAGCCCGGACAATGCGGCGGTCAGGCGTGCGTCGTCGGGCGAGGCGATCTCCTGCACGCGGGCGCGCGGCGTGCGCACCGCCACCGTGCGCGCCGCGCCTTCGCCGTGCACGCGCAGCGGCAGGTTGCCGGCGATGCCTTGCTGCACCAGCAGTCCATCGCGCGGCGTCACCAGCCCCGCGTCCAGCAGCGCATAGGCGGTGCCGACGCTGGGATGGCCGGCGAACGGGACTTCGCGGCGCGGGCTGAAGATGCGGATGGCGTGGGTTGCCCCGGGTGCGGTCGGCGGGAACACGAAGGTGGTTTCCGGCAGCCGCGTCCAGCGCGCGATGGCCTGCATCGCGGCATCGTCCAGTCCCTGCGCGTCCAGCACCACGGCCAGCGGATTGCCGTCGCCGGGGCGGGAGGCGAAAACGTCCAGTTGCATATAACGACGTGCCATGTTGCGATGCGTCATCCGGGCGTGAGGGGCCGCTAGAATGCCTGACGCCGCGGCCTCCGCGACATTCCATTCCCTCATTCGTTCAGATTCCATGTCCACGACGTCCCCCGTGTCCGACAACCGCTGGCTGGTGCTCAAGTTCGGTGGCACGTCGGTGTCGAAACGCGGGCGCTGGGACAACATCGGCCGGCTGGCCGCGCAGCGCGCGAAGGACAACGACGCGCGCGTGCTGGTGGTGGTGTCGGCATTGTCCGGCGTCACCAACGAGCTGACCGCGATCGCCGACGGCGCCGCCGATGCGGCGGAGCGGGTGGCGAGGCTGGAGACGCGGCACCGCGACTTTCTCGCCGAACTCGAGCTCGACGCCGACGCGGTATTGGGCGAGCGGCTGGCCGCACTGCATGCGCTGCTGACCGATCCGCGCGCCGCCACCCGCACGCTGGACTGGCAGGCCGAGGTGCTGGGGCAGGGCGAGCTGCTCTCGTCCACCATCGGCGCCGCTTACCTGCATGCGCAGGGGCTGGACATCGGCTGGATGGACGCGCGCGATTGGCTCGACGCGCTGCCGCCGCAGCCCAACCAGAGTGCGTGGTCGCAGCGCTTGTCGGTGAACTGCCGCTGGCAGGGCAGCGCCGACTGGCGCGTGCATTTCGCCTCGCAGCCCACGCGTCTGCTGATCACGCAGGGCTTCATCTCGCGCCATCAGGACGGCGGCACCGCGATCCTCGGGCGCGGCGGCTCCGACACCTCCGCCGCGTATTTCGGCGCGCTGCTCGGCGCGCAGCGGGTGGAAATCTGGACCGACGTGCCCGGCATGTTCAGCGCCAATCCGCGCGAAGTGCCGGACGCGCGCCTGCTCACCCGCCTCGACTATTACGAGGCGCAGGAAATCGCCACCACCGGCGCCAAGGTGCTGCACCCGCGCTCGCTGCGGCCCTGCCGCAACAGCGGCGTGCCGATGGCGATCCTCGACACCGAGCGCCCGCATCTGCCCGGCACCAGCATCGACGATGCCGCCGAGCCGGTGCCGGGCGTGAAGGCGATCAGCCGCCGCAACGGCATCGTGCTGGTGTCGATGGAAGGCATCGGTATGTGGCAGCAGGTCGGCTTCCTCGCCGACGTGTTCGCGCTGTTCAAGAAGCACGGGCTGTCGGTCGACCTGATCGGCTCGGCGGAAACCAACGTCACCGTCTCGCTCGACCCGTCCGAGAACCTCGTCAACACCGACGTGCTGGCCGCGCTGTCGGCCGACCTGTCGGCGATCTGCCGGGTCAAGGTGATCGTGCCCTGCGCCGCGATCACCCTGGTCGGGCGCGGCATGCGCTCGCTGCTGCACAAGCTGCAGGACGTGTGGGCGATGTTCGGCCGCGAGAACGTGCACCTGATCTCGCAGTCGTCCAACGACCTCAACCTGACCTTCGTGGTCGACGAAGCCGCCGCCGACGGCATGCTGCCGAAGCTGCACGCCGCGCTGATCGATTCCGGCGCGATGCCGGTATACGAGGAGGCCGTGTTCGGCCCGCGCTGGCGCGAGATCGAAGGCGCGCTGCGCCAGCGCCCGACGCCGTGGTGGCACGCGCCGGCACAGCGCGAGGCGTTGCTGCAGCTGGCGCAGGCCGGCACACCGCGCTACGCCTATCACCTGCCGACGGTGCGCGAACGCGCCCGCCAGCTCAAGGCGATCGAGGCGGTGGATCGCCGCTATTACGCGATCAAGGCCAATTCGCATCCGGCCATCCTGCGCGCGTTGGCGGAGGAAGGCTTCGGGCTGGAGTGCGTCTCGCTGGGCGAGCTGGAGCGCGCGTTCGCGGCGCTGCCCGACATCGACCCGCAGCGCGTGCTGTTCACGCCCAGCTTCGCGCCCATCGGCGAATACGAAGCGGCGCTGGCGCGCGGCGTCACCGTCACCGTGGACAACGTGGAGCTGCTGCGCCGCTGGCCGGAGGTGTTCCGCGGCCGCGCGCTGTGGCTGCGCATCGACCTCGGCCACGGCGACGGCCACCACGAGAAGGTCAACACGGGCGGCAAGGAGGCCAAGTTCGGCCTGTCCGCGCAGCGGGTGGAGGAGTTCGCGCAGGCCGCGCGCGCGCTGGACGTGCGCATCACCGGCCTGCATGCGCATCTCGGCAGCGGCATCGAGACCATCGGCCACTGGCAGGAAGTGGTGGACGAACTGGCCGGCTTCGCCCGCCGCATCGGCAGCGTGGAAGTGCTGGACATCGGCGGCGGCCTGCCGATCCCCTACAGCGACGACGACGAGCCGTTCGACCTCGACGCCTGGGCGGCCGGGCTGGCGGCGATCAAGGCCGTGCATCCGGCGTTCAAGCTCGCCATCGAGCCGGGCCGCTTCCTCGTCGCCGAAGCCGGCGTGCTGCTGGCGCGGGCGACCCAGGTGGTGGAGAAGGACGGCGTGCTGCGGGTCGGGCTGGACGCCGGCATGAACGCACTGATCCGCCCCGCGCTGTACGACGCCTGGCACGACATCCACAACCTGTCGCGGCTGGACGATGGCGACGTGCGCGATTTCGACGTGGTGGGGCCGATCTGCGAGTCCAGCGACGTATTCGGCCATCGGGTCAAACTGCCCGCCGCCACCGAACCGGACGACGCGATGCTGATCGCCGACGCCGGCGCCTACGGTTTCAGCATGTCCAGCGCCTACAATCTGCGCACGCTGCCGGCGGAAGACGTGCTGCCGGACGCGGATTGAGCCGTCGCACCCATCGAACGACACATGACCGACTGGATCTTCAACCGCGACACCATTCGCGCCTTCCGCTTCGTGCGCTGCGCTTTCGACGCACAGACCGGCATCGCGCAACTGGTGTACGCCTTCGACGACGGCCCCGAGCTGATCGAAACCGTCACCGTGCCGGGCGCGCCGTTCGCCCCGGACGAAGCCCGTGCCGCCGCCGCGGAGCGCGCGCTGCGCCTGCTGCACCTGATCGCCGGCGTGAGCTACTACAAGGCGGCGGTGCCGGACGAAATCCGCATCGACGGCTACGCTATCGACGCCGACACCGCCGCGCTGCTGGAAAGCGTGTACCGCAACGGACTCGGCGAGTTCGCCTATCGCAACGGGCTCGACCTGCGCGGGAAGATCCATTTCCCGGCGGGTGCTTCCGCTGGGCCGGCCGCATCCGCGCTCGGCCTGCGTCCGCACGCCCTCGTCGCCATCGGCGGCGGCAAGGATTCGCTGGTCAGCATCGAGGCGCTGCGCGCCGAAGGCATCGAACAAACCGTCACGTGGATCGGCGGCTCGCAATTGATCGCCGCCTGCGCCGCGCACACCGGCCTGCCGACCCTCAACATCGGCCGCCAGCTCGCGCCGCAGCTGTTCGACTTCAACCGGCAAGGCGCGTGGAATGGCCACATCCCGGTGACGGCGGTGAACTCCGCGATCATGGCTTTCACCGCCGTGCTGCTGGGCGTGGATCAGGTGGTGTTCTCCAACGAGCGTTCGGCCAGCTACGGCTCGCTGATTCCCGGTACGGGCGAAGTGAATCACCAGTGGTCGAAGGGCTGGGCGTTCGAGTCCGCGTTCGGCGACTACCTGCAGACGCACGTCGCCTCCGACCTGCATTACTACTCGCTGCTGCGCCCGCTCAGCGAACTCGCGGTGGCGCGGCAATTCGCCAGAACCGACCGCTACGACGCCCACTTCTCCAGCTGCAACCGCAATTTCCACATCCTCGGCGAGCGCCCCACCAGCCGCTGGTGCGGCGTCTGCCCGAAGTGCCATTTCGTGTTTCTCGCGCTGGCCCCGTTCGTGCCGAAGCTGCGGCTGGTCGGCATCGTCGGCCGCAATCTGCTGGACGATCCGGCGCAGGTTCCCGGTTTCGACGCGCTGCTGGAATATCAGGATCACAAACCGTTCGAATGCGTGGGCGAAGGCCGCGAATCGCGCGCGGCGATGGCGACGCTGGCGCAGCGCCCGGAATGGCGCGAGGACGCGGTGGTGCGGCGCTTCGCCAGGCAGATCGAACCGCAGTTGGACGCGGGCGAACTCGCCATCGAACCGCTGCTGGCCCTGGACAACGAACACCGCATTCCCGCCGCGCTGTGGGAGCGCCTGCGTGTCCGCTTCGCTGCCTGAGCGGCTGCGCATCGCCGATCTGTCCGGCCGCCGCGTGGCGCTGTGGGGCTGGGGCCATGAAGGTCGCGCCGCCTATACGGCCCTGCGCGCGCGGCTGCCCGCGCAGCCGTTGACGCTGTTCTGCAATGCTGCCGAAGCCATCGATGCGGCCGGCCTCGGCGATGCGCTGCTGTCGATCGAACGCGAGACCAGCGGCGAGCGGCTGGCGCAGTTCGAGGCCGTCATCAAGTCGCCCGGCATCAGCCCGTACAAGCCGGAAGCCGAGTTCGCCGCGCAGCGCGGCACCCGCTTCCTCGGCGGCACCGCGCTGTGGTTCGCCGAGCGCGCCGATGCCGACGGCGAAGTCGCCAACGCGCTCTGCGTCACCGGCACCAAGGGCAAGAGCACCACCTCCTCGCTGCTGGCGCACCTGCTGCGCGCGGCGGGGCTGCGCACCGCGCTGGCCGGCAACATCGGCGTGCCGCTGCTGGAGCTGCTGGACGACGATGCCGATGCGTGGGCGATCGAACTGTCCAGCTACCAGACCCGCGACGTCGCCGCGTCCGGCGCGCGCCCGCGCATCGCCATTGTCACCAACCTGCATCCCGAGCACCTGGACTGGCACGGCGGCGAGCAGCGCTACATCGCCGACAAGTTGGCGCTGGTGACGGAGGCGAAGCCGCGCATCGCCGTCCTCAACGCCGCCGATCCGTTGTTGGCGGCGTTGAAGCTGCCGGACAGCGACATCCATTGGTACGGCGACGAGCGCGGCTGGCACCTGCGCGGCGACGCGCTGCATCGCGGCGATGCCTTCGTGATGGACACAGCGACGCTGCCGCTGCCGGGCCGCCACAACCGCAGCAACCTGTGCGCGGTGCTGACCGCGCTGGAAGCATTCGGTCTCGACGCGGCGGCGCTCGCTCCGCACGCCGCCAGCTTCCAGCCCTTGCCGAACCGCCTGCAACCGCTGGGCAAGCGCGACGGCATTCTCTACGTCAACGATTCCATCAGCACCACGCCTATGGCGACGCTGGCGGCGCTCGACCTGTACGCGGATCGTCCGGTGGCGGTGCTGGTCGGCGGCCACGACCGCGGCCTGCCGTGGGACGAATTCGCCGAAGCGATGCGCACGCGCGCGCCGAAGGCGGTCGTGACAATGGGTCAGAATGGCCCGCGCATCCATGCGCTGCTGGAACCCGTCGCGGCGCAGGTCGGCTTTGCGCTGGAAGCCGCCGGCGACCTGGCCGAGGCGATGGCCAAGGCCCGCGCCGCGTTGCCGGACGGCGGCGTGGTGCTGCTCTCGCCCGGCGCGCCCAGCTTCGGCCCGTACCGCAATTACGTGGCGCGCGGCCGCCACTTCGCCGAACTGGCCGGCTTCGATCCGGATGCGATTTCCGGAATCAAGGGCATGGGGATCGCATAAGCGTTTGCCCGTCATTCCCGCGAAGGCGGGAATCCAGATTTTGCTTTCTTGGGACAGATCAAGAACTGGATACACGAACATGCGTTCGTGAAAAGCGGCCCGCCTTCGCGGGAATGACAGGGGATAGGTTCACGCCAACTAAACCCAACTCCGGTAGCGTAGGCGGATCGCCACTGGAGCCATCCCCATGCGCCGTCTTCTGCTCGCTTTCGGACTGCTGCTCACCGCCGCTCCCGCCTTCGCCGCCATGCAGGCGAAACCGGTCGAATGGACGCAGGGCCAGCAGCGCTTCAGCGGCTACGTTGTCTACGACGACGCCTCCATGGCCAAGCGCCCCGGCCTGCTGATGGTGCCGGACTGGTACGGCGTCACCCCCGCCGCGCTGGACAAGGCGAAGCAGCAGGCCGGCCGCGACTACGTGGTGTTCGTGGTGGACATGTACGGCAAGGGCGTGCGTCCCGCCGACGACAAGCAGGCGCTGGCGCAGGTGCAGGGGCTGTATCCGAAGCCGGATCTGATGCGCGCGCGCATGCAGGCGGCGCTGGACGCGTTCAGGGCGCAGGCTGGCAAGGCGCCGCTGGACGCCGCGCGCATCGGCGCGTTCGGGTTCTGCTTCGGCGGTTCGTCGGTGCTGGAGCTGGCGCGCAGCGGCGCGGCGCTGGCCGGCATCGCCACCTTCCACGGCGGCCTGCATACCGAATCGCCGGCGGCGCCCGGCTCGGTGAAGACCCCGCTGCTGGTGCTCAACGGCGCGGACGACGAGGGCCAGAAGGCGGCCATCGTGCCGTTCGAGGAGGAGATGGACAAGGCCGGCGCGGACTGGCAGTTCGTCAACTTCAGCGGCGCCGTGCACTGCTTCGCGCTGGAAACCGCCAACAAGCCCGGCTGCAAGTACGACCCGCGCGCGGCGAAGCGCGCCTACGCGATGATGCACGCCTTCTTCGCCGAGCGGTTCGCCGGGCGCGAGTGATGCCCGCGCTCAGTGGTCGCGGCTGACCGAGTACCGGGCCAGCCCGCGCAGCGCGGCGAGGTGGCCGTTGTCAGCCAGGCCGATCAGCGCGTCTTCGGCGGCCTGCGCGTATTCCGTCGCGCGCTGGCGGCTGTAGGCCAGGCTGCCGCAGCGTTCGATCGCGGCCAGCACCGCCGGCATGCCGTCGATGTCGCCGTGTTCGACGATCCGCCGCAGCTCCGCGCGGGTGGCGGCGTCGCTGTGCGCCATCGCGTGGATCAGCGGCAGCGTGGCCTTGCCTTCGGCGAGGTCGTCGCCGAGGTTCTTGCCGAGGGTGACGGCGTCGGAGGCGTAGTCCAGCACGTCGTCGGCGATCTGGAAGGCGTAGCCGAGGTTCAGGCCATAGTCGTGCAGCGCCTGCTGGGTCGCGGCGTCCGCGCCGGCCAGCAGCGCGCCCAGCTGGGTAGCGGCAGCGAACAGGATCGCGGTCTTGCGCTCGATGACGCGCAGGTAGGCCGCCTCGTCGGTGTCCGGGTTGCGCACGTGCAGCAGCTGCAGCACCTCGCCCTCGGCGATCATGTTGGTGGTGTCGGCGAGGATTTGCTGCACGTCCATCCGCTCCAGCTCGACCATCAGCTGGAAGCTGCGCGAATACAGGAAGTCGCCGACCAGCACCGACGCCGCGTTGCCCCACACCGCGTTCGCGGTCTTGCGGCCGCGGCGCAGGTCGGATTCGTCGACCACGTCGTCGTGCAGCAGGGTGGAGGTGTGGATGAACTCCACCACCGCCGCCAGCTGGTGCGCGTCGCCGCTGCCGCCCTTGCCTTGCGCGTCGCTCAGCGCGCCGGCCGTCAGCAGCAGCAGCATCGGCCGCAGCCGCTTGCCGCCGGCGCCGATGATGTACTCGGCGATCTGGTTGATCAGCACCACGTCCGAGGCCAGCCGCCGGCGGATCAGCGCGTCCATCGCGGCCATGTCGGGCGCGGCCAGGGCCTGGATCGCCTTGAGGTCGGGCGCGGCGTGCGCGAGGGCGGATGCGGTCATGGGCGGGATCTGCGGAGGATGCGGAAGTATAAGCGGTAGGGTGTTTTTCCGATCCCCGGGCGCGGCGTTCGCCGGCTGCCGGCCGCTATAATCGGATGCCATCGTCCAGGTCGGGCGAGAGACAGATAAGAGGCAGCACCATGGCGCGTGGCGTAAACAAAGTGATCCTGGTCGGCAACCTGGGCAACGATCCCGAGGTGAAGTACACCCAGGGCGGCATGGCGGTCACGCGCATCAGCCTGGCCACCACCAGCGTGCGCAAGGACCGCGACGGCAACCAGCAGGAGAGCACCCAGTGGCACCGGGTGGTGTTCTTCGGCAAGCTGGCCGAGATCGCCGGCGAGTACCTGAAGAAGGGCCGCCAGGTCTATGTCGAGGGCGAAATCCGCTACGACAAGTTCACCGGCCAGGACGGCCAGGAGCGCTACACCACCGACATCGTGGCCAACGAGATGCAGATGCTCGGCGGCGGCGACGGCCAGCGCGGCGGCGGCGAGGGCGGCGGTGGCGGCTACCAGTCGCGCGGTGGCGGCGGTGGCGGCGGCTACGGCGGCGACCGTCCGCAGCGCAGCGCCCCGGCCCAGCGTCGCGAACCCGCGCAGGCTCCGGCCAAGCCGGCGAACTTCGACGACGTGCCGTTCGACGACGACATTCCGTTCTGATCCCTGATCGGCCGCGCGCGACGCGGCCACCGGAGCCCGCATGAGCGGACGCCAGCGCCAGCTGACCATGCGCTTCCTCGCCGAGCCGTCGGACGTGAACTTCGGCGGCAAGGCGCACGGTGGGCAGGTCATGAAGTGGATCGACCAGGCCGGCTACGCCGCCGCGGTCGGCTGGAGCGGCCATTACAGCGTGACCGTGGCGGTGGGCGGCATCCGCTTCGTCGCTCCGGTCCGGATCGGCGACCTGGTCAGCGTGGACGCCACGCTGATCCATACCGGCACCACCTCGATGCACTTCGCCGTGGACGTGCGCGCCCGCGACCCGCGCGGCGATGAGGCCGATGCGCGGCTGTGCACCCACTGCGTGATCGTGTTCGTGGCCATGGACGCGCCGGAAGGCGCGCCGGTGCCGGTGCCGCCGTGGGTGCCGCAGGACGACGAGGACCGCCAGCTGGCCGAATACGCCATGCGGGTGATGGCCCTGGGCAAGGACGTGGAGCAGACCGTGGCGCGCTACCGGCAGGCCGCCGGCGCCCCAAAACAATGACGCCGCCCGAGGGCGGCGTCATTGCATAGCGATACGTTCGTCGCGGCGCTCAGCTGCCGGTGGCGAGGCGGCGCGCTTCCAGGTACTTCTGCGACCAGTAGCCGCTGGTCAGGCTGGAGACGGTGACGTCGCGGCCGGTGCGCGGCGCGTGCAGGAACTTGCCGTCGCCGATGTAGATGCCCACGTGGTCGATGCGGCCGCGCTTGCCGAAGAACACCAGATCGCCCTCGGCCAGCGCGTCGCGGTCGGCGACCTTGGTGCCTTCGTCGGCCATCGCGCGGGAAACGCGCGGCAGGTCGATGCCGATGGTGCGGAACACGTAGCCGACCAGGCCGCTGCAATCGAAGCCCCGATCCGGCGAGTTGCCGCCCCAGCGGTAGGGCGTGCCCAGCAGGGCGAACGCGCGCTGCAGGACGGTCTTGACCAGCGACGGCGTGGCGGGCGCGTCCTTAGCTTTCTGCAGGATTTCGAGCTGGGCGGCCAGCGGCGCGGTATCGGGCGTGGCGATGGCGGCCGGAGCCGGCAGCGCGAGGCTGGCGGCCGGCGCGGGCGCGGCGGTGGCGGCAGCCAGCGTGATCGGGGCGGATTCGGCCTTGGCCGGCGCCGGATTCGCGGCCAGCGCCGGCAGGCCGGCGACGGCCAGGGCGATGGCGAGGATGGGCCGCAGGCTGCGGCGGCTGCGCAGTGCGGAATGGCCGTGGGGCAGGGTCGCTGTCGTCACGCGGTCATCACGATGCAAAACGGAAGGCGCGACTATGCCCGCCTTGGCCGGCCGAAGGGTTCAAAAAACGTTAGCCGGATGTGTGCGGATTGCCGAAAATGTGACGCCGGCCGCGTTCATTTTCGTGAATCCGCCTCGATTTTCCTGAACGGCGACGCGGGCTTGCATCAAGGCCGCCTCAGAACAGCAGCCGCCGCGCCCCGCTGTAATGGTCTCGCCACCAGCTGCCGTCCAGCCGGTCCAGCCGCACCGTGCCGCCGGTGCTGGGCGCGTGCACGAAGCGGCCTTCGCCGACGTAGATGCCGACGTGGCTGACGCCGCCGTCGCTGCCGAAGAACACCAGGTCGCCGCTGGTCAGTTGCGACGGCGCGATGCGCGGTCCCTGCATCGCCGCCAGGTCGCGGGTGGTGCGCGGCAGGCGCAGGTCGAGCATGTCCCGGTACACGTAGCCGACCAGCCCGCTGCAATCGAAGCCGCCTTCCGGCGTATTGCCGCCGTAGCGGTAGGGCGTGCCGACCAGGCTGATGGCGCGCATCAGCACCGCGTTGGCCTTGGCCGGGTCGGCCGGGGCGATCACCGGCCAGTCGCGCTGCGCGATAGCCCGCGGCGGCGCCTTGCGGACCGCTTCGCCGCCCCGCAGCCCGCCAGCGCGGCGGCCAGCAATGGCGCGAGCAGGGCGCAGCGTCGATAATGCGCGCCCGGTCGCTGGTTGCAGTCGGCTGGTTCCATCCCGCGCAGTGTTGCCGCAACCGCATGCGGCGGCAAGCGCCCAACCGATTGGCAGGAACAACATGAAGATCGAAAAAGACCGAGTCGTCCGTTTCCACTACGCCGTGGCCGAGGCGGGCAAGGAACAGCTGGAGAGCTCGAAGGCCGTCGGCGAGCCGCTGGCGATCCTGTTCGGGCGCGGCCAGATCATCCCCGGCCTGGAGAAGGCGATGGAAGGCCACGAAGCCGGCGACAGCTTCAAGTCCGCCGTCACCGCCGCCGACGCCTACGGCGAGCGCCGCGACGGCCTGACCCAACGCATCCCCAAGAAGCACTTCGGCGACCAGAAGCTGGCGCCCGGCATGCAGGTGGTGCTGAACACCAACTTCGGCCCGCGCGCGGTCACCATCGAGAAGGTGGGCATGAGCGTGGTCGACGTCGACCTGAACCACCCGATGGCCGGCAAGGATCTGGAGTTCGACATCGAGATCGTCGACGTGCGCGAAGCCAGCGAGGAAGAACTCGCGCACGGCCACGTGCACGGCGAGGGCGGTCACCAGCATTGATCCCCGCCAGCGGGATCGCTTCAGCCACGGGCCCGCATCGCGGGCCCGTTTCGTTGCGGCGCATGCGGAGGGCAGGGTGACTTCCGGCCCGCGTGGCCGCGCGCGGAGAATGGGCAAATAAGGCCGGACGAGGCGCGGGAGGACGCATGGACGGGCAGGCGACGACGGCGAGTTTCGGGCCGGTCACGGTTCGCGAGCGGATCCAGGCGATGGACGTGCTGCGCGGGTTTGCCCTGCTCGGCATCGCGCTGATGAACGTGGAATTCTTCAGCCGGCCGTTGTCCGACGTCGGCGCCGGGGTGCCGGGGGGCCTGTCCGGCGCGGATCTGTGGGCCAGCTGGATCATCCATACCTTCGTCCGCGGCAAGTTCTGGACGATCTTCTCGATCCTGTTCGGGATGGGCTTCGCCGTGATGCTGCTGCGCGCCAGGCAATCGGACCGCGCGTTCGTGCCCGCCTATCTGCGCCGCGCACTGGCGCTGGCCTGCTTCGGCCTGATCCACGGCATCCTGCTGTGGGCGGGCGATATCCTGCTCAGCTACGCGACCTGCGCCGTGCTGTTGATGCTGGTTCTGTTCGGTCGTCCTTGGCAGGGCGTTGCGGTCGCCGTCGCGATCGGCGCTGCCGCGTTGCTATTGAAGCTGCCGCCGTTGGGCGGCTTCGTGGCCCTGCTGGCGCTGGCCGGCTTGGTCGGCTTCTACCTGCGCAGGCGCGGACAGACGGACGCGCGCACGCTGCGCGCCGGACTGGCGCTTTACCTGCTGCCGGCCCTGTTGCTGGTCATCGCCTCCGCTGTGGCGATGACGATTCCGCAATCGGGCCAGGCGCCGACCTCCGAACGGGCACAGGCGATGGAACTGCGTTTGGCCGAGCACCAGCGCAATACGGACAGGGAAGCGCAGGTCATGTCGGCCGGTACCTATGCCGAGGCCGTGGCGTTCCGCGCAGGCCAGTTCATGCACGAGCAAGTCGAGCAGGCCGGTTTCATGGTGCTGGTGCTGGGCCTGTTCCTGCTCGGCATGTGGCTGGTGCAATCGGGCGCGATGGTGCATCCGGAGCGGCATCTGGCGTTGTTCCGGCGGCTGGCCTGGATCGCACTGCCGATCGGCGCGGCATTGGTGGTCTCGAGCAGCCTGGTCGCCACCCGCTACGCGCCGTTGCAGAACGACCGTCAATGGCAGCTCGCAATGGGCCTGCAACTGCTCGGCAACCTGCCGATGGCATTGGGCTACATCGGGGTGATCGTGCTGGCGCTGCGGCATCCCGGCGGGCGGCGCGGGCTGGGCTGGCTGGCGCCGGCCGGACGCATGGCGTTGACCAACTACATCGGCCAGTCCGTGCTCGGCACGCTCTTCTTCTACGGCTACGGGCTGGGTCATTGGGGAATGCCGCGTGCGCAGCAGGTGCTGTACGTGCTGGCGGTATTCGCCTTGCAGGTGGCGTTGAGCCGCTGGTGGCTGGCGCGGTTCCGCTTCGGGCCGCTGGAATGGCTGTGGCGCTGGGCGACCTATGGACGACGCCCGGCGATGCGAGGCGCGGCCGGCTGATCCTGTGGCATGCGCAGGCGCCGGTGCCCGATAATGACGGGTATCCGTACAGCGAGCGAGCCATGAGCGAAGCGATCCTCGAAACCCGCACCGATTGCCTCGTGGTCGGAGCCGGCGTGTCCGGCCTCGCCACCGCGCTGGCGCTGCTCGACGATGGCCGCGAGGTCACCGTGATCGACGCCGGTCGGGTCGGCGGCGGCGCCTCGCACGGCAACTGCGGCACGCTCACGCCCAGCCACGCGCCGCCGCTGGCCGGGCCGAGCACGCTGGTGCGCGCCGCGCGCTGGATGTTCACCCCGGACGCGCCGCTGTACATCAAGCCGACGCTCGATCCGGACGTGCTGCGCTGGATGCTGGGCTTCGCCCTGCGCTGCAATGCGCGCGACTTCGAGGCCAGCGCCCGCGCCAAGTACAAGCTGCTGTCCGATTCGCGCCAGCGCATCCAGCAATGGGTGGAACGCTACGGGCTGGACTGCGAATTCGCCGAGACCGGCGAGGACTACGTGTTCAAGACCCGCCGCGACATGGATCGCGAGCTGGGCGACGTGCCGCTGCTGCGCGACATGGGCGTCGACGTCGAGATCGTCGAGGGCCCCGCCTACGAGGCGCGCGACCCGGCGTTCAAGCCGGGCCTGGCCGGGGCGATCTGCTTCCGCGGCGACGCCGCGCTGCGTCCCGACCGCTACGTCGCCGAACTGGCGCGGGTAGTGCGCGAACGCGGCGGCCGCATCATCGAGCACTGCGCGTTGCAGTCGCTCGACTCCGGCGCGCAGGGCGTCGTCGCCACCACCGGGCAGGGCGTGCTGCGCGCGAACGACGTGGTGCTCGCCACCGGCGCCTGGGCGCCGCGCATCGCCGAAGCGGTGGGCCTGCCGTGGCTGCGCAA
Organism: Thermomonas brevis; assembly: GCF_014395425.1. NCBI lineage: Bacteria > Pseudomonadati > Pseudomonadota > Gammaproteobacteria > Lysobacterales > Lysobacteraceae > Thermomonas > Thermomonas brevis. The sequence continues at coordinate 2,731,773 of NZ_CP060711.1, forward strand.
GTCGATCCAGCCCGGCAAGGGCTATTCGATCACCTACAGCTCGCCGGAACTGACGCCGAAGCGGCCGGTCATCCTGTACGAACCCTCGGTCTGCGTCACCGCCTGGCCCAGCGGCTACCGGCTGGGCAGCACGATGGAGTTCACCGGCTTTGATGACAGCCTCAACGAGCGCCGCCTCGGCGCGCTGGAGCGCGGCGCGGCGCAGTTCCTGCACCAGCCGGTCGGCCCGCAGGTGCGCGAGAAGTGGTGCGGCTGGCGGCCGATGAGCCGCGACGACATCCCGCTGATCGGCCGCGCCCCCGGCCACGCACACCTGTGGATGGCGGTCGGCCACGGCATGATGGGCGTGAGCATGAGCGCCAGCACCGGCCAGCTGCTGGCCGATCTGATCGCGGGGCGGACGCCGTGCGTGGAGCCTGCGCCGTTCGATCCGGCGCGGTTCGCCTGAGCGCGGCTGCGCCGACGATCGCGCTACATTGGGGGTTCCCGGCGGCGAACGCCAGCGGTGGAGGAAACGCCATGCTGCAATCGCGCAGACGGCATCGAGGACTGTTGCGGCAGCTGTGGGGGCTGGCGCTGGTCGCACTGGCGGCGTACTTCGTCTGGCGGCTGCTGAATCTTGCCTTCCCGGATCGGATGCAAACCCTGATCGCCGCGATCAGGGGCCTGCTGTAGCCGCGGCGCCGCTCACACCTCCAGCGTCGCCAGATCCCCCTTCTGCTCCAGCCAGCTCTTGCGGTCGCCGGCGCGCTTTTTCGCCAGCAGCATGTCCATCAGGGCGCGCGTCGCGGTGTCGTCGTCGACGGTGAGTTGCACCAGCCGACGGGTATCCACATGCATGGTGGATTCGCGCAATTGCTGCGGGTTCATTTCGCCGAGGCCCTTGAAGCGGGTGACGTTGACCTGACCCTTGAGCTTCTCGCGCTGGATCTTTTCCAGCAGCAGGCGCTTTTCTTCCTCGTCCAGCGCGTAGAACACCTGCTTGCCCACGTCCACGCGGAACAGCGGCGGCATCGCCACGAACACGTGGCCGGCGCGCACCAGCGCGGGAAAGTGGCGCAGGAACAGCGCGGACAGCAGGGTGGCGATGTGCAGCCCGTCGGAGTCGGCGTCGGCAAGGATGACGACTTTGCCGTAGCGCAGGCCGTCGATCTCGTCCTTGCCCGGATCGCAGCCAATGGCGACCGCCAGGTCGTGCACTTCCTGCGAGGCCAGCACCTGGCCCGAGGCGACTTCCCAGGTGTTCAGGATCTTGCCGCGCAGCGGCAGGATCGCCTGGAAGTCCTTGTCGCGCGCCTGCTTGGCGCTGCCGCCGGCGGAGTCGCCCTCGACCAGGAAAAGCTCCGTGCGCGACAGGTCCTGCGAAATGCAGTCAGCCAGCTTGCCGGGCAGAGCAGGGCCCTGCGTCACCTTCTTGCGGACGATCTGCTTCTCGGTCTTGAGTCGCGCCGAGGCGCGCTCGATGGCGAGCTGGGCGATCTTCTCGCCGAATTCGGTGTTGGCGTTCAGCCACAGCGAGAACGCGTCGTGCGCGGCGCCTTCGACGAAGCCGGCGGCCTGCCGCGAGCTCAGGCGTTCCTTGGTCTGGCCGCTGAACTGCGGGTCGGTCATCTTCAGCGACAGCACGAAGGCGACGCGGTCCCATACATCCTCTGGCGCCAGCTTGACGCCGCGCGGCAGCAGGTTGCGGAAGTCGCAGAATTCGCGCAGCGCGTCGGTGAAGCCGCTGCGCAGGCCGTTGACGTGGGTGCCGTGCTGGGCGGTGGGAATCAGGTTGACGTAGCTTTCCTGCACCAGCTCGCCGTCGGGCACCCAGGCCACCGCCCAGTCGACGGTTTCGGTGTCCTTCTTCAACGCGCCGACGAACAGCTCGGGCGGCAGCAGCTCGCGTTCGGCCAGTTCGCCCTTCAGGTAGTCGCGCAGGCCATCCTCGTAGTGCCACTGGATGCGCTCGCCGCTGGCCTCGTCGTACAGGCTGACGGTCAGGCCGGGGCAGAGCACCGCCTTGGCGCGCAGCAGATGCTTGAGCGCGCGCAGGTTGAACTTCGGCGTGTCGAAATACTTGGGATCGGGCCAGAAGCGCAACCGGGTGCCGGTGTTCTTCTTGCCGACGCTGCCCACGACGCTCAGCGCGGAAGCGCGGTCGCCGTCGGCGAAGGCCATGTGGTACTCGCTGCCTTCGCGCTTGATGAACACGTCGACCTTCTTCGACAGCGCGTTGACCACGCTCACGCCCACGCCGTGCAGGCCGCCGCTGAAGGTGTAGTTCTTGTTGCTGAACTTGCCGCCGGCGTGCAGGCGGGTGAGGATCAGCTCGACGCCGGGGATCTTCTCCTCGGGATGGATGTCCACCGGCATGCCGCGGCCGTCGTCGGCGACCTCGCAGCTGCCGTCGGCGTGCAGGGTCACCTCGATGCCGCGCGCGTGGCCGGCCAGCGCCTCGTCCACCGCGTTGTCGATGACTTCCTGCGCCAGGTGGTTGGGGCGCGCGGTGTCGGTGTACATGCCGGGCCGGCGCTTGACCGGGTCCAGGCCGGAGAGGACTTCGATGTCGGCTGCGTTGTAGCGGGTGTTCATTCGCTCGATCGGGTTTCGCGGGACTGCATGAGGCCGCCAGTGTGTGGCTTCGCGGGCGGTTTTGCACGCGACGCGGCGCCGTCGCCGCTGCCCGTACAATGGCGCGACAGGGACGCGCCGGCGTCGCCGGAAGGATGTTCGAGGGGGTGTCAGTGGTGGATGTCGTGGGCCGCGGCGAAGCGCATGCGGCTGGAAACCGGTTGCTGGCCGCCGATGTCGGCGGCACCTACGCCAGGCTCGGCGTGGTGGAGACGCGCGACGGCGCGATCGCGGTGGGCTTCCACCGCCGCTACGCCTGCGCGGAGTTCCCGGGGCTGGCGGCGATCCTGCGCCGCTTCCGCGAGGAACTCGACGCCGAGGCCGCCGGGCCGTTTCCCGCCACCTGCGTGGTGGCGATCGCCGGTGTGCTGCAGGGCGACCACCTGCTCAACAGCAACCTGCCGTGGAAGGTGTCGCTGGCGGACACGCGGGCCGAAGCCGGCATCGAACACCTGCACCTGATCAACGATTTCGAGGCGCTGGCCTGGGCGCTGCCGCAGATCCCGCTGGCGGAGCTGCAGGTGTTGGGCGCGGGCGACGGCGGCGGCCTGTCGCTGCCGGCGCTGCTGCTGGGGCCGGGCACCGGGCTGGGCGCGGCGCTGGTGATCGACCAGGGCGGGCACGCCGGCGTGCAACCCAGCGAGGCCGGGCACGCGGCGCTGGCGGCCAACACGCCACTGGAACTCGACGTGGTGCGGCTGCTGCAAGCGCGCTTCGGTCACGTCGACAGCGAGCGCGTGTTCTCCGGCCCGGGCCTGATGAACCTGTACCAGGCGCTGTGCGAACTGCGCGGCGTCAATCCGCGCTGGCACGCGCCGGCCGATCTGGTCGATGCCGCCGACGAAGGCCGCGACCTGCTCGCGGCCGAATGCACCGCGCTGTTCTGCCGCTGGCTGGGCAGCTTCGCCGGCGATCTCGCGATCACGTTCCGCGCGCGCTCGGTCTGCCTCGCCGGCGGCCTGACCGGGCACCTCGACCGCTACCTGCGGCAGGGCGGCTTCATGCAGCGCTTCCTCGACAAGGGCGTGCTGTCCGACACCCTGCGCGAGGTGCCGGTGTTCACCATCGAGCACGGCCAACTGGGCCTGATCGGCGCGGCCGCCTGGCATGCCGCGCGTTTCGCGTCCTGATCCCGCGAACTGGAATTCCGCGAAGGAGCTTCCGATGCCGTCCCGCCGCCGTTTCCTGCAATCCACATTGATCGCCGCCGGTGCGGCGGCGCTGCCGAAGACGAACGCCGCGCCTGCATCGCCCGGGGCCAAGGTCGTGTCGACCTGGGACTTCGGCGTGCCGGCCAACCGCGCCGCGTGGGAGGTGCTGGGCCAGGGCGGTAGCGCGCTGGACGCGGTGGAGGCGGGCGCACGCTGGGCCGAGACCGGGCAGTGCAACCACACTGTGGGGCGCTGCGGCTATCCGGACCGCGACGGCTACGTCACGCTCGACGCCAGCATCATGCGCGGCGATGGCGGCTGCGGCGCGGTGGCGGCGCTGGAGGACATCGACCATCCCATCAGCGTCGCGCGGCGGGTGATGGAAAAGACCCCGCACGTGCTGCTGGTCGGCGAGGGCGCGAAACAGTTCGCGGTCGCCGAAGGCTTCCAGCCCCGCAACCTGCGCACGCCGGAAGCGGAACAGGCGTGGCGCGAGTGGCTGAAGACCGCGGAGTACAAGCCGGAAATCAACGTCGAGCGCCGCCGCATGCCCGGCAACAGCGAGAACCACGACACCATCGGCATGCTCGCCATCGGTCGCGACGGCCGCATGGCCGGCGCCTGCACCACCAGCGGCATGGCGTTCAAGCTGCGCGGGCGGGTCGGCGACAGCCCGATCGTCGGCGCCGGCCTGTACGTCGATGACGAGGTGGGCGGGGCGACCGCCTCCGGCGTGGGCGAGGAAATGCTGCGCAACGCCGCCAGCTTCCTCGTCGTCGAACTGATGAGACAGGGCCATTCGCCCGCCGATGCCTGCCGCATCGCCATCGAGCGGGTGGTGAAGAAGCGGCCCGAGGCCAGCAAGCAGGTGCAGGTCTGCTTCCTGGCGATGAACAGGCACGGCGAGGTCGGCGCGTTCGCGCTGCATCGCGGCTTCGTCTATGCGGTCTGCGACGCGGAAAAACAGGACGCGCTGCTGGCGTCGCCGTCGGTCTACGCCACCACGCAGACGTGAGCATGTCGTCGCCGCGGCCGCTGCTGGAGATCGCCGCCAACTCGCTGGAATCGGCGCTGGCCGCGCAGGCCGGCGGGGCCGACCGGGTGGAGCTGTGCGAGAACCTCGGCGAGGGCGGCGCGACGCCGTCCTTCGGCACCCTGGCATTGGCGCGCGAACGCCTGCGCATCCCGCTGTACGTGCTGATCCGTCCGCGCGGCGGCGACTTCGTGTATTCGCCGGACGAATGGGAGGTCATGCGCCGCGACGTCGAACTGTGCGCGCGGCTGGGCTGCGACGGCGTGGTGATCGGCGCGCTGGACGCCGAGGGCAACGTCGACATGGCCGGCTGCCGCGTGCTGGCCGAGGCGGCTGGCACGATGGGCATCACCTTCCATCGCGCCTTCGACTGCGTGGCCGACCGCGTCGGTGCGCTGGAGGACGTGGTCGCGTTGGGCTGCGAGCGCATCCTCACCTCCGGCGGCGCGGACGACGCGCTGAGTGGCGCATCCGCCATTGCCGCCGACATCGCCCGCGCCGATGGCCGGCTGGCGATGATGGCGGGGGCGGGGCTCACCGTCGACAACATCGCCGGCGCCGTGCGGGCCACCGGCGCGCGCGAATTTCACGCCTCGGCGAAGGTGCTGATGCGGGGCGAAGGCCGCGATGGCCCCTCGGAATTGGCGAAAGCCTACTGGCGCAGCAGCGGCGCGCTGGTGCGGCAGTTCCGGCATCGGCTGGATGCATGCGCCGCGGAAGGTTTCTGAAAAAAACCGTCTTTTCCTTTCCGGATCAAGGGCTTCCGCGCGAGCGGCGCGGCCGCGGCCGTGCACGAAGCCGGGTCTTGCCGCTAGAATGCGGGTTTCCAGCGCCGCGCTGCCGACATGACTTCCCCCGTCTCCCATACGCCCCTTCTGTTCGTGACCGGGGGCGTGGTGTCCTCGCTTGGCAAGGGCATCGCCGCCGCGTCGCTCGCGGCCATTCTCGAAGCCCGTGGCCTGAAGGTCACGATGATGAAGCTGGACCCCTACCTCAACGTCGATCCGGGCACGATGAGCCCGTTCCAGCACGGCGAGGTCTACGTCACCGACGACGGCGCCGAGACCGACCTCGACCTCGGCCACTACGAGCGCTTCGTCAACACCCGTCTGTCCGGCCGCAACTCCATCACCACCGGCAAGATCTACGAGGCGGTGATCCGCAAGGAGCGCCGCGGCGACTACCTCGGCGGCACCGTGCAGGTGATCCCGCACGTCACCGACCAGATCAAGCACTGCATCGACGCCGCCACGGCCGGCTTCGACGTCGGCATCGTGGAGATCGGCGGCACCGTCGGCGACATCGAATCGCTGCCGTTCCTCGAAGCGATCCGCCAGTTGCGCATCGAGCGCGGCGCCGACCACGCGATGTTCATGCACCTGACGCTGGTGCCGTACATCGCCGCCGCCGGCGAGCTCAAGACCAAGCCCACCCAGCACTCGGTGAAGGAGCTGCGCGGCATCGGCATCCAGCCGGACGTGCTGATGTGCCGCAGCGAGAAGCCGCTGCCGGACGGCGAGCGCCGCAAGATCGCGCTGTTCACCAACGTGCCGGAGAAGGCGGTGATCTCCGCCATCGACCTGGACAACATCCACAAGATCCCGCGCTGGCTGCACGCGCAGCAGCTGGACCAGATCGTGGTGGAGCAGCTGCGCCTGCAGGGCAAGGCGCATGAAGCCGACCTGTCGGAATGGGACGCGGTGGTCGACGCCGCCGAGCATCCGGACGACGAGGTGACGATCGCGGTGGTCGGCAAGTACGTCGACCACAAGGACGCCTACAAGTCGGTGGGCGAGGCGCTCAAGCACGGCGGCATCCGCCAGCGCACGCGGGTCAACCTGAAGTGGCTGGAAGCCGGCGACGTGGAGACCGAGGGCGCGGCCGCGCTGCTGGCCGACGTGGACGGCGTGCTGGTGCCGGGCGGCTTCGGCGACCGCGGCTTCGAGGGCAAGGTGCTGACCTCGCAGTACGCGCGCGCCACCGGGCTGCCGTACTTCGGGATCTGCTACGGCATGCAGGCGGCGGTGGTCGACGTGGCCCGCCACGAGGCCGGGCTGGCCGGCGCCAACAGCACCGAGAACGACCGCAACGCCGCGCATCCGGTGATCGGCCTGATCACCGAGTGGCGCACCCAGAGCGGCGAAGTCGAGCGCCGCAGCGAAGACTCCGACCTCGGCGGCACCATGCGCCTCGGCCTGCAGGAGCAGCGCGTCAAGCCGGGCACGCTGGCGCACCGGCTGTACGGCAAGGACGTGGTGGGCGAGCGCCATCGCCACCGCTACGAGTTCAACAACCGCTACCGCACCCAGCTGGAAGACGCCGGGCTTGTGATTTCCGCCAAGTCGATGGACGACCTGCTGGTGGAGATGGTGGAACTGCCGCAGGACGCGCATCCGTGGTTCCTGGCCTGCCAGGCGCACCCCGAGTTCCTTTCGACGCCGCGCAGCGGGCATCCGCTGTTCGTCGGCTTCATCCGCGCCGCCCGCGACCGCCGGGCGGCCAAGCAGAAGTGAGCGCACTCATGAATCTTTGCGGCTTCGACGTCGGCCTGGACCAACCGCTGTTCCTGATCGCCGGCCCCTGCGTGGTCGAAAGCGAGCAGCTGCAGCTCGACGTGGCCGGGCAGCTGAAGGAAATCACCGGCAGGCTCGGGATCAACTTCATCTTCAAGTCCAGCTTCGACAAGGCCAACCGCACGTCCATCAACAGCTTCCGCGGCCCCGGCATGGAAGAGGGCCTGCGCGTGCTGGCCGAGGTCAAGCGCCAGATCGGCGTGCCGGTGCTGACCGACGTGCACGAATACACGCCGATGGACGAAGTGGCCTCGGTGGTGGACGTGCTGCAGACGCCGGCTTTCCTCGTGCGCCAGACCGACTTCATCCGCAAGGTCTGCGAGGCCGGCAAGCCGGTCAACATCAAGAAGGGCCAGTTCCTGTCGCCGTGGGACATGAAGCCCGTGGTCGAGAAGGCGAAGTCCACCGGCAATACGCAGATCATGGTCTGCGAGCGCGGCGCCTCGTTCGGCTACAACAACCTGGTCAGCGACATGCGCAGCCTGTCGGTGATGCGCGACACCGGCTGCCCGGTTGTGTTCGACGCCACCCACTCGGTGCAATTGCCGGGCGGGCAGGGCAGCAGCTCGGGCGGCCAGCGCGAGTTCGTGCCGGTGCTGGCGCGCGCGGCGGTGGCGGTCGGCGTGGCCGGCGTGTTCATGGAAACCCATCCCGACCCGAGCAAGGCGCTGTCCGACGGCCCCAATGCGTGGCCGCTCGGCAAGATGGAAGCGCTGCTGTCCACGATGCTGGAGCTGGACGCCATCGCCAAGCGCGGCGGTTTTCTGGAAAACTCCGTCTGATTTCCCCCGACCCGACTCCCACGACGACCTCACGATGACCACGATCACTTCCGTCCACGCCCGCGAGATCCTCGACAGCCGCGGCAATCCCACGCTTGAAGCCGACGTCGTCCTGTCCGACGGCAGCATCGGCCGCGCCGCCGTGCCGTCCGGCGCGTCCACCGGCAGCAAGGAGGCGGTGGAACTGCGCGACGGCGACAAGACCCGCTATCTCGGCAAGGGCGTTTCGCGGGCCGTGGGCAACGTCAACGGCGTGATCGCCGATGCGCTGAAGGGCTTCGCCGCCGCCGACCAGGCGGGCCTGGACAAGCGCCTGATCGACCTCGACGGCACCGAGAACAAGGGCCGGCTGGGCGCGAACGCGCTGCTGGGCGTGTCGCTGGCCGCCGCGCATGCGGTGGCGGCATCGCGCAAGCAGGCGCTGTGGCAGTACCTCGCCGGCATGACCGGCGCGACCCCGACGTTGCCGGTGCCGATGATGAACATCATCAACGGCGGCGCGCACGCCGACAACAACGTGGACCTGCAGGAATTCATGGTGCTGCCGGTCGGCTTCGACTCGTTCTCCGAGGCGCTGCGCAGCGGCACCGAGATCTTCCACGCATTGAAGTCGGTGCTGAAGGCGCGCGGCCTGTCCACCGCCGTCGGCGACGAGGGCGGCTTCGCCCCCGACCTGCGCAGCAATGAAGAGGCGCTGGAAACCATCCTCGAAGCCATCGGCAAGGCCGGCTACAAGGCCGGCGAGGACGTGCTGCTGGGCCTCGACGTCGCATCCACCGAGTTCTTCGAGAACGGCAAGTACAACCTCACCGGCGAAGGCAAGCGCCTGACCTCCGAGCAGTTCGTGGACTTCCTCGCCAACTGGAGCGCGCAGTACCCGATCATCACCATCGAGGACGGCATGGCCGAGGACGACTGGGACGGCTGGAAGCTGCTGACCGACCGCCTGGGCGAGAAGGTGCAGCTGGTCGGCGACGACCTGTTCGTCACCAACCCGCGCATCTTCAAGGACGGCATCGCCCGCGGCGTCGCCAATGCCATCCTGATCAAAGTCAACCAGATCGGCACCCTGAGCGAGACGCTGGAAGCCATCGCGATGGCCGATGCCGCGAAGTACGCGGCGATCGTCTCGCACCGCTCCGGCGAGACCGAGGACACCACCATCGCCGACATCGCGGTGGCGACCACCGCGACCCAGATCAAGACCGGTTCGCTGTGCCGCAGCGACCGCGTGGCCAAGTACAACCAACTGCTGCGCATCGAACAGCAGCTGGGCAGTGCCGCGCGCTACGCCGGCCGCGACGCCTTCGTCTCGCTCAAGCGCTGATCGGGGCGAACGCGGGTGAAGTCCGTCGGCGTACTGCTGCTGGCGCTCGCGCTGCTGCTGGCGGCGCTGCAGTACAAGCTCTGGTACGGCAACGGCGGCCAGCGCGAAGTGGACGCCTTGCGGGTGCAGGTGGCCGCGCAGGAGGCCGAGAACCGCAAGCTGCAGGCGCGCAACGACGCGCTGGCGGCGGAAGTCGCCGATCTCAAGGCCGGCGGCGAGGCGGTGGAGGAGCGCGCGCGCAGCGAGCTGGGCATGGTCAAGCCGGGCGAGACGTTCTACCGGGTGATCGACGGCGCGCAGGCGCCCGCCGCGCCCGTCGCGCCTGCGCCGATTGAGCCAACACCGTCGCCCGCGGACGACGACGGCACGACGCCATGAGCTGGGCGCTGGTGCCCGCCGCCGGCAGCGGGCGCCGCTTCGGCGGCGAGGTGCCCAAGCAATACCTGCATGCGGCCGGCAAGCCGCTGATCGAACACGCGCTGGACGCGCTGCTGGCGCATCCGCGCATCGACGGCGCGGTCGTCGCGCTGGCGGAAGGCGATCCGCGCTGGCCCGGCTGGACGTCGCTGCACGGCAAGCCGGTGATCGCCTGCATCGGCGGCGGTGAGCGCGCCGATTCGGTGCTGGCCGCGCTGCGCGCGCTGCCGGACGGCGTGGCCGACGACGAACTTCTGCTGGTGCACGATGCCGCGCGTCCCAACCTGCGCGGGGACGACATCGACAGGCTGATCGACGCCGCAATGATCTGCGCAGACGGCGCCATCCTCGCCGCGCCGGTGCGCGACACGCTCAAGCGCGCCGATGCCGAAGTGCACATCGCCGTTACCGAACCGCGCGGCGGCCTGTGGCGCGCGCTGACCCCGCAGGCCTTCCGCCGCGGCCTCTTGCTGCGCGCGCTGGAAGCGGCACGGGCCACGGGCGCCGCCGTCACCGACGAGGCGATGGCGGTCGAGCGGCTGGGCCTGCATCCCGCGCTGGTCGAAGGCCGCGAGGACAATCTGAAAGTCACCACGCCGGCGGATCTGGCGCTGGTGGAGTTCCTGCTGCAATCGAGACTGTCGTCCTGAGCGCAGCGTAAAGACCACTTTTTCATCGACAACAGATTCTCCGCTTCGTTCGAATGACGACAATGGAGTCGAAATGAACATCCGCATCGGCCAAGGCTTCGACGTACATGCCTTCGGCGACGGCGATCACGTGATGCTGGGCGGCGTGCGCATTGCGCACGAACGCGGCGTGCTGGCGCATTCCGACGGCGACGTGGCGCTGCACGCGCTGTGCGATGCCATCCTAGGCGCGCTGACGCTAGGGGACATCGGCATCCATTTCCCACCGTCCGATGCGCGCTGGAAGGGGGCGGACAGCCGCGCCTTCGTGCGCCATTGCGACGCGCTGATCCGCGAGCGTGGCTGGCGGGTGGGCAATTGCGACGTCACCGTGGTTTGCGAGCGGCCCAAGGTCGGCCCGCACGCGCAGGCGATGCGCGAGTTGATCGCAGCCGATCTCGGCATCGACATGGATGCGGTGAGCGTGAAGGCGACCACCAGCGAGAAGCTGGGCTTCACCGGGCGCGGCGAGGGCATTGCGGCGCAGGCCGTGTGTCTGTTGGTGCGGGCGTGATGGAATTGCCGCGCGCCCACGGCGAGCCGGTGCTGGCTGCGCGCATCCGCACGCAGGCGGAAGATTTCTTCGTCGAGGAACTTCCGGGCTTCGAGCCCAGTGGCGCGGGCGAACACCTGCTGCTGACGGTCGAGAAGCGCGGCATGAATACCGCGTTCGCCGCGAAGACCATCGCGCAGTGGGCCGGGGTGGACGAATCGGCGATCGGCTATGCCGGCTTGAAGGATCGTCACGCCGTCACCCGCCAGCGTTTCAGCGTCTGGTTGCCGAAGAAGATCGCGCCCGATATCGACGCCTTGCAGTCGGACGAGCTGCGCGTGCTGGCGCATGCCTGGCATTCCCGCAAGCTGCCGCGCGGTGCGCTGGCCGGCAACCGCTTCGTGCTGGCGCTGCGCGAAGTATCGGGCGAGCGCGAGGCTGTCGAGGCGCGGCTGTCCGCAATCGCGTGGCGCGGCGTTCCCAACTATTTCGGCGAGCAGCGCTTCGGCCGCGGCGGCAACAACGTGCAGCAGGCGGTGGCGATGTTCGCCGGCCGCCGGGTGAAGCGCGAGGAACGCACGATGCTGCTGTCCGCCGCGCGCTCGGAGTTGTTCAACCGGGTGCTGGCCGCGCGCGTCGAGGCCGGCAGCTGGGACGCCGCGCTCGACGGCGAGGTGTGGATGCTGGATGGCAGCCGCAGCGTGTTCGGGCCCGAAGCGATGACGCCGGAATTGCAGGCGCGGCTGGAAGCGTTCGACATCCATCCCACCGGCTCGCTGTGGGGCGAGGGCGAATTGCGCAGCGCCGGTGCGGCGCGCGAAGTCGAACTTGCGGCCATGCAGGGCGATACCGCCGGCCGCTTGCGTGTCGGGCTGGAGCGCGCGGGCCTGAAGCAGGAACGCCGCGCGCTGCGCCTGCGGCCGGCGGAGCTGGCTTGGACGTGGCGCGAGGACGGCGCGCTGGAGCTGCGCTTCGCGCTGCCGCCGGGGTGCTATGCGACGACGGTGCTGCGCGAGCTGGGCGACATCGTGGACATGCAATGAGGTGGCATCGGGAGAACGGCATACCCGATAACCCCGATTTCGAACCGGCCCTCGAGGGCGGATGGACAGCTTTGCAGGAGCCGGCGCCCGAGAAGCTGCAGCTTTATGCATTGGTGCCGATGGCATTGACCCTGCCGTTGTTCGCGCTTGCATGGCTGTGGCTGCTGCACGCCTCTGCCAGAGATTTCGGCGCGATTGGTGCATTGACGGGCCTGCTGGTGGTGCTGCCGTTAGTGGTGGTGCACGAGGGCATCCACTTGTTGCTCCATCCCGGTCAGGGGCGTTCGTCGCAGAGTGTGCTTGGCGGCAGCAGCAAGCACGCCATTCTCTATGCGTTGTATTTCGGCGAAATGAGCCGCGCCCGGTATCTGGTGATGCTGCTGGGGCCGTTTGTCGTGCTCAGCATCCTGCCGTTGGGGATATGCGCGATCGCCGGGAAGTTCCATCCGCTGCCTGCGCTGACCTCGCTATGGAACACCCTGTTCGCTTGCGGCGACCTGCTTGGCGCATGGTTGATCCTGCGCGGCTCTCCGCCCGGCGCGCGGTTGCGTAACCGCGGCTACCACACTTGGTGGCGGATGCCATCCTGATTCATTCGCGCTTGAGCAGCACCAGCACCGCCCCGGTGCCGCCCTGCGAGGCGGGGGGCGAATGGAACGCCAGCACGTCCGCACGCTGGCGCAGCAGTCGATCCACCAGGTTCTTCAGCACCGGCAGCCGCTCCTCGGAATTGCGGCCCTTGCCGTGCACGATCCGCACGCAGCCCAGCCCATGCTGGCGGCAGTCGCGCAGGAACTCGCGCAGCAGCGCCTCGGCGGCCTGCGCGGGCAGGCCGTGCAGGTCGAGTTCCTCCTGCGCCGCGTATTCGCCGCGCGCGAGTTTCTTCAGCACGCAAGGGGTGATTTCGTCGCGTCGGTAGCTCAATGCGTCGCCCGCTTCCAGCGCGGACACCAGCATGTGGCGGAATTCCTCGCGCGCGGCGTCCTCGTCGCGGCGGGCCATCTTCGCGGACGGTTTCGGCTTGGGCGCTGCGGGCGGCGGCGGGGCCTGCGGCAGCGCGCGCACCTTGCCGGCGTCGGCGCCAATGGCGGCGCGGAACAGGGTGGCGTCGTCGCGGTTGTCCTGCTCGGGTGGAATGTCGGGCGGAGCCTTGCGCATTGGCGCAGGTTACCGCGAAGCGCCGGCGGCATCCGGTATCATGGCTGCATGCAGAATGTTCCGATGCCGTGATGCGGGTCCTGGTCAGCAACGACGACGGCGTCGACGCCCCCGGCATCCACGCGCTGGCCCAGGGGCTGCGCGAGGCCGGCCACGAAGTGGTGATGGTGGCGCCCGACCGCGACCGCAGCGGCGCCAGCAATTCGCTGACGCTGGACGCGCCGATCCGGGTGGTGCAGCTCGACGAGCGCACCTGGAAGGTCTACGGCACGCCCACCGACTGCGTGCACGTGGCGGTCACCGGCATGCTGGAGGCGCTGGGGCTGGAACCGGACATCGTGGTCTCCGGCATCAACAACACCGCCAACCTCGGCGACGACGTGATCTATTCCGGCACCGTGGCGGCGGCGATGGAAGGCCGCTTCCTGGGCCTGCCGGCGGTGGCGATGTCGCTGGTGACGGAAGGCCACAAGGGCCGCCACTACGAGAGCGCCGCGCGCGCGGCGGTGGAGATCGTCGAGCGCTTGCGCCGCGATCCGCTGCCGGCGTCCACCATCCTCAACGTCAACGTGCCGGACCTGCCGTGGGACGAGATCCGCGGCTTCGAGACCAGCCGCCTGGGCCATCGCCATCGCGCCGAGCCGTGCATGCCGCAGGAAGATCCGCGCGGCCGGCAGTGGTGGTGGATCGGCGCTGCCGGCGACGAGCAGGACGCCGGCCCCGGCACCGATTTCCACGCGGTGCGCAGCAGCAACATCGCGATCACCCCGATCCACGTCGACCTCACCCGCTACCAGGCGCTGGAGCAGGTGGCCGGCTGGGTCGGCGGGCTGGCCGCGTCGCTGGAGGCGCAGCCGTGATCGCGCGCCTGCGCCTGCAACCGGCCGACGTGGGCATGGGACTGACCGGGCAGCGCGTGCGCGACCGGCTGATCGACGACCTGCGCAAGGGCGGGATCACCGACGAGCGCGTGCTCAACGCGATCCGCACCGTGCCGCGCCACCAGTTCGTCGACGAGGCGCTGGCCTCGCGCGCCTACGAGAACAACGCGCTGCCGATCGGCCACGGCCAGACCATCTCGCAGCCGTACGTGGTGGCGAAGATGACCGAGGCCCTGCTCGCCGCGTCGCCGAAGAAGGTGCTGGAAGTCGGCACTGGTTCCGGCTACCAGGCGGCGGTGCTGGCCGCGCTGGGGCTGGAAGTGTTCACCGTCGAGCGCATCGGCGACCTGCTGCGCACCGCGCGCAAGCGCTTCCGCAGCCTGGGCCTGCACGTGCGCAGCAAGCACGACGACGGCCGTATCGGCTGGCCGGAGGAAGCGCCGTTCGACGCGATCATCGTCACCGCCGCCGGCTCCGCGCTGGTGGACGCGCTGGTCGCCCAACTCGCGCCCGGCGGCGTGCTGGTGGCGCCGGTGGGCGCGGCCGGCGGGCAGTCGCTGCTGTGCCTGCGCAAGGACGCCGACGGCGGCGTCGCGCAGGAAGACCTGGGCGCGGTGGTGTTCGTGCCGCTGCTGTCGGGGTTGACCGACCGATGAAACTGTTCGGCCCGCTCTACCAGCGCGCGCTGGCGTGGTCGCGGCATCCGAAGGCGCCGGCGCTGCTGGGCGGCCTGAGCTTCGCCGAGGCCATCGTGTTCCCGGTGATGCCGGAAGTGATGCTGGCGCCGATGTGCCTGGCGCAGCCGAAGCGCGCGTTCCGCTTCGCCAGCATCAGCTTGCTGTTCTCGCTGCTGGGCGCGGTGGTCGGCTACCTGCTGGGCCATTACGCCTACGAGGCGGTCAAGCCGATGCTGGCCGCGCTGGGCTGGCTGGGCCGGATCGACGCCGAGGTGGCGCAGCTGCGCGAGATCGTCGCGCATTCGCCGTGGAAGGCGTTCTGGCTGCTGGTGCTGGCCGGGTTCACGCCGATCCCGCTGAAGATCTTCACCTGGGCCAGCGGCGTGGTCGGCGTGCCGATGCTGCCGTTCCTGGCGGCGATGCTGGTCGGACGCGGCAAGCGCGTCTACCTGCTGGCGCTGGTGATCCGGCTGGGCGGCGAGCGCGCCGAACGCGCGCTGCACCGCTGGATCGAACACCTGGGCTGGGCGGCGATGCTGCTGGTGGCGGCGCTGGCCGGTTGGCTGCTGTTGCGCGGGCATGCGGCATGATGGGCGGCATGTGCATGCGCCGGGTCGTCGTCATCGCCATCGCCATCGGGCTGCTCGCCGGCTGCGGCCGCAGCCGGGTGGTGCGCGAATATCCGCACAAGGGCGGCCGCGTGAATGCGTCGAGCACGGCGCTGCCGCCGGTGCGCATTTCGCAGCCGAAGTACGGCGCCACCGCGGTGGTGCAGAAGGGCCAGACGGTCTACCGCATCGCCACCGAGAACGGCATCACCGCGCTCGATCTGGCGCTGTGGAACGACATCCCGCCGCCGTACACGATCCATCCGGGGCAGCGCCTGCGGCTGTATCCGCGCGACGGGCGCGAGGCGACCGTCGCGTCGTCCGCCGGCACCAAGGCGCCGCCCGCATCGACGCCGCGGCCCTCCACATCGGCTCCGGTTGCAACGCCCTCCGCGCCGACGGCGACCGCCAGCAACCTGGGCTGGCGCTGGCCCGCGGACGGCGCCGTGGCCAGTACGTTCGCGTCCGGCGATCCGACCCGGCAGGGCATCGACATCGCCGGCAAGTCCGGCCAGCCGGTGCGCGCGGCCGCCGACGGCGTGGTGGTGTATTCCGGTTCCGGGCTGGTCGGCTACGGCGAGCTCGTCATCGTCAAGCACAACGAGCAGTGGCTGTCGGCCTATGGCCACAACCGCGCGCGGCTGGTGAACGAGGGCGCGCTGGTCAAGGCCGGGCAGCAGATCGCGGAAATGGGCCGCAGCGGCGCATCGCGCGACATGCTGCACTTCGAGATCCGCTACAACGGCAAGCCGGTCGATCCGACGGCGTACCTGCCGAAGAAATGATCGCGACCGGGGCGCTGCACTGGCCGGGTCGCTTGGGGACTTCGTTGAACTCGCGCTGCTCGTAGCCGGCGTTGCGGTGCTCGTCATCGGCTACCGCAGGAACGACCGCAACCTGTTGCTTGCCGCAGCGATCCTGCTCCTGCTCGCCGGTGCGCTCGGCGGCATGGTGGAGGGATTCCTGGAAGGCTGGCGGCAGACCGCTGGATAGGCGCGGCGTTCAATCAAGCGGCTGCGGCAGCGATGTGCCGCTGCCGGTCGGCGTTTGCAGCTCGGAGCGCAGCGCCCTCAGCGCAGCGACTTCAGCGTCAGATCCAGCTCGTCGCTGCCGTTCTTGCGCTGCAGGATGCGCGCCGGCGTGGGCAGGCCCTCGACGATCCACACGATCACCTGCTTGTCGTCGGTGTTGCGCGCCACCTTGGTGGCGGTGCGCGACTGCCCCTGCACGGTGATGGTTTCCTTGCCGAGGTTCTGGTAGCTCTGCGCGCGTGCGGTGCCGTTGTCCACCAGCCGGTAGTTCAGCGGCTTGCCGGCGGCCACGTCGCGGACCAAGGCGAGATTGAGCAGCATGCCGTCGAGGTCGCCGTCCTGCAGCTTGACCGGGCCGGCGCGGTCGGGCTTCACGTCGCCGCTCCAGCGCGCCTCGCGCTGCGCCCAGTCGTAGACGGCATTCTTCTGCGAGCCCTTCTTGAACACGATCTGGGTGACGTCGCTGCCGGACAGCGGGCGGAAGGTGCCGCCGCGCTCTTCGAACACGGTGCTCTGGCGCGTGCTGCCCAGCGGATTCTCGACGGTCAGCGCGTAGTTCCAGCGGTTGCCGCCGGCTTGGCTCAGGCTGATCTGCGCGTTGGCCTGCACGCTTTTCCAGCTGGCCGTGTAATCGGCCACGAACGGCTTCACCGCCGCCCACGACGGAGCGGCGGCCAGCAGCAGCGGGAGGAGGAGGGCGGGGCGAAGAAGCGTGTTCATGGGGCAACCGTCTGTCTGTATCGCCGGCGCAAGCGCACGGTCAGGTTGGGGCCGACTCTAGCGGGAGCGGCGTAAACAAGGGATGACCATCCAGGGTCGCCTGGCCGTTCCGTTCAGCAAGCCGGCCGGCCGCGGCCAGCCGCAGCACCTGCAGCAGCAGCGGGTGCTCGACCGACAGCAC
Organism: Thermomonas brevis; assembly: GCF_014395425.1. Classification (NCBI taxonomy): domain Bacteria; kingdom Pseudomonadati; phylum Pseudomonadota; class Gammaproteobacteria; order Lysobacterales; family Lysobacteraceae; genus Thermomonas; species Thermomonas brevis. The sequence goes on from NZ_CP060711.1 coordinate 2,749,153, forward strand.
GCGCGCGGCCAGCGCGTCGGCGTCGTCGCCCGCCCGCACCGGCACGCGCGCCTGGGCGATCACCGCGCCGGCGTCCAGCTCCGCGGTCACGAAATGCACGCTGGCGCCGTGCTCGGCGTCGCCGGCCTCGAGCGCGCGCTGGTGGGTGTGCAGGCCCTTGTACAACGGCAGCAGCGAGGGATGGATGTTGAGCAGGCGGCCGTGGAAGCGCCGCACGAAGTCTTCGCCGAGGATGCGCATGTAGCCCACGCAGACCACCCAGTCCGGTTCCACCGCGTCCACCGCGTCCGCCAGCGTCGCGTCGAAAGCGGCGCGGCCGCCGCAGGATTTCGGCGTGCGCGACCAGCGCAGCGCTTCCGGCACGCGCTGCAACGCCTGCGCGTCGGGCCTGTCGGAGAACACGCCGACCACCCGTGCATCCAGCGCGCCGGCGGCGATGGCGTCGAGGATGGCCTGCAGGTTGCTGCCGCGCCCGGAGGCGAGGATGGCGAGGCGGGCGGTCATGCGGGCGGTCAGGAAATGCGCAGGCGTTCGCCGTCGCCCGCGTGGGCCACGACCTGGCCGATCTGCCAGTGGGCGAGGCCGAGGCGGTCGAGGTCGGCCTCGGCGGCGGAGGCATCGCCGGGCGACACCATCAGCACGAAGCCGACGCCGCAGTTGAAGGTGCGCCACATTTCCTCGCGGGCCACGTTGCCCTCGCGCCGCAGCCAGTCGAACACCGCCGGCAGCGGCCAGGACGAGGTGTCGATCTCCAGTCCATAGCCGTTGGGCACCACGCGGATGATCTTCTCCACCAGCGCGCCGCCGGTGACGTGGGCCATCGCGTGGATGTCGTGCTTTGCCAGCAGCTCCAGCACCGGCTTGACGTAGATGCGGGTCGGCTCCATCAGCGCGTTGGCCAGCTTCACGCCACCGAGGTCGAGGTCGAGTGGGTTGCCGGCGCGTTCGAGGATCCTGCGGACCAGCGAATAGCCGTTGGAATGCGGGCCGCTGGAGGCGATGCCGATCAGCACGTCGCCCGCGCGCACCTTGCTGGAGTCGACCAGCTTCGACTTCTCCACCGCGCCGACGGTGAAGCCGGCCAGGTCGTATTCGCCCGGCGGGTACATGTCCGGCATCTCGGCGGTTTCGCCGCCGATCAGCGCGCAGCCGGCGATTTCGCAGCCTTTCGCGATGCCGGCGACGACCTGCACAGTGGTTTCGACGTCGAGCTTGCCGGTAGCGAAATAGTCGAGGAAGAACAGCGGCTCGGCGCCCTGCACCAGCACGTCGTTCACGCACATCGCCACCAGGTCCTGGCCGATGGTGTCGTGGCGGTTCAGCTGCTTGGCGAGGATGAGCTTCGTGCCCACGCCGTCGGTGCCGGACACCAGCACCGGCTCCTTGTAGCGGCCGGCGAGGTCGAACAGGCCACCGAACAGGCCGACGCCGCCCAGCACCTCGGGGCGCATCGTGCGGCGGACCAGCGGCTTGATGCGTTCGACGACCTCGTTGCCGGCGTCGATGTCGACGCCCGCGTCTCGGTAGGTCAGGCCGGGGGAGGAAGGCGAGGATGGCGTCACGGCGGACTCGTGCGGGCGTGTGAAGCGCAATTTTAACAGCCGCGCGCCCCGGACATGGACGCGCCCGCCCGCCTGCGGCACCATTTCGGGGCAAGGCCGGGTTGTCCGGCGAGGAATCGCGATGCAAGCAAGGCCGCAACGGACGACGTGCTGGTGGATGGGCCTGCTGTGGGCGGCGCTGTGCCTGCTGCCCGTGGCCACGGCGCTGGCGCAGCGCACCGAGGGCGACCGCGCCGCCGCGCGCGGCGCCTACGAAGCCGAGGTGACGGTGCGCAACCAGACCGACGGCGAGCGCGACAAGGCGTTCGCGCGGGCGCTGGCGCAGGTACTGGGCAACGTCACCGGCGACCGCACGGCGGCCCAGCGCGACGGCATGCGCGAGGAGCTGGCCCGCGCCGACGAATACGTGGACGGCTACGACTACCGGCAGGACGAGGGCGTCTCGGCCACCGGTGCGCCCAGCTTCCAGACCATGCTGGTGGTGCGCTTCAAGCAGGACGACGTGGACGACCTGGTGTCGATGTTCGGCCTGCCGAGCTGGCCGCAGCCGCGCCCGAAGCCGGTGCTGTGGCTCGCCATCGACGATGGCAGCGGGCCGCGCCTGGTCGGGCTGGGGCAGGTGAACGCGGCGCGCTCGGTGCTGGACGCGGCCAAGTCGCGCGGCTACGCGCTGGGGCTGCCGGCGGGCAGCGCGGCCGAGCAGGCGGCGGTGGGCGCGATCTGGCGCGGCGACACCGCCGCCATCGCCTCGCTGTCGAAGCGCTACAGCCCGCCGATGCAGCTGATCGGCAAATTGCAGCGCAGCGCCGGCGGCTGGCGCGCGGACTGGACCTTCGTGGACAACGGCAAGGTGCTGGCGAACTGGCAGAACAGCAGCGCCGACGCGCGCCGGGCGATGGCCGGCGGCGCGGAAGGCGCGGCCGACGCGCTGTTCAAGCGCTACGCCAGGACCGGCGACGCCGGCCCGCCCGGGCTGTACCGAGTGCGCATCCTCGGCATCCACGGCGCCGACGACTACCTGCGTCTGGCCGGCTACCTGGACGGCATCTCCATCGTCCGCCGCGTCGCGCCCGCCAGCGCCACGCCGGACGCGCTGGAGCTGGACCTGGAGCTGGCCTCCGGCATCGCCAATTTCGCCCGCTACGTGGGCCGCGGCGGCGTGCTGTCGCCGGTGGCCGGCACGGACGGCGAGACGGGCGGCGCGCCGGCCACGTTCCGTTTGGGCGGAGCCTGAGCATGCATCGCGACGAGGACCTCGCCACCATCGCCACGTTCTATCGGCGCGTGCAGTGGACCGCGCTGGGCCTGGGCGTGCTGTGGGTGGTCTGGCTGCTGGCGCCGATCCTCAGCCCGTTCGTGTTCGCCGCGCTGCTGGGCTGGCTGGGCGACCCGATGGTGGACCGGCTGGAGGCGCGCCGGTTCAGCCGCAACACCGCGGTGATCCTGGTGTTCAGCGTGATGACGCTGCTGCTGGCGATCATCGCCGTGCTGCTGGTGCCGCTGCTGGAGCAGCAGATCGTCACCCTGGTCGAATCGCTGCCGCGCTACCGCGACTGGCTGGTGCAGACCGCATTGCCGTGGGTCGAACACCGCACCGGCCTGCAGATCCTGTCGTGGCTCGATCCCGAGCGCCTGTTCCAGCTGATCCGCGAGCACTGGCAGAGCGCCGGCGGGGTCGCCGCCGCGGTGCTGGGCTACGTCTCGCGCTCCGGCTTCGCGCTGATGGGCTGGCTGGCCAACATCGTGCTGCTGCCGGTGCTGACCTTCTTCTTCCTGCGCGACTGGGACCTAATCGTCGAGCGGGTCGGCGCGCTGGTGCCGCGCGACCACTTCGACACCGTGCGCCGGCTGGCGCTGGAATCCAACGAGGTGCTGGGCGGCTTCCTGCGCGGCCAGCTCACGGTGATGCTGATCCTCGGCGTGCTGTACGCCATCGGCCTGTGGGCGGTTGGCCTGAACCTCGGCATCCTGATCGGGCTGGTCGCCGGCCTGCTGACCTTCGTGCCCTACCTGGGGCCGGCGTCGATCGTGATCTTCGGCGGCATCGCCGCGCTGGTGCAGTTCGGCGACTGGCAGCACCTGGCCGGCGTGGCGGTGGTGTTCACGGTCGGCCAGATCATCGAGAGCTACTGGCTGACGCCGAAGCTGGTCGGCGACAAGATCGGCCTGCATCCGATGGCGGTGATCTTCGCGGTGATGGCCGGCGGCACGCTGTTCGGCTTCCTCGGCATGCTGCTGGCGCTGCCGGTGGCGGCGGTGGTCAACGTGCTGCTGCGCTACGCGCAGGAGCGCTACCGGCACAGCCGCCTGTACGCGGGCGACACCCCCGGCATCCTGCTGGACGCGCAGCTCCCGGCGGCGGACGAAGACGGCACGCCGGACTGAGGCCATGAGCGATCTGGTTCCGCAGCTTCCGCTGGCGCTGCGCGCGCCGCCGGACCAGCGCCTGTCGCGCTACGTCGATGCGCCCGCGGGCCTGCCGGACGCGCTGCGCGCGCTGGCCGCCGGCGCCTCGACCGGAGGCGTCTACCTGCACGGCGCGCACGCCACCGGCAAGACCCATCTGCTGCTGGCGACCTGCGCGGAAGCGGAAGACGCCGGCCTGCGCGCGGCCTACCTGGCGCTGCGCGGCCTGCGCGGGCGCGTGCGCGACGCGGCGGACGGGCTGGACGCCGCCGACCTGCTGGCGCTCGACGACGTGGACGCGATCGCCGGCAGCCGCGAGGACGAAATCGCGCTGTTCGATCTGCACAACCGCCTGCGCGACGCCGGCCGCGGCCTGCTGTACGCGGCGGCCGACGCGCCGGACGCGCTGGGGCTGGTCCTGCCGGACCTGCGCTCGCGGCTGGCGCAATGCGCGCGCTGGGCGCTGCCGGTGCTGGGCGATGCCGGTCGCGCGGAGCTGCTGCGCCAGCGCGCCGCCGCACGCGGGCTGGACTTCGACGATGCCGCGCTGGAGTGGCTGCTGCGCCGCGCCAGCCGCGACCTCGGCAGCCTGACCGCCATCTTCGAGCGGCTGGACCGTGCCTCGCTGGCGGCGCAGCGGCGCTTGACCGTGCCGTTTTTGCGGCAGGTGCTGGAAGCCGATCAGGCTTAGGCGCGCTCCGCCCGGTACGGCGCGACTACGGCGAGCTGGAATTCGGCCGCAGTTCGGCGTCGAGCCGCGCCAGCCGCTCCGGCGTGCCCACGTCCGTCCACCGGCTGCGATGGTGTTCGCCGCCGATGCCGCCTTCGGCCATGTGCGCGCGCAGGATCGGGGCGAGCGGGAACTTCGGCTTGCCGTTGGCGATGGCCGGTTCGGGAATCACGTCGCGCCAGCCGTCCAGCAACTGCGGGCGGTACACGCCGATGCCGGCGTAGGTGAGCTTGTGCTCGCCGTCGGCGCGCACGCAGCCGTCCGCATCCAGTGCGAAATCCCCGTGCGTCGCCTGCGGCGGCCGATCCACCATGACCAGGTGCGCCAGCCCGCGCGGCTCGCGCGGCAGGCGGGCGAAGTCGTAGTCCGTCCACACGTCGCCATTGACCAGCAGGAAGGGAGCATTGCCCAGCAGCGGCAGCGCGGCGAGCATGCCGCCGCCGGTTTCCAGCGGCGTGTCGCCCTCGTATGCGTAGGCGATGCGCAGGTTCCAGCGCGAACCGTCGCCCAATGCCGCCGGGAACTGCTGCGCCAGCCACGAGGTGTTGACGACGACCTCGCGGATGTCGAGCGCGGCCAGCTTCTCCAGATGCCACTCGATCAGCGGCTTGCCGCCGACGTGCAGCAGCGGTTTGGGCGTGGCATCGGTCAACGGACGCATGCGCTCGCCGAGGCCGGCGGCGAAGATGAGGGCCTTCATGCGGCCACCCGCGCGAACGCGGGCTTGACCGTGCGTTCCAGCAGCTCGCGCAACGGATCGAGCTCGCGGTACTTCGGCACCACCGCGTCGAGGTAGGCGAGAAAGCGCGGCGCGTCGGTGAGGTAGCGCGGCTTGCCATCGCGATGGTGCAGGCGGGCGAAGATGCCGAGGATCTTCAGGTGCCGCTGCACGCCGCACCAATCGGTGTCGCGCAGGAACAGGTCGAGCGCCGGAACCGGCAGCCCCGCGTCGGCGGCGCGCGCGTGGTAGCGGCGCAGCCAACCATCGACGCGCGCTTCCGGCCAGCTCAGGAAGGCGTCGCGCAGCAGGCTCACCGGATCGTAGGCGATCGGGCCCAGCACCAGGTCCTGGAAGTCCAGCACCGCCGGACCGCCTTCGACAGGCATCAGGTTGCGCGGCATGTAGTCGCGGTGCGTCGGCACGCGCGGCTGCGCCAGCATGGTGTCCATCAGCCGGCGCTGCGCGAGTTGCAGGCGCTCGACGTCGCCGCAGTCCAGTTCGAGACCGAGATGGCGGCGCAGGAACCATTCCTCGAACAGCCCGGCGTCGCGCTGCAGCAGCGCTTCGCCGAACGCGGGGAAGTCCGCCGGCAGCGCCAGCGATTGCAGCCGCACCAGCTGCGCGATGGCGGCGTCCATATGCGCATCGGCATTCGCGTCGTCGATCACCTGCGCCACGGTCGGGCCGCCGAAGTCTTCCAGCAGCAGGAAACCGGCGTCGACGTCGCGCGCCAGCACCCGCGGCACGCGCACGCCGCCGGCGTCGAGCAGGTCGCGCACGCGCAGCCACGGCCGCACGTCCTCCTTGTCCGGCGGCGAATCCATCACGATCCGCGAAGGCCCCGCGCCGACGCTGCGCCAGTAGCTGCGGAAGCCGGCGTCGGTGGAGGCGCGTTCCAGCGCGGCGCCGCTGTCGCCCAGCGCGTCGCGCGCCCAAGCCAAGCGTTGCGCGGCGCGCGGGTCGTGGAGTGCGGGTTCGCTCATGCGCAAAGGGTAAACTGCGGCCTTGCTTTCAGCGAGTCGTGGCGAGGCCTCCGTGGCGAAATTGCAGCCTGTCCTGTTGTCCGGCGGTTCCGGCACGCGCCTGTGGCCGCTGTCGCGCGAGGCCTATCCCAAGCAGTTCCTGCCGCTGGCCGGCGAGGACACGATGTTGCAGGCGACCTGGCGGCGCGTGGCCGACCTAGCCGACGCCGCGCCGATCGTGGTGGCGGGCGAAGACCACCGTTTCCTGGTCGCCGAACAGCTACGCCAGATCGGTGCGCCGACACCGGCCATCGTGCTCGAACCCGTCGGCCGCAACACCGCGCCCGCCATCGCCGCCGCGGCGATGCAGGCGATGGCCGACGGCGACGATCCGCTGCTGCTGGTGCTGCCTTCCGACCACGTCGTGCGCGATGGAGAAGCGTTCCGCGCCGCCGTGCGCGCGGCCATGCCGGCGGCGGAAGCGGGCACGCTGGTGACCTTCGGGATCGTGCCGGACGCGCCGGAAACCGGCTTCGGCTATATCCAGGCGGAAGCGGGCCAAGCGGAAGCGGGCGAAGGCGTGCGCGGCGTGCTGCGCTTCGTCGAGAAGCCCGACGCTGTCACCGCGCAGGCGTATCTCGACGCCGGCGGCCACTACTGGAACAGCGGTATGTTCCTGCTGCGCGCCTCACGCTACCTCGAAGAACTGCAACGCTTCCGCCCGGACATCGTGGCGGCGGTGCGCACCGCCTTCGACGCGGCGGCGCGCGACGGCGATTTCATCCGCCTCGACAAGGCCGCGTTCGCCGCCTGCCCGTCCGATTCCATCGACTACGCGGTGATGGAAAAGACCGGCGCGGCCGGCGTGCTGCCGGTGTCAATCGGCTGGAACGACGTCGGTTCGTGGTCGGCGCTGTGGGAGGTGAGCGAGCAGGACGCCGACGGCAACGCGCACCACGGCGACGTGATCGCCATCGACAGCCGCAACAGCTATGCCTATGCGCGGCGGCTGGTGGCGCTGGTCGGCGTGGACGATCTGGTGGTGGTGGAAACCGACGACGCCGTGCTGGTGGCGCGCAAGGATCGCGTGCAGCAGGTCAAGGACGTGGTGGCGCGACTCAAGGCCGGGCAGCGTTCGCAGGCCGTGCTGCACCGGGAAGTGCACCGCCCATGGGGCAGCTACGACTCGGTGGACATGGGCGAGCGCTTTCAGGTCAAGCGGATCAAGGTGAAGCCCGGCGCGCGGCTGTCGCTGCAATCGCACGCGCGCCGCGCCGAACACTGGATCGTGGTCAGCGGCGTCGCCCGCGTGACCCGCGACAACGACGTGTTCGAGCTGTTCGCCAACCAGAGCGCCTACATCCCCATCGGCGCGAAGCACCGACTGGAGAACCCCGGCGCGCAGATGCTGGAACTGATCGAGGTGCAGTCCGGCGACTACCTGGGCGAGGACGACATCGTCCGCTACGAGGACGTGTACGGGCGGACCTGAGTCCCATGCTCCGAGCTTGATCCGATACGCCGCGCGCGCCCTTCATAGAGTTTCGGGCGACACGCGTTCCATCGCGCCGTCCTCGAGCACCGCCACCATGTCGAGGCCGGACAGGCCGCGCGCGCGGGCGGCGGCGAATAGCTGCGTCGTCGCGTCGATCAGCGAGGCATCGGCCCCCGCGTCATGGGCCTGCCGCTGCACCAGTTGCGCGATCTTCGCCACGTCCCCGATCGCGGCCTGCGGAGCGAAATCGCCGGTCGCCAGCTTGTGGAGCTTGGCCCGGGATACCGCGCTCGACATCGGTCCGGCATCGAGCACTTCGCGGAAGACGCCAAGATCCACGCCGCTCGCGGCGGCCGCTTTGGTCGCCTCGGCAAGCGCGGCCACCAGCACGATCAGGTAGTGGTTCACGGCCAGCTTCAGGCGCAGCGCCGACGGCACCGATCCGCAGCGCACCATCTGGCGGCAGAACGGACGCAGCAGCGGTTCGACCGCGTCGACGACCGGCGAATCTCCCGCCAGCATGCCGATCAGCGCGCCTTCCTCGGCGGGGCCGCGCGAACCCGACACCGGCGCTTCCACGTAACGGCCGCCCTGGCGATGGATGTCCGCCGCGAGCCCTGCCGAATAGCCGGCGGACGTCGTGCCGAGCATCACCACCGTGCGATCGCGGGCGCGCCGGCCGAAGGCGGGAAGGCCTCGCCCGAGAGCGGCATCCACGGCTTCCTGGTTCAGCAGCATCACCATCACGACCTCGCATGCCTCGAACAGCGCATCCACGCTCGGCGCCTCGATGGCACCGCGGGCGACAAGCGGCGCGCAGCGACCGGCGGTGCGGTTCCAGATGCGCAAGGGCACGCCGGCCGACAACAGGCGGTTCGCCATGGGCAGGCCCATGGTGCCGATGCCAAGGAATCCGATAGCCATGGTGAACCTCCGGGCGTGGCGGCTATTGCAGCGCCGCGCAGCGGAACAGGCGAGCGCCTGGACCGACATCTTCCATGCGGAATCGGCCAGGCAGGCTTGCGGCTGCGGAGCGTCGCGGCGCGAGCGACTCGCTCCGTTGCGGGCCGGACGATCCGGCGTGCCATTCCATGTCCGTTTCGTCCCGAAACGCGTCATCGCCGACGCTGGCCTGTCGTCGGCGCGATTGGCTCAATGACGCATCCGCGCCGCCGTCCGGCGCATGCGAGCCAACACGTGGACGTTCGATTGCTGGCGGCCAGCGCCGCCTTCGCCCTGGTCTCGTCGATCACCCCCGGGCCCAACAACCTGATGCTGGCGTCCTCGGGCCTGGCGTTCGGCTTTCGGCGGACGCTGCCGTTGCTGCTGGGCGTGCAGGCCGGCTTCCAGTGCCTGCTGCTCGCCGTCGCCGCCGGGCTGGGCGTCGTGTTCCAGCGCCATGCCGAGGTGCAATGGGCGTTGAAGCTGGTCGGTGCCGCCTATCTGCTGTACCTGGCGCACGGGCTTTGGCGTTCGAGTTCGACCGGCTCCGCGGCGATGGACAGACCGATCGGCTTCTTCAAGGCGGCGGCGTTCCAGGTGCTGAATCCGAAGGCATGGATGATGTGCCTGAGCGCCGTCGGCGCCTACACGCTGGCGGGCGCCGCCTATTGGCCGTCGGTGTGGAGGCTGGTGGCGCTGTTCTTCGTGCTGGGCCTGCCATCGATCACGCTGTGGGCCGTGTTCGGCAGCGCGTTCCGGGCGGCGTTCCAGAACCCGGAGACCGCCCGCCGCGTCGGCCGCGCGCTCGCCGTCGTCACCGGCGCGTCCTGCCTGCTCGTCCTGCTGTGACCCCTTCGCGGTGGAGGATGCCGATGGACGCACCCGCGACCTGGTATTTCGATTTCGTTTCGCCCTTCGCCTACCTGCAATGGCGGAGGTTGCAGCGGCTTCCGCTCGCGGGACTGATTCACCGGCCGGTGCTGTTCGCCGGCCTGCTGAACCAGCTCGGCCACAAGGGGCCGGCGGAGATCCCGGCCAAGCGTATCTTCACCTACCGGCAGGTGGTCTGGCGCGCCGAACGCGATGGCATTCCGCTGCGGTTCCCGCCCGCGCATCCGTTCAATCCGCTGCCCGCGCTGCGGCTGTGCGTGGCGGCGGGCACGACGGTGGAGGCGATCGATACGGTGTTCCGCCACATCTGGGAGGAGGGCAACGCGGTCGAGGATGCGGACGGGATCGAGGCGCTGGCGCGGCGGCTCGGCCTGTCCGGCGCCGCGTCCGCGTTGGCGGACGAGGACGTGCAACGCGCGCTTCGTGACAACTTCGCGCGCGCACTGGAGCACCAGGTCTTCGGTGTTCCGACCATTGCCTGCGATGGCCAATTGTTCTGGGGCGACGACGCCACCGACATGTTCATCGACTACCTGCGCGATCCGGCGATCTTCCAGTCGGAACGGATGCTGCGCGTCGCCCGCCTGCCGATCGGCGCCGCCCGACCGCAGGCGAGTTGAATCCGCCTGCGTTCAGCGCCCGCCCGCCACGTCCACGATCGCGCCGGTCGAGTACGAGGCTTCCGGCGAGAGCAGCCACAGGATCGCGCGCGCGACTTCCTCCGGCGTGCCGCCGCGGCCAAGCGGGATCGACGGCGCCAGGCGATCGATGCGGCCCGGCTCGCCGCCGCGGGCGTGGATGCCGGTGTGGATGAAGCCGGGGCGTACCGCGTTGACGCGTACGGCGTCGCGCGCGACTTCGGCGGCGAGCCCGCGCGTGAACGTGTCCAGCGCGCCCTTGCTGGCGGCGTAGTCGACGTATTCGCCGGGCGAGCCTGTCCGCGCGGCAACGGACGAGACGTTGACGATGGCGCCGCCGTGGCCGCCCAGGCGCGTGGACATGCGCCGCACCGCCTCGCGCGCGCAGAGCATCGGACCCACGACGTTCGTCGCCATGATCCGCGAGAGGCGGGCGGCGTCCATGTCGAGCAGCGTGCCTTGCCGTTCGAGCACGCCGGCATTGTTCACCAGCCCCGCGAGCCGGCCCATCCGGTCGGCCGCGTCGAACAGGGCGAGCACGTCGGCTTCCACCGACACGTCGGCGCGCACCGCCATCGCGCGGCCGCCGGCGCGCGCGATTCCGGCCACCAGCGCATCGGCCTCGCGTGCGGCGGTCAGGTAGTTCACGCAGACCGCGTAGCCGCGCTCCGCGCCGAGCCGGGCGGTGGCGGCGCCGATGCCGCGCGAGCCGCCGGTGACGATCAGGACGGGCGCCATGGCTCAACCCGCCTTCCGCAGGGACGTCCGGACGCGGCGTCCGGTTTGCTCGGCGACCGATGTCGTCGCGCGCACCTGGCCCGGCGTGGTGCCGACCGCCTTCTGCATCAACCGGCGCAGCGCGGTGGCGTCGCGATAGCCGACCGACAGCGCGACCTGCTCGATGCTCATCCTGCTGGTGCGCAGCAGCGCGCGGGCGCGATGCACGCGGATGCTCTGGATCATCGCGTTCGTTCCCATGCCGGTGGCGTGGCGGACGCGGCGGCCCAGGGTGCGCTCGGAGACGTGCAGCTCTTTCGCCAGTTCGGCCACGGACGGAATGTCCGGCAGCGCGGCTTCGACGCGCCTGGTCAGTTTCGAGACCAGCGCATCGCCGCTGGCCAGCATCGCCGGCACGACGAACTGCGCCGACTCGGATCGCTCGTGCAGCAGGAGCACACGCGACACGCCTTCGGTCAGCGCGGCGCCGAACCGCTGGCGCAGCAGATACAGCATCACGTCCGACTGCGCGAACGCGGCGCCGGCGGTGACCACGGAGCCGTCCACGCAGAGGATGCGGTTGCCCTCGAGCTGGGTGTGCGGCGCCAGCCGCGCAAGCTCGGGAGCCAGCCACCAGGTGGTGGTGGCGCGGCGTCCGTCGAGCAGGCCCGCCGCATGCAGCAGGAAGGCGGCGGAGCAGGAGGCCGCGACCGTGGCGCCGGTCTTGCCGCGCCGGCGCAGGTAGGCGATCGCGCGCCGGGCGTCCTCGCGCGCGATGCGGTCGCGGATGCCCTGCGCGCTTTCGACCCAGAGGCCGGGCACCACGACCACCGCGCCCTGCGACGTCCTGCGATCCGGCAGGCGCCGAGTCTCGATCGACAGCCCGCCTTGCAGCCGAACCGTGCCGCCGGCCGGCGAGTGGAAGGACCACGTCGGCAGCGCGTGTCCCGTCCGCGCCGCGTACAGCCGCGCCGCTTCGAGGATGTCGCGGGTCATGGCGACGCCGCTGGGATTGGTGCCGTCCAGCACCAGGATCTCGAAATCCTGCATCGCTTCTCCTCTCGTTCGCATGCAGTGCGGGCCATGCGTGGCGATGCGCCACCTTACGCCAATCCGGCGCCAAAATCGTATGTCCGTTTTAGCCTGAAAAGAGTCATTACATACACTCGACGGAAATGCGATACACCGGCTCAAATGGCCATCGTGCCATGCAGTTAGCGACGGCGAATCCATTCGGGCGAGGGGCAGCGATGGCGGCGGACGACGTTTCGATTCCGATGCGGGAACCCGCAGGAGCAGGCGCGGGAGGCGACGCGCTCGCGGACTTCCAGCCGCGCGAGCTCGCATTTGACGGCATTATCCGGCGCGTCCACGTGACCGGCCACGGCCCCGCCGTCATCGTCATGCCGGAGATGCCCGGCATCTCACCGGAAGTGGCGCGGTTCGCGCGCTGGGTGCGCGACGCGGGCTTCAGCGTGTACCTGCCGTCGCTGTTCGGCCGCGACGGCGCCGTCGCCAGCGCGGCCGAGGCCATCGACGTGTTCCGCAAGACCTGCGTGAGCATGGAGTTCCAGGCGCTGTCCGGCCGTGGCGACCGGCCGATCACCCGCTGGCTGCGTGCATTGGCGCGGCAGGCGCTGGCCGAATGCGGCGGCCCCGGCGTCGGGGCGGTCGGCATGTGCTTCACCGGCAACTTCGCGCTGTCGATGGTGCTGGAGCCGGCGGTCGTCGCGCCGGTGGTGGCGCAGCCGTCGCTGCCGCTGGAGGCGCCGGAGGACATCGACATGGGGCAGGACGAGATCGCGCAGGTGCGCGCGCGGCTGGAGCGCGACGACCTCAAGGTGCTGGCCTACCGGTTCGAAGGCGACGTGCATTGCCGGGCCGCGCGGTTCGCCGCGTACCGGGCCGCGCTGGGCGAGCGGTTCGACGGACGCACGCTGCCCGACAGTGCCGCCAATCCGAACCCGCCGCCGTTCTTCCGCGACGTCGTGCGCGTTCCGCACAGCGTCCTGACCGCGCACCTGATCGACGCCGAAGGCGAGCCGACCTGCCGGGCGCGCGACGAGGTCATCCGCTTCCTGCGGGATCGCCTGCATGGCGAATCGCCGTTTGTGCCCGAATCGATCATATGAGCGAGCCGGAACTTCCGGTGGCCGTGGACGCCGCCCGCGCGCCCGTCCGCGACCTGCCGTCCGTCTATCCGCCCCTGTTCGCGGAACGCATGGCCGGACGCATGAAGCGGCCGCTGGGCGCACTGTTCGGGCTGGCGAACTTCGGCATCAACCTGACCCGCCTGGCACCGGGCGCGGTGTCCGCGCTGCGGCACGCGCATGCGCGGCAGGACGAGTTCGTCTACGTGCTGGAAGGCGAGCCGACCCTTGTTACCGACCGCGGCCGTACGCCATTGAAGCCGGGCATGTGCGCCGGCTTCAAGGCCGGCTCCGGCGACGCCCATCAGCTCTTAAATGAGAGCAACCGCGATGCGGTCTATCTCGAAATCGGCGACCGCACGCCCGGGGATTCGGTTGTCTATCCGGACGACGACCTCGTTGCCGTCGGCACCGCCGGCAACTGGCGATTCACCCGCAAGGACGGCACGCCGTACTGATGCCGCGTCGAACGGGGCGTTGCCGCTGTCTCTTTCACCCACGAGGATCGAGCCGTGCGCTCAAGATGGTTTCTGCTTTCCGGCGTTCTTGCCGCGATGCCCGCATGGGCGGCGACGCCTGCCGTTATCCCGATCGAGCAGGTGCAGGAGGCCTACGTCCGGCCCCACGACCGGATCGAAGTCGAGCCGGGCCGCAGGATCAATCTCCACTGCGAAGGCGCGGGGAGTCCGACGGTGGTCTTCGAATCCGGCCTCAGCGATTGGTCGAACACCTGGGCCCTGATTCAGCCGGCCATCGCCACGCGGACGCGCGCCTGCAGCTACGACCGTCCGGGCATGGGCTACAGCGATCCGTCGCCGCATCCTGCGACAGCAGAAAACGCGGTCAGGGACCTGCACGCGCTGCTGGAGCGCGCCGGCATCCGGGGGCCGCTCGTGCTGGTCGGCCATTCGCTCGGCGGCTTCTACATGAAGGTCTACGCGGCGACGCATCCGGATCAGGTGGCGGGCCTCGTGCTGGTGGACCCGTCCGAGGAACGACTCTGGGATCGCGTCGGCCCGCTGCTGGCTCCGCGCTTCGGCGCCAAGCTGGCGGGCGAGGCGAGGGCGGATGACGCCGAGGGCATCCGGGCCGGCATCGATCACTTCCGCAAGTGTGCCGCAGAGGCAAGCCGGGGGCCGCTGGACGAGGAGGCCTACACGCGGTGCACGGATCCGGTGCGCCCGCAGCTCGGGGCCAGGATCAACGCCGAGCGCCGCAGGTTGCAGCCGCTTGCCGCATACCAGGCGGCGCAGGCGGAGGAATTCGCCCGCAGCATGTTCGCGGCCGACCCGGCGGCCGATGCGCGCTACGCCAGGTTGTTCGCCGGAAAGCATCCGTTCGGGGACAGGCCGCTCGTCGTGCTCACGCACAGCCTGTGGGACATGACGCCGTCGTTCGGCGAGACCGGCTGGCTGTCGTGGGTGACGGCGCATCGGCTCACCGCGGCGATGTCGTCGCGCGGCGAACAGCGCGTGGTGCCGATGACCCGGCACAACATCCAGGTCGATGCGCCGCAGGCCGTCATCGACGCGGTGGATGGCGTGCTGGATGCGCTTCGGCGCAAATGAATTCCCGGTTCCGTTGAGCCCGATGCGGGCTCGATGGATTCCGAAGTGATCGCGCGCCCAATCTGGAAGAGAAGAGCCATGGACACTACCAGCCCGACCGCCCATCCCGCATACGAAGGACGCTGCCTGTGCGGCCAGGTGTCCTATGTCGCCACCGGCGAACCGGTGTTCCAGTTCAATTGCCATTGCGATGACTGCCGGAAGAGCACCGGTTGCGCCTACGCGCCGATCATGTTCTTCGCGCGCGCGGCAGTAAAGGTGAGCGGCAACCTGACCTATCACGCGATGCGGGGCGGGAGCGGGCACACCATCGCGCGCGGGTTCTGCGGCGGCTGCGGCGCGCAGATCGTCGGCGACGCCGACATGGTGGGAAGCCTGCTGTCGATTCGCGCGGGAACGCTGGACGACCCGGGCCTCTATCAGCCGAAAGCCGATGTGTTCGTGTCGCAGGCGGCGGCATGGGATGCGATGGATCCCCGGTTGCCCAAGTACGACCGCTGGCCTCCGCGGCGGGCGTGATCGGCGCAGGGCGCCGTTTGCGCGCGCCGCCGCGACTGCGATCCGCAGCATCGAGCTATGCAGGGTGGCAATCTGATCGGGCAGACATCCGATCGCCGGAAACGGGCCGCTTTCGCGGGAACGGCGAAAGCGCCCGGCCGTGCGGTTTGGTCGCCGCTTATCCCAAGCTCGCCAGCCACTCGTCGTCGCTGCCCTCGTTGATGTCGGCGAACAGCGGCGAGGAGAAATAGCGCTCGCCCGTGTCCGGCAGCATCGCCAGCAGCACGCTGCCTTCCAGCGCGGTTTCCGCCAGCTTCAGCGCGGTGGCGGTGGTGGCGCCGGCGGAAATGCCGACGAAGATGCCTTCCTCGGCGGCCAGCCGGCGCGAGGTGGCGATGGCGTCCTCGTCGGCGACGTTGCGCAGTTCATCGTAGGCTGCGCGATTCAGCACCTCGGGCACGAAGTCCGGCGTCCAGCCCTGGATCTTGTGCGGCTTCCATTCGTCGCCCTTGAGCAGGGCCGCGCCGGCCGGCTCGGTGGCGACGATGCGCACGTCCGGGCGCGCGACCTTCAGCACTTCGCCCACGCCGGTCACGGTGCCGCCGCTGCCCCAGCCGCTGACGAAGTAGTCGAGCCGCTTGCCGGCGAAGTCGCGCAGGATTTCCGCGGCGGTGGTGCTGCGGTGGTAGGCCGGGTTGGCCGGGTTGGCGAACTGGCTGGCCAGGAACCAGCCGTGCTTGGCCGCCAGTTCCTTCGCCTTCTCCACCATGCCGGTGCCGCGCGCGGCGGCGGGCGTCAGGATGACCTTGGCGCCGTAGGCGCGCATGGCCTTGCGGCGTTCGATCGAGAAGGTTTCGGTCATCACCGCCACGAACTTGTAGCCGCGCGCGGCGGCGACCATCGCCAGCGCGATGCCGGTGTTGCCGGACGTCGCTTCGACGATGGTGTCGCCGGGCTTGAGCAGGCCGCGGCGTTCGGCGTCGAGCACGATGCCCAGCGCCAGCCGGTCCTTGACCGAGCCGCCGGGATTGAACGATTCCGCCTTCACGTAGACGGTGGCGTGCTTCGGCGCGAGGCGCTGGAGCTTGATGATCGGGGTGTTGCCGACGGTGTCGAGGATGCTGTCGTAGAGGGCCATGGCGGCGTGTGTCCTTGTTCCGGAAAAGATGTTCTTGAAGGCGAATCAGGCGGCGCGGGCAAGGCCACGACATCCTGCGTCGGCGTTGGTTAGCGGCGCGTCGCCGAACCAGTGCAGGCGGGTGGCGAAGGCGGCGACCTCGCCGACCACCAGCAGCGCCGGCGCCTGCACCGCGTGGATGCGCGCCAGCTCCGGCAGTTCCGCCAGCGTGCCGGCGACCACACGCTGCTGCGGGCGGCTGCCGTTCTCGACCAGCGCGAACGGCGTGGACGCGGCGAGGCCGTGGCCGACCAGGTTGTCGCGCAGGCGTTCCAATCCGGACACGCCCATGTAGAACGCCAGCGTCTGCCCCGGCTGCGCCAGCGCGGCCCAGTCATGTTCGGCATCGCCGCTGCGCGCCTGCGCGGTGAGCAGGCGCAGCGACTGCGCATGGTCGCGATGGGTCAGCGGAATGCCGGCGTGGGCGGCGCAGGCGACTGCTGCGGTGATGCCGGGCACCACTTCGTAATCGATGCCGCGTTCGCGCAATGCTTCCAGCTCCTCGCCGCCGCGCCCGAACACGAACGGATCGCCGCCCTTCAGCCGCACCACGCGCTTGCCGGCGCCGGCGAGTTCGATCATCAGCGCGTGGATGCGCTGCTGGGTGGCGTCGTGGTTGCCGCCGACGCGCTTGCCGACTTCGATGCGCTCGGCGTCGCGGCGGGCCAGCGCCAGCACGTCGTCGCTAACGAGGCGGTCGTGCAGGATCACGTCGGCCTCGTTGAGCGCGCGCAGCGCGCGCAGGGTCAGCAGGCCCGGATCGCCGGGACCGGCGCCGACCAGCGCCACGCTGCCGCGGCGCGGGGGCGGCGTCGCGAGCAGTTCCGCTTCCACGCTGTGCCGCGCGGCGTTGGCGTCGCCTCGGCGCAGCAGCGCCTGCGCCGGGCCGGTCAGCACGCGCCGGAAGAAGGCGCGGCGCGCGGACAGGTCGGGCAGGCGGTCGCGGATGCGGCCGCGCAGGTCGATGAAGAGCTGCGCCAGCGCGCCGAGCGATTCATCGAGCTGCGTTTCCAGCTGTTCGCGCAGATGGCGCGCGAGCATCGGCGCCGCGCCGCCGCTCGAGATCGCGATCTGCAACGGGCCGCGCTGCACGCGCGCCGGAAGCTGGGCGCTTGCCAGTTCCGCGTCGTCCACCACGTTGACCCAGAGCCGGCGCGCGTTGGCGGCGTCGGCCACCGCGCGGTTCGCGGCGGGATCGTCGGTGGCGGCGATCACCAGCCAGGCGTCGTCGAGCTGCGCCGGATCGAACGCCGCGCCGAGATGGGCGATGCGTTTCCTGCGCACCAGCGCCGCCAGCTCCGCATCCAGCGCGGGCGCGACGACGGCGACCTCGGCGGCCGCCTCCAGCAGCGCGCCGACCTTGCGGGTGGCCACGGCGCCGCCGCCGACTACCAGTACGCGGCGGCCGCGCAGGTCGAGGAACAGGGGGAACAGCGACGGGGCGGGCGAGGCTTGCATGCCGCCACGCTAGGCCCGCCCATCGGCGGGGGGAAATGGCGGGCCGGTTTCAGCTTATTCTCCAGAGGCATAAGCATTGTCTGGATATGCCCACAGAGTCCGATATACTTCATCGCTATATGCAGATATAGCGATATAAAGGCCGCCGCCATGACCCTGACCCAGCTCCGCTACCTCGTCGCCATCGCCGATTCCGGCTTCAACATCACCCAGGCGGCCGAGCGCGTGCACGCCACCCAGCCGGGCCTGTCCAAGCAGCTCAAGCAGCTGGAGGACGAGCTGGGCTTCCAGCTGTTCCTGCGCAAGGGCCGCAGCCTGGAAGGCGTGGCGCCGGCCGGCGTGAAGGTGATCGAGCACGCGCGCAAGATCCTGTCCGAAGCCGCCAACATCCGCAGCTACGCCGCCAACGAGCGCGGCGAACACCGCGGCCGCCTGCTGCTGGCGACCACCCACACGCAGGCGCGCTACGTGCTGCCGAAGGTGATCGCCGATATCACCCGCCGCTATCCGCAGGTCAGCGTGGACCTGTTCGCTTCCGGCGACGCCGAGGTGCTGGACAAGCTGGACGAGGCCGACTTCGGCCTGATCAGCACCGCCGGCAGCGCGCCGGCCACCAGCGGCGTGGCGGTGCCGCTGTTCCGCTGGCAGCGCGTGCTGCTGGTGCCGAAGGCGCATCCGCTGGCCGCGCTGAACCGCGCGCCGAGCCTGGTCGAACTGGCGCGGCACCAGCTGATTTCCTACGAGTCCTCGATCCTGCCGGAGTCCTCGCTGCAGCGCGCCTTCGCGGTGGCCGGCGTGAAGCCGCAGATCGCGATGACCGCGCGCGACGCCAACCTGATCGTGGCCTACGTGCGCACCGGCCTGGGCGCCGGCCTGCTGGCCGAGATGGCGGTGGGCGAGCTCGAAGGCGACGACCTGCGGGTGATCCCGGCGCCGCCGGAACTGCCCGAATGCATCACCTGGGCGGTGGTGCCGCGCGGACGCGTGTTGCGCGAATACGCGCTGGAGCTGCTGCACGGGCTGGCGCCGCAGGTCGATGCGCGCGACCTGCGCCGCATTCTGGAAGGCAATCTCGCCGCGGAATGGCCGGTGCCGCCGCGCTGGCAGGCGGCTGCGTAAACGGCTGCATTCGCCGCCATCGCAAGCGAAAAAGGCGCTCACGTCGGAGCGCCTTTTTCATGACGTACATTCTTGCGCCACTCTTCTATGCGGCGGAGCTGGCCGGTTCGTCGAAGTGCAGCCCGCACTCGCGGCGCAGTCCGAAGAAGCGCGTCTGCGCCACGTCCATGCCGGGCTTCAGCGGCTGGGTGGTGTGCACGTCACCGACCGAGACGTAGCCCTGCCGCGCCAGCGGGTGTTCCGGCAGGTCGTGCAGCAGCATGTAGGCGCCGACGTCGATGTCGGTCCAGTCGGCGATGGGATGGAACTTGAAGCGCCCTTCCTTGATTTCCAGATAGGCGATGTCGCGGCGGCTGTTCGCCTGCCCGCGGCGCAGGCCGGCGTGCCAGCACTGCACGTCCAGCTCGCGCAGCGCGCGCTGCATCGGTTCCACCTTGCGCAGCTGGTTGTAGCGGCGCAGGCCGTCGTTGCCGGCCTCCCACAGCTTGCCGAAGCGCGCTTCCATCCAGGCGATGCCGATGCCGGGGCGGTACACCTGCAGGTTCAGGCCGAGCTGTTCGACCAGCTGGTCGGCGTAGCGGTAGGTTTCCGGAAACAGATAGCCGGTGTCGATCAGGATCACCGGGATGTCCGGCCGGGCCTGCGTCAGCAGGTGCAGGGTGACGGCCGACTGCACGCCGAAGCTGGTGGACAGCGCGTGCGCGCCGGGGATGTGCTGCAACGCCCACTCGACGCGCTTGCGCGCGTCCAGGCTGCCCAGCAGGCGGTTGAGATCGGCCAGCGCCTCGGGCGATACGGTGGCGGGATCGAGGGTGCTCATGGCGTCTTCCGTGAACGGTGCGCGATCAGGCGGCTTCGGCCGGATCGACGCGGACGTGGGTGGGGTAGGGCGGCAGTTCGACCAGGCCGGCGCGATGCAGGAAATCGCCGAAGCGTTCATCCGGTTCGCGCTCGGCGGCGTACCGCGCCAGCAGCGGATCGAGCGCTTCGAGGATCTGCGGCTCGGTGACGTTGTCGCGGATCAGCGTGTTCATGCGCATGCCGCGGTGGTCGCCGCCGACGAACAGGTTGTAGCGGCCGGGCGCGCGGCCGACCAGCGCGATCTCCGCCAGGTACGGCCGCGAGCAGCCGTTGGGGCAGCCGGAGACGCGCAGCAGGATCGGCGCTTCGCGCAGGCCGTGTTTGTCGAGCAGCGGTTCCAGCACGTTGAGGAAACCCGGCAGGTAGCGCTCGGCCTCGGCCATCGCCAGCGCGCAGGTCGGCAGCGCCACACAGGACACCGCGCTGCGGGCGATGGCGGTGGGCGCGCGGTTTTCCAGGTCCAGCGCGTGCTGCGCGACCAGCGCGTCGATGCGCGCGCGCTCGTCCGCCGGCACGCCGGCGACGATGACGTTCTGGTTGCAGGTCATGCGGAACTCGCCGCGATGCACCTTCGCGATTTCACGCAGGCCGGTCAGCAGTGGGCGGCCGGGCGTGTCGGCGATGCGCCCGCTGGGCAGCGACAGGGTGAGGTGCCACAGGCCGTCGTCGCTCTCGACCCAGCCGAAGCGGTCGCCGTTGTGCTCGAAGCGGTACGGGCGCGCGGGCCGCAGCTTGAAGCCGGCGCGCTCCTCCATCATCGCCACGATTTTTTCCGAGCCGTGGTCGTCGATGGTGTACTTGAAGCGCGCGTGCTTGCGGTCCTCGCGATCGCCCAGGTCGCGCTGCACGGTGACGGCGGCTTCGGCGATCGCGAACACCTGCTCCGGCGGCACGAAGCCGATCACGTTGCCGACGCGCGGATAGTGCTCCTTGATCCCGTGGCTGGCGCCCATGCTGCCGCCGATAGCGACATTGAAGCCGGCGAGTTGGCCGGCTTCATCGACGATGGCGATCAGGCCGAGGTCGTTGGCGAACACGTCCACGTCGTTGTACGGCGGCACCGCCACCGCGATCTTGAACTTGCGCGGCAGGTAGGCGTCGCCGTAGATCGGCTCGTGCTCGACGCCGCTTTCGGCGACCTTCTCCTCGTCCAGCCAGATTTCGTAATAGGCGCGGGTGGCCGGCTTGAAGTGCAGCGACAGCCGCTGCGCCCAGTCGTGCACCTGCGCGTGCAGCGCGGACTGCAACGGGTTGCTGGCGCCGAGCACGTTGCGGTTGACGTCGCCGCAGGCGGAGACGGTGTCCATCGCGGCGGCGTTGATCGCCTGCATGGTCGCCTTCAGGTCGCGCTTGACGACGCCGTGGATCTGGAAGGTCTGGCGGGTGGTGACGCGCAGCGAATGGTTCGCCCAGGTGGTGGCGATGGCGTCCAGCCCCAGCCACTGCTGCGGCGTGAACACGCCGCCCGGCGCGCGGATGCGGATCATGAACTGGTGCGCGGGTTCCAGCTTCTGGCGGCGGCGCTCGTCGCGCAGGTCGCGGTCGTCCTGCTGGTAGCTGCCGTGGAACTTGATGGTGCGCTGGTCCTCGAAGTTCAGCGAGCCGGTGGTGGCGTCCAGCAGGCCTTCGACCAGCGTGCCGCGCAGGCGGCGGCTTTCCAGTTTGATTTTTTCGACGGAGGGGTGGCTCATGGCGTTTGCTTTTCTCCTTCCCCTTCAAGGGGAAGGCCGGGATGGGGATGGTGTTTTTGTGATGCGGGAGCCGGGCACGGACAACACCATCCCCACCCAAACCCTCCCCTTGAAGGGGAGGGCTTAATAGACATCGCGCGCATAGCGCCCCTCCCGCTGTAGGTTCGACAGGTATTCCGCCGCCGCGTCGGCATCGCCGCCGCCGTGCTCGCGCACGATGTCCAGCAGCGTGGCATGCACGTCCTTGCCCATGCCGATCGCGCCGCAGACGTAGAAATGCGCGCCGCTTTGCAGCCAGTCGTAGACCTCGCGCCCGCGCTCGCGCAGGCGCTGCTGCACGTAGATTTTCCTGTGCGGATCCCTCGCAAGGGCCCGCACATCCGTGTGCGGACTTTCAACCTGGTCGCGCGAGAACGCGAGGTCGAGGCGGTGCAGCTCGCCCTTCTGCAAGGCGTCCTGCCACTCGGTCTGGTAGAGGAAGCCGGTGTTGAAGTGCTGCGCGCCGAAGAACAGCCAGTTGCGGCCCGAAGCGCCGGTTTCGGCGCGCTCCTGCACGAAGCCGCGGAACGGCGCGACGCCGGTGCCGGGGCCGACCATGATGATGTCGCGGCCGGCATCAAGGGGGACGCGGAAGCGTTCGTTCGGTTCGATGTAGACAGGCACCTGCGCGCCTTCTTCCAGCGCGGCGAGGAAGCCGCTGGCCGCGCCGAGGTGGTCGAAGCCGTGCGCGCGGTAGCGCAGCACGTCCACGGTCAGGTGCGCTTCCTCGCCGACGCGCTTGCGGCTGGAGGCGATGGAATACAGCCGCTGCGCCTGCGGACGCAGCGCGGCCACCAGCGCCTGCGCGTCCCACGCGGCGGGCCAGCGGCGCAGCGCGTCGATCAGCTGGTGGTCGTTCAGCAGCGCGGCCAGTGCCGGATTGCCGGGTTCCAGCAACTGCGCCAGCTCGCTCGCATTGGCGCGCTCGGCCAGCGTCGCCAGCAGCGGACGCGACAGCCGGGTCAGCTCGCGCTTGTCCGCCAGCCAGCGCGACAGCGGCAGCGACGCACCCTCGTGTTCGACGGCGATGCCGCCGTCCAGCTTCGTCGCCTCCAGTACCGCATCGACCAGCGTATCCGGGTTGCGGTGGCGGATGCCCAGCGCGTCGCCCGGCTCGTAGGCCAGCCCGCTGCCTTCCAGCGACAGCTCGATGTGGCGCACGTCCTTGTCGATCGCGCCGTACTGGCGGAAGCCCGTGCCCTTGAACTCGCGGCCGGTGATGCCCTGGTTGGCCAGCAGTTCGGCGGCGAAAGGCTTCTCGTGCGACCACGCCGGCGCGGCGTGCGGACGCAGCGGGGTGACGGTGGCGAGGTGCGCGGTCGGCGCGGGCTTGAGCAGTTCGCGGGCGTGGCCCAGCGCCTGCTCGCGCCATGGCGCGGCGACGGTGTCGATGTCGAGGTCGGCCTCGCCCAGCGCCTGCACGCGGGCCGCGCCGAGTTCGGCCAGCCGCGCGTCGAGCTTGCGGGCGATGCCGCAGAAGTCGGCGTAGCTGGAATCGCCGAGGCCCAGCACCGCGTACTTGAGCTGCGCCAGCTTGGGCGCGCGCTTGCCGTGCAGGAATTCGGCGAAGCCGATGGCGTCGTCCGGCGGATCGCCTTCGCCCTGGGTGCTGACGACGAGGTAGAGCAGCTTCTCGCCGGCCAGCTCGCGGGTGGCGTAGGCGTCGGCGCGCACCAGCCGCGCCGGCAGGCCGGCCGCCTGCAGGCTGGCGTGCAGCGCCTCGGCGGCGCGCTTGGCGTTGCCGGTCTGGCTGCCGTAGAGGATCGTGGCCGGCTGCACGGCGGCGGCCGGCGCGGTGGCGGCGGCGAGCGGGGTGGGCGTCAGCGCCTGCGCCAGCCCGGCCAGGTAGCCGGAGGCCCAGAGCAGCGCCGTGTTGTCGGCATCGGCGGCGAAGCGCGCCAGCAGGCCGTGCTGGTCGGCGTTCAGGGGGCGATCTGGGGCGCGGCGGCGGTCGACATGGCGATGCGTGCAAAGGAGTGCCGATGCAGGCTAGGCGCCGCCCCGCGCGAACGGAAAGGAAAGCGGGCCATGCACACATGCGCCGCGCGCATATGGGCCGATACGGCATATGCCGGCGCGGCATGGGGGCATCGCCGCAAGACGCGTTGACAGCCCGGATTCTGTTCCTATAAAAAAGATAGGAAATGTTGACGAACAAGGCCAAATACGGACTCCGCGCGATGTGCGCCCTGGCCGCGCTGCCCGCAGGGGAGCGCCTGCAGGCGCACGTGATCGCCGACCGCGCCAACATCCCGGCGAAGTTCCTGGAGGCGATCCTGGTCGACCTGCGCCGCGCCGGATTCGTCGAGAGCCGGCGCGGCGCGCAGGGCGGCCATGCGCTGGCGAAGCCGTCGGAGGACGTCATGGTCGGCGACCTGATCCGCGCCATCGACGGCCCGCTGGCGCCCGTGCGCTGCGCCAGCATGACCGCCTACGAGCCGTGCGCGGACTGCGCCGACCCGGACAACTGCGCGGTGCGCGCGCTGATGTGGGAAACGCGGGAGGCGCTGTGCGGCGTGCTGGATCGGCGCAGCCTTGCAACCCTTACCGAACGCGCAAGTCACGAAGCATGGATGCGTCATTAACAGGAGTCCCGTCATGAAGCAGCAACCGACCGAGTTCACGCCGGCCTCGCCGGAAGCGGAAGTCCTGCGCGCCATCCGCGACACCGCCTACGGGACGGTGGAAATCGTCGTCCACCAGTCCCGCATCGTCCAGATCACCCGCAGCGAGAAAGTCCGTTTCGACCAAACCCACCACGACGCGCGCTGAGCGCATCGTCCTTTCCGTGCCGACCGGACAGCCGGAGGCATGTCTTCTCTCTCCAAAACAGGAACCGAAGCCATGCTGTCCGAACGTCTGCCGGGTGCGTCCCGGCTTCCGCGCCGTCGATTGACCGCGCTTGCCCTTGCTCTCGCGTTCGCCATGCCGTTGGCGCATGCGGGCGAGCCCACCGACAACGATTTGCGGGCGCGCATCACCGCGCTGGAGCAGCGCCTCGGCATCGCGCCAGGCGAAACGGACGCCGGCGAGGCCGTCAGCCTCGACCAGCGCCTGCGCATCATCGAACGCAAGCTCGAACTGCAGGACGAGGCGGCCGAAGCCAGGGCCGCGTCCGCGCCGGTGCTCGCCGCCAGCGAGAAGGGCGTGTCGATCAAGTCCGCCGACGGCGCGGTCGAGTTGAAGCTGCGCGCGCTGGTGCAGGCCGACGGCCGCTTCTTCAGCGGCAGCGTGTCGCAGAACGACGGCTTCCTGCTGCGCCGGGTCGAGCCGACCCTCGAAGGCAGCTGGGGCAAGCTGGTGGCGTTCCGCATCAATCCGCAGTTCGCCGGCGACAGCGCCACCCTCAACGATGCCTATATCGACCTGCGCTTCGATCCGCGCGCCACCGTGCGCATCGGCAAGGCCAAGCCGCCGCTGGGGCTGGAGCGCCTGCAATCCAGCGCGGCCACCGCGCAGGTGGAGCTGGGCCTGCCGTCCGAACTGGCGCCGGGCCGCGACATCGGCGTGCAGTTGCAGGGCGACGTGCTGGGCGGCGCGCTCAACTACGGCATCGGCGCGTTCAACGGCGCGGTCGACGGGCGCGATGCGGTCACCGCCAATCCCGACGGCGAGTTCGAATACGTCGGCCGGCTGTTCTGGGAGCCGTTCCGCAACGCCGGCGGCGACCTCGGCACGCTGGGGCTGGGCGTCGCCGCCAGCGTCGGCGACACCTACGGCGGCGGCAACAACTTCCTGCCGCGCTACCGCACGCCGGGCCAGGAGCAGTTCTTCGGCTACGGCGGCAACGTGGCCGCCGACGGCCAGCGCCTGCGCAAGACCGTGCAGGGCTACTGGTATCGCGGGCCGTTCGGGCTGCTGGGCGAATGGATCGGCAGCGCGCAGGACGTGCGCGTCGCCAGCGGCGTCGGCGCGGGTACGCGCGCCACCCTGGAAAACCGCGCCTGGCAGATCGCCGCGGGCTGGGTGTTGACCGGCGAGGACGCCGGTTTCCGCGGCGTGCAGCAGCCCTCGTCGCCGTTCGCCATCGGCCAGGACGGCTGGGGCGCGCTAGAGCTGACCGCCCGCTACGGCCGGCTGGCCATCGACGAGGACGCGTTCCCGCTGTTCGCCAGCCCGTCGACGGCGGCGCGCGCCGCGCGCAGCTGGGGTGTCGCCCTCAACTGGTATCTCACCCGCAGCCTCAAGCTGGTGGCGAACTACGCCGGCACGGTCTTCGACGGCGGCGCGGCCGCGGGCGGCGACCGTCCGGATGAACGGGTGTTTTTCACCCGCGCGCAACTGTCCTTCTGAATCATCGGTTATCGACCCCTGAACGATCGCTATCGAAGCGACCCCATCGAACAGTGAGAATGCACGCATGAACATCATCAATCGCACGACGCTCGGCTCTTTCCTGCTCGGCCTGCTGGCCGCGCTCTCGGTGCCGTCCGTCGCCTCGGCGAAGGACAAGGAACTGCTCAACGTCTCCTACGACCCGACCCGCGAGCTGTACGCCGATTTCAACAAGTCCTTCGCCGCCGAATGGAAGCAGCAGACCGGCGAAACCGTGACCTTGCGCGCCTCGCACGGCGGCTCCGGCAAGCAGGCGCGCGCGGTCATCGACGGGCTGGAAGCCGACGTCGTCACCCTGGCGCTGGCAGCGGACATCGACGCGCTGGCGGACAAGGGCAAGCTGCTGCCCGCCAACTGGCAGTCGCGCCTGCCGCACAACAGTTCGCCCTACACCTCGACCATCGTGTTCCTGGTCCGCAAAGGCAACCCGAAGGGCATCAAGGACTGGGGCGACCTGGCGAAGCCGGGCGTCGGCGTGATCACGCCCAATCCCAAGACCTCGGGCGGCGCGCGCTGGAACTACCTGGCGGCGTGGACGTGGGCGGCGCGCGAATACCGCGACGGCGGCAAGGTGCTGGACTACATGACCCGGCTGTTCAAGAACGTGCCGGTGCTGGACACAGGCGCGCGCGGCGCGACCACCACCTTCGTCGAGCGCGGCATCGGCGACGTGCTGGTGGCGTGGGAGAACGAGGCGCTGCTGACCCTCAACGATCCGAAGGTGCGCGACAAGTTCGAGGTCGTCGCGCCATCGATCAGCATCAAGGCCGAGCCGCCGGTGGCATGGGTGGACAAGAACGTGGACCGGCACGGCACCCGCAAGCTGGCGGAAGCCTACCTGCGCTACCTGTATTCGCCGCAGGGGCAGCTGATCGCCGCGCGCAACTTCTACCGCCCGTCGCAGCCGGATGGCGTGCCCGCGGCGCTGCTGGCACAGTTCCCGCAGGTGCGGCAGGTGACCATCGACGATGCGTTCGGCGGCTGGAAGAAGGCGCAGGCCGAGCACTTCGCCGACGGCGGCTTCTTCGACCGCATCTACAAGCCGTAAGCGGACCGCGGGATCGCCACGCCGATGAGTGCCATCGCCCTGAAGCTGCGGCGCGCGCGCGCCCGCAATCCCCTGCCGGGCTTCGGCCTGAGCCTCGGGCTGGGCATGGCCTGGCTGGGCGTGGTGGTGCTGCTGCCGCTGGCGGCGCTGGCGGTGCGCGCGGCCGGGCTGGGCGCGCACGGCTGGCTCCGCGCGATCCGCGACGAACGCGTGCAGGCGGCGCTGACGCTCAGCTTCGGCGCCGCGTTCGCCGCCGCGCTGCTGGCGGCGCTGGTGGGCGCGCTGGTGGCATGGGTGATCGTGCGCTATCGCTTTCCCGGCCGCCGCCTGCTGGACGCGGTAGTGGACCTGCCGTTCGCATTGCCGACGGCGGTGGCCGGCATCGCGCTGACCGCGATCTACGCGCCGACCGGCTGGGTCGGCCAGCTGCTGGCGGCCTACGGCATCAAGGTCGCCTACGCGACGCCCGGCATCGTGCTGGCGCTGGTGTTCATCGGCCTGCCGTTCGTGGTGCGCAGCCTGCAGCCGGTGCTGGAGACGCTGAGCCGCGAGCCGGAGGAGGCCGCCGCCTCGCTCGGCGCCAACCGCTTCACCGCGCTGCGGCGGGTGGTGGTGCCGGAGCTGCTGCCGGCGTGGCTGACCGGCTTCTCGCTTGCGTTCGCGCGCGGGCTGGGCGAATACGGCTCGGTGATCTTCATCGCCGGCAACCTCCCGTACAGGACCGAGATCGCGCCGCTGCTCATCACCATCCGGCTGGAGGAATACGACTACGACGGCGCGGTCGCCATCGCCGCGCTGCTGCTGGTCGCTTCGTTCCTGTGCCTGCTGGCGATCAACCTGATCCCGCTGCTGTTCGGTCGCGGAGGCCGCGATGGCTGAGCCGGCGAAGGCGTCCTTCCACGATCCGCTGCGCGAGCCGGCCTGGCTGCGTCTGCTGCTGATCCTCGCCGCCGTCGCCGCGATGGGGCTGCTGGTGCTGCTGCCATTGGCCATGGTGCTGGGCGCGGCGTTCGGCAGCGGCTT
Source organism: Thermomonas brevis (assembly GCF_014395425.1). NCBI lineage: Bacteria > Pseudomonadati > Pseudomonadota > Gammaproteobacteria > Lysobacterales > Lysobacteraceae > Thermomonas > Thermomonas brevis. The sequence continues at coordinate 2,777,184 of NZ_CP060711.1, forward strand.
CAAGGTCTGGTGGCAGGCGCTGGCGACGCCGGACGCACGCAGCGCGCTGAAGCTGACCCTGCTCACCGCCGCGATCGTCATCCCGGTCAACGCGGGCTTCGGCCTGCTGGCCGCATGGGCGCTGACGCGCTTCACCTTCCGCGGCAAGCGCGTCCTGCTGGCGCTGATCGATCTGCCGTTCGCGGTGTCGCCGGTGGTCGCCGGCCTGTGCCTGGTGCTGCTGTTCGGCAGCGACGGCTGGTTCCATGCGCTGCTGCAGGCGCACGACATCAAGATCCTGTTCGCCCGCCCCGGCATCGTGCTGGCCACGCTGTTCGTGACCTTCCCGTTCGTGGTGCGCGAGCTGGTGCCGCTGATGCAGCAGCAGGGCGCGGACGAGGAACTGGCGGCGCGCTCGCTGGGCGCGGGCGCGTGGACGATGTTCCGCCGCGTGACCTTGCCCAACATCAAGTGGGGCCTGCTGTACGGCGTGCTGCTGTGCGGCGCGCGGGCGATGGGCGAGTTCGGCGCGGTGTCGGTGGTGTCCGGGCACATCCGCGGCATGACCAACACGCTGCCGCTGCACATCGAGATCCTCTACAACGAATTCGACGCCACCGCCGCGTTCGCGGTGGCCTCGCTGCTGGCCGGCCTGTCGCTGGTCACGCTGGTATTGAAGTTCTGGCTCGAGGCGCGCCACGGCGATGCGCTCGCGCATTCGCACAGGCGCCATTGACGATGCAACTGACGATTTCCTCCCTGCGCAAGCAGTATCCGGGCGTGGCCGCGCTGGACGGCGTGGACCTCGACATCCGCTCCGGCGAGCTGGTGGCGCTGCTGGGACCGTCGGGCTCCGGCAAGACCACGCTGCTGCGGGTGATCGCCGGATTGCTGCATGCCGATGCCGGGCGGGTGCTGTTCGGCGATGTCGACGCGACCCGGCTTAGCCTGCGCGAGCGCAACGTCGGCTTCGTGTTCCAGCATTACGCGCTGTTCCGGCACATGACGGTGGCGGAGAACATCGCCTTCGGTCTGCGCAGTCGGCCGAGAAAACGGCGGCCCGACAAGGCGACGATCGCGCGGCGCGTGCAGGAGCTGCTGCAACTGGTGCAATTGCCGGAGCACGGCGGGCGCTATCCCGATCAGTTATCCGGCGGGCAGAAGCAGCGCATCGCGCTGGCGCGCGCGCTCGCTATCGACCCGGCGGTGCTGCTGCTGGACGAGCCGTTCGGCGCGCTGGACGCCAAGGTGCGTGTGGAGCTGCGCCGCTGGCTGCGCAAGCTGCACGAGCAGACCGGACAGACCACGCTGTTCGTCACCCACGATCAGGAGGAAGCGCTGGAACTGGCCGACCGGGTGGTGGTGATGCGTGCGGGCAGGGTGGAGCAGGTGGGCACGCCGGACGAGATCTACCGTGAGCCGGCCTCGCCCTACGTGTTCGAGTTCATCGGCCGCGCCAACGTGCTGCACGGGCAGGTGACGGGCGGGCGCTTCCGCATGGACGGGCTGGAGCTGGATGCCGCCGGCGTGGCCGACGGACCCGCGCGGCTGTACCTGCGCCCGCACGATCTTGCCGTCGCCGAACCCGGCGCGGGCGCGCTGCCGGCGACCGTGCGCGGCGTGCAGCGGCTGGGCGGACGCATCACCGCCGAACTCGATGCCGGCGGGCAGGCGCTGGAGCTGGAGGCGTTCGATTCCGATGCGCTGCCGCTGGCGGCGGGCGAGACGGTGCATCTGCGTCCGGCGCGTTATCGGGTGTTCGCCGCGGGCACCTGAATCTGCCCGGCCCTGGCGGGAAGCCGGTCGTTTCCGTGTTTTGAATGGATGGGGAAACCCACAGGGCCGGCCGCGGTGGCCGGACACCATTCATCACATGGGGATTGGCACGCATGAAGCACTTGCGATACATCCTGCTGGCGACGGTATTGGCCAGTGGTTCGGTTTACGCGCAGTCGAGCATGGTGGGCGCCGGGCCGGGGTTCGTCATGCCCGGACAGGCCGCCGCCGCGCCGGCACAGGCCGCTGCCGCACAGGCGCTGCGTAACTTCATTGCCACCGTCGACGTCGGGCAGGCATTGCCGCCCGGGTTTCCGCTGGACGTGGCGGCTCCGGCCGCGCTCAAGCAGGCCCGGATCGGCTGGGGTTTCGCGGTGCACGATGTGCAGCCGGACAGTCTGCGTGCGGGCACGCCGCTGGCGCGTGCGGCGCAGGAAACCGGGCAGTGGCGATATGCGGTGATGGTGCTGGGCAAGCCGGTGGGGCTGCTGACCATGGAGTACGCCGGCAAGGAGTGGCGGCTGGTGTCGATCGGCGGCGCCGGAATAAGCCGCGACGTGCAGGCACTGGTCGCACGCTATGGCAACCAGCGGAACGTGCGCCTGCGCTATCTGCGCGTGCCGCAGGCCACCGCCGATTTCATCGAGGTCAGCCAAGGCGCCGCGCCGGCCCGCTATGCGCCGTTGAGCGCGGCCCGCGAAAGCCTGGGGCTGCGCATGCGTCCGGATGCAGGGTTGCTGGATGCGGCCGAGCTGATGCCGGGCCTGCGCCAGGCCGCCACGCGCAACCTCAATGTCATGTACTGATCCGGACGCCAGGGAGATCCCACGATGAACATGATCCATCGCCTTGCCGCCGCATCGCTGCTGGCGGGCCTGTCCTTCGCCGCCATTGCCGGCAGTGGCTACAAATATCTCGATATCGAGCAGGTGACGCAGGAACACAGCCAGTGGTGCTGGGCGGCGTCGTCGGTCGACGTGCTGCGCTGGTACGGCAAGAAGCCCACCCAGTGCGGCATCGTCAACTGGGCGTTCGGCCGCAACGATGCCTGCGCCAGTGCGTCGTTCAACTGGAACTCGTACGCCAACCAACCGAACAGCCTGTACGGCACTTATGGCAGCGTGCAGGACATCCTGGCGTCCAACGGCGTGCGCAACCAGGCGTATGCCTCCGCATCGTCATGGAGCGCGGTCGTTTCCGATGTCAACGCCAACCGTCCGTTCGTGATCCGCTTCGGCTGGTACGGCGGCGGCGGCCACATCATGGTCGGCTACGGCTACCACGACCTCAATGGCACGCAGATGATCGGCTACATGAACCCGTGGCCAGGCGAGGGCTACACCTGGTCGAGCTACAGCTGGACGGTGTACTCAGCCTACGACCACAGCTGGACGCATACGCTGCGGATGCAGCAGTAGATGGTGGAACGGGGCCGGGATGCCCGGCCCCGCGCGTTCATGGCGTGCTCGCGAGCAGGCGGCGCGCCTGCGCGATCTGGGGGCCGCGGCAATCCGGCCGCGTGCCGATGCGTTCCAGCGCGTCGCGCAGCAACGGCTGCCCGGCGTCGGCATCGCCCGCACCGAGCAGCGCCAGCCCGCGACCCAGCCGCAACACCGTCAGCCGCTGGTGGCCGGCGGGGTACAGGTGCGCGCCGACCGCCAGCGCCTCGTCGTAGCGCGCCAGCGCCGCCCGCGCGCGGCCTTGCGCCAGCGCCAGGTCGGCTTCGTTTTCCAGCAGGGCCGCCTGCACGTACGGCGTCTCCTCCGCGCGATCTCCCAGCGCCGCACGGGCACGCGCCAGCGCGGCGCCGGCCTGCGGATACTGGCGCAGGCGGATGTGCGCCATGCCGAGCACGCTCTCGCTCATCGCATACCAGGGATGCTTCGTCCCCAGGATGCGCGCGCGTCCTTCCGCGGCGTGCTGCATCCAGGCGACGCCCTGGTCGGCCTTGCCGGCGCAGGTGAGCGCCAGGCCGAGGTCGTGCATCGCCAGCAGCGTCATCTGGTGCGCGGGGCCGTAGCGCTGCTCGAAGGCGGTGGTCAGCTGCTGCAGTACGTCGGCGGCTTCGTCGTAACGTCCCATGCCGACCAGCGCGGTTTCCTGCGCCAGTTTGCTTTCCAGCGCGTAGGGATGCTGCGCGCCCAACGCCTGCGAAGCCAGCGCCACCGAACGGTCGGCGTGGGCAAGCGCTTCTTCCGGATGGCCCAGGCGGGCCTCGCACATGCTCAATCCCATGTAGGTATCGGCGCGCAGCACGGCGTCGGCATTGGCGGTATGCGGCAGCAGCGCGCGGTAGCGTGCGGCACAGGCGGCGAAGTCGTCGCGCACCAGCGCCGCGTGCGCGAGCTGGTTGTCGACTTCCGGCAGCAGCGGAGACGCCGGCCCCAAGTGATCCAGCACGTCCGCGCGCAGCTTGTTCAATCGCGGTTCGGCGGTGGTCAGGCGCGCGCGATCCAGCATCTGCCGCTCGCGCTGCAGGCGCGCGTCCAGCGTGCGCCTGTCGCCCGGCCCGTACAGCTTGGCGAGATGGCCGATGGCGAGGGCGAAAGCGCGTTCGGCGCTCTTGAAGTCGCCCAGGTTCGCCAGCGTGCGGCCCAGGCTCAGCTCCACCTGCGCGGCCACGTGCGGCGCGGCGCCCAGGCGCGCTTCCGCCCGCGCCAGCGCGCGTTCGGCCAACTCGGCCATGCTGGTGTCGCGCGAGCCGGCCTGCAGCGGATCGGCGCCGGGCAGCAGGTCTTCCTCGATGAAGGCGTTGATCGCCTCGGCGGTGGCGCGCGCGTGCTCGGCCACGTCGCGCTGGTGGGCGAGGCGCAGCATGAAGCCGGTGATGGTGGCGGCGAACAGCGCCAGCGCCAGCACGCTGCTGACCAGACCCAGCGGATGCGCGCGCGCCAGCAGGCGCAGCCGGCCCCAGGCGCCGGGGCGGCGCACGCTCACCGGGCGATGCGCCAGCAGGCGCTGCAGGTCGGATTGCAGCGCGGCGGCGGTGGGATAGCGACCGGCCGGTTCGGCGGTGGTGGCGCAGGCGATGATCGCCTTCAGATCGGCGGGAATGTCCGGGGCCGGCTGCGCGGGCGTGCCGGCCGCCAGCGTCGCCTGCAGCAGCCGTCCGAGCTGCCACACGTCGGCGCTGATGTCGGGTGGCGCGCCCAGCCGCTGCTCGGGGCTGACGAAACCTTCGGTATAGGCGGCGCGTGCGTCCACTTCGCCCAGCAGCGCAGCGACGCCGAAGTCCACCAGCATGGCGCGACCGTCGGCGTCCACCAGCACGTTGTCGGGCTTGATGTCGCGGTGCACCAGCAGCCGCGCATGGGCGAACTGCACGGCATCGATCACCGGCAGCAGCAGGCGCACGCGTTCGCGCCAACCCAGCCCGGCGTCGGCGGCGTAGCGGTCGACGGGCGCGCCGTCCACGTGCTCCATCGCGAACCACAGGTGGCCATCGCTGCTGCCGCCATCGAGCAGGCGGGCGATGTGGGAGTGGCGCAGCCCGGCCAGGATCTGCCGTTCCCGCTTGAACTGCCCGGCGGCGTTGGCGGCGGATTCCCCGACCGGCAGCCACTTGATCGCCACCTGCTGATCGAACGCGCCGTCGGAGCGCGTTGCGAGATAGACGATGCCCATGCCGCCGCGGCCGAGCTCGCGAACGATGCGGAATGCGCCCAGCCGGCCACCCGGCGAGAGTTCGTCCAGCGCCAGGCGTTCGCGCAGCAGCGCGCCGACCAGTGCGCCGCCAAGCACGGCTCCCGGCTCCAGCAGGCGGTCGGCCCGGCGCATGTTCAGTCCGGCAACAGCACGCGCAGGCGCTCGCGCGCGTCGCGCCAGAGCCGCTGCACGCTGCGCAGCGGCAGTTCCAGCGCCGCTGCGGTTTCCTGCTCGGTCAGTCCGCCGAACACCCGGCAGTCCACGACGCGCGCCATTCGCGCATCTTCGGAAGCAAGCCGCACCAATGCGGCATCCAGCGCCAGCAGGTCGTCCGCTTCGCGCTCCGTGCCGAGGCGCTCCTCGTCCAGCGTCACCCGCCGCGCATCGCCACCGCGCTTGGCCGCGACCTGGTCGCGCGCGTAGTTGACCAGGATCTGCCGCATCGCGCGTCCGGCCACCGCCAGGAAGTGTTCGCGGTTGTGGATGCCGTCGGCCTGCCGCCGCGCCACCCGCAGGTAGCATTCGTTGACCAGCGCGGTGGGATTGAGCGTCATCGCCCCGCCATGGGCGCGTGCCCGCCGCGCCATCCGCAGAAGTTCTTCGTAAAGGGAGGCGATGGCCTGTTCCCAGGCATCGCGTTCGCCACCGCGCGCGCGCTCCAGCAACTGCGTGATGTCGCCCATGCTTCGGCCTCGAGGCTTGTCCCGAGCGAGGTTAGCGCATGCCGCACGGCCATGGGGGAGCGCCCAAGATGGGAACGCCCCGCATGGGCGGGGCGTTCCGGAGCGCGAATGGAGGGCGAATCAGACCTTCTTCTTGCGCGCCGCCTCGTAGATGAAAAGCAGCACGATGGCCGCGCCGATGGCGACCGCCCACATCAGCAGCGTGCTGGTGATGCCGAGCAGGCCGGAGAGGTAGCCGCCCACCACCGCGCCGACGATGCCGAGCACGATGGTCATGATCCAGCCCATCGGGTCCGCGCCGGGCTTGATGATCCGGGCCAGCACGCCGATGACCAGGCCGCCGATGATGTAGCCGAAGATTCCGTTGAACATGCTGCCTCCACAAGTTGACGGGATGACGCAGCGCCATCCTAGTGCGTCCGGATGGCGGTTGCGACATGGCCCGCGGGCGATGCTCAGCGGCGCAGGTTGAACTCCACCGGCACCAGCCCGATGGCCTGCACCGGCGCGCCGTCGCGGGTCGCCGGCTGGAAGCTCCAACGCTTGAGCACCTGCTGGCGCGCGGCCTCGTCCAGCTCGCGATGGCCGCTGCTGCGCGCGATGGTCACGTCCAGTGGGTGGCCGTCGACGTCGACCAGCACTTGCAGCAGCACGGTGCCGCTCCACTGCCGCTGCAGCGCGACGCGCGGATACGCGGGCGCAGGCGCGGCGCGATAAGCCAACTGCATTGGTGCCGGTCCGCTGCCGGGGCCGATGTCCGGGCCGGGCGGGAGCGTGTCGTCGGCGACGCTGCCGGTGTCCGCGACGGGCTGGTTGCCGGTGTCGCTGACGATGGTGGATGCGGCGGTGTCGTGGGTCGGCGGCGCGACGCTGCGACGTTCGTGGGTTGCCGCCGGCGTGGCCGGGCGCGGATGCGGGATCGGCGCGATGTCGACGATCACCGGCTCCGGCCGCTTGACGATGTCGCGGATCGTCATGTTCGGCTTCTGCGGCGTGAGCACGGCCGGCGGCGGGATCGCGATCGGCACCATCAGCAGGCCGAACACCAGCAGGTTGAGGGCGAAGGTGCCGCTCAGGGTGAAGATGCGCGCCGGGTCCGGGCGGAGCCGGGAGACCTGTGGATGGGCCGGGGCGGGAACGGATGCGTGAATCATGGCGAATCTCCTTTCCGGTGAGGAAGCGGGAACCACGAGTCATGCAACGGGCGGGCGAAGGAAGTGGGGTTGAACGACACGGGGTTGCGGCCCGACCGACGCACGCCCCTACGCTGCGCCCGCCGTCGCGGCATCGGCAACAGGGGCGATGCACGCGCGTTGGCCTGCGTTCAGACGGCCGGAAACGACGACGCCCGCGCAAGGCGGGCGTCGTGTGGGCGATGCGGGGGATCGTTCGTCAGCGCCCCAACTCGAACACCATCTCCACGCTCACCGACACCGAACTTTCGCCCGGCGCCACCGAGGTTTCCTTGGCGTAGCCGGCATCCGCCGCCATCATCCGCATTACCGGCATCGGCGGACGCGGCAGGCTGGCGCCGCCTTCGCTGATGCTGACGATGCGCCTGACCTGCAGGCCCAGTGCGTTCGCGTAGGTCTGCGCCTGCGCCTGCGCCTTCTTCACCGCGGCCAGGCGCGCTTCCTCGAAGGCGGCCTCCGGTTTGTCCAGGCCGAAGCTGGGGCCGTTGATCTGGTTGGCGCCCTGCGCGACCAGCGTGTCCAGCACCTTGCCCAGCTTGGACAGGTCGCGGACCTTCACGTTGACCGTGTTGCTGGCCTGGTAGCCGACGATGACCGGCGGCACGTTGTCCGCGTACTTGTACTGCGGGTTGAGGTTGATCCCGCTGGTCTGGACGTCGCGCTCGGCGATGCCGGCCGCGCGCAGCGCCGCCATCACCTTGTCCATCTGGTTGGCGTTGTCGCGCATGGCCGCGTTGGCGTCGGCGGCCTGGGTGACCACGCCGGTGGAGATCGTGGCGATGTCCGGGGTGCGGCTGGCCTCGCCGGTGGCGGACACGGACAGAAGCGTGCCCTGGGGCGGGGCGACCATCGGGGCGGGAGGGGGCGTCTGGGCGTTGGCGGTCATGGGCAGGGCGGCGGCAAGGGCGAGGGCGAGGATCAGCGGGCGCAGCATCGTCATGATGGACTCCTGTGGAGGACGGCGGGAAGAATGTGCATGCGGGGAGTGAACGCCCGGTGAGCCGCAACGGGGTTGCGCGCCTGCGCCGGTGCGGCGCGCAGTCAGCCACGGGTTAGACTGCCCGGATGCTGCATCTTGCCTCGCGTTCGCCCCGCCGCGCCGAACTGCTGGCCCGCCTCGGGCTGGAGTTCGGCCTCCTCGATCTCGACGTTCCCGAACAGCAGGGGGCCACCGAAGCCGCTTCCGACTACGTACGCCGGGTGGCGCGCGAGAAGGCTGGCGCGGGCCTGCTGGAGGTGGTCGCCGTCCCCGGCGCCGTGGTGCTGGGTTCGGATACGGAAGTGATCCTCGACGGCCGCGTGTTCGGCAAGCCGGCCGACGCGATCGACGCGGCGGCGATGCTGCGCGCGCTGTCCGGACGCACCCACGAGGTGCTGACCGCCGTGTCGCTGGTCTCGGCCGGGCGCGAGGCGCAGGCGGCGTCGCTGACCAACGTGACGGTGGAGCCGCTGTCCGATGCCGACATCCAGCGCTACCTGGACAGCGGCGACTGGCAGGGCAAGGCCGGCGCCTACGCCATCCAGGGCCGCTTCGAGGCGCACGTCGAGCGGCTGGACGGCAGCTACTCCGGCGTGATGGGCCTGCCGCTGCGCGAGACCGCCGGCCTGCTGCGCGCATTCGGACTGCTGCCATGAGCGAGGAGCTTCTGGTCAACGTGACCCCGCGCGAAACCCGCGTCGCGGTGGTCGAGAACGGCATGCTGCAGGAGCTGCACATCGAGCGCGGCAGCCAGCGCGGCGTGGTCGGCAACATCTACAAGGGCAAGGTGCAGCGGGTGATGCCGGGCATGCAGGCCGCGTTCGTCGACATCGGCCTGGAGCGCGCCGCCTTCCTGCACGCCAACGACATCTTCCGCGCCGCGCCGGTGGACGCGGTGGAGGGCGAGGACGCCGCGGCGTCGGTCGCCTCGCCGCAGATGCAGGTGCCGATCGGCGAGCTGCTGCGCGACGGCGCCGAGGTCGTGGTGCAGGTGGTGAAGGACCCGATCGGCAGCAAGGGCGCGCGGCTGACCACCCAGATCAGCATTCCCTCGCGCTACCTGGTGCTGCTGCCGCGCTCGAAGGTGGTCGGCATTTCCGCGCGCATCGAGGACGAGGCCGAGCGCGCGCGCCTGAAGGCGCTGATGGCCGAGCTGACCGCCAGCGGCGGCGAACACGGCTACATCGTGCGCACCAATGCCGAGGGCCAGCCGGCCGAGGCGCTGGCCGAGGACATCGCCTACCTGCGCCGGGTCTGGGAGCTGATCGAACGCAACGCCGCCGGCGCCAAGGTGGGCAGCCGCGTCTACGAGGACCTGAGCCTGCCGCTGCGCGCGGTGCGCGACCTGATCCGCCGCGACGTGGAGAAGGTGAAGGTGGATTCGCGCGAGACCTGCGAGCGCCTGCGCGAGTTCGCCGCCCGCTACATGCCGGCGCTGGCCGACAAGGTGGAGCACTACACCGGCGCGCGCCCGGTGTTCGACATGTACGGCGTGGAGGACGAGATCCAGCGCGCGCTCGACAAGGAAGTGCCGCTGAAGTCCGGCGGCTACCTGGTGATCGACCAGACCGAAGCGATGACCACGGTCGACGTGAACACCGGCAGCTTCCTCGGTCAACGCAACCTCGAGGAAACCGTTTACCGGACGAATCTGGAAGCGGCGCAGGCGGTGGCGCGCCAGCTGCGGCTGCGCAACCTCGGGGGGATCATCATCATCGACTTCATCGACATGCACGACGCCGAACACCGGCGGCAGGTGCTGCGCACGCTGGAGAAGTCGCTGGCGAAGGACCACGCCAAGACCACGGTGTACGACTTCTCGCCGCTGGGGCTGGTGGAGATGACCCGCAAGCGCACGGTGGAGTCGCTGGAGCGCCAGCTGTGCGAGCCCTGCCACGAGTGCGGCGGGCGCGGCATGCTGAAGACGCCGGAGACCGTGACCTACGAGATCTTCCGCGAGATCGTGCGCGCGGTGCGCCAGTTCGACGCGGCGCGGCTGCTGGTGATCGCTTCGCCGAAAGTGGTGGCGCGGATCACCGACGAGGAATCGAACGCGGTGGCCGAGCTGGAGGAGTTCATCGGCAAGAGCATCCGCTTCCAGGCGGACGCGCAGTATTTGCAGGAGCAGTTCGATGTGGTGCTGCTCTGAGTTTTTCATCCCCTCCCTTGCGCGCGTAGCGCGTATGGGAGGGCGAGGGTGGGGTGCTCTTCCTCGTCGAGAGCGACCCCTCCCCAACCCTCCCCTGCGCTACGCGCAAGGGAGGGAGGAAACCGCATGACCATGCCCTGGCGCCACCGCCTGCGCCTGCTGCGCCGCGGGGCGTGGTACGCGTTGGCGGCGTTGCTGGTGGTGCTGGCGCTGGGCAACGGCATCGGCAGCCAGCTGCTGCCGCTGGCCGAGCGCCACCCCGACCGCATCGCCGCGTGGCTGGGCGAGCGCGCCGGCCGGCCAGTCGCGTTCGACCACGTCACCACCGAATGGACGCGGCGCGGCCCGCTGCTGCGGCTGGACAACCTGCGCATCGGCGATCCCGCCAACCCGCTGCGGATCGGCGACGCCGAAGTGCTGGTGGCGCAGTACGCCGGCCTGCTGCCGGGCCGTTCGTTCACCGAGCTGCGCCTGCGCGGGCTGGACCTGACCCTGCAGCGCGGCGCCAACGGCCAATGGCAGGTGCGCGGCCTGCCCGGCCAGCAGCAGGGCGGCGGCGATCCGCTGGATGCGCTGTCGCACCTGGGCGAACTGCAGCTGACCCAGGCGCGGCTGCACGTGCTCTCGCCGGAGCTGGGCATCGACCTGCACTTGCCGCGCATCGACCTGCGCCTGCGCGTGGACGGCGCGCGCATGCGCGCCGGCGCGCGCGCCTGGCTGCGGGCCACGGGGCTGCCGTTCGACGTGGCCGGCGAACTCGACCGTGCCAGCGGCGACGGCCGCGTCTACGCCGGCAGCCGCCGCGCCGACCTGGGCGAACTGGCCGGCGCGTTCGATGTCACCGGCGTGTCGCTGCTGTCCGGGCAGGGGCAACTGCGGACGTGGATGCAGCTGCGCGGACACCGCATCGTCGGGATCCGCGCCGATGCCGACCTGCGCGACGTGCGCCTGCGCGGCGCGGCGCAGGCCGGCGAGCCCGCGCCCGTTCGCGAGCTGGGCGAACTGGCGCTGGACGCCAGCTGGGCGGGCAGCGTGCAGGACTGGCAGCTGCGCGTGCCGCGCCTGCGCATCGGCAGCGCCGCGCAGCTGCAGACGCTGGACGGACTGGCGCTGGCCGGTGGCGAGCGCCGCTACGGCCTGCGCGCGCATCGGCTGGAGGCCGCGCCGCTGCTGCAACTGGTGGCGCTGAGCGACGCGCTCTCGCCCGGCTTGCGGCACTGGCTGCAGACCACCGCGCCGGGCGCGCTGCTGGAGGACGTGGACGTGGCCGGCGTGCCCGGCGGCCGGCTGCGCGCCAGCGCGCGGATCAGCGGCTTCCGCTTCGATCCGGTGGGCCATGCGCCGGGCCTGCGCGGCGTCGGCGGCTGGCTGCTGGCCGACCGCGACGGCCTGCGCCTGCGCTTCGACCGCGATGCGCAGGTGGCGTTCGACTGGCCCGCCGGCTTCGGCGTGGTCCACGACTTCAAGCTCGACGGCGAAGCCGTGCTCTGGCGCGACGGCGACGGCTGGACGGTGCGCACGCCGGGGCTGGACATCGACGGCGGCCAATTGCAGATGCAGGCGCGCGGCGGCATCGGCTTCCAGCACGACGGCAGCCGCCCGCACCTGGACATCGCCGCCGACATCGGCGACGTGCCGATCTCGATGGCGCACGGGTTCTGGATCCACCACCTGATGTCGAAGGCGACCGTCGACTGGCTGGACGCGGCGCTGCAGGGCGGCACGCTGCGCAACGTGCACGCGGTGGTCGCCGGCGATCTCGACGACTGGCCGTTCCGCAACGAGCCGGGCATGGCCGGCGCCGGCCTGTTCCGCGCCGACGCGCACATCGCCGACGGCACGGTGAAGTTCCAGCCGGACTGGCCGGCGGCGCAGCGCATGAACGCCGATGTCAGCTTCGTGGCCGACGGCTTCACCGTCAGCGGCGGCGCCAACCTCGGCGGCGTGCAGGTGACCGCGCTGAAGGCCGGCATCGCGCGCTTCGGCCAGGCCGAGCTGCTGGTGGACGCCGCGGCCGGCGGCGACGCGAAGGACTTCCTGTCGATGCTGCGGGCCAGCCCGCTGCACAAGGAGTACGGCGAGACGATGGACAACCTGCGCGCGGCCGGGCCGGCGCAGGCGACGTTCCGCATGAAGCTGCCGCTGCACCACGACCATCCGGTGCCGCCGACCATCGACGGCAGCGTCACCCTGGCCGGCGTGCGCCTGGCCGAGCAGCGCTGGAAGCTGGCGTTCGAGCAGGTGCGCGGGCAGGCGCGCTTCGACCGCGGCGGCTTCGACGCCAGCGAGCTGCAGGTACGCCACGAGGGCGCGCCCGGCCTGCTGTCGCTGCGGGCCGGGCCGCACGTGCGCGATCCGGCGCAGGCGTTCGAGGCGCAGCTGCAGACCCAGGCCGACATCGACGGCCTGCTCGACAAGGCCGGCAACCTCGGCTGGCTGAAACCCTACCTGCGCGGCAGCTCCAGCTGGACGACCGAGCTGGCGGTGCCGCGCGGCGTGGCGCAAAACGCGCCGCCCAGCCGATTGCGGCTGCGCTCGAACCTGGTGGGCACCGCCATCGAACTGCCGGCGCCGCTGCGCAAGCCGGCCGCGCAGGCGCTGGCGGCGGACATCGGCATCCGCCTGCCGCTGGAAAGCGGCGAGGTGGAGGTGGCGCTGGGCGATCTGCTGTCGCTGCGCAGCCGCAGCGCCAACGGCAAGACCGGCCTGCGCGTGCAGCTGGGCGGCGGCCCGGCCGGTGCGCCGCCGGCCTCAGGCTTGGCCGTGGGCGGACGCGTGGAACGGCTGGACGCGCTGGACTGGATCGGTCTGGGGACTGGCGGGCACGGCGACGCCGACATGCCGCTGCGGCGGATCGAGATCGACGCCGGGCAGCTGCATCTGCTCGGCTCCGATGTCGGCCCGGCGCGGCTGGTGGTGGCGCCCGCGCCGCGCGGCACCGCGGTGCAGGTGCAGGGCGAAGGCATCGCCGGCGCGCTGCTGGTGCCGGAGCAGGACGGCGCGACCGTGGCCGGCCGCTTCGAACGCCTGCACTGGGCGCTGCCGCCGCGGACGGCGGCGCAGGTTGCCGGGCCCGCAACGGCGCCGACGCCTACCGCGCCCGGCTTCGACCCTGCCGCGATCCCGCCGTTGCTGTTCGACGTGGACGACCTGCGCATCGGCGCGACGGCGATGGGCCGCGCGCGCTTCCGCAGCACGCCGGTGGCCGGCGGCATGCGCATGGACGAGTTCACCACCGCCGGCGGCAAGCAGCGCCTCGCCGCCAGCGGCAGCTGGCTGGGTCGCGGCGCGAACGCGCGCAGCCAGCTGAAGCTGGACGCGAACAGCGACGATATCGGCGCGCTGCTGGACGGTTTCGGCTTCGGCGGCCAGGTGGGTGGCGGCAAGGGCAAGTTCGGCGTCGAAGCGAACTGGCGCGGCGGCCCCGGCGATTTCGATACGGCGACGGTGGACGCGCGCCTGCTGGTGGACGCGCACGACGGCCATCTGCTGGAGATCGAGCCGGGCGCGGGCCGCGTGCTGGGCCTGCTCGGCGTGGCCCAGCTGCGCCGGCGGCTGACGCTGGATTTCAGCGACATCTTCAGCAAGGGCTTCGCCTTCGACCGCATCCAGGGCAACGCGCACCTGGCGCAGGGCCAGCTGCGCACCGACAACCTGAGCGTGCGCGGCCCCGCCGCCGAAATCCACGTGCGCGGCAGCACCGACCTGCGCAACCAGCGTTTCGACCAGACCGTGGACGTGCTGCCGAAATCCGGCGGCATCCTGACCGCGGTGGGCGCGCTGGCCGGCGGGCCGGTGGGCGCGGCGGTGGGCGCGGTGGCGAACGCGGTGCTGGACAAGCCGATGCGCGGCATCGGCGCCAAGTCCTACCGCGTCACCGGGCCGTGGGCCTCGCCCAAGGTCGAGGCCATTACCCGCAGCACGTCGGCGCAGCTCGGCGCGGACCGCGGGCAGGGCGATTGATTTCGCGCGGATCGCCACGACATTCTTCAATCCAAATACCGTTGTTCCGGGCGCAGCGACGAACCTGCTTCATTTGCTTCGACGGCAGGTTCGCCGCTGCGCCCGGGACGACAAGACATGCAATCCCAGGACAACCCCATGCCCCATCTCGCCATCGCCGAATCCCGCCTGCTGCTGCCCACCGGGCTCGACGCCTCCGCGCTGGAGCGCGCGTTCGGCGCGCTGCTGGGGCCTGGCATCGACTTCGGCGACCTGTACTTCCAGCACGCCCGCCGCGAGGGCTGGAGCATGGAGGACGGCATCGTCAAGGACGGCTCGCACAGCATCGAGCAGGGCGTGGGCGTGCGCGCGATCTCCGGCGAGAAGACCGGCTTCGCCTATTCCGACGAACTGGACGCGCCGGCGCTGCTCGCCGCCGCACAGTCGGCGCGCGCGATCGCCCGCGACGGCCGCGCGCACGGCGCGCACGCGTTGCAGCGCAGCGGCGGACGCGCGCTGTATCCCGCGCTCGATCCCATCGACGCGCTCGACAACGCCGCCAAAGTGGACGCGCTGCGCCGCGTGGACGGACTGGTGCGCGCGCTCGATCCGCGCGTGCAGCAGGTGATGGTGAGCCTCTCCGGCGGCGTGGACACCGTGCTGGTGGCGCGCAGCGACGGCGTGCTGGCCGGCGACGTGCGCCCGCTGGTGCGGATGAACGTGCAGGTGATCGTGGAGCAGAACGGCCGGCGCGAATCGGGCTTCGCCGGCTTCGGCGGGCGCTATTCCTACGAGGAACTGCTGGCCGACGGCAAGCCGGAGAAGTTCGCCCGCGAGGCGCTGCGGCAGGCGCTGGTGAACCTGGAAGCGGTCGACGCACCGGCCGGCGCGATGCCGGTGGTGCTCGGCCACGGCTGGCCGGGCGTGCTGCTGCACGAAGCGGTGGGCCACGGGCTGGAAGGCGACTTCAACCGCAAGGGCACCTCGACCTACGCCGGCCGCATCGGCCAGCGCGTGGCCGCGCCCGGCGTCACCATCGTCGACGACGGCACGCTGGACGGCCGCCGCGGTTCGCTCAACATCGACGACGAGGGTACGCAGACGGCGTGCACCACGCTGATCGAGGACGGCATCCTGGTCGGCTACATGCAGGACACGCTCAACGCGCGGCTGATGGGCATGGCCCCGACCGGCAACGGTCGCCGCGAATCGTTCGCGCATCTCGTCATGCCGCGCATGACCAACACCTACATGCGCGCAGGCACGCACGACCCGGAGGAGATGATCCGTTCGGTCAAGCGCGGCCTGTACGCGGTCAACTTCGGCGGCGGGCAGGTGGACATCACCAGCGGCAAGTACGTGTTCTCGGCGACCGAGGCGTATTTGATCGAGGACGGCAAAATCACCGCGCCGGTGAAGGGCGCGACCCTGATCGGCAACGGTCCGGAGACCATGCAGAAGGTGGCGATGATCGGCCACGACCTGGCGCTGGACGACGGCGTCGGCATCTGCGGCAAGGACGGGCAGAGCGTGCCGGTGGGCGTGGGTCAGCCCAGCCTGCTGATTTCGGAAATCACCGTGGGCGGGACGAAGGCGTGAGCGCACCGGCTCGTCATTCCCGCGAAAGCGAGCCTCTGTCGACGGACGCATGCTCATTTGCTCGTCATTCCCGCGAAAGCGGGAATCCAAGGACATTGCTCTTGCTTCCGTGTTGCCATGGAAAACAAAGTCCCTGGATTCCCGCTTTCGCGGGAATGACGAGCAAGAACACGCGTCACAAGAGAAATGATTTCGCGGGAAGGACGGCTTCAGGCTTCGTCGTCGCCTTCAAGCGTCTCGTCGCCGGCTTCACTGCCACCCACCAGCAACTCCCGCAGCTCCCGGAACAACTCCCGGAACGCCCGCGGCGGCTTGTTCTTCGCCCGCTCCTCGCGCGCATTGCGCACCAGCTGGCGCAGCTTCTGCCGGTCGGCCTGCGGATGCGTGGCCAGCAATTCGGTCAGCGCGGCGTCGCCGTCGTCGCCCAGCAGCGCGTCGCGCAGGGCTTCGGCGCGGTGCAGCGCGGCGGTTTCGCGGCGCGCGGCCTCGCCGTCCTTGCTCATGGCGTCGCGGATCGCGTCCAGCGCGTCGTCGTCCAGCTTGCGCATCTGCTTGGCCAGGAACGCCAGCTGCCGCTTGTGGGCGATGTGCGAGGTGATGCGCTGGGTCTCGCGGATGTGCGGCAGCAGGTCCTCGGGCACCGGCAGCTTCGCCAGCTGCGCGGCGCTCAGCGCCACCAGTTGCTGTCCCAGTTCCAGTACGTCCAGCGCCGCGCGGCGCTGCTCGCTGCGGCTGGGGCTGAAAAACTCGCCGGTTTCTTCGTCACGTCCTCGCATTGCCACAGGATAAGCCATTGAACGTCCCCGCCACCCATTCCGACCTTCCCGCCGACGACAGCCTGCCGCGGCTGGAGCGCCTGTCCGCCGTCGCCGAGCGGCTGCTCGACCGCGCCCGCGCGGCCGGCGCCGATCAGTGCGAGGTGACCTGCAACGAGGACGCGGGCCTGTCGGTCAACGTGCGCATGGGCGAGGTGGAGACGGTGGAGGCCACCCGCGACCGCGGCGTCGCCATCACCGTCTACTTCGGCAAGCGCAAGGGCAGCGCCAGCACCGCCGACCTGCGCGACGAGAGCCTGGCCGCCACCATCGAGCAGGCCTGCGCGATCGCCCGCCATACCGAGGAGGATCCGGCCTCCGGGCTGGCCGACGCCGACCTGATGGCGAGCGCGCTGCGCGAGTTCGACAGCTGGCATCCGGCGCCGTTCGACGCCGATCGCGCCGTCGACATCGCTCTGGCCTGCGAGGCCGCCGGGCGCGGCGTGGACGCGCGCATCGGCAATTCCGACGGCGCGTCGATGAACGCCAACGCCTCGCTCAGCGTGTACGCCAATTCGCACGGCTTCCTTGGCGCGGAACGGGCCACGTCCTACAGCACCGGCTGCGCGCTGATCGCTGGCGAGGGCGATGCGATGCAGCGCGACGGCTGGTTCAGCGTGGCGCTGGCGCAGTCCGACCTGGAAGCGCCGGACGCCATCGGCCGCAAGGCCGCGCGGCGCACGCTGGACCGGCTCGATCCGCGCCAGCTGCCGACCGGCGAGGTGCCGGTACTGTTCTGCGCGGAAATGGCGCGTTCGCTGATCGGCAGCTTCATCGGCGCGGTGTCCGGCGGCGCGCTGTACCGGCGCGCCAGCTTCCTGCTGGACAGCCAGGGTACGCGGGTGTTCCCGGAGTGGTTCGCCATCGAGGAAAACCCGTTCCTGCCGCGCGGGTTCCGTTCGGCGGCGTTCGACGCCGAGGGCGTGGCGACCCGCAGGTCGATGCTGGTCGACGGCGGCATCGTCCAGCGCTACGTGCTCGGCAGCTATTCGGCGCGCAAGCTGGGCCTCGCCACCACCGCGAACGCCGGCGGCGTGCACAACCTGCAGGTGAAGGCGAACGCCGGCGATCTGGCGGCGATGCTGCGCGGCATGGGCCGCGGCCTGCTAGTGACGGAGCTGATGGGGCAGGGCGTGAACGCGATCACCGGCGACTACTCGCGCGGCGCGGCCGGCTTCTGGGTGGAGAACGGCGAACTGGCCTACCCGGTCGACGGCATCACCATCGCCGGCAACCTGAAGACGATGTTCGCCGGCATCGAGGCGGTGGGCGACGATGTCGATCCGCGCTCGCACGTGCGCACCGGCTCGATCCTGGTCGGGCGGATGACGGTGGCCGGCGGCGGCTGAGCCGATCGCCGGACGGCCGTTTCCGCCATCGGTTCGCGTTATCCTCGGCGACGCGGCAATCGATGCCGTCTTTGCCAATCGGGGATGAACGAAATGGACCAATTCGAAACGGACGCCGCGACACCGCCACCGCCGCCTCCGCCGGCCGGGACGCCGTCGAAGGACGAGCGGCAGTGGGCGATGTTCGCCCACCTGTCGGCGCTGCTCGGCGGCCTGCTGACCTCGGCGTTCGGCGGCTGGGGCTTCTTCCTCGGCCCGCTGGTGATCTGGCTGATGAAGAAGGACGAGATGCCGTTCGTGGCCGACCAGGCCAAGGAAGCGCTGAACTTCAACATCACCGTGTCGGCGATCTTCCTGCTGCTGGTGATCTTCACCGTGCTCACCATCGGGATCGGTGCGCTGCTGACGGTGCCGGTGGCGCTGGTCGTCGGCATCACCGCGCTGGTGCTGGTGATCATGGCGGCGATCAAGGCCAACGAGGGCGTGGCTTACCGCTATCCGCTGACGATCCGCCTGGTCAAGTAAGCCGCCATCGCAGCATGCTTCACCGCGAGCCCGGGCCTGTCCCGGGCTCGCTCGTTTCGGCGGCCGTCCGATTCGCGCGCGTCGCGACGGCATTCATCGCGTGAGGCTGGTTTCCGTCGCAAACCGGATTGCGTCGCCCGGTGGCGTCCCCATCATCGAACCATGCCGGATCGGTTCCGGTGGGAGACGACGATGGACACCGTGCAGATGCAGACCCTGACCTCGAGCCAGAACGACCGCCTGTGGGCGGCCAGCGCCCATGGCGGAGCCCTGCTGCTGGCGTTCCTGACCAGTTGGAGCGCGGGCATCGCCGGCATGCTGGCGGCCGGGGCGATCTACCTGGCGAAGAAGGACGATTCCGGTTTCGTAGCCGAACACGCGCGCGAAGCGTTCAACTTCAACCTGTCCATGTTCCTGATGGCCTGTGCGCTGGCGATCGTTGGCGCGGTGCTGGTGGGCGCGACGATCCTGACGCTCGGCATCGGCGCCATCGTCACCCTGCCCGCCGGGCTGGTGCTGGCGGTGATGGCGGCGGTCGTGGCGGTGAGCTGGCTGGTGTGCAGCATCGTCGCGACGTTCAAGGCGTGGAACGGCGAGTCCTACCGCTATCCGTTCACGCTCCGCCTGTTGAAGTAAGCGCGGCGAAAGAGTTGGAAAAGGCCGGGGATTCCCGGCCTTTTTCTGCCTGCGGTTCAGTGCGTGCGCTCGACCACCTGTCGCGCCAGCGCGGCCAGCGCGCCGGTGTCGGCGTCCAGCGCGTCCAGCGCCTGCCGCATCGTCGCCGCCAGCGTCTCCAGCCGCGCGCGGCTGGCGTCGATGCCGATCAGCGCGGGGAACGTCGCCTTGTCCTGCGCCGCGTCCTTGCCGGCGGTCTTGCCGAGGGTGGCGGCGTCGCCCTCGATGTCGAGCAGGTCGTCGCGGATCTGGAAGGCGAGGCCGAGTGCGTCCGCATAGCGATCCAACTGCGTCGATTGCTCGGGCGTGGCGTTGCCGGCCAACGCGCCCAGCCGCACCGCGCAGCGCAGCAGCGCGCCGGTCTTGAGCGCGTGCAGGCGTTCGAGCTGCTCCGGGGCGATGACGCGGCCGGTGGCGTCGATGTCCAGCGCCTGTCCGCCGCACATGCCCGCCACGCCCGAGGCGCGCGCCAGTTCGGCGAGCATGGCGACGCGCCGTTCCGGCGGCTGCGGCGCGGCGGCCAGCGTTTCGAAGGCCAGCGTCTGCAAGGCGTCGCCGGCGAGGATGGCGGTGGCTTCGTCGAAGGCGACGTGCACGGTGGGCTGGCCGCGGCGCAGGTCGTCGTCGTCCATCGCCGGCAGGTCGTCGTGCACCAGCGAGTAACAGTGAACCAATTCGACCGCGGCAGCGGCGGCGTCCAGTTCCGCGTCCGGCGCGCCGAGCGCGGCGCCGGTGGCGTAGACCAGCAGCGGGCGCATGCGCTTGCCGCCGTTCAGTACACCGTGGCGCATCGCCGCGTGCAGACGCTGCGGCGAAGTGGCGGGATCGGGCAGGGCGCGTTCCAGCGCGGCGTCGGCGCGCGCGCGCCAGGACGAAAAATCAGGCGCAGCCATCGTCGCCGCTGTCGAAATCGCGGGCGTCCTCGGGCCGGGCCGGATCGCTGAGCAGGCGTACGCGCAGCTCGGCCTGCTCCAGCGCGCCCTGGCAGCGGCGGTACAGGCCGACGCCGCGCTCGTAGGCGGCCAGCGATTCCTCCAGCGTCATCTCGCCGGTTTCCATCCTGCCGACCAGATCCTCCAGCGCCTGCATCGACTGCTCGAAGTCGGCGACGGGCGAGGCGTCGGGTGTTTGCGGTTTGCGTGCCATGCCGCGAGTTTACGCCAGCGTCGTCCATTCCAGCCGCGCGCCGTTCGCGGCCAGCCAAGCGGACAGGCGCGCGGACAGGATGGCGTCGCCGGCCGCCAGCAGTTCGCCGGCTTCGTCCGACAGCAGCGGCAGGCGTTCGCGTCGCCAGGGCCGGATGTCGGCGTCTTGCAGGACGTGTTTGAGCGCGTGCGAATGCGTGCGGCCCGGCAGGGTGATGCGCTCGCCGCCCTGGCGCGCGTGCACGCGCAGCGGCGCGTCGAAGCGCTGCGCGCCGAGCAGGCGCAGGGTGTCGCCGGTGGGGAGCGCGAGCGGCGTGCTGCCGTCCCAAGGAGCCGACCAGTCGGTAGACAGCGGGGCACGGATTGCGCCCCCATGCAGCAGGTTTCGCCAGCGCTGCACGTGTGCGCCGCGCCAGTCGAAGCGCGGGTTGGCGTCGTGCGGCGCGGCGAGCAGTTCGCCTTCGATGCGGGCAATGCCGTTGCCCGGCAGCGGCGGCAGCTCCAGCGCCGCGATCCAGCGGCGCAGCACGCGCGCGCGGCGCGGCGACGGCAGTGCCCGCAACGCGTCGGCGTCCAGCGTGTGCGGATCGCGACGTGCGGCGGTCAATGCCTGCGCGTCTTCGGCTTCCAGCAGATCGCTCGCCTGCGCGCACAGCGCCGCGCTGCGGGCGAAGCCGTCGGCGGCGTGCGGCCAGCGTTCGCGCAGCAGCGGCATGACGGCGTTGCGCAGGAAGTTGCGGTCGAAGTCGGTGCCGGCGTTGCTCGGATCGTCGATCCATTGCAGGCAGTGCGTCTTCGCGTATCCGCAAAGCGCCGAATGGGGAATATCGAGCAGCGGCCGCCACAGCCAGCCGGACGCATGGCGCCGCCACGGACGCATCGCCGCCAGCCCGTCCGCGCCGGAGCCGCGCAGCGCGCGCAGCAGGAAGGTTTCGGCTTGGTCGTCGCGATGATGGGCGAGGGCGAGGATTTCGCCATCGCCCAAGGCATCTGCAAAGGCGGCGTGCCGCGCCGCGCGTGCCGCGCCTTCGATGCCGAGGCCGGACGCGCGTTGGACGTCGACGTGGACGACGGCCATCGATACGCCCAGCGCATCGCAGACGCGCCGGCAATGCGCCGCCCAGCCGTCGGCATCGGCATGCAGGCCATGATGGACGTGGAGCGCGCGCAGGCCGGCGTGGCGGATGCGTTCGTCCGCCGCCAGCAGATGCAGCAGGACGGTGGAGTCCAGCCCGCCGCTGAAACCCAGCAGGATTGGAGATAGCCGCGGCGGTTCGGGCAGGCGCATGCCGCCAGTGTAGGGCGGCGCTTGCTTCGCCGATGGCGGATGCACGCAGCCGGGCAAGCCCGGCTCCAAGGGGTCAGGAGGCGATGTCGTAGGCGCCATAGCCGCGCAGGCGGCGGTAGCGGTTTTCCAGCAGCGTTTCGACCGGCTCGCTTTGCAGCGCATCCAGCTCGTTCAGCAGCACCGCCTTCAGGCGCTTCGCCATCTGCACCGGGTTGCGGTGCGCGCCGCCGGTGGGTTCGCGCACCACCTTGTCGACCAGGCCCAGCGATTGCAGGCGCTTGGCGGTCATGCCCAGCTGCTCGGCGGCGTCCTTGGCCTTGCCGGCGTCGCGCCACAGGATCGAGGCGCAGCCTTCGGGGGTGATGACAGAGTAGGTGCTGTATTCCAGCATGATCGTGCGGTCGCCCACGCCGATCGCCAACGCGCCGCCGCTGCCGCCTTCGCCGATCACCGTGCACACGATCGGCACGCGCAGCTCGGCCATTTCCAGCAGGTTGCGGGCGATGGCCTCGGACTGGCCGCGTTCCTCGGCGTCGATGCCCGGCCAGGCGCCGGCAGTGTCGATGAAGGTCAGAATCGGCAGGCCGAAGCGTTCGGCCAGCTTCATCAGCCGCAGCGCCTTGCGGTAGCCCTCCGGTTTCGGCATGCCGAAGTTGCGCTTGATCTTGGCCTTGGTGTCGCGGCCCTTCTCGTGGCCGATCACCATCACCGGGCGGCCGTCGATGCGGGCCAGGCCGCCGACGATGGCGTTGTCGTCGGCGAAGGCGCGGTCGCCGGCCAGCTCCTGGAACTCGTCGCAGATCACCCGCAGGTAGTCCAGCGTGTACGGGCGCGAGGGGTGGCGCGAGAGCTGCGAGACCTGCCACGGGGTGAGGTCGCGGAAGATGGTCGCGGTGCGCTTGCGCAGCTTCTCCTGCAGGGCGTGCACTTCGGCGTCGATGTTGACCGCCGGGCCGCTGCTGGCCTGCCGCAGTTCCTGGATCTTGGTTTCCAGGTCGGCGATGGGCTGCTCGAAATCGAGGTAGTTCGGATTCATCCGGGCAAGTTTAGCCCAGCCGGGCCACCGTACCGAACCGGACGGTGGCGGCTCAGTGCGATGTCGCCCACGGCCGGGCCAGCTGCACGCTGACCGTGCTGACGCCCGGCAGGCTGCGCAGCAGGCCGGGCAGGGCGGCGTCCACGCGCAGACCGCGGCCGCCGTTCAGGGTCAGCCGGCCGATCCCGGCGGCGGTGGCGGCCTCCAGCAGCACGGGGGTGGGGCCGGCGTGGGCCTTCAGCACTTGCTCGAACTGCTGCAGCGCGCCCGGCTCGCGCAGATCGATGCGGATCGAGATCCGCTGCGCCTGCTGGCCGCAGATCTGCGCGAAATCCCAGCAGCGGCTGGCGCGCAGCGAGAAGCCGCCGTTGAACTCGTCCTCGCGCAGGCCGCCCTCGACCACCAGGATGCGGTCGCGGGTGAGCAGTTGGGCGAACTCCGTCCACTGCTCGTTGAAGAAGCCGCATTCGATCCGCCCGCGCCCGTCCTCCAACTGCACGAACGCCTGCGAATCGCCGCGCTTGCGCATGCCGATCACCTGTCCGGCCACCACCGTCTGCACCATCGGCCGCCAGCTGCGGCCTTCCTGCGGGCGGTTGTTGCGCGAGCCGCTTTCCCAGATCGCGTCCAGCGCGGACAGGTCGTGGCCGACCAGCTTCTGCACGTCGTCGCGGTACGGGTCCATCGGATGCCCGCTAAGGTAGTGCCCCAGCGTGTCGTGCTCGCCCTGCAGCAACTGCGCCAGCGGCCACTCGGTGGTTTCCGGCAGTTCGATGCGGATGTCGGTGCTGCCGCCGCCGAACATGTCGAACATGCCGGCCTCGCGGTTCTTCGCCATCTGGTCGGTGGCCTTCAGCGCCTCCGGCAGCTGCAGCATCAGCGAGGCGCGGTTGACCGCCAGCGCGTCCATCGCACCGGAATGGATCAGCGCTTCCATGGTGCGCTTGTTGAGGCCGGCGGCGGAGACGCGCTGGCAGAAGTCGAGCAGGTCGCGGAACGCGCCGCCTTCCGCGCGGCCGCTCCCGGCATCCTGCCTCCCGCGGCACTCGTCCATCCTTGGACGTCGCGCCGCCACGATGGCCTCGCACACGCCCTGACCCACGCCCTTCACCGCGCCGAGGCCGTAGCGGATGGTGTCCGGCGCGGTCGCCTCGAACATGTAGGTGGAGGCGTTCGCGTCCGGCGGCAGCACGGTCAGCCCGAGGCCGCGCGCTTCATCGAGGAAGCCCACCACCTTCTCGGTCTTGTCCATGTCCGAGGACAGCGTGGCCGCCATGAACTCGGCCGGGTAGTGCTTCTTCAGCCACGCGGTCTGGTAGGCGACCAGCGAGTAAGCGGCCGCGTGCGACTTGTTGAAGCCGTAGCCGGCGAACTTCTCCATCAAGTCGAAGATTTCGTCGGCCTTGGGGCCGTCCACGCCGCCCTTGGCCGCGCCTTCGCGGAAGATCTCGCGGTGCTTGGCCATTTCGGCCGGCACCTTCTTGCCCATTGCGCGGCGCAGCAGGTCGGCGCCGCCCAGCGAGTAGCCGCCGACGATCTGCGCCATCTGCATGACCTGCTCCTGGTAGACCATGATGCCGTAGGTCTCCTGGAGCATGGCCCGGGTGCGCGGATCGGGGTATTCGAACTCCTCGGTGCCGTGCTTGCGCGCCACGAACGACGGAATCATTTCCATCGGGCCGGGGCGGTACAGCGCGTTCAGCGCGATCAGGTCCTCGAAGCGGTCGGGTTTCGCGTCCTTCAGCGCGCGCCGCATGCCGGAGGATTCGAACTGGAACACCGAGCCGGTATTGCCGTTGGCGAACACGTCGCGGTAGACGCTGGCGTCGTCCAGCGGGATCGCGGCGATGTCGAGCGCGTCCTTGCCCTCCGTCGCACGTCGCGCGTTGATCGCCTTCACCGCCCAGTCGATGATGGTCAGGGTGCGCAGACCGAGGAAGTCGAACTTCACCAGGCCGACGGCTTCCACGTCGTCCTTGTCGAACTGGGTGACCGGGTTCTTGCCCAGCGTGCCGTGGTCGTGTTCGGCGAACAGCGGGCAGAAATCGGACAGCGGCGAGGGCGAGATCACCACGCCGCCGGCGTGCTTGCCGGCGTTGCGGGTGAGGTCTTCCAGCTGCAGGGCGAGGTCGATCAGGTCGCGGACGTCGTCCTCGCTGTTGTAGCGCTGGATCAGGTCGGGCGAGGCCATCTCGCCGTCCATCCCGCCCTTGCCCTGGCCCATCGCGTCCTTCAGCGAAATGCCGAGGATGTTCGGGATCAGCTTGGCGATGCCGTCCACCATGCCATAGCCGAAGCCGAGCACGCGCCCGGTATCGCGCAGCACCGCCTTCGCCGCCATCGTGCCGTAGGTGATGATCTGGCTGACGCGGTCGCGGCCGTACTTGCGCGCGACGTAGTCGATCACCTCGTCGCGCCGGTCCATGCAGAAGTCGATGTCGAAGTCGGGCATCGACACGCGTTCCGGGTTCAGGAAGCGCTCGAACAGCAGGTTGTACGGCAGCGGGTCGAGATCGGTGATCTGCAGCGCCCACGCCACCAGCGAGCCGGCGCCGGAGCCGCGGCCGGGGCCGATGGGGATGCCCTGGTTCTTCCCCCACTGGATGAAGTCGGCCACGATCAGGAAGTAGCCGGGGAAGCCCATCTTGCAGATGGTGTCCAGCTCGAACTCCAGCCGCGCGTCGTAGTCCTCGCGGGTCTTGCCGGGAGCGAGCGGATTTTTTTGCAGACGCGCTTCCAGGCCGGCGCGGGACTCGCTGCGGATCCAGCTGTCCAGCGTCTCGTCCGACGGCACCGGATAGGCCGGCAGGAAGTACGTACCGAGCTTGAGCTGGATGTTGCAGCGCTGCGCCAGCGCGACCGTGTTGTCGAGCGCGTCCGGCACGTCGGCGAACAGCGCCGCCATGTCCTCGGTCGATTTCAGGTACTGCTCGGCGCTGTAGTCGCGCGGGCGGCGCGGGTCGTCCAGCACGCGGCCGGAGGCGATGCAGACGCGCGCCTCGTGCGCGTCGAAGCCGGCGGCGTCGAGGAAGCGCACGTCGTTGCTGGCGACTACCGGCAGGCCGAGCTTGCCGGAGGCGTGCAAGGCGAAGCGGTTGAAGGCTTCGTCGCCCTCGCGGCCGGTGCGGGTCAGCTCCAGGTGCAGGTCGTCGCCGAACACGCGCCGCCATTCGGCGAGCTGCGCTTCGGCGAGGTCGTGGCGGTTGGCCAGCGCCAGGCGTCCGGCCAGGCTGGCGCGGCCGGCGATGGCGAACAGGCCGGCGTGATCGTCGCGCAGCCATTCCGGATCGATGGCGACGCAGTCGCCGCGCTGGCCTTCCAGCCACGCGCGGCTGAGCAGGCGCGACAGGCTGAGGTAGCCGGTGTGATCGCGGCACAGCAGGGTCAGCATCGACGGCGCGTCGCCGCCATCGGCGATCATCACGTCGCTGCCGGCGATGGGCTTGATGCCGACGCTTTCCGCCGCCTTGTAGAACTTGACCAGCGCGAACAGGTTGTTGCGGTCGGTCACCGCCAGCGCCGGCAGGTTCAGCTCCACCGCGCGGCTGAGCAGGTTGGGCCGGTCGCCGGCCTTTTCCGGGCGCGCATAGTCCGGCTTCTCGGGCACGCGGATGGTGGAATCCACGAGCGAGAACTCGGTGTGCAGGTGCAGATGGACGAAACGTGCGGGCATCGCGTGGTCGCGTGTTGAACCCGCAGGGTAGGGCCGGGGGGCGGACCGGGCAAGGCTTGACAGGCGCGCGATCCGCGTCCGGTCAGGCGGGCTGCGGCAATCCCGGCAGTTCGTCCTGCACGGGCGTCGCGCCCAGCGCGTCGCGCACCGGCGCGAAGCTGCGGCGGTGCTGCGGGCAGGGGCCGAAGCGGCGCAGCGCGTCCAGGTGCTGCGGACAGGGATAGCCCTTGTGGCGGTCGAAGCCGTAGTGTGGGTGCAGCGCGTGCAGCTCGCGCATGCGGGCATCGCGCGCCACTTTGGCGAGGATCGAGGCAGCCATGATGGCGCGGTCGCGGGCGTCGCCGCCCACCCAGGCTTCGGCCGGGCAGGGCAGGTCCTTCGGCAGCCGGTTGCCGTCGATGCGCGCGCAGTCGGCCATGTGGGCCACGCCGAGCAGCGCCTCGCGCATGCCGTGCATGGTCGCCTGGAAGATGTTGCGGCGGTCGATCTCGTCGGCTTCGACGAACACGATCTTCCACGCCAGCGCGCGCTCGACGATGCGCGGGTAGAGCAACTCGCGCTTCTTCTCGGTCAACGCCTTGGAGTCGTCCAGCCCGTTCACCGGCGTGCGGCCCGGCGCGAACACCACCGCGGCCACCACCACGGGCCCGGCCAATGGGCCGCGCCCGGCTTCGTCGATGCCGGCGATGCGCAGGTTCATGCGCGTTGCAGCAGTCCCGCCACCGCGTCGGCGGCGCGCTGCGAGGCATCGCGGCGCAGCATTTCGTGGATTGCGAGGAAACGCGGCTGCAGCGCGGCGACCGCATCGGCATCGCGGAACCAGTGCAGCAGCGCGGCATGCAGCCTGTCCGGCGTGCAGTCGTCCTGCAGCAGCTCGGGAATCAGCGTTTCCCCGGCCAGCACATTGGGCAGGCTGACGTGCCGCGACTTCAGCAGCCCGAACAGCTTGACGATGCGGTAGGTCAGCGGCGCGATGCGGTGGCCCACCACCATCGGCCGCTTGCACAGCATCGCCTCCAGCGCGGCGGTGCCGGAGGCCAGCAGCACCGCGTCGCTGGCGATCATGATGCGCTGCGCCTGGCCGTCGACGACGCGGAACGCCGGCGCATCGCCGAGGATTTCATCGATGGCGGCGCGGCACTGCGCGTTCGCCGCCGGCACCAGCACGCGCAGGCCGGGTACGTCATCTGCAAGGCGGCGTGCGGCGTCGGCGAAGTCGGGCAGCATGCGCCGGATTTCGCCCAGCCGGCTGCCGGGGAGCAGGGCGAGGATCGGCGCATCGGCCGGTTCGTCCAGCGCCACGCGGGCGGCGGCGCGGTCGGGGTGAAGCGGAATCGCATTGGCCAGCGGATGACCGATGAAAGCGGCATCGACACCGTGTTTCGCGTAGATCGGCGGCTCCATCGGGAACAGGCAGAGCACACGGTCGGCGCTCTCGCCGATCTTCGCCGCGCGGTTCTCGCGCCAGGCCCAGACCGAGGGGCTGACGTCGTGCACGGTGCGCACGCCGCGCTGCTTCAGCCAGCGTTCGACGCCGAGGTTGAAGTCGGGGGCGTCGATGCCGATGAACACGTCGGGTTTCCAGTCCAGCACGCGCTGGCGGAAGGTCTTGCGCAGTTTCAGCAGGCGCGGCAGGTGCGCCAGCACTTCGGTCAGGCCCATCACCGCCAGCTCGCTGGCATCGAACCACGTGTCCATGCCGGCCGTGCGCATCGCATCGCCGCCGATGCCGGCGAACTGCGCATCGGGGAAGCGCGCGCGCAGGGCTTCAATCAGGCCGGCGCCGAGCTGGTCGCCCGAGGTTTCTCCGGCACAAAGCGCAATGCGAACAGTCATGCTGCTTCTCGCATGGAAATCGGGTCGCGCCTGCGGCGGGGGCGGACTCCAACCAAGCGAGTATCGGGGAGCGACTTGGAGTCCGCCCCCGCCGCAGGCGCGACAAGGCCGATCAACTTCACCGCAGCAGCGGCCGCTCGCCGGCTTCGATGAAGTCGAGGAAGGCGCGCACGTCGTCGCTGTCCGCGGCGATCTCGGCCAGTTCGACCTTGGCCTCGTCCAGCTTCGCCTCGCCCATGTACAGCGCGCGGTAGGCGCGCTTGATCGCGGCGACGCGCGCCGCGTCGAAGCCGCGACGCTTCAATCCTTCGGCGTTGATGCCGCGCGGCCGCGCGTATTTTTCCTGCGCCACCATCAGGTACGGCGGCACGTCGCCGTTGACGAACGCGCCCATGCCGATGAACGCGTAATCGCCGATCCGGCAGAACTGGTGGATGCCGGAAAAGCCGCTGAGGATGACGTGGTTGCCCACCGTCACGTGCCCGGCCAGCGTCGCGTTGTTGGAGAACACGCAGTCGTTGCCGACGATGCAGTCGTGGGCGATGTGGCTGTAGGCGAGGATCCAGTTGCGGTGGCCCAGCCGGGTGATGCCGCCGCCGTCGCCGGTGCCGCGGTTGATGGTGACGAACTCGCGGATTGAATTGCCGTCGCCGATCTCCAGCTCCACGCGCTCGCCGCGATACTTCTTGTCCTGCGGCTCGCCGCCGATCGCGGCGTGGCCGTGGAAGACGTTGTCGCGGCCGATCCGGGTCGGGCCCTCGATGGTGCAGTGCGGCCCGATTCGGGTGTTGTCGCCGATCTCCACCTCCGCGCCGATCACCGCATAGGCGCCGACCTGCACGCCCGCGCCGAGGCGCGCGCGCGGATCGATGGCGGCGGTGGGGTGGATCGCGGTCCCGGACATCGCGCTCAGTCCTTCGTCGCCGCCGCGCACAGGATCTCGGCGCAGGCGACCTGCTCGCCGTCGACGCGGGCCACGCCCACGTACTGCGCCATGTTGCGGATGCGGCGCCTCAGCTCCACGTCCAGCTCCAGCCGGTCGCCGGGCACCACCATGCGGCTGAACTTGGCGTTGTCCACCTTGACCAGGTAGAAGGTCTGGCCGTCGCCCGCGCCCGGATCGCGCGAGAGCTGGGTGAGCAGGCCGCCGGCCTGCGCCAGCGCTTCCACCACCAGCACGCCCGGCATCACCGGATGGCCAGGGAAATGGCCGGTGAAGAACGGCTCGTTGTAGCTGACGTTCTTGTAGGCGAGCACGCGCTTGTCCTTCTCGAACTCGACCACGCGGTCGACCAGCAGGAATGGATAGCGGTGCGGCAGCAGGCGCTCGATCTCGGCGCTGGTGACGGGCAGGCTCACGGGTGCGGATGCATCAGTCATTCGTTGTCCTTGCCGCCGTCCGGGCTGCGCCGGGCGATGCGGTCGAGTTGCTTGAAGCGAGCGGCGCTCTTGCGCCAGCTGCGATTGTCCATCAACGGCGTGCCGGAAGAATACTCGCCCGGCTCGCGGATCGAGTGCGTCACCAGCGACATCGCGGTGATCACCACGCGGTCGCAGATTTCGAGATGGCCGAGGATGCCGGCCGCGCCGCCGATCAGGCAGTGCCTGCCGATCCGCGCGCTGCCGGCCACCGCCGAGCAGCCGGCCATCGCGGTGTGCGCGCCGATGCGGACGTTGTGGCCGATCTGGATCTGGTTGTCGAGGCGCACGTCCTCTTCGAGCACGGTGTCTTCCAGCGCGCCGCGGTCGATGGTGGTGTTGGCGCCGATCTCGCAGTCGTCGCCGACCACCACGCCGCCCAGCTGCGGCACGTTGATCCAGCGTCCGGATTCCATCGCCAGGCCGAAGCCGGCGCCGCCGAGCACGGCGCCCGGCAGGATGCGCACGCGTTTGCCCAGGCGCACCCGGGTCAGCAGCGTCACGCGGGCCTGCAGCTCGCAATCCTCGCCGACCTCGCAGTCCTCGCCGATCACGCAGCCGGGGCCGACGACGGCGCCGGCGTGGATCCGGCTGCGCGCGCCGATGGAGACGTGCGGGCCGACGCTGGCGGCGGGATCGACGTGCGCTTCGGGATCGACGGCGGCGGTCGGGTGGATGCCGGCAGGACGCGCCGGTTTGCGCTCGAACAGCGCGGAGATGCGCGCGAACGCCACGTAGGGATCGCGCGCGACCAGCGCGGTGCCGTCGCGCGCGTCCGCATCCGCTTCGCGCACCACCACCACGCCGGCCCGCGTCTGCGCGAGCTGGGCGCGGTAGCGCGGATTGGCGAGGAAGCTCAGCTGCGCGGGCGCGGCGTCGGCCAACGTGCCGACGCCGGAAACCTTGCGGTCCTCGCCGCGCAGTTCCAGCCCGAAGCGTGCGGCAAGCTCGGATGCAGCGAAGGCCGGCATGCCCGTGCCGCCGCTCACGTCAGAGCTGGCCGCCGAAGTTGAACTGCAACCGTTCGACCTGGTCGCCGTCCTTCTGGCGGAGCGGCAGCGCGTAGCTGATCGACAACGGCCCCATCGGCGAGCGCCACAGCAGCGCGATGCCGGCCGAAGCGCGCAGCTCGTTGGCGCTGAAGTTGTCGTAGCCGTCGTAGACGTTGCCGAAGTCCAGGAACGCGGAGACGCGCGCCGACGGGCTGTCGAACAGCTTCGGGAAGATCGCCTCCACCGAGCCGGCCAGCAGCATCGAACCGCCCAGCGGCTGCTTGTAGCCGTAGCTGGAGGACCAGGACGGGCCGAGCGTGTTGTCGGTGAAGCCGCGGACCCGGCCGTTGGAGGAGATGCCGCCGGCGTAGAAATTCTCGAAGAACGGCAGGCCCTGGGCGGTCACCGTCTTCTTGAAGTCGGGCGAGGTGGTCAGGCAGGGATCGGTGCCGGCCGGTCCGGGGACCGAGGTGTCGGCGACGCCGTCGTTGTTGGTGTCCACCAGCGTCGGCGCGGTGTAGCAGATGTTGCGGGTGAACGTCTTGCCGTAGGAGTCGCCGTAACCCAGGTTCAGCGCGGTCTTCAACACCAGCGCCTGGCTGAGCGGCCAGTACTTGGACACGTCGTAGGACAGCTTGAAGTATTCCACCGTCGAACCCGGCAGGGCGATTTCCGCCGAAATGTTCTGAGTGCTGCCGACCACCGGGGTGAAGTAGTTGTTGCGGGTATCGCGGCCCCAGCCCACCTGCGCCTTCCAGGTGTGGAAGGTGCGCTGGCCGACCGCCTTGATGTAATCCACCAGCGGCGTCGGGGTGGAGCCTTCGTAGGCGAGGATCTCGTTGGTGTCGGCGCCGAGCATCACCGAAATCGAGTCGCTCTCGCTCAGCGGAATGCCCATGAAGACCTGGAAGGCGCCGCTGTTGGTCGAATACTGGGCGACGTTGAAGCTGGAGTAGTCGAACTCGCGCCACCACACGTTGTAGCCCAGCGACAGGCCGCCGTCGGTGAAGTACGGATTCACGAACGAGAAGTCGTAGCGCTTCTGGTAGTCGCTGCGGGTGACCGCGGTCGAGACGCGGTTGCCGGTGCCGAGGAAGTTGTTCTCGGACAGCTGCAGCGACAGGTTGAGGCCGGACAGCTGCGAATAACCGACGCCGGCCGAGATGCTGCCGGAGGTGGTCTCCTTGACCGTATAGACCACGTCGACCTGATCGTCGGCGCCGGCCACCGGCTCGCTCTCCACCTCGACGGTCTCGAAGTAGCCCAGCCGGTCCAGGCGCACCTTGCCGCGGTCGATCGCCGCCTGCGAGTACCAGCTGCCCTCGAACTGGCGCATCTCGCGGCGCAGCACCGGATCGGCGGTGCGGGTGTTGCCCTTGAACACGATCCGGCGCACGTTCACGCGCGGACCCGGTTGCACTTGGAAGTCCACGCCGACGGTGCGCTTGTCGCGGTCGATGCTGGGGATCGGGTTGACCCGCGCGAAGGCGTAGCCGATGTTGGACAGGCGCGCGGTGATCGCGTTGGTCGCCAGTTCCAGCAGGCCGCGCGAGAACACGTTGCCGGGCCTGATGAAGCCGACGATGGTTTCGATCTCGGACTTCGGCAGCACGGTGTCGCCGGAGACGGTGACGTCGGCGAAGTTGTACACCTCGCCCTCGGTCATGCCGGCGGTGATGAACATGTCCTTGCGATCGCCGCTGATCGACACCTGGGTGGAATCCAGGCTGAAATCGACGAAGCCGCGGTCGAGGTACCAGGAGTTGAGCTTCTCGATGTCGCCGGAGAGCTTCTCGCGCGAGTACTGGTCGTCGCGCTTGTACCAGCTCAGCCAGTTGCTGGTGTGCGATTCCCAGCCCTTGGTGATGTCTTCTTCCGCGTATTTCTCGTTGCCGATCAGGTTGAGGTGGCGGATCTTGGCCGCCTTGCCTTCCTTCACGGTAATGGTCAGGTTGACGCGGTTGCGGTCCAGCCGCTCCACCGACGGCGTGATCTGCACGCTGTACTTGCCGCGGTTGTTGTACTGGCGGGTCAGTTCCTGGGTGACGCGGTCCAGGTTGAGCGGATTGTAGGTCTCGCCTTCGGCCAGGCCGATGTCCTTCAGGCCTTTGGTCAGGTCCTCGGTCTTGAGGTCCTTGTTGCCGGACAGGGTCAGCTTGTTGATCGCCGGGCGTTCGACGACGGTGATCACCAGGATGCCGTCCTGGCGGTCCAGCCGCACGTCCTGGAAGAAGCCGGTCTTGTACAGCGCGCGCATCGCCTCCGCCGCCTTGCCGGCATCCAGGGTGTCGCCGCGCTCCACCGGCAGGTAGGTGAACACGGTGCCGGCGCCGATGCGCTGGAGGCCGTCGATGCGGATGTCGCTGACCGTGAAGGGCGCGAATGCCGTCTGCGCCAGGGCCGGCAGCGAAAGCGCCGAGGCCAGGGCAAGGGTGAGCAGGCGGCGGTGCAGGGGTCGGGTCATGCGGAACATCCTGTGGGTGTTGCGGGTGCGGGCGAGCCCTGTCCGGGGCGTCCGGTTGCGGTCGATGCCGGGACGCGGGGCGCGTCGTCGCGGCGCTTGTGATGCGTCACGACACCAGGTGCAGGATGTCGTTGTAGAAGGCCAGTCCCATCAGCCCCGCGACCAGCGCGAGGCCGACGTACTGGCCCACGGCCATGGCCCGCTCGCCCAATGGGCGGCGGATGACCAGCTCGATAAGGTAATACAGCAGATGACCCCCGTCCAAGACGGGGATGGGCAGCAGGTTGATCAACGCCAGACTGACCGACAGCAGGGCCAGGAAGTTCAGGAACCAGGCCGGGCCGCGGGTGGCGAAGTCGTTGGCGGCACGGGCGATGGTGAGCGGGCCGGAGACGGTGTTCTGCACCGACACCCGGCCGGCGAAGGCGCGGCCGATCATGTCGACCAGCTGCTTGGCCTGGAAGCCGGTTTCGCGCACGGCGGCGGGAATGGCGGCCAGCGGACCCAGCCGCAGCACCGCGTCGTGCGGCGGGACGCCGGGCGCCGCGTTGGCGATGCCGAGGATCCAGTGCGGCTTGCCGTCGTCGCCGGCGATGCGCTGCGGCGCCAGCTCCAGCGCCAGCCGCTCGCCGTCGCGCTCCACCTCGACCATGCCCGGGCCGCCGCGCTCGCCCAGCCGGGCCACCAGCGGGGCGATGTCCTCGAAGCTCGCCACCGGATGGGCGTCGATCGCGGTGATGCGGTCGCCTTCGGCCAGTACGCCCCAGGCGGGGGTGCCTTCGCGCACGCTGCCGACCAGCGCCGGCAGCAGCAGGTGGCGCGGCACCAGCCCGATGTTGCCCAGCAGGCGCAGTTCGTCCGCCTGCGCCGGCAGCTTCTGCAGCGGCAGCGTGCGGGTGGCGGTGCCGCCGTCTTCGCGACGGACCTGCAGCGGCACCGGCTGGCGATCCAGCGCGGCGACGGAGAGCGCCATGCCCAGCTCGCTCCAGGTCGGCGTCTCGCGGTCGCCCACCGCCAGGATGCGGTCGCCCGGATGCAGCCCGGCCTGCGCGGCGAGGCCGCCGGCGCTGCCGACCACCGGCGCGTAGTCGGGGCGGCCGATCACCAGCATCGCCCACAGCAGGCCGAACGCCAGCAGCAGGTTGGCCAGCGGGCCGGCGGCCACGACCGCCATCCGCTGCAGCACCGGCTTGCGGTTGAAGGCGCGATGCAGCTCGTGGGCGGGCACGTCGCCCTCGCGCTCGTCCAGCATGCGCACGTAGCCGCCCAGCGGGATGGCCGCGACCACGTATTCGGTGCCGTCCTTGCCGAGCCGCGACCACAGCGGCTTGCCGAAGCCCACCGAGAAGCGCAGCACCTTCACTCCGCAGCGTCGGGCGACCCAGAAATGGCCGAACTCGTGGAAGGTGACCAGCACCCCCAGCGCCACCAGCAGCCACCACAGCGAGCCGAAGAACGTGCTCATGCGGCGGCTCCGCGGGCGGGCAGGGCTTCGATGCGCGCGCGCGCGGCTTCGCGGGCGCGGGCGTCGGCAGCCAGCAGCGCATCAATCGAATCGGCGGGCTGCGACGGCATGGCGTCCAGGACGGCGGCGACGGTGTCGGGGATGTCCAGAAAACCGATCCGGCCCTGAAGGAAGGCTGAAACCGCCTCTTCGTTGGCCGCGTTGAGCGCGGCGGGCGAGGTGCCGCCGGCGGCCAGCGCGTCGAACGCCAGCGCCAGGCAGGGGAAAGCGTCCAGATCGGGCGCCTCGAACTCCAGCCGGCCGCCCTGCGCCAGCAGATCCAGCGCGCCGACGCCGGAGGCGATGCGGCGCGGCCAGCCCAGCCCGACTGCCAGCGCGGTGCGCATGTCCGGCAGGCCGAGCTGCGCCAGCGTGCTGCCGTCGACGAAATCGACGAACGAATGCACCAGCGACTGCGGGTGCACCAGCACGCGGATGCGCTCGCCGGGCACGCCGAACAGATGGTGCGCCTCGATCACTTCCAGCCCCTTGTTCATCAGGCTGGCGGAATCGACGGAAATCTTCGGGCCCATCGACCACTTGGGATGCGCCACCGCCTGCGCCGGGGTGACCGAGGCGAGCGCCTCTCGGCTCCAGCCGCGGAATGGGCCGCCGGAGGCGGTCAGGGTGATCCGCGCGGCCGGGTTGCCGTCGGCCAGGCACTGGAAGATCGCGTTGTGCTCGCTGTCGATGGGGACGATGGCGGCGCCGTGCGCGCGCGCCTCGCGCATCAGCAGTTCGCCGGCCAGCACCAGCGATTCCTTGTTGGCCAGCAGCAGGCGCTTGCCGGCGCGCGCGGCGGCGAGCGTGGAGGGCAGGCCGGCGGCGCCCACGATCGCGGCGACCACGGTGTCGCAGGCGTCGCCCGCCACCAGCGCGTCCATCGCCTCGCCGCCCGCGTGCGCCTGCGTGGGCAGGCCGGCGTCGCGCAGGCCGTCGCGCAGCGCGACGTAGCCGGCGTCATCGGCGATGACGGCGTGCTCGGGCCGGTGCGTGCGGCACAGCGCCAGCAGCGCGTCCACCTTGCTGCCGGCGGCCAGCACGCTGGCGCGCATGGTCTGCGGATGGCGCGCGATCACGTCCAGCGCGGACGCGCCGATCGATCCCGTGGCTCCCAGCACCGCGACTCGCTGCATCGTCAGAACCCCAGCCAGATCTTGCCCAGCGCGAACACCGGCAGCGCCGCCAGTACGCTGTCGATGCGGTCCAGCACGCCGCCGTGGCCGGGGATCAGATGCCCCGAGTCCTTCATGCCGACGTGGCGCTTGAGCAGGCTTTCGAACAGGTCGCCGGCCACCGAGAACAGCACGGTGAAGATCGCGACGAGGATGACCGCCGGCAGCTGCGCCGCAGGCGTGCCGATGACCAGCGCGCCGACGACCGCCACCAGCATCGCCAGCGCGACGCCGCCGATCAGGCCTTCCAGCGTTTTGTTCGGGCTGATCCGGGGCGCCAGCTTGCGCCCCGCGAACCACCGGCCGCCGAACTTGCGGCCGGCGAAATACGCGCCGCTGTCCGCCGCCCACACCAGCAGCAGCGCCAGCAGCAGCCAGCGGTGGCCGTGCGGTTCGCTGGAGTGGATCACCGCCAGCGCGCACCAGGCCGGCACCACCGCGGCGGTGCCGGCGGCCAGCTTGAACACGCGCGCGTTGCCGTCGTGGCGGGAGGCGAAGTCGTAATGGCGCAGCCACAGCAGGGCCAGCAGCCACCAGACCACGCCCAGCACCACTGCGAGCTGGAACAGCGGCAGCGCGCCGGCGTGCGGCGAGCGCGAACCCCACACCAGCGCCACCATCAGCGCCAGGTTGCAGGCCAGCAGGATCGTGCGGGACAGGGCGTCCTCGACGTCGGCCAGCCGCAGCCATTCCCACAGCGCGGCCAGGAACACCACCGCGCTCAGCAGCATCAGCCAGCCGGTGGGCAGCAGCAGGACGGCGGCGATGACGGCCGGGGCCATGACCAGGGCGGCCAGGATGCGGGTCTTGGTCACGTCGTACCTCCAGGGGCGTGGCGCTTCACCTGCGCGCTGGTCAGGCCGAAGCGGCGTTCGCGCCCGGCGTAGTCGTCCAGCGCGGATTGCAGCAGCGCGGCGTCGACGTCCGGCCACAGCGCATCGGTGAACCACAGTTCGGTGTAGGCGAGCTGCCAGAGCAGGAAATTGCTGATCCGCAGCTCGCCGCCGGTGCGGATGAACAGGTCGGGCGGCGGCAGGTCGGCCAGCGCCATCCGCGCGTCCAGCGCAGCCTCGTCGATCTGGTCCGGGCGCAGCCGACCGGCGGCCACGTCCTCGGCGAGGGCGCGCGCGGCGGCGGCGATTTCTTGGCGTCCGCCGTAGCTGGCGGCGATGTTCAGGTGCAGGCGGTCGTTGCCGGCGGTCAGCGCCTCGGCGGCCTGCATGCGGGCGAGGATGGCGGCGTCGAAGCGGCCGCGCTCGCCGATGAAGCGCAACCGCGCGCCCAGCCGGTGAAGCTCGTCCACCTCGCGCTCCAGCGCACCGAGGAACAGCTTCATCAGCCCGCCCACTTCCTCGGCGGGCCGGTTCCAGTTCTCGCTGGAAAAGGCGAACAGGGTCAGCGCGCCGATGCCGCGGTCCAGGCAGAACTCCACGCAGCGCTTGACCGCGCGCGCGCCGGCGCGGTGGCCGATCAGGCGCGGCCGGTGGCGCTGCTGCGCCCAGCGGCCGTTGCCGTCCATGATGATGGCGAGGTGGCGCGGAACCGCGGCGGCGCTGGTCATGGCGCGGCGTCGCAGTGCGGGCAGGGCGGTTGCGGCATGGCCGACAAGGGCGGCCGCCCTCAGACCGACATCAGTTCGGCTTCCTTCGCCTTCACCACGTCGTCCACGTCCTTGATGGCGCTGTCGGTGATCTTCTGGATCTCGCCTTCCGTGCGCGCGCTGTCGTCCTCGGTGATCTGCTTGTCCTTCAGCAGTTCCTTCACCTGGTGGTTGGCGTCGCGGCGGATGTTGCGGATCGCCACCTTGGCGTCCTCGCCCTCGCCGTGCACGACCTTGGTCAGGTCCTTGCGGCGTTCCTCGGTCAGCGCCGGGATGTTGAGGCGGATGGTGGTGCCGGCGGTGTTCGGGGTCAGGCCGAGGTCCGAGGCCAGGATCGCCTTCTCCACCGCGCCCACCATCTGCTTTTCCCACGGGGTGATGACGATGGAGCGGGCGTCGGCCACCGACACGCTGGCGACCTGCGACAGCGGCATGTCGGAGCCGTAGTAGTTCACCTTGATGCTGTCCACCAGGCCGGCGTTGGCGCGGCCGGTGCGGACCTTCACCAGGTTGTGGCGCAGCGCCTCGATGCTCTTGGCCATGCGGGCCTGGGCGTCTTTCTTGATCTCGTTCAACATGGCGGCGGCGCTCCGGAGGAATCTGCAAACGCGCGATTATAAGCGGCGCGGGCGCCGCCGGGCGCGGTTCAGTCGCGGGCGCGGACCAGCGTGCCGATCGGTTCGCCGCGCAGGATCTTCAGCAGCACGCCGGGCTGGGCCATGTCGAACACGCGCAGCGACAGGCTGGCGTCGCGGCACAGAGCGAACGCGGCGGTGTCCATCACCTGCAGGTTGCGGGCGATGACTTCGTCGTAGGTCAGGGTGTCCAGCTTGACCGCGTCGGCGTGCTTCTTCGGGTCCTTGTCGTAGACGCCGTCGACCTTGGTCGCCTTCAGCAGCAGGTCGGCGCCGACCTCGATGGCGCGCAGCGCGGCGCCGGAGTCGGTGGTGAAGAAGGGGCTGCCGACGCCGGCGGCGAAGATGCAGATCCGGCCTTTTTCCAGGTGGCGCACGGCGCGGCGGCGGATGTAGTCCTCGCACACGTCGTTGATCTTGATCGCGCTCATCACCCGGCACTTGGCGCCGAGCTTCTCCAGCGCGTCCTGCATCGCCAGCGCGTTGATGACGGTGGCCAGCATGCCCATCTGGTCGCCGGTGACCCGGTCCATGCCGCCGGCGGCCAAGCCGGCGCCGCGGAAGATGTTGCCGCCGCCGATCACCAGCGCGACTTCCGCGCCGGCGTCGCGCGCCTCGATCACTTCGCGCGCCAGCCGGTTCAGCACCTTCGGGTCGATGCCGTAGTCCTCGTCCCCCATCAGCGCCTCGCCGGACAGCTTCAGCAGGACGCGGCGATAGGCGAGATTGGACATGGAGACTCCGGGCGATGGAAACCCGCGGATTCTAGCGGAAAGCGCCCGGGACGCGGCGGCTCAGTCGTCTTCGCCGGGCTGCGTGCCGTGCTGGCGGACGCGGTTGCGGCCGTCGCGCTTGGCGCCGTAAAGCACGTTGTCGGCGGCCTGCAGCAGGTCGCGGACGTTGTCGAACTGGCAGCCGGGCGCGTTGTTGTGGGTGGCGATGCCGGCGGAGAACGTGGTGTGCACCGGGTGGCCGTCGACCACCGCCATCGGGGTACGGGAGACTTCGTTCAGCAACCGCTGCAGGACCTGCTCGGCGGCGCTTTCGTTGGAGTAGTTGAGGACCAGCAGGAACTCCTCGCCGCCGTAGCGGGCCACGAAGTCGGTGCTGCGCAGGACGCGCTGCACGGTCTGGGCGAACTGGCGCAGGACCTGGTCGCCGACCAGGTGGCCGTAGCGGTCGTTGATCTGCTTGAAGTCGTCCAGGTCGATCAGCGCGACCGTCATCGGGTGCATGGTGGCGGCGGCGAATTCGCGCTCCAGCACCTCTTCCATGTGCAGGCGGTTGTAGACGCCGGTCAGCGGGTCGCGCCGCGCCTGCTCGGTCAGCTGGCGCATGCGTTCCTCGGTCACTTTGACGTCCTGGTGCGCCTGCGAGGCGTCCTGGATCTGGCGCAGGTTGCGCAGCACCAGCAGTTCCTTGGCCTCGTCGGAAATGGCCTGCAGGTGGGCGGGGTGCTCGATCCGCACTTCGAAGATGGCGCTGATTTCCGGCAGCGAGGCCGCCATCAGCGACAGCACTTCGTCCAGCGCGTCGAGCCCGTTGCCGGTGCAGGCCTCGATGCGGGCCAGCGCGGATTCGCGCAGGGCGCCGCTTTCGTCGCCATCGGCCAGCCACAGGTCGGCGATCGGGCCGGAGGCCTGCACGCAGCGCAGGAAGGCATCTTCGGCGGCGCCCGATTCGCTGCCCGCGATGGTGTCCACCAGGTAGTCCGGCAGGTGCCAGCGGCGCGCCAGCCAGGCGCCGACTTCGGCGTGGTCGGCGTCGAAGGCCTCGCGTTCCAGCCCCAGCAGGGCGGCGTTGCCGTCCGCCTTGGCGCACAGCGCGGAATAGTCCTCCGGCATCGCCTGCAGCAGGGCCAGCCGGCCGATGTCCTGCAACAGGCCGGCCAGCATCAGGGTCTCGGCGCGCTTCAGGTTGGCCTGCTGGCCCAGCAGGCGTGCCGCCATCGCGCCCAGCACGCTGCGCCGCCAGATGCGTTCCTGCAGCTCCGCGGTGCCGTTGTGGCCGCGCAGGCCGTGGACGAGGGAAAAGCCCAGCGCCAGGCTGAGCGTGGCGTTGAGACCGAGCATCGCCATGGCCTGCGCCAGCGTCTCGGTGCGGCGCCGGGTGGCGTACAGCGGCGAATTGGCGACCCGCAGCAGGCGCGCGCTCAGCGCCGGATCCAGGCCGATGACCTGCGCGGCTGCGCCCAGGGTGGCGTTGGGGTCCTGCGCCAGGGCGATGATCTGCAGCGCCACCCCCGGCGGCGAAGGCAGGTTGCGGCAATGCAGCAGGGTGGTTTCAAGTTCCGTTCGCATCGCGCCGTGGATTGAATCCCGTGGGCCCAAGTATGGGCGTGAATGGGGCTTGTGATAAGCCGGCGCACTGAGGCATCGATCCCGTTTTGATGTACGGGATCGGCCCGGCGCGGCGGCCATGGGCGCGGAATGGTCGAGAAAGCCTGCGCTTCCGTTGCGCCGGAGATCCCGGCGCCGGAAACGAAGAAGCCCGCGATGCGCTCGCGGGCTTCTTCGTTTTTTGCTGTCTGGCGCCCGAAGTTGGACTCGAACCAACGACCCCCTGATTAACAGTCAAGTGCTCTAACCGGCTGAGCTATTCGGGCGAGGTCGCGCATTGTATGCGGGTCGTTGCGGTTGGGCAAGCGTGCGCGGGCAAAGTGTTTGCGCCGACGTTCAGGACGGACACGGCAGCGCTTGCGCGGGGCGTTCGCTGCGCGGGCGGCCGACGTTGTTGACGATCACCCGGCCCAGCAGTTCGCCGCGCGCGTTGCAGATGGACAGGGTCAGGTTGGCGCCGGCGCTGGTGCCGTCCGGCAGGTAGCGCAACTGCTGGCGGCCGGCGCTGCTGGCGATGCGCAGGTGGCGGCTGGTCGGCTCCGTTTCCACCCGCAGCACGTCGTCGCCGCGGTCGGGCCTGCGGTTGCCGTCTTCGTCGACGAACAGCATCCAGCCCCGGCTCCAGTCGGTGCCGGCTTCGCAGGCATTGCCGTCCGGCGTCGGGCACAGCACCGTCCGGCGGTTGCGGGTGACCGCGGCCAGGCGCGCCAGCTGCATATGTGCCGTCAGCGAAGAAATGGCCGCGGAGGCGCGCTGGCGCTCGACGAGGGCGTCCATCGATGGCAGGGCAAGGCCGGCGAGGATCGCCATGACGGCGGTGGCGGCGGCCAGTTCGATCAGAGTGAAGCCGGCGTGGCGGTGCGGCATGGCGAAGCTCCCGTGGCGTGGGAACAGGCTGCGCGGCGGCTGCCGGGAACGGGATCGGCGACTGGCTGGCGCGGGCATCGGAAAACGCCTCGGGACGGGTCGGATTTCGTGACGATTCCGGTCACGGCAGCGGCGTAAACTCGATGGTTGCCTTCCCGCGCGCCGCCCGATGAGCCAGTCCGTTCCGTCCGATCTCGACCTGACCACCGCCTCCGCCGGCTTCGAGCTGGTCTCGCCGTATTCGCCGGCAGGCGATCAGCCTCGGGCCATCGAGAAGCTGGTCGCCGGCTTCGACAGCGGGCTGGCGAAGCAGGTGCTGCTGGGCGTGACCGGTTCGGGCAAGACCTACACCATCGCCAACATGATCCAGCGGGTGCAGAAGCCGACGCTGGTGATGGCGCCCAACAAGACGCTGGCGGCGCAGTTGTATGGTGAGTTCAAGGCGTTCTTCCCGCACAACTCGGTGGAGTATTTCGTCAGCTATTACGACTACTACCAGCCGGAAGCCTACGTCCCATCCAGCGACACCTATATCGAGAAAGACAGCTCGATCAACGACCACATCGAGCAGATGCGCTTGGCGGCGACCAAGGCGCTGCTGTCGCGGCGGGACACGATTGTCGTTGCCTCGGTGTCGGCGATCTACGGCCTCGGCGCACCGGAGGACTATCTGGCGATGCGGCTGATCCTGTCGCGCGGCGAGCGCATCGACCAGCGCGAGCTGCTGCGCCACCTGACCACCTTGCAGTATTCGCGCAACGAGATGGCGCTGGATCGCGGCACTTTCCGCGTGCGCGGCGAGACCGTCGATGTGTTCCCCGCCGAATCCGATCTGGAAGCGCTGCGCATCGAACTGTTCGACGGCGAGATCGAGCAGCTCTCGATGTTCGATCCGCTCACCGGCGAAATCCTGCGCCGCCTGCCGCGCTACGTGGTCTATCCCAAGACCCACTACGCCACCCCGCGCGAGCGCACGCTGAGCGCGGTGGACACGATCAAGGCCGAGCTGCGCGAGCGGCAGGAGCAGCTGTACGCGGCGAACAAGCTGGTCGAGGTGCAGCGCTTGTCGCAGCGCACCCAGTTCGATCTGGAAATGATGGCCGAGGTGGGCTACTGCAACGGCATCGAAAACTATTCGCGCCACCTGACCGGGCGCGCGCCCGGCGAGCCGCCGCCGACCCTGTTCGACTACCTGCCGGCCGATGCGCTGCTGGTGATCGACGAGTCGCACGTGACCATTCCGCAGATCGGCGCGATGTACAAGGGCGACCGCTCGCGCAAGGAAACGCTGGTGGAGTTCGGCTTCCGCCTGCCGTCGGCGCTGGACAACCGGCCGCTGCGCTTCGAGGAATGGGAGGAGCGCGTGCCGCGCAGCGTCTATGTGTCCGCGACGCCGGGGCCGTACGAACTGCGCGAGGCCGGCGACGAGATCGTCGAGCTGGTGGTGCGCCCGACCGGGCTGGTCGATCCGCAGGTGGAAATCCGCCCGGTCGGCACGCAGGTGGACGACCTGCTGGGCGAAATCCACGAGCGCGTGGCGCTGGGCGACCGCGTGCTGGTGACGACGCTGACCAAGCGCATGGCCGAGAACCTCACCGAATACCTGTCCGAGCACGGCGTGAAGGTGCGCTACCTGCATTCCGACGTGGACACGGTGGAGCGCGTGGAGATCATCCGCGACCTGCGGCTGGGCGTGTTCGACGTGCTGGTCGGCATCAACCTGCTGCGCGAGGGGCTGGACATGCCGGAGGTATCGCTGGTCGCCATCCTCGACGCCGACAAGGAAGGCTTCCTGCGCAGCACCGGCTCGCTGATCCAGACCATCGGCCGCGCCGCCCGCAACCTGCGCGGCAAGGCGATCCTGTATGCGGATCGCATCACCCGTTCGATGCAGGCGGCGCTGGACGAAACCGACCGCCGCCGCAACCGGCAGCTGGAATACAACGCCGAACACGGCATCACGCCGCAGTCGGTGCAGCGCGCCGTGCGCGACGTGATGGAAGGCGCGCGCGCCGAGCCGGGCGAATTGAAGGGGCGCGGCAAGGCGCGTCGCGTGGCCGAGCCGGAGCAGGAATATCTGCGGTTGTCGCCGTCGCAGCAGGCGGCGAAGCTCAAGGAGCTGGAGCAGAAAATGCACCAGCACGCCCGCGATCTGGAGTTCGAGGACGCGGCGCGGATGCGCGATCAGATCCGCAGGCTGCGCGAAGCCAGCCTCTGACGGTTCCCGATGCCGGAACGGCCCCGGAGGCGGGCGATCCGGCTTTTCGGGGAGGGACCAGGCAAAAGCGGGATGCCCGCTTGTCGCCGCGGGATTTATCAAGCTACAATTCGCGCCCCTTCGGGCGGTTAGCTCAGCGGTAGAGCACTACCTTGACATGGTAGGGGTCACAGGTTCGAACCCTGTACCGCCCACCACGCTTCACTCAGGCGTGGCAAACGAATTGGAGACAGGTGGCCCGCGGCAACGCCGGCCGAGCGTGCGACATGAACACTACCGGCGCCCACTGCTGATCCCTGCCGACGCATTCGCTCTCCCTTCAGTGTGGACAATCGAAAGGCGCTTCGGCGTCTTTTTTCGTTTTTGTTTTGTTTGTCCGTCCCTGAACAAAAGCCCGGCCATCCCTGGCCGGACTTTCCAAAAGAGCACAGCCCATGATCTCGATCACGCTTCCCGACGGCTCCCAGCGCCAGTTCGACGCCCCCGTTTCCGTCCTTGAAGTCGCCCAATCCATCGGCGCCGGCTTGGCCAAGGCCACCGTCGCCGGCGAGGTGGATGGCCGGCTGGTCGATGCGTGCGAGGTCATCGACCACGACGCCAGGCTGCGCATCATCACGCCCAAGGACGCCGAAGGCGTGGAGATCATCCGCCACTCCTGCGCCCACCTCGTCGGCCACGCGGTGAAGCAGCTCTATCCGGACGCCAAGATGGTGATCGGCCCGGTCATCGACGAAGGCTTCTATTACGACATCTACAACGAGCGCCCGTTCACGCCGGAAGACCTGGCGGCGATCGAGCAGCGCATGAAGGAACTGATCGCGCAGGACTACGACGTGGTCAAGCGGATGACGCCGCGTGCGGAAGTGGTCGAGACGTTCAAGGCCCGCGGCGAGGAGTACAAGCTGCGCCTGATCGAGGACATGGGGCCCGAAGTCACGGCGATGGGCCTGTACCATCATCAGGAATACGTGGACATGTGCCGCGGCCCGCACGTGCCGAACACGCGCTTCCTCAAAGCGTTCAGGCTCACGCGCATCTCCGGTGCGTACTGGCGCGGCGACTCCAAGAACGAGCAGTTGCAGCGCATCTACGGTACGGCGTGGGCGGACGACAAGCAGCTCAAGGCCTACATCCAGCGCATCGAGGAGGCCGAGAAGCGCGACCACCGCAAGATCGGCAAGCAGCAGGACCTGTTCCACCTTCAGGAAGAAGCGCCGGGGCTGGTGTTCTGGCACCC
This sequence comes from Thermomonas brevis, assembly GCF_014395425.1. NCBI lineage: Bacteria > Pseudomonadati > Pseudomonadota > Gammaproteobacteria > Lysobacterales > Lysobacteraceae > Thermomonas > Thermomonas brevis. The sequence goes on from NZ_CP060711.1 coordinate 2,821,921, forward strand.
GAAGGGCTGGTCGCTGTGGCAGGTGGTTGAGCAGTACATGCGCAAGGTCTATCGCAACACCGGCTACGGCGAGGTGCGCTGCCCACAGATCCTCGATGTCGAGCTGTGGAAGAAGTCCGGCCACTGGGACAACTACAAGGACAACATGTTCTTCACCGAGTCCGAGAAGCGGACGTATGCGGTGAAGCCGATGAACTGCCCCGGCCACATCCAGGTCTTCAACCAGGGCCTGCACAGCTACCGCGACCTGCCGATCCGCTACGGCGAGTTCGGCAGCTGCCACCGCAACGAACCGTCCGGCGCGCTGCACGGCATCCTGCGCGTGCGCGGCTTCACCCAGGACGACGGCCACGTGTTCTGTACGGAAGCGCAGATCGAATCCGAGGTGCGTGCCTTTCACGAACAGGCGCTGAAGGTGTATGCGGACTTCGGCTTCGAGGACATCCAGATCAAGATCGCGCTGCGCCCCGAGTCCCGCCTTGGCGACGACGCCACCTGGGACAAGGCCGAGGACGCGCTGCGCTCCGCCTTGCGCGCTTCCGGCGTGGAATGGCAGGAATTGCCGGGCGAGGGCGCGTTCTACGGGCCGAAGATCGAATACCACCTCAAGGATGCCATCGGCCGCACCTGGCAGCTCGGCACCATGCAGGTCGATTTCATGATGCCGGGCCGGCTGGGCGCGGAATACGTCGATGAAAACAGCCAGCGCAAGCATCCGGTGATGCTGCACAGGGCCATCGTCGGCTCGATGGAGCGCTTCATCGGCATCCTGATCGAACACCATGCCGGCCAGTTCCCGGCCTGGCTGGCTCCGGTGCAGGCGGTTTTGATGAACATCACCGATGCGCAGGCCGACGCCGTCGAGGCCGCCAGAAAAACCCTTGCGAATCAAGGATTCCGGGTTGTTTCCGATTTGCGGAACGAAAAAATCGGCTATAAAATCCGCGAGCACACGCTGCAGCGCGTGCCGTACCTGCTGGTGGTCGGGGACCGCGAGAAGGAAAACGGCCAGCTCTCCGTGCGCACGCGGGGTGGGGAAGACCTTGGCAGCATGTCCGTTGACGCCTTCGCCGCGCGCCTGCGCGAAGAAGGAGCCGGCTGACGGCACCACCGCTTCGCGAAGCCCGAACGCCGGTTCCGGAACCGGCGTTCGAACCGGCCCGTCCGGGCCAACCCTTGGAGACAGCCACAATCAGTACCCCCGACAACAAGCAGAACCGCAGGAACAACGAGATTCGCGTCCCGCGCGTGCGCGTCATCGGCAGCGACGGCGAGATGATCGGCGTCCTGTCGCGCGACGAGGCGCTGCGCATGGCCGAGGACGAGGAGCTCGACCTCGTCGAGATCCAGCCCAACGCGGATCCGCCGGTCTGCAAGATCATGGACTTCGGCAAGTTCAAGTTCGAACTGCAGAAGAAGGCCAACGAAGCCAAGAAGAAGACCAAGCAGGTCGAGATCAAGGAAGTGAAGTTCCGTCCGGTCACGGACGAGGGCGACTACCAGATCAAGCTGCGCAAGATGCGCGAATTCCTGGTCGAGGGCGACAAGATCAAGGTCAACATCCGTTTCCGTGGCCGCGAGATGAGCCACCAGGAGCTGGGGCGCGAAATGGCGGCCCGGATCGAGGCGGATCTTGGCGAGGACATCGTCATCGAGTCCCGTCCGCGCCTGGAAGGGCGGCAGATGGTGATGATGATCGCGCCGAAGAAGAAGTGATGTTCGCGGCCGGACCCCGCAGGCGACTGCCGGGCGTCTCGGTCACCAAGCGAGTATCGGGGAGCGACTGACCGGGACGCCCGGCAGTCGCCACTCGGGATGCGCGGGGGATGAACCCGCTGATTTGCAAGGCAAAGATTGCAAACCCGACGGCAGCCGGCCATAATTGCCGGCCCGGTTCGCCGGGTTTGTTGTATGGCAACATCAGGACCCGCCCGGATTCCTTCGGAATCAAGGGCTTACCCACCGGCAAGGCAGGATGGAAAGCGTGGCGAAGCCGCAAGGCAGGAGCCGCCGCCTCGGCCAGTCAGTTGATTTCGCAAGGATCCCCAATGCCCAAGATCAAGACCAATCGGGCGGCGGCCAAGCGCTTCCGGAAGACCGCTTCCGGCAAGTACAAGTGCGGCCACGCCAACAAGAGCCACATCCTCACCAAGAAGGCGACCAAGCGGAAGCGCAACCTGCGGCAGACGAACCACGTTCGTGCCGAGGACGCGGGCCGTCTGGACCGCATGCTTCCGTATTTGTGAGGAGATAAGACATGGCACGAGTCAAGCGTGGTGTTACGGCGCGCCGCCGTCACAAGAAAATCCTGACCCAGGCGAAGGGCTACTACAACGCCCGCCGCAAGGTCTTCCGCGTCGCCAAGCAGGCCGTCACCAAGGCCCTGCAGTACGCGTACATCGGTCGCAAGCAGAAGAAGCGCCATTTCCGCACCCTGTGGATCGCGCGCATCAACGCTGCCGCGCGCGCCAACGGCATGAGCTACAGCCGCTTCATGAACGGCCTGCTGAAGGCCGGCATCACCCTGGACCGCAAGGTGCTGGCGGACATCGCCGTGCACGACGCGGCGGGTTTTGCGGCCCTGACCGAAAAGGCCAAGGGCGCTTTGGCGGCGTAAGCCGTCACTCCACAGCAGTTGTAGCGGCGGCCTCGGCCGCCATCACGTGGGGAAGGGCGCAAGTCCTTCCCCACGTCTGTTTATAGGGTTTGGTTTATGGGGATCGGAAACCAGATGAGCGACATCGAATCCTTGTCCACCCAGGCGCTGGCCGACATCGCCGGAGCAAACACGCCCGACGCGCTGGAAGCCCTGCGCGTGGCTCTGCTCGGCAAGAGCGGCAGCATCACCGCGCAGCTGAAGGCGCTCGGCGCGCTGCCCGGCGACCAGCGCAAGGCGGCGGGCGAGGCGATCAACCGCGCGCGCGACGCGATCTCCGAAGCGCTGTCCGCGTGCAAGACCGCGCTGGACGATGCCGCGCTGGACGCGCGCCTGGCCGGCGAGACCATCGACGTCACTCTGCCGGGCCGCAACGCCGGGCGCGGCGGCGTGCATCCGGTCAGCCGCACGCTGGAGCGCATCGTCGAGATCTTCGGCAAGCTGGGCTACGCGCTCGCCGATGGCCCGGAGATCGAGGACGACTGGCACAACTTCGAAGCGCTGAACTTTCCGCCGCACCACCCGGCGCGGGCGATGCACGACACGTTCTACTTCCCGCCCGACGGCAGCGGCGTGGCCCGCCTGCTGCGCACCCACACCTCGGGCGTGCAGGTGCGCTACATGGGCGAGAACAGGCCGCCGTTGCGCATGATCGCCGCCGGCAAGGTGTACCGCAGCGACAGCGACCAGACCCATACGCCGATGTTCCACCAGGTGGAGGGCCTGCTGGTGGACGAGCACGCCAGCTTCGCCGACCTCAAGGGCACGCTGGCCGAATTCGTGCGCGCGTTCTTCGAGCGCGATTTCGAGATGCGCTTCCGCCCCAGCTATTTCCCGTTCACCGAGCCTTCGGCGGAAGTGGACATCGCCTGGCAGCAGGCCGATGGCGGCACGCGCTGGCTGGAAGTGCTGGGCTGCGGGATGGTGCATCCGAACGTGCTGAAGAATGTCGGCATCGACCCGGAGAAGTACACCGGCTTCGCCTTCGGCCTGGGCGTGGAACGCTTCGCCATGCTGCGCTACGGCGTCAACGACCTGCGCAGTTTCTTCGACAACGACGTGCGCTTCCTGCGCCAGTTCGCCTGAGGTGCCGCGATGAAGTTCTCCGAAAACTGGCTCCGCCAGCACGTCAAGACGGGCGCCACCCGCGAACAGCTGGCGGCCACGCTGACCGCGATCGGCCTGGAGGTCGAGGAACTGGCGCCATTGGGCGACGGGCTCGACGGCGTGGTCGTCGCGCGCATCGTCGAATGCGCGAAGCATCCCGAAGCCGACCGCCTGCAGGTCTGCCAGGTCGATGCCGGCAACGGCGCGATGCTGCAGATCGTCTGTGGCGCGCCGAACGCACGGCCGGGGCTGGTCGCGCCGCTGGCGACCATCGGCACGAAGATCGGCGAGATCACCATCAAGGCGGCCAAGCTGCGCGGCGTCGAATCGAACGGCATGCTGTGCTCGGCGAAGGAGCTCGGCCTCGACGCCGATGCGTCCGGCCTGTTGGAACTGCAGGCCGATGCGCCGGTGGGCGCGCCGCTGGCCGACTATCTAGGCCTGCCGGATGCGAGCATCGAGCTGAAGCTGACGCCGAACCGCGCCGACTGCTTCGGCGTGCGCGGCATCGCCTTCGACGTGGCCGCCGCCACCGGCTGCGAGGTCGAACCGCTGTCCGCCGCGCCGGTGTCCGTCGCCAGCGCGGCGACCCTGCCGGTGGAGCTGGGCGCAGGCGCGGAAGCGCCGCGCTATGCCTGCCGCGTGATCGAGGGTGTGGACGCGAACGTGGCGACGCCGGTCTGGATGGCCGAGCGCCTGCGCCGCAGCGGCGTGCGCCCGGTCAGCTTCCTGGTCGACGTCACCCAGTACGTGATGCTGGAACTCGGCCAGCCCATGCACGCCTACGACCGCGACCTGCTGAAGGGCCCGGTCGGCGTGCGCCGGGCGCGCGACGGCGAAACGCTGGTGTTGCTCAACGGCGACGAGGCGAAGCTCGACGCGCAGTTCCTCGTGATCACCGATGCGGATCGCGCGGTCGGCCTGGCCGGGATCATGGGCGGCAACGACACCAAGGTTGGCGCGGCGACGCGCAACGTGTTCCTGGAGGCCGCGCATTTCGCGCCGGCCGCGATCATCGGTCGCAGCCGCAGGCTGGGCTTGCATACCGATGCCGGCCACCGGTTCGAGCGCGGCGTCGATCCGGAACTCCCGCCCGTCGCGGTCGAATACGCCACGCGGCTGATCGTGGACATCGCCGGCGGCAAGCCCGGTCCGGTGGTCGATGCGGTGCGTGAAGCCGACATGCCGAAGCCGCAACTCGTCCGTTTGCGCCGCGCGCGCCTGGCGCGCGTGCTCGGCACGCAGGTGCCGGACGGCGAAGTGGCGCGCATCCTCGGCGCGCTCGGCTTCGCGGTGGCGGCGACCGACGACGGCTGGCAGGTGACCGTGCCGCCGCGCCGCTTCGACATTGCGATCGAGGAAGACCTGATCGAGGAAGTGGCGCGCATCCACGGCTACGACGCGATCCCGACCACCCTGCCGGGCGGGGCGACGCGGCTGGTGCCGGCCACCGAGACCCGCAGCAGCGAACACGACGCGCGCCGCCAGCTGGTCGCGCGCGACTACCTGGAAGCGATCAACTACGCCTTCGTCGACGCCGATCTGCTGGCGACGTGGCGGCTTGCGGACGGCAGCGTCGCGCTGGCCAATCCGCTGAGCGCCGAACTCGGCGTCATGCGCACGCGCCTGCTGCCCGGCCTGACCGCGGCGCTGGCGCGCAACGCCGCGCGGCAGCAGTCGCGGGTGCGACTGTTCGAGATCGGCAGGACGTTCGGGATGGGGGGCGATGCGCCCGTCGAGACGATCCGCATCGCCGCCGTCGTTTGCGGCGACGCCGCGGCGGAGCAATGGGGCGAAGCGTCGCGCAAGGTCGATTTCCACGACCTCAAGGGCGACCTCGACAGCCTCGCCGCGCTGTCGGGTGCGACGCTCGACTGCCGCGCGTCGGCCGAGCCGTTCGCGCATCCGGGCCGTTCCGCAGACGTCTTCCGCATCGGCGAAAACGGCGAGGCCGTGCGCATCGGCTGGATCGGCCAGCTGCATCCGCGTTTGCAGCAGGCGCTGGGCCTGGATACGGACGTGTTCGGCTTCGAACTCGAGCTCGGGGCGCTGCTCGCGCGCGGGTTGCCGCGTGCGAAGGCGCTGTCGAAGTATCCGTCCGTCCGCCGGGATCTCGCGTTCGTCGTCCCGGAAAACGTGTCCTGGGCGGCGCTGAAGGCGACCGCGGAATCCGCCGCCGGCCCGACGCTGCGCGGGCTGGTGCTGTTCGACCGCTACGCCGGCAAGGGCATCGAAACGGGTTTCAAGAGTCTCGCCATCGGCTTGATTTTGCAGGACGAATCGCGCACGCTGGCCGACCGTGACGTGGATGCCGTGGTGGCGGATGTGGTGGCCGCATTGGGCAAGGAACACGCTGCGGTCATCAGGCGCTGACAGGGGACGGCAATGGCGTTGACGAAGGCGGAAATGGCGGAACGCATCTACGAGGAGGTCGGGCTGAACAAGCGCGAGGCCAAGGAGTTCGTGGACGTGTTCTTCGATGCGCTGCGCGAGGCGCTGGAGCAGGGCCGGCAGGTCAAGCTCTCGGGCTTCGGCAACTTCGACCTGCGCCGCAAGAACCCGCGCCCCGGCCGCAATCCCAAGACCGGCGAGGAGATCCCGATCTCCGCGCGCACCGTGGTTACGTTCCGCCCCGGCCAGAAGCTGAAGGAGCGCGTGGAAGCATTTGCGGGCGCCGGCGGCACGGAGGCGGCGCATGCTTGATCCGGGCAGCAACCGCGAGCTTCCGCCGATCCCGGCCAAGCGCTATTTCACCATCGGCGAAGTCAGCGAACTGTGCGACGTGAAGCCGCACGTGCTGCGCTACTGGGAAACCGAGTTTCCCAGCCTGGAACCGTCCAAGCGCCGCGGCAACCGCCGCTACTACCAGCGCCACGACGTGCTGATGGTGCGGCAGATCCGCAGCCTGCTGTACGAACAGGGCTACACCATCGGCGGCGCGCGCCTGCGCCTGGAAGGCGAGGGCGCGAAGCAGGAATCGGCGCTGAGCAACCAGATCGTCCGCCAAGTGCGGGTCGAGCTGGAGGAAGTGCTGCAGATCCTGCGCCGCTGACTCGCCTCGCCGAAAGCGGGCGGGCTCGGGTATAATCGCCGGCCAATCTTCGGGGTATAGCGCAGCCTGGTAGCGCACTTGTCTGGGGACAAGTGGTCGTCGGTTCAAATCCGGCTACCCCGACCAATTCATACATTGGCTCCGTGCTTGGAGCCAAACGCGAAAACCCCGCCTTTTCAGGCGGGGTTTTTCGCGTTTGGGCGATAATAAAACGCTGTTTTGCTTCATCTCCGGAATCAAGGACGTTTGCACATGACGACATGGCTGGTCACCGGCGGCGCCGGTTTCATCGGTGGCAACTTCGTGCTGGAGGCGGTGCGCCGCGGCATCAAGGTGGTGAACCTGGATGCGCTGACCTACGCGGGCAACCGCGACACGCTGGCGTCCATCGACGGCGATCCGAACCACGTGTTCGTGCACGGCGATATCGGCGATGGCGCGCTGGTGGCGAAGCTGCTGGCCGAGCACCGTCCCGACGCCGTGGTGAACTTCGCCGCCGAGAGCCACGTGGACCGCTCCATCGACGGCCCGGCCGCGTTCGTGCAGACCAACGTGGTCGGCACGCTGGCGCTGCTGGAGACGGTGCGCGATCACTGGAAGGCGCTGGACGACGAGGCAAAGCAGGCGTTCCGCTTCCTGCACGTCTCCACCGACGAGGTCTACGGCACCCTGGGCGAGACCGGCAAGTTCAGCGAAACCACGCCGTATGCGCCGAACTCTCCGTATTCGGCGTCGAAGGCCGCGTCCGACCACCTGGTGCGCGCCTTCCATCACACCTACGGCCTGCCGGTGCTGACGACGAACTGCAGCAACAACTACGGCCCCTACCACTTCCCCGAGAAGCTCATTCCCCTGGTGATCGCCAAGGCGCTGGCCGGCGAGCCGCTGCCGGTTTACGGCGACGGCAGGCAGGTGCGCGACTGGCTGTTCGTCAGCGACCACTGCGAGGCGATCCGCACCGTGCTCGCGAAGGGTCGCGTCGGCGAGACCTACAACGTCGGCGGCAACGCCGAGAAGCAGAACATCGAGGTGGTGAAGGCGATCTGCGCGCTGCTCGACGCGCGCCGTCCGCGCGAGGATGGAACGCCGCGCGAATCGCAGATCACCTTCGTCGCCGACCGCCCCGGCCACGACCGCCGCTACGCCATCGACGCCAGCAAGCTGCGCGACGAACTGGGCTGGGAGCCGAAGTACAGCTTCGAGCGGGGCATCGCGGAAACGGTGGACTGGTACCTGGCCAACCAGGATTGGGTGAACCGCGTGCTGGACGGTTCCTATCGCTTGGAGCGCATCGGGGTGGCGGCATGAGCGCGCGCAAGGGCATCGTCCTCGCCGGTGGTTCCGGCACCCGGCTGTATCCGATCACCCAGGCGATCAGCAAGCAGCTGCTGCCGGTGTACGACAAGCCGATGGTCTATTACCCGCTCAGCGTGCTGATGCTGGCGGGCATCCGCGAAGTGCTGATCATCAACACGCCGCACGAGCAGGCGCTGTTCCAGCGCCTGCTGGGCGACGGTTCGCAGTGGGGCATGCGCATCGAATACGCGGTGCAGCCGAGCCCGGACGGGCTGGCGCAGGCGTTCCTGATCGGCCGCGAATTCCTCGCCGGTGGCCCGAGCTGCCTGGTGCTGGGCGACAACATCTTCCACGGCCACGGCCTGACCGATCTGCTGCAGCGCGCCGACGCGCGCGACGCGGGCACCACCGTGTTCGGCTACTGGGTGCGCGATCCGGAGCGCTACGGCGTGGCCGAGTTCGACGCCGCAGGCAAGGTGGTCGGGCTGGAGGAAAAGCCGGCGAAGCCGAAATCCCACTACGCCGTCACCGGGCTGTATTTCTACGACGGCCGCGCCAGCGACTTCGCAGCGTCGCTCCAGCCGTCGCCGCGCGGCGAGCTGGAAATCACCGACCTCAACCGTCGCTATCTGGAGGACGGCTCGCTGCACCTGGAGAAGATGGGACGCGGTTACGCCTGGCTGGACACCGGCACCCACGAATCGCTGGTGGAGGCCTCCACCTTCATCCAGACCATCGAAACGCGCCAGGGCCTGCGCGTATGCTGCCCAGAGGAAATCGCCTTCTTCAACGGCTGGATCGACGCCGATCAGCTGCGCGCATTGGCCGCGCCGCTGGCGAAGAACGGCTACGGGCAGTACCTGCTCGGCCTGATCGAGCAGGGACGCATCGCGTGAAGATCATCGAAACCGAATTGCCGGGCTGCGTGGCGATCGAACCGGCGGTGCACGGCGACGAGCGCGGCTTCTTCTACGAAGGCTGGAATGCCGAACGTTTCGGCGAGCACGGCCTGCCCACCCGCTTCGTCCAGCACAATGTCTCGCGCTCGCAGCGCGGCGTGCTGCGCGGGCTGCATTACCAGTGGCCGAACAATCCGCAGGGCAAGCTGGTCAGCGTGCTGGAAGGCGAGGTGTACGATATCGCGGTCGACATCCGGCGCGGTTCGCCGACGTTCGGCCAGCATGCGGCCGTCGTCCTGAGCGCGGACAACAAGCGCCATTTCTGGATTCCGGAAGGCTTCGCCCACGGCTTCCTGGTGCTGAGCGAAACGGCGCTGTTCACCTATCTGTGCACCGCGCCCTACGATCGCGCCAGCGACAATTCGCTGCGCTGGGACGATCCGCAACTGGGGATCGACTGGCCGCTGGCGGAAGTGTCGCTGTCAGCCAAGGACGTGGGCGCGCCGCTGCTGGCGGACGTCGCGCCGGAACGACTGCCGCAGTACGCCGCATGAAGCTGCTGGTGCTGGGCGGCAACGGCCAGGTGGGGCGCGAGCTGCGCCGCAGCCTGCCGGCTTTGGGCGAAGTGGTGGTGGCGACGCGCGATGGTGCGGAGGCCGACGCTGTTGCCGACTTCGATGCCCCCGAATCGCTGGCGGACTTGGTGCATCGCATCGCGCCCGACGTGGTGGTCAACGCCGCCGCGCATACCGCGGTGGACAAGGCGGAAAGCGAGCCGGACGCCGCGTTCCGGGTGAACGCGCTCGGTCCCGCCGCGTTGGCGCAGGGCTGCGCCGCGACAGGCGCCTTGCTTGTGCACTATTCGACCGACTACGTGTTCGACGGCAGTGGCTCGCGCCCGTATCGCGAGGACGATGCCACGTCGCCGCTGGGCGCATATGGCGCAAGCAAGCTGGCCGGCGAAGAGATGATCCGCGCCAGCGGCGCGCGCCACGCGATCCTGCGCACGGCCTGGGTGTATGCGGCGCACGGAAAGAATTTCCTGCGCACGATGCTGCGACTGGCGGGCGAGCGCGACGAGCTGCGCGTGGTCGCCGACCAGGTCGGCGCGCCGACGCCGGCCGCATGGATCGCCGATGCCACCGCGCGAATCATCGCGCATGGAGTGCCGGCATCCGGCACCTGGCATCTGGTCGCCGCCGGCGAAACCAGCTGGCACGGCTTCGCCGACGCGATCATGGACGAAGCGCTGGCGGCGGGACTGCTGAAGCGCCGGCCGCGCGTGCTGCCGATCGCGACCGCCGACTATCCGACTCCCGCGCGCCGTCCCGCATATTCGGTGCTGGACACCGCGAAGCTGAGCGCCGATTTCGGCATCGTTCCGCCGGATTGGCGCGACGGGCTGCGCGCGGTGCTTGCGGCATGTGCTGCGGAGAAGGGCGTTTAGACGCGGATCAAAGCCGATGTACGCGGATGAGTTTGCTCCGCGTTGCTTGATCCGTTTTTTCCCGCGTTGATCCGCGTCAGGAACGCTTTTGGGCCGCGTCGAGAGCGGAGTAGTACCAGTGCCAGGGCTCGTACACGATGCCGTGCGGGTTGTCGCGCGGGTAGCTCATCGCGAAGCCGTGTTCGCCGGCATGTCCGCGCAGCCAGGCGAACGCGGGCGTGCGCTCGAACGATTCCTCGGCCGGCGGTTCGTCCGGCGTGCCGATGTCCAGCGCCAGTCCGGAATGGTGCTCGGAGAATCCCGGCGCGGCGTTGACCGCGAGAATGTCCTCGACCTGCAGCCCGCGCGCCAGCTTCCGTTCGAAGATGCCGAGCTGGTAGTCGTGGCTGCGGTAGCCGGAGATCGCCTCCAGCACGATGCCGTCGGCCAGCGCGGCATCGCGCAGGCGCAGCCAGCCGCGGGCGGCGTCGATGCGCAGCCACAGCGGACGACGCCAGCGGTCGAAGCCGGCGAAGGCCAGCCAGTCCGGTTCGGGCACGAGGTCGAGGCCGGTGCTTGCGGCATAGCCGTCGGCATCCAGACCGAGGGCATCCAGCCGTTCGTGCAGGCGATGCAGCGGCAGCGTGCCGACGTGTTCCAGCCCATTGCGGGGATGCAACGGATGCGCGGCCAATGCGCGCCGCGCCACTGCCATCCCCGGTTCCCGCTGCAAGGCCGGCCGCAGCGCATGCAGGCCATCGTCCAGTTCCGCCGCCAGATACGCGCCGTCGCGCTTGCGCCGCAGTACGCGCCGCGCCCGCGCCAGCAGGCGTGCGTGCGCATTGCCGCGCACGCGCAGCAGGTCGGCCGGCCAGAGTTCGATCTCCGGCGTGTTGCGCAGGACGGCCTTGAGCGGGAGCGGGGGCGTGCGCGTCATGCCGGCAGGATAAAGAAAACCCGCCCGGCTGTGCGCCAACCGGGCGGGTGCGGCGTCCATGCCGCCGGGGTGGAGAGCCCCCGAGTCAGAAACTCCAGGACACGGAGACGCGGTAATTCCGGCCGGGCTCCGAGTAGCGGCCGATGCCGTCGTCGGTGGCGTAGCCGTAGAGATAGAAATCGCCGCGGCTCACGTTGCGGATGCGCGCCCACTGGTAGTAGCGCTCGTCGGTCAGGTTGTAGACGCCGGCGTTGATGCGCAGGTGGTCGTTGACGCGGTAGCTGCCGAACAGATCCAGCACGGTGTAGGCGTCGCTGAGGAAGGCGGGGTCAGGCCGCCCATGACGTCCTTCGTCTGGTAAACGTCGCCGGCTTTCTTGGCCAGCGCGTGGGTCACGTTGCCGGTCAGACGCAGGCGTCCCTGCAGGCCTTGCCAGCTCAGACCCAGTACGCCGCGATCGGGGTTGATGCTGTTCAACGGATGGCGCGGTTCCTTGCCTTCCTGGGTGCTTTCGTTGTGCGTCCACGCCGCGCGCAGCAGCCAGGCGTCGCCCAGGCGCCACAGGCCTTCCAGCTCGTAGCCCTTCACCGCGACGCTGCCCAGGTTGACGGTGGTGGTGACGTCGTAGCCGTTGCGCTTGCTGCACACGCCGCGGGTGCAGCTCTGATACTCGACGTTCGCGTTTTCGGTGACGCGTACGCTGTCGAGGAAATCCTCGTAGCGGTCGCGGAACACCGACACGCCGAAGCGCGTGCGCCCGCTCTGCCAGCGGTAGCCGAACTCCAGGTTGAGGCTGGTTTCCGCGTCCAGATCCGGATTGGCGGCGGTGGTGGGCACGGTCACGACCTTGCCAGTGGCGACTTCGGTGATGTCGGCGGTGCTGGTCGGCGCGTACATCTCGCCGGTAGTGGGTGCGCGGAAGCCGCGCCCGGACTGGAACCACAGCGACTGGTGCGGCAGGAACTCGTAGCTCAGGCCGGCCTGCCAGGTGGGCGCGGCGAAGCTGACGTCGCGCACCGTGCCGCTCTTGTCCACGAAGGTCGGCGACAGGTGCGGCGAATAGTCGTAGCGGTCATAGCGCGCGCCCAGGGTCAGCTGCAAGCGGTCGCCGAGCAGGCCGATGCGGTCGCGCAGGTACAGATTGCTGGCGACGGCGTCGGTGCCCGGCACCTGCGCCGGATCGACGGTGGCGGTGTCCAGCACGCCGGCGTTGTTCCAGCGGTAGTCGATGGCGTTGAAGTCGATCTTGCGCTTCTGCCAGGCAGCGCCGTAGGTCAGTGCGTGGCGAGCGGTGCGCTTGGCGAAGTCCAGCGCCAGCTTGTCCAGGCCCTGCTCGGTGGTGCGGTCTTCGGCGCGGTTGCAGGTCTTCGCCAGCGTGCAGGGCGTGGTGTTGGGCGTCGCGGTCGGGTTGGCCGAGCTGCCGCTGCCGGCGACGATGCGGGTGATGCCGCGACTTTCGGTGTCCTGATGGTCGAGGCGAAGCTCCAGGCTGTCGAACGCGGCGGTGTTGGCCGTCCAGTTGTAGATCAGGCCGTAGCGGTCGCGGGCGCTGTGGTCGTCGCCGATGCGCGACAGATAACCGGGCGGGGCCACGCGGGTCAGGTTGTCCACCAGGTTGTCCACGCGGTTGCGCTCGTAGGTGAAGCCGAGGCGGTGCGCGTCGGACAGTACGAAATCGAGTTTCGCCAGCACGTTGGTGCTGTCGTGGTCGATGGGGTCGGGCAGGCGGCGGTTGCTGCCGATCTCGACGGCGGTGCTGTCGTACCAGCCTTCCGCCTCGTGCGCCTGGCGGCGGGTATAGACCAGCATGGATTCGACGATGCCGGTGCGGTTGGCAAGCGTCAGCGAACCCAGCTTCTCGCCGTTGTAGCCGGTGTAGCCGAACTTGCCGCCGAGGTAAGTGTCGTTGCCGTCGGCCGCGAGATAGTCGCGCGCTTCCTTGGTGGTGAACAGCACCGCGCCGCCCAGCGCGCCGCTGCCGGCAGTGATGGAGTCGGCGCCCTTGACGACTTCCACGCTCTTGAGCGAATCGATGTCCACGCCGCCCTGGCCGGCGCGGAAGAACTCGTAGTCGCGCGCGGTTTCCAGCCCTTCCGCCATCGACAGCCCATCGACGGTCATCGCCACGCGGTCGCCTTCGATGCCGCGGATGTTGAAGCCGTTGTCGCCGAAGCGGCCCATGTCGGAGACGCTGACGCCGGGGATGTAGCGGATCACGTCTTCCATGCTCTCGGCCATCTCGTCTTCGAGCTGGTCGGCGTCGAGTTTCTTCACGTTCTGGTTGGGCGATTTCTGTTCGTCGCGGGTGCCCACGACCTCGACGGTATTCAGGGTTTTGGCGCGTGGCTTGCCGTCGGCGGTTTCGTCGTCGGCATGCGCGAGCGCGGGCAGGGACAGCGCGGCGGCGATCGCCAGCGCCAGCAGGCGGGGGTTGGGGGTCATGGTGGAGCTCCGCAGTCAGGAAAAAGGGGAGAGGGCGCGCACCGGGCGGCGCACGGGAGTCCTGGCGGAACATGCTGTCGGCATGCGTTGCTGGGGCGCGGGGCGCCGAGGGCGCCCCGCGGGAGTGCGACCATCGGCCGGCGGGATGCGCCGGCGACGGGGATTCGCGGGAGGATCAGCGCGTGGCGATCACGGCTTGGTCTTGCGCGCCGGCGTCTGCTGTTGGAGGCCGGCGTGCTGCACCGGCGCGGCCGGCAGCGTGGCGTCCGTCGCATCGACGATGCCGTCGTGGCTGCGGTCGGCGGCGTCGAACATGCGCTTGCCGGAAACCTGGTACTCGGCGAAGGTCATCTTGCCGTCGTTGTCCTTGTCCAGCGAACGGAACCGCACGCGCGTCTGCGTATCCGGCGCCTTGCCGCGCTCGGCGATGCGCGCATCCAGACGGGCGGTGAACTCGGCGAGGTACTCGTCGGGAGACAGCGCGCCGTCCTTGTCGGCGTCGGTGCGGGCGAACTGTTCGTCGCGGCGGGCGGCGAACTCCTCGTGCGACACCAGGCCGTCCTTGTTGGTGTCGTACAGCGCCAGGAAGCCTTCGGCGGTATGGCTGTCCGGCAGCCCCAGCATGCCGCCGCCGCGCGCGCGCAGCGAGGTGTCGCTGCCGTCGTCCAGCGCAGTCAGCGTCTTGCTGCCTTCGGTGAACACGCGCTCGCCGCTGGCATCGAACTCGGTGCGCGAAATCCTGCCGTCCTTGTCCGTGTCCAGCGCGTCGAAGCGCACGCGGGTCTGCGCGAGTTGCGAGGTGCGCTCCTGCGCCACCGCCTCGCGGCTGCGCGCAGCGAACTCGGCCACGTATTCCTCGACATCGACGGTGCCGTCATGGTTGCTGTCGGTGGCGTCGAAGCGGGTGCGGCGGAAGCCGTCGAACTCCGCCCAGTCGAGCTTGCCGTCGCCGTTGTCGTCGAACTGGGCGATGAAGTTGGTCACGTTGTCGCCCATGCCGCCGATCAGCGGGCGCTGTTGCTGCGCCGTCTGGGCCAGGGCGGGGAAAGCCAATGCGCAGGCGATTGAGCAGGCGAGCGCGCCGGCGAGCAGTCCGGTTTTCATGTCGATCTCCAGGAGGAAAAAGCGTGCGGCTTACTGCGCGAGCACGCGGAAGGTCAGGGTGTAGCTGTTGCTGTATTCGGGTGCGCCGCTCCCGGCCGGGGCCGGGGTGCGATGGCGCGTGAGCGCGACCCAGGTGCCGGCCTGCCGCAACTCCATCGCGGCCTTGCCCTGCGCATCGGTGGTCAGCTTGACGACCTGCGGCTTGCGGTCGGACGTCCACACCGCTTCGGTGATCTCCACCGGCTGGTTGGCCAGCGGCTTGCCGTCGTACTGGACGACGAAGGCGAATCGCTCGCCGACGAACAGGTCGTTGGGATGGTCGATGGCGACCAGCTCCAGCCCCTTGCCGCGAGGCGCCAGGGCGGCGCGGTCGGGCGCGCCGGCGGTGACGTAGGTTTCGGCCAGCGTCAGCGACTGGAAGTCGGACACGATCTTCGCGCCGGCCGGAACCTTCGCCTCGGCATCGCGCGAGCTTTCGCGCTTGCCGTCGACCTCCCAGGTGCGGAAGCGCGCGCCCAGGCGCGGCCCGGTGCTGAAACGCCAGGTGCCCGGCGTCTTCGCCAGGGTGTGTTCGACGACGGTGCGCAGCTTGAACAGCTGCACCTTGTCCGGCGCGCCGCGTTTGCCGTCGGGGCCGATGACGGCGAACTCGCCGCCATCGAACGCCACCTCGGGAACGAGGAAGGTTTCGGTGAAGGCGGCGTCCAGCGCGATGGTGGCGCCCGGTTGCGGGGCGAAGTCGCTGGGCGCCAGGTAAGGCGTGTGCGCGGAGACGGCGAAAGCGATGCTGGCGGCCAGCAGGCCGGTCAGCAGGGGCAGCGTTTTCATGCGGTTCCAGTCCTGTGGAGTAGGCGAGGAGCTGGCGGAACCGGAACGTGCGGCTGCTGGCAAGCGCGTATTGTGCTGTTAAACGAGAATTATTTGCAATAACGAATGCGCATGCCGGAGGCGTCGGCGCGCACGGTGGACCCCCATGGGTTGCCCGGCCGTTTCGGAAGCTCCACGGCCGGGTGCCGCGTCATGGGGAGCGCGATGACACCAGCGCATCCAGCAGCGCCTGCGGCCGTTCCAGGCTGAGCAGGAGTTGCTGCTTGCCGTCGCGCAGCGGCAGCCACAGCACGCGCTCGCGCTGGGTGAGCAGGCAGAACGCCTTGCCGAAGTCGCCGCGCAGGCGGAAATGGCCGGCGTGGAAGCCCGGCATCGACATGCCGTTGCTCTTCAGCCACGGGCGCAGTTCGGTGCGTTCGGCAAGATTCACGGTGCGCGCGCGGTCAAGATCCAGCTCCGTCACCGCGACGCGCTTGCGGTACATCGCGGCGCGCACGTCGAGGATGCCGTCCTGCAGCGTCACCGAGCGCCGCCGCGTCGCCAGCAGCAGGAATATCAGCACCAGCGGGATGATCACGAACACCGGCAACATGCCGTGCGTGGACTGGCGCGTCAGCCACAGCGCGCACACGATGCCGAGCGGCAGCGCGCCGCCCAGCAGCACCAGCATCATCCATGCGAAGGGGGAGGGCGGACTGACCGCGAACGATTGCGAAGCCGGCTGCGTACGCATGGCGTCAGTGCGCCTTGATCCAGGCCGCCACGTCGTCGATCAGTTGCGGATCGACGTGGCCGGGCTGCTGGTATTCGGCGAGGGAGCCTTCGCCTTCGCCGGCGATGCCGAGGTGGTTGAGCTTGTCGTACAGCTTGAACGCCACCTTCGGATCGTCGTGGAAGGCGCCCTTCCAGTTCTGCCAGTCGGCGTCCACCACCTGGATGTCGCGCGCGCCCTGCAGCACCAGCATCGGCAGCTTGACCCGCTTCGCCTCGGCCACCGGGTCGACGCCGTCGATGCTGCGCCAGTAGCCGACGGGCAGGCCCATCGGGCCCTTCGCCGCCGGATCGGTGGCGGAGTCGCGGGCGACGCGCACCTGCGCGATCAGTGCGTTGATCGCGTCGCGCTCGGCGTCGCTGGTCTTGCCGTCGTCGAGCACGGCGAGGCGGCGGTTCTGTTCGATCAGGATGTCCAGCAGCGGGCGCGCCGGCGCGGCCAGAAGGATGAGGCCGTCGACATGGCCGGACAGCGCGGCGATGCGCGGTGCCATCAGCCCGCCCTGGCTGTGGCCGAGCACGAAGATGCGCTTGGGATCGACGCCTTCCGCCTTGCGCAACACATCGACCGCCAGCACCGCATCGAAGGTGGTTTCCTGATCGACGCCGAACTCGCCGCCGGTGAAGTCCTGCGGGCGCGCCTTGGTGCGCTTGTCGAAGCGCAGCACGGCGATGCCCTGCGCGGCCAGGCCGCGGGCGATGTCGAGGAAGGGCTTGTTGGGGCCGATGGTCTCGTCGCGGTCGTGCGGGCCGGAGCCGTGCACCAGCACGACGGCGGGGAACGGACCGTCGCCTTTCGGCATCGCCAGCGTGCCGGGCAGGGCGCGTTCGCCGTCGCCGACCATCAGGTCGCGCTCGACGTAGGCGGCATCGTCGGCCACTGCCGGCGCGGGCGCGGCGGTCTGCGCGGGCTGGACGACGAAGCCGGCGATCTTGCCTTCGGCGTCGATGGCGAACTTCGCCACCAGCTCGGCCTTCTCGAAGTGCAGCGGGATCTGCACCATCGTCGCGCCGCCCTGCGCGGAGACGGTCGCCTCGCCGCGTCCTGTGGCCTTGCCGACCTGCGCCGGCAGCGATTCCCACACTGCCTTCAGCTTGTCGGCCGGCACCGCCGCGGCCATCTGCGCGCCGAACAGGGCTTCGACCTGCGTGTAGTCGCCGGCGTCGAGGCGATCCAGGGCCTGGCTGGCGAGGGCAGCCGGATCGGCGGTTTGCGCGCTCGTTCCCGCGGACAGCGCGAGCGAGGTGGCGAGGAGGAGGGAGAGCATCGCAGGGCGCATGGTCAGGCTTCCTTCTTGAAGACGAGGATGGGCGAAGCGACGGTGGGTGTGGCGTGGATCAGGTTGACCAGCTCCCAGCCGGCACGGCCGTGCTTGTCCAGTTCTTCCTGCAGGGCTTCCGGCTTGAAGCCGCCCATCAGGCCGGTCGGTACTTTCACCACCAGGTATTTCCACTGCTTGCTCACGCTTCATCCTCCGGGTTCGTTTTCGGCGCGGGCATCCGCCCGGCCTTGCGCAGCGCGTCGCGCAGCACGTATTCGATCTGCGCGTTGAGGCTGCGGAGTTCGTCGTCCGCCCAGCGCTGCGCCGCCGCCAGCACTTCGGCGTTGATGCGCAGCGGGTAGGCTTTCTTCTCCGCCATCGCGGCCTACTTCCGGCGACGCCGGCGCGCGGCGATGGCGACGATGATGATCACGACGACGGCGCCGCCGATTGCGGATGTCATGGCGGCCTCCTCAGTACAGCGTGCCGGCGTTGACGATCGGCTGGGTGCTGCGCTCGCCGCACAGCACCACCAGCAGGTTGCTGACCATCTGCGCCTTGCGCTCCTCGTCCAGTTCGACGACGCCGTTCTTCTGCAGTTCGGCCAGCGCCATTTCCACCATGCCCACCGCGCCAGCGACGATGCGGGTGCGCGCGGCGATGATCGCGTTGGCCTGCTGGCGCTGCAGCATCGCCTGGGCGATTTCCGGCGCGTAGGCGAGGTGGCTGATGCGCGCGTCGAGCACCTGCACGCCGGCGTCGGCCAGCCGCTCGGCCAGTTCTTCCCTGAGGTGCTGGCTGATCTCCTGCGCGTGGCTGCGCAGCGCGACCTGGCCTTCCTCGTGCTGGTCGTAGGGGTAGCTGGTCGCCATCGTGCGCAGCGCGGATTCGGACTGGATGTGGACGAAGCTCTCGTAGTCGTCCACGTTGTAGACGGCCTCGGCAGAATCCACGACCTGCCACACGATCACCGCGGCGATCTCGATCGGGCTGCCGTCCAGCTCGTTGACCTTGAGCTTGCCGCTCTCGAAGTTGCGCACGCGCTGGCTGACCTTCTTCTTGCTGTAGAAGGGGTTGTTCCAGCGCAGGCCGTTGTCCTTGACCGTGCCGACGTACTTGCCAAACAGGCTGACCACGGCGGACTGGTTGGGCTCGACCATGTACAGGCCGCACAGGCACAGCAGCGCGACCAGCCCGATGGCGACCGCGGAGACCAGCTGGACGACCGACGGGCCGGCGTCGCTGCCCGCACCGGTGCCGGTCACGAACAGCCATGCGGCGAGCAGGCAGGCGACCAGCAGGGCCAGCAGCATCGGGATGCCGGGAAGGGAGCGGATCGGATGTTCTTTCATGGTCGGGCTCGCCGGTGGGTGGACGAGTAATTGATATCAAAATGATATCTATCTAGGCAAGCGCCTCCCGACGGACGGTCGCCGCGGCGTTCCTGTCATTGCTGGGGGACGAGGTAGAACAGCGGCGCCGGGCGCGATTCGCCGGTGGCGTAGAGGCCGGCGCCGCCCGCGCTCCAGCCGAGCGCCTCGGCCTGCGGAATCAGCGGGATGTCGTGGGCCTCGGGCGCGTGCGTCACCGCGTCGGCCCAGCTTTCGCCCTCGCCGCGGCGGTAGAACAGCACGCTGCCGTAGGTGAGCACGGCCAGCGTGCGCCGGTCCGGCGAGATGTCGGCGGCGGTGACCTGCGAGAACAGCGCGGCTAGCTTCGGGTCGCTGCGCCGCAGTTTTTCGCCGACCTGCGGCACGTCGGCCAGCCGGCCGATGCGGCGCGCCTCGCGGACCGCGCCGTGCGGATCGGCCAGCGGCAGCGCGAACAGCTCCGGCGGCACGCGCTTCTTGGAGACCAGCAAGACCTCGTCCTGCGCCGCGTCCACCGCCACCGCCTCGCAGTCGCGCGGGCCGTCGGGCCAGCGCGCGCGGATCGTCCAGGCAGGCGCAAGCGTGCCGTTTTCGAGCTTCGCCGGTTCCTCGAACACGTGCAGCGCGAAATCACGCCGCCGGCCGCCGTTGTCGCCGGTGTCGGCCAGCAGCAGGTAGTGGCGGCCGTCGAGGTCGAAGCTGGCGATGTCCTCCCAGTCGACGTTCTTCGCGCCCTGCACGTCGAAGCGCGCCAGCAGCCGGCCGCGCCGGCTGATCGCGTACAGCCGCGCCGGGTTGCCGCTGTCGTTGTGGACCCACAGCACGTCTTCGTGGACGTGCGAGGCGGCGAGGCCGCTGATTTCGTCCAGCTGGTCGGCCGTCACCAGCCCCGCCAGCCGCGAAAACGGCAGAGACGGCGGCGAGCACGCGGCCACGCCCAGCAGCAGCGCGGCCAGCAGCGGCATCCGCGGGAAGGAGGGAAACGGCATCCGCACAGGATCGCATGGCCGGTCCGTTCGGCGAAGCGCGGCGCGGCCCGCGCCGGTTCTGCGGCGGGCGATTCTGTGCAAGGATGCGGCATGAGCGAATCGTCCGGTTACGTCGTGTTCTTCTTCCCGCAGGCGCTGGAAGCGCTGGGCGAGGCCATCAAGCCCTATCTGCAGGACGGCCCGGCCGGCCCGCACGTGGCCTGCCACGAGATCGACACCGGCGGCGCCTTCATCGAGATGACCCTGCAGGGCCGCGCACCGGACGGGCACGGCGTCGAGCTGGAACTGATGGTGCCGTCGAACATGGTGCGGATGATCGTGTCGGCGCACAGCGACAACGACTTCGGCTTCTACAACCGCAACCGGCCTTCGCAGGCGATGCTGGAGCCGGGACTGCCGCCGGCGCAGGCGCCCGCGCCCGGGATCGTGCCGGACAAGCCGGCGGCCTGACGCCTCAGTCCTGCAGCCGCGCCCAGCCGTACCCGGCGTAGCCTTCGAGCGGGCGGAAGCGGCGCTTGTAGTCCATCTTCGGATGCCCGGCGATCCAGTAGCCGAGGTACAGGTGCGCGCGGCCATCGCGCTTCGCCCATTCGATCTGGCGCAGGATGCCGAGCGTGCCCAGCCCGCGATCGGCGGCGTCCGGTTCGTGGAAGGTGTAGACCGCCGACAGCGCATCGGCCGCCAGGTCGGTGACCGCCACCGCCAACAGCCGATGCGTGCCGCGCTCGCGCAGTTCGAGGAAGCGGCTCTCGTTCCAGGTGCCGATCAGGAACTGCTCGAACTCGCGCGCGCCGTGGTCGTCCATGCCGCCGCCGAGATGGCGGTGGGCGAGGTAGCGCTGGTACAGCGACAGGTATTCGCCGGTGCAGGCCGGCGCGACGATGTGCGCCTCCACGTCGGCGTTGCGCGCTAGGCAGCGGCGCTGGCTGCGGTTCGGCGCGAACTCCGCCACCGGCACGCGCACCGGCACGCAGGCGCGGCAGCCGCTGCAGGCGGGGCGATAGACGATGTCGCCGGAGCGGCGGAAGCCCCAGCGCAGGGCCATCGGGTACAGCTCCGGCAGGCGCGGGTCGCGCGGATCCAGCACGAGGTCGCGCGCCTCGCGGTCGGGCCAGTAGCCGCAGGGATGCGGTGCGCTCTGGAACAGCCGCAGGTTGTCGTCGTTGCCGCCCATGTCCGAAGGATAGCGCCGCCGCCGCCGTTCAGCCGCGCGCAGGGTGCGCGGTCAACCGCGGCGGAGGCCGGGCGTTTTCCATGACAGTCCGGCCCGTGCCGGCAGGAGACGAAACCGATGAAGAAGTTGCACCTGTTGATCCTCGCGGCGGCGCTGACGCCGTCGCTGGCCTTCGCGCAGGACGCCGGGCGCGGCGGGCCGCCGAAGATCGACGCCAACGGCGATGGCGTCATCACCAAGGCCGAGGCCGCCGCCTTCCCGCGCCTGGCCGCCCGCTTCGACGAACTGGACAAGAACAAGGACGGCAAGCTGAGCGGCGACGAGCGCCCGATGCGCTCCGGCAACGGGCCGGGCCGCATGGCGGCGCTGGACGCCGACAAGGACGGCCGCATCAGCCGCGCCGAAGCCAAGGCCGATGCCAACGGACTGGCGACGCGCTTCGACCAGCTCGACAAGAACAAGGACGGCTACCTCGACCGCACCGAACTGTTCACCCGCAAGCCCGGCGAAGGCCGGTAAGGAGACCCCCATGAAGAAGCTGCACATCCTCTCGCTGGCGGTGGCCGCCGCGCTGGCCTCGACCCTCGCCGTCGCTCAGACCGCCGCGCCGCGCACGCACGAAAAGCTGGACGCCAACGGCGACGGCGTCGTCACCAAGGCGGAAGCCGCGAAGTTCCCGAAGCTGGCCGAACGCTTCGACCAACTGGACAAGAACAAGGACGGCAAGCTGGCCGGCGACGAACTGCCGATGCGTCGCGCCGGCATGCGCGGGCACGACATGCGCGGCCACGGCGGCGGCATGCGCGGGCTGGACACCGACCACGACGGCCGCATCAGCCGCGCCGAGATGCAGGCCGGCGAGGCGAAGTGGGCCGAGCGCTTCGATCGGATGGACGTCAACAAGGACGGCTACCTCGACCGCGCCGACATGCAGGCGCGCATGGCCGAGCGCCGCGCCGAATGCTTCGCCAAGGCGGACACGGACAAGAACGGCCAGCTCAGCCGCGCCGAGTTCGACAAGATGGGCGAAGCCTGTGGACGCCCGCAGGGCCGGGTCGGCCGGATGGCGCACGGCGGTCCCAATCCGGGGCCGATGCCGCCGAAGCGATAGGCGGAAACAACCGATGTACAACGCGACGGCCCGCCCTGCGGGCCGTTCGCGCATCCGGCGTCAGTGCCGGCGCAGCACCCGCCACTCGGCGCCGTTGCGCTCCACGTCGACCAGCTGCGAATCCTCCACGTCCAGGTCCAGCTGCACCTGGCCGCTGCCGCTGCCGTCGGTCATGTAGTCGTGCACGGCGATGGCGAACGCGCCCTTGGCGGGACAGGCGGAGGCGGGGTGCAGGGTGGTGCCTTTCGGGACGGTCAGGGCCTGCATCAGCGCGGACGATGGTTCCTTGTTGTCCACCTCCAGGCAGGCGACGGCGGGCCTGCGCTTGTCCAGCGCCTCGCTCACCAGCAGCCGGGCCAGCGCGGTGGGCACGTCGGCGCGATAGACCTGCAGCTCGGTGACCGCTTCGGGGATCAGTGTCGGCGGCGCGGGCGTCGCGGCAGGCGCGGCGGGCTTCGGGGCGACATCGGCGGTGCCGTGCTTGCGCATGATGAAGCCGACCAGCCCGATGCCGATGACGGTCAGCGCCAGCAGGCCCAGCCGGATGCGCTTGGCGCTGAAGAAGCCGGTCTTGCCGGCGGCCGCGTCGCCGTGCCGGCCGCTGGGCAGGTAGCTCGCGCCCGGATCGCGGGTGCTTTCCAGCAGGCCGAGGTCGCGCAGCAACTGGCGACCGCGCGGCTGGTCTTCGGAATGGACGATCCAGACCGACGGCACTTCGTCCGGCGTGCGGCGGCTGTCGTAGCTGAAGGTGGCGCGCCGCGAGCTGCGGTAGCTGCGGCCGTTGCTGATCCTGACCGCGATGCCTTCCTTGCGCAGCAGGTCGGCGACCGCTTCGACGTTTTCCAGGCGCTGGCTGGAGAACACCTTCCTCACGGCGCCAGCACCCGGATCATGCCTTCCTGCGCAGTGCTGGCGACCAGCCGGCCGCTGCGGTCGAAGATCTGCCCGCGCGCCAGCCCGCGCGCGCCCTGCGCGCTGGGGCTGTCGATCGAATACAGCAGCCAGTCGTCGGCGCGGAAGCTGCGGTGGAACCACAGCGCGTGGTCGAGCGAGGCCATCTGCACGTTCGGCTGGTAGTAGCTGATGCCGTGCGGGAAGGTGGCGGTGCCGAGCAGGTGGAAATCGCTGGCATAGGCCAGCAGCGCGCGGTGCAGCTCGGGCGCGTCGCCGACCTTTTCGCTCAACCGGAACCAGACCTGCTGGAACGGTGGGCGCTTCGGCGGATTCAGCTCGTCGCGCGGATAGACGTGGCGGAACTCGAACGGGCCGGCGCGGTCCAGCCAGCGCTGCACCTTGGTCGGCAGCAGGGCGAGCTTTTCCGGCGGGATCGCCGGCGCAGGTTCCAGATCCTCGGGCTTGGGCACTTCCGGCATCGACAGCTGGTGCTCCGCGCCGGCTTCCTCGTCCTGGAACGAGGCCGCGCAGAAGAAGATCACCTTGCCGTGCTGGATCGCGGTGACGCGGCGCACCGAGAAGCTGCCGCCGTCGCGGGTGCGGTCCACGTCGTAGACGATCGGCGCCTCGATGTTGCCGGCGCGCAGGAAATAGGCGTGCAGCGAATGCGCCGCGCGCGGCTGGGTCAGCGTGGCCTGCGCGGCCGACAGCGCCTGCCCGAGCACCTGTCCGCCGAACACGTACTTGGTGCCGATGTCGCGGCTCTGGCCGCGGAACAGGTCGTCTTCCAGCCGTTCCAGCGAGAGCAGTTCGATCAGTTCGGAAACGGGTGCGTTCATGGGCGGATTATACGGGCGGGCCATGATCCACCCGATGACCGAGCAGCGGGCCGCCCAAACGGAAACGGCGACCCTGGGGTCGCCGTTTCCGTGTCCGCGTGACGACGTTGGTCAACGCGCCGGCGCCGCCCCGAACGGTTGCATCGAGCCGAGGGTGAAGCGCAGGCCGACGCTGTTGCCGGTCACGCCGCTGGCCTGCTCGCGCCGGTACTGGAACGACATCTGCCAGCCCGAGGCGAGCTGCATGTCGAAGCCCGCGCCCAGCGTCCACATCCGGTTCGCGATGCTGCGCAGGCCCAGCAGGTAGTCGTCGCTCGCCGGGGCGATCACGTAGTTGATCGCCGCGTCCGTGCCGTTGCGCAGCGCGTCGCGGTATTCCAGCGACCAGTACGGCTGGATGGCGCGCATCCGCCAGCGGCCTTCCAGGCCCAGCGCCAGCGCGCTGTCGTCGATCGACTGTTCGCGATAGGCGAGGTCGTAGATGCCCAGGCCGGATTCCTGGTAGGCGTCCAGCGTGGTGCGGCTGGCTTCCAGCCGGCCGTAGCCGGTCAGTTCCATCCGCTCGCCCTGCTGGGTGTAGCCCAGGCTCAGCGCACCGAACAGCTGGTCGCCCTTGCGCCGCGCGGTGGCCAGCGCATTGGCCGTCGTGCTCCAGCGGCTCAGGTCGAAGTCCAGCCGGCCCCAGCCCAGCAGGCCGTCGACGTACCAGTGGTCGTCGCCGCGCCACAGGCCGTAGGCGGTGAAGGCCTTCTGGGTGGCGTTCTGGCCGGAGCGGTCGTCGGCGAAGTCGGTGTCGCTCCAGCCGGCGCCGAGCGCGCCGCCGAACACGAAGTCGCCGAAGGCACGGTCCGCGCCCAGGGTCACGCCGTCGCTGCGCAGGTCGAAGCCGCTGCGGCCCTGGCGGCCGTCGCGTTCGCTGAGGACGATGCTGCCCGCCGTCCACACGCCGAAGTCGCGTTGCCGCGAATCCGACGTAGCGCCCAGCGGCAGCGACACGCCGCCGTTCAGGCTGTTGGCGTTGAAGCGCAGGTTCTGGGTCGACGGCGTGCCCTGCGCGTGCCGCAGCTGGCGCAGGCGATCCAGCACGTTGCCCTGCTGGGCCTGGGCGAAGCGCAGGCTGGCGTCCACCTGCGCCTGCAGGCCCTCGACCACGGAGGGATCGGCGGTCGGATCGGGGCGCGCGTCCACGGTCAGCTCCAGGGTCGCCGTGCCCGCGGTGTAGTTCGCGGTGGCAGCCTGGGTGGCAGTCAGCGTGGCGACGCCGGAACCGACGATCGTCACCGTGCGCCCGCTGACCGTGGCGACGCTGGCGTCGCTGCTGGCGTAGGCGAACGCGCCGGGGCTGGTGCTGGTCGGCTCGGGCAGGTCGAAGGCGGCTTCGCCTTCGGTCTTGTGGATCGCGCCGCCCCAGCTGATGACCGGCGTGGCCGCGCCGATCGCCACCGTCAGCGTCGCTTCCGGCGCCGCGGTGTAGTTGGCGTCGGCGGCCTGGTTGGCGGTGAGCGCGCAATTGCCGGCGGCGAGCATCGTCACCGTGCTGCCGCTGACCGTGCACACGGCCGGCGAGGTGGAGGCGAACACCAGCGGGCTGGTCGAGGCGCCCGGCGTGGCGCTGACCGAGAACGTGCCGTTAGGCGCGTAGACCGGATGCTCCGGATTCGAGGCGAAGCCGGTGATCGCCTGCGTCGCCGCCGCGATGGTCACGTCCAGTGTCGCTTCCGGCGCCGCGGTGTAGTTGGCGTCGGCCGCCTGGTTGGCGGTCAGCGCGCAGCTACCGGCGGCGAGCATCGTCACCGTGCTGCCGCTGACCGTGCAGACCGCGGGCGAGGCGGAGGCGAACACCAGCGGGCTGGTCGAGGCGCCCGGCGTGGCGCTGACCGAGAACGTGCCGTTTGGTGCGTAGACCGGATGCTCCGGGTTCGAGGCGAAGCCGGTGATCGCCTGCGCCGCCGCCGCGATGGTCACGTCCAGCGTCGCTTCCGGCGCCGCGGTGTAGTTGGCGTCGGCGGCCTGGTTGGCGGTGAGCGCGCAGTGGCCCGCCGCCAGCATCGTGACCGTGTTGCCGCTGACCGAGCAGACCGCGAGCGAGGTGGAAGCGAACACCAGCGGGCTGGTCGAGGCGCCCGGCGTGGCGCTGACCGCGAACGTGCCGTTCGGCGCGAAGACCGGAGCGGCCGGGTTGGCGACGAAGCCGGTGATCGTCTGCGAAGCGGCCGAAATCGCCACCGTCAGCGTCACCTCCGGCGCGGCGGTGTAGTTGGCGTCCGCGGCCTGGTTGGCGGTGAGCGCGCAGCTGCCGGCGGCGAGCATCGTCACCGTGTTGCCGCTGACCGTGCAGACCGTGGGCGAGGTGGAAGCGAACACCAGCGGGCTGGTCGAGGCGCCCGGCGTGGCGCTGACCGAGAACGTGCCGTTCGGCGCGTAGACCGGGTTGGCCGGATTGGCGGCGAAGCCGGCGATCGCCTGCGCGGCCGCGCTCACGGTGAAGCTCTGGCTGACCTGCGGCGCGGGCTCGTAGCTCGCATCGCCCGGCTGATCCGCGTCGATCGTGCAGGTGCCGGTGCCGACGAGGCTCAGCGCGCCGGCGGACGTGACCGTGCAGACCGCGGGCGTGGCCGAGCTGAAGCTCACGTCCAGACCCGAGGTGGCCGTGGCGGACAGCGCGGCGCTGGTGCCGTAGATCTGCGTGCCGGGGTTCGCGAACGCGATCGTTTGCGTGCCCTTGGCGACCTGCACGGTCACCGTGGCCGGCGCCGAGGTGCCGCCGGGGCCGGTGGCGGTGTAGGTGAAGCTGTCCGCGCCGGCGTAGTTGCCCGCCGGCGTGTAGGTGACCACGTCGCCGGCGACGCTCGCCGTGCCGTGCGAAGGCGCGGTGGCAATGGCGAGACTGCTGTGCACGCCGGTGACCGAGGACGACAGGTCGATCGCCACGCCCGTGCTGTTGAACGGCACGGCCACGCCGTTCCTGTCCGACGCGACGGGCGCGGGCGGCGTCGCCACCGTGAGGCCGACCGTGGCGACGTTCGACGTGCCGCCGGCACCGGTGGCGGTATAGGTGAAGCTGTCCGCACCGAAGTAGCCGGGTGCGGGCGTGTAGGTCACCACGTCGCCGGCAATGCTCGTCGTGCCGTGCACCGGCGCGGTTCCGATGGCGATGGAGGCATGCGGCCCGCCGCTGATCGAGGCGGACAGGTCGATCGCGGTGCCGGTGCTGTTGTACGGCACCGCCACGCCGGGCTTGTCGCCCGCCACCGGCTTGTCGATGAAGGTGTAGGTGACGCTGCCGATGCTGGTCTGGCCGTTGACCGTGACCGTCACGTTGGCCGCGCCGCTGCCGATGGCGGGCGCGGTGACGGTGAGCGAGGTCGAACTCGCCGCCGTCACCGTGCCGGCCGTCCCGCCGAAGCTGACGGTGTTGTTGCCGGGCGTCGTGCTGAAGCCGGTGCCGCTGACGGTCACCACCTGGCTGACCGGGCCCGAACCGGGCGAGATGCCGGTGACGGTCGGCACCACGGCAATGGCGTTGCCGGCGGTCGCAGGCGTGGTCGGATAACCGCTCGGCGTGAAGGCGCCGAGCGTCATGCCCGAGGACGTGCCGGCGGTCGTGCCGGTGTAGGCGATCGTCACCGTGCAACTGCCCGACGGGATGGAGAAGCCGTTGAACTGGAAGTTCGCGCCCGCGTCGGAGCCGGATGCGCCGCAACTGCCGCCGAGTGTCGAGCGCGTCAGCAGCGCCGAACCGACGAGCAGCGGCGCGATGTTCGGCGTGGCGGTGGCATTGGGATTGGTGAACGTGATGGTCGCCGTGCCGGTTTCGCCGACGCCGAGCGAAGCCGGCGAGAAGTCGAGCGCGGCGACGACGGCGCTTGCGGCGCCCACCGTGAAGCTCTGCTGGACCTGCGCGGCGGCGTTCCAGTTGTAATCGCCCGCCTGGTTCGCGTTGATCACGCAGGTGCCGGTGCTGGCGAAGGTCACCGTGTTGCCCGCGAGCGCGCAGCCGGTGCTGGCGCCGTCGAGCGTGTAGATGACGGACAGGCCCGAACTCGCGCTGGCGCTCACGTTGTAGGGCGCGCCGCCCACCGACGCCAGCGGGGCGGTCGAGGTGAAGCTGATGGTCTGGTTTCCCTTGGCGATGTTCACCGTGGTGACCGGCGTATCGGCGCTCACCGGCTGGCTGTCGGTGACCCTGACGATGTAGCTGAAGCTGCCGGCGACCGTCGGCGTGCCCGAGACGGTGCCCGTGCCCGCGTCGAGCGTGGTGCCGGGCACGAACGCGCCCGCGGCAAGCGAGTAGCCGTAGGGGCCGATGCCGCCTGCGGCCGGATTCTGCTGGCTGTAGCTGGCGCCCACCTGCAGGCCCGTAGCCGCGGCGGCAGTGATCGTCAGGAGCGCCGGCGTCACGTTGAAGCTCTGCTGCACCGTCGGCGCGGCGTCGTAGGCGCTGTCGCCGGCCTGGTCCGCGAGGATCGTGCAGGTGCCGGTCGCCAGCAGGGTGAGCGAGGTGCCCGACACGGTGCAGACCGGCGTCGTGCCCGACGTGAAGCTCACCGTCAGGTTCGAGCTGGCCGTGGCCGACAGCGTCAGCGGCGAGGCCGACAGCGAGGCGTCGGGCAGCGGATCGAAGCTGATCGTCTGCGAACCCTTGTTCACCGTCACGGTCACCGTGGCCGGCGCCGAGGTGCCGCCGGGGCCGGTGGCGGTGTAGGTGAAGCTGTCCGCGCCAGCGTAGCCCGCATCCGGCGTATAGGCGATGGACGTGCCCGAGGCGGTGGCGGTGCCGTGCGCCGCCTGCGTCGCCACCGCCACGCTGGTGGCGCTGCCGCCGCCGAGGCTTAGCGTGATCGGGTTGTTGCTGCTGCCGAAGGCCACGGTGGCGCTGACGTTGCCGGCGGTCGGCGGGAGCCCCGTGATCGCCAGTTGCAACCCCGCAGTGGTAAAGCTGAACGGGCCGGTGCCGGTGGAGTTGTCGGTGCCCTGGACGGCGAAGTTGAAGTTGCCCGGCTGAGTGGGCGTGCCGGTGATGGTGCAGTTGGCGTTGAGCTGCGTGCCGGCTGGCAGTGCGCCGGAGGCCAGCGTAGTGGCGCAGGTATAGGGCGCTCGGCCGCCGGCCAGCATCACCTGCACGCCGGACAGCGCGGTGCCCTGGATGCCGGTACCGTTCAGGACGGTGCCGGTGATCGTCGGATTGCCTACAGCCACCGTGACCGTCGCCGGATTCGACGTGCCGCCAACATTGGTGGCGGTATAGGTGAAGCTGTCATTCCCGCGGAAGCCCACCGGCGCGATGTAATTCACTATCCCCGCGCTATCGACGGACACGCTGCCGCCCTGCGCCGTGGTGGCGCTGCCCACCGCATAGCTGGTGGGCGAACCCGTCGCCATCGAGGCCACGCTGAGACTGGTCGGCAGGTTGCCGCCGTCGTTGTAGGCGACGATGGAGCCGTAGGTGAAGGAACTGGCCGTCGGTGCGGCGACGTAGGTATACGCGCCGACGCTCGTGCCGCTGCCGCCGGCCGTGGTGACGGTGATGTCCACCGTGCCGGCGCCATGGGCGGGCGAGGTGACGGTAAGCGAGCTCGCGCTTGCCACGGTCACCGTGCCGGTCGATCCGCCGAACTGGACGGTGTTGTTTCCCGGCGTCGCGCTGAAGCCGGTGCCTGTGATGGTCACCGAGGTGCCGCCCCAGATCGGGCCGACAGTCGGCGAGATCGAGCTGATGGTAGGCGCAACCGCATTGACGGCGAAGGTCTGACTGACCTGAGGTGCCGCCGAATAGCTGCCGTCGCCCGGTTGGTTGGCGTCGATCGTGCAATTGCCGGGGGCGACGAAGGTCAACATGCCGCCGGAGGTGATGGTGCAGACGCCGGTCGTCGAAGAAGCGAACACGACGATCAATCCCGAGCTGGCCGCAGCCGTCAGCGTCGGCGTGGTGCCGAAGTTCTGCGGGCCGGGATTGAAGAAATTGATGGTCTGCGCTGCTTTGGGCGTGACCGAATTGGACGCGGACGACGCCGGCCCCGTGCCGATGCCGTTGATCGCCTTCACCGTGAAGGTATAGGCCGTGCCGTTGGTCAACCCGTTGACGGTGATGGGGCAGGCCGCCGGGCCGGTGCAGGTACCGAATGCCCCGCCGGGGCCAGCGGTGGCGATGTAGGTTGTGATGGCCGAGCCATTGTCGGCCGGCGCGGTGAAGGTCACCGTGGCTTGCCCGGTGCCCGCCGTGGCGGTGACGCCGGTCGGCGCGTTCGGGACGAGCGCATAGGTGAACTGATCCGCCCCGCTGGTCGCGCTGGTGCCGCCCGCCGTGGTGACGCGCACGTCCACCGTGCCGGTGCCGGCGGGTGCGGTGGCGGTTATCTGATTGGTGTTGTTGACCGTGAAGCCGTTGGCCGACGTGCCGCCGAAGGTGACGGCGGTGGCGCCGGTGAGGTTGTTGCCGTTGATAACTACAGTGGTGCCGCCGCTGGGCGACCCGGACGTGGGCGAAACCGCAGTGACCGTGGGTGCGGCGACATAGGTGTACTGGTCGAACGCACTAGTGGCGCTGGTGCCGCCCGGCGTGGTGACGGTGATGTCGTAGGTGCCGGCGCTGTTGGCCGGCGAGGTGGCGGTGATCTGGGTATTGCTGTTGATGGTGTAGGTGGCGTTGGTGGCGCCGAACTTCACCGCGCCGGTCGGGCTGGCCGCCGAAAAGCCGGTGCCGGTAATGGTCACCGTGGTACCGCCGCCGATCGGGCCGGCAGTGGGCGAAACCGCAGTGATCGTGGGCGCAGAAAGATAGGTGAATGACAGCGCGCCGGTGGTGCCGCTTGGTGCGGTGGCGGTGACGTTCACCATGCCCGCGGCATGCGCGGGTGTAGCGAAACTGAGGGAGGTGCTGCTGTTGACCGTGACGGAGCCGGCAGGGATGACCGTGCCGCCAATGGTCACCGACGTGCTGCCGACCACGAAACCGGTGCCGGTCATCGTCACCACGGTGCCGCCGAAGATGGGGCCGGCAGTGGGCGAAATAGCGGTGGCGGTGGGTGCGGATGTTCCGCCGCTGCAGGTGACGGTAGCTGATGCTTTGGCAGCAGGTGCAGAGGTGTCCGTCCAGAGATAGACGACGAAGTCCGAAAGACCACCGGCTGGCACGGTATAGCTGCCGGATACGTTGATTTCGTTTCCTGCCGAGGATTTTTCTTCAACGGGAATGCCCGGAGGAGTATCCGACGGGCTCCTATAGAGTGCGAAACCCGATCCGCCATTGGGATTGGGGTTGGCGGTTCCGGTGGATGTGGCGGTGTAGGTAATGACCTCTCCCGCCTGGACTGTATAGCCTTCCCGCCAATCGTCACTGGGCGAAGTCAACGTGACGCCGCTGCCCCAGTGCGCGTTGATCGCGGTGCAGCCCGAAGATACGGCCCATGCGGGCATGGTCTGCAACAGGCCAAGCAGTGCCGCCAACGTCAGCAGCAATCGGCGTTCGAACAGCGTGCCCCAGACGCGCCGGAAGCTCCGGCCCATGCCCGATATCGTCATCACGAATCCCCTGTCCCATCGCGCTGCCGCCGCCATGGCGGGCAGGCTGGATGCGAACTGTAACCGTTTCGCTCGCCGTCGGCCTTGACGCAATCGGGCGGGGTCGAGCCCGTTATGCGATGCGCAGCAGCGGCACCACGCCCAGCACGTCGGACCACGGAAACAGCGGCCCGGGATCGCGCTTGCGCCGCACTTTCACGGCGGGATCGTCGCTGGCTTCGACCTCGTCCCGATCCAGGTCCTCATGGCCGGCGATCTGCGCCAGCGCCGGCGCTTCGCCCCGCAGCCATTGCAGCAGCGCGACCAGCGAGGCGACCTGCGCATCGGTATACGGCTCGTCCATCGCCTGGTGGCGCGAATCCAGCCAGTGCGGGAAGCGTCCGGTGTTGACCAGTTCGATGCCGATGCTGCGGTCGTTCCAGCCGCGCGTGTGGTGGGCGATGCGGCCGGGCGGCGCGTATTCCTCGATGCGGCCGTCGCGGTCGATGTAGTAGTGGCCGCTGTTGCCGGTGCCGGAGTCGTAAAGCACGCGCTCGCCGTACTCGCGGGCGGTGGCGAGGTCGGGCAGCTCGGTGCAGTGGATGACCACGGTGTCGATGTCGTCCAGCGCGCGCTCGGCCAGCAGGCCGACGTAGGGCAGGGGATGCGTGCGGATCGCGGGGGCGGACATGGGCAAATGCTAGCATTCACCTATATGACTAGCATTCGCGCATGAACGGACATTGCATCCTGTCGCACGGCTTCGAGAGCGGCCCCGATGCGACCAAAGTGACCGCGCTGGCGGACGTGGCCGAGCGCTTCGGCTGGACCCACGAGCGCCCCGATTACACCGATCTCGATGCCCGCCGCGAGGTCACGCCGCTGGGCGACGTGCCGGCGCGCATCGCCCGCCTGCAAACATTGGCCCAAGCGGCGGCCGCGCGCGGCCCGCTGGTGCTGGCCGGTTCCAGCCTCGGCGCCTACATCAGCGGCTACGTGTCGCGGCAACTGCCGGTGGCGGGATTGTTCCTGATGGCGCCGCCGGTGGTGATGGAAGGCGCGCCGCCGATGCCGGCGGCCAGCGTGCCGACCTCCATCATCCATGGCTGGCACGACGAACTGATCCCCGCCGCGCAGGTGGTCGAGTGGGCCGGCGCGCGCGATGCGCGGCTGCTGCTGGTGAACGATGCGCATCGGCTGTCCGATCACGTGCAGGCCAGCGCCGATGCGTTCGCCGCGCTGCTCGCGGCGCTTTCCTGATGGTCAGCGGGAACGTGCCGACGCGATGCAATCAAAGCCCTCCCTTTCAAGGGGAGGGTTGGGTGGGGATGGTGTTCAAGCGTGACACTTTCGTACCCAACACCATCCCCATCCCGGCCTTCCCCTTGAAGGGGAAGGAGAAAACAACGCGCCCCTGCGGCGGATTTCTGCGAAATGCGGACGGTGGGCCATGAAGTTCTTCGCCTCCTGCGGCAAGGGTCTGGAATACCTGCTGGCCGACGAGCTGGCCGCCCTCGGCTGCGCGCGCGCCACCGCCGCAATCGCCGGCGTCAACGTGGAAGGCAGGCTGCTGGATGCGCAGCGCGCGGTGCTGTGGTCGCGCCTCGCCAGCCGCATCCTGTGGCCCATCGCCGAGTTCGAGTGCGCCGACGAACATGCGCTGTACGCGGGCGCGGCAGCGGTGGACTGGCCGCAACACCTGTCGCCCACGCACACTATCGCCATCGACGCGCACGTCTCTGGCAGCGCCATCACCCACGCGCGCTATGCTGCGCAGCGGGTGAAGGACGCCGTCGTCGATACCCTGCGCGCCAGCACCGGACAGCGGCCCGACGTCGATGTCGAAGCGCCCGATGTGCGCATCAACCTCGTGATCCGCAAGGGCCGCGCCACGCTCTCCATCGACCTGTCCGGCGGCCCGATGCACCGGCGCGGCTGGCGGCGCGTGCAGGGCGCCGCGCCGCTGAAGGAAACCGTAGCCGCCGCCGTGCTGCTGCGCGGCGGCTGGCCGCAGATGTATGCCGACGGCGGCGACCTGCTCGATCCCATGTGCGGCAGCGGCACGCTGCTGATCGAAGGCGCGCTGATGGCCGCCGACGTCGCGCCCGGCCTGCGCCGCCACGATGGCCAGCCGCCCACGCGCTGGAGCGGCTTCGATGCCGAAGGCTGGAACGGCCTGTGCATCGACGCCATCGCCCGCGAAGCGCGCGGCCGCGCCACCCTGCGCCCGTGCCTGCACGGCAGCGACCTCGACCCGCACGCCATCCGCGCCGCGCGCGAGAACGCGCAGATCGCCGGCGTCGAGGATGCGATCGCCTTCGCGGTGCGCGACGTCGCCGATCTACCGCCGATGGAAAACCCGCGCGGCACGGTCGCCTGCAACCCGCCCTACGACGCGCGCCTCGCCGCCGATCCCGCGCTGTACCGTGCGCTGGGCGATGCCCTGAAACGCGCCGTGCCGCAGTGGCGCGCCGCGCTGCTGTGTGGCGATTTCGAGCTGGCGCGCGCCACCGGCCTGCGCGCCACCAAGCGCTATCAGGTGTTCAACGGCGCGATCGAATGCAGCTTGATTGCGATTGATCCCATCGCCCCGCCGCAGCGCGAGGCCGCCGAAAAGCGCGAACTGCCGGAAGGCGCGCAGATGGTCGCCAACCGCATCCGCAAGAACCTCGACAAGCTGGCGCGTTGGCGACAGCAGGAACAGATCGCCTGCTTCCGCGCCTACGACGCCGACATTCCCGAATACGCCTGCGCCGTCGATGTCTACACGACGGTCGAAGGCGAGACATGGCTGCACGTACAGGAATACGCCGCGCCCGCCTCCATCCCCGAAGCCACCACCCGCAAGCGCCTCAACGACTTGCTGATCGGCGTGCGCGAGGTGTTCGGCGTGCCACGCGAGCGGGTGGCGGTGAAAACCCGCAGCACCGGCAAGGGCGGTTCCAAGTACGGCCACTTCGACCACCGCGGCGAGTTCCTCACCGTGGAGGAAGGTGCGGCGAAACTGCAAGTCAACCTGTTCGACTACCTCGACACCGGCCTGTTCCTCGACCACCGCCCGCTGCGCGCGAAGATGGCGCTGGAAGCGCGCGGCAAGCGCTTCCTCAACCTGTTCTGCTACACCGGCGTCGCCACCGTGCAGGCGGCGGTGCAGGGCGCGGCGCAGACCACCAGCGTCGATCTGTCCGCGACGTATCTGGAATGGCTGGCCGACAACCTGCGCGGCAACGGCATCGGCGGCACCCGCCACCGCATCGCGCAGGCCGACGCGCTGAAATGGCTGGAAGCCGACGACGGCGACTACGACGTGATCTTCTGCGACCCGCCGACCTTCTCAAACTCCAAGCGCGCCGACGACTTCGACGTGCAGCGCGACCACGTGCGCCTGCTGCGCGCGGCGCTGGCGCGGCTGGCGCCGGGGGGCGTGCTGTATTTCAGCAACAACTTCCGCCGCTTCAAGCTGGATGAAGCCGCGTTGGGCGAGTTCGCGCGCGTCGAGGACATCAGCGCTTCCACCATCCCGCCGGACTTCGCCCGCAACGCCCGCATCCATCGCGCGTGGCGGCTGACGCGGGTGTAGTGCTTTTCCTTCTCCCTCCGGGAGACGGTGCCCGAAGGGCGGATGAGGGTACGCAGCAACCGATCACTTCACGCGAAAAGCCCCTCACCCGCCTGCGGCACCCTCTCCCCGCAAGCGGGGAGAGGATCGGGATTGCGCGATCAACCGTTGCCGGTGATGTCGGGCCGTTCCGGCCCCAGCCACTTGTAGACCACGCCGCCCAGCAGGCCGCCGAGGATCGGGGCCAGCCAGAACATCCACAGCTGCGGCAGCGGCGTGCCGCCGACGATCAGCGCCACGCCGGTGGAGCGCGCCGGGTTCACCGAGGTATTGGTGACGGGAATACTGATGAGATGGATCAGCGTCAGGCCCAGGCCGATCGCGATCGGCGCGAAGCCGACCGGCGCCTTGCTGTGGGTCGCGCCCATGATGATGACCAGGAACATCGCGGTCATCACCACTTCGCACAGGAACGCGGCGGCGATGTCGTAGCCGCCCGGCGAGTGATCGCCGAAGCCGTTGGTGGCGAATACGCCCGCCGAGTTCGGATCGAGGGCGAAGCCCGCCGCGCCGCTGGCGATCCTGTAGAGAATCCAGCCGGCGAAGATCGCGCCCAGCACCTGCACCACGATGTAGGGCAGCAAATCCTTCGCCGGGAAACGCCCGCCGGCCCACAGCCCGAAGCTCACCGCCGGATTGAAATGCCCGCCCGAAATATGGCCGAACGCATACGCACCGGTCAGCACGGTCAGGCCGAACGCCAGCGCCACGCCCAGCAGCCCGATCCCCAGCGGATTGCCGTCGCCGCCGAACTTCGCCGCCAGCACCGCGCTGCCGCAGCCGCCCAGCACCAGCCAGAACGTGCCGATGAACTCGGCTCCGAGTCGTTTGAGCATCGTGATCTCCCCGCCAGTCAGGCGCGCGGGTTGCGCGCAGCGTCACCTTAGCCGAAAGAAGGAAGGGTTTGCCGAGCGGGCTGCTGCTTAAATTCGTGCCTCGGAGCGACATAAATCTAGTCGCATTCCGATGGTTCGCGGTCTCCCCAGTCATCTCCATTCTCTGAGCAGAGTCGGATTACCTCAGTTACCAATGGCCAGAACTCTTCATATCCTGCCCTCATGTGTTCGTCTGGCGAGACCCAAAAGAATTGCACTGGCCTCTCTGGAATACCACGTGTGTTTGCATCAATGATTTCGTGCGTATGCTGTAGGCGGAACATGAATTCGCAATTTAGAAGTCTTGTTGCGGCCTCAATAAGAGTCGAATCAAGAAACGTCACATATGTTTGAAGTGCGCTCGCTATTTGAGCGGATCCTTTGAGCGCGGTGTTCTCAAACATCTCCCACCACTTCACATTGCCTTTGCCGTCCGCGTAACTGGACATGCTGTTCAAGTTGACTAAGGCAAGAGCGGAACGCTGATCGCTATTCAGTAAGTCCAGTGGTGAGCTTGGTTCCGGGTTCGCCTTGTCCCATTGATGGGAGTTTTTGAAAACACAAACGGTGTGTTGGACGCCACGAAGAAGTTGTTCGCGGCCCGTTCTGGATATCTGTGCGCGAACAGATTGTTGTGACGCTTGTTGTCTATGGTTGCGCAGCGTTACAAGAGTGGTCGTTACTAGAGCGGCGAGCGAGATGATGGCGACTATCCAGCCTGTTGATGTGACCTTTTCAATGCCGACGCCTTGTTCGTTCCATTTGGGGGCACCAACAATGGCAACAAGTGCGGCGCCAAATGCCACGATAGGCGGAAGATAGTCGAGCGCTTTTGCAATTCGAGGAAATTTCATCTGGCGTGCAACTGGAAGCTTAAGCCGCTTCGCGCCGGTGCATCACCACCCCGGCCACCACCACGCCAATAGCAACGACGGTGACGATCAACGTCGCCAACGCATTGATCTCCGGCGTCACGCCCAGCTTGACCTTGGAATAGATCAGCATCGGCAGCGTGCTTGCGCCGGGGCCGGAGGTGAAGCTGGCGATGACCAGGTCGTCCAGCGACAGGGTGAAGGCCAGCAGCCAGCCGGCCAGCAGGGCGGGGGCGATCAGCGGCAGGGTGATGAGCCAGAACACGCGCCACGGGCGTGCGCCCAAGTCCATCGCGGCTTCTTCTAGGCTGTCGTCCAGCGCGGCCATGCGCGAGCGCACCACCACCGTCACGTAGCAGGTGGTCAGGGTGATGTGGGCGATCATGATCGTGCTCATGCCGCGCTCGGGCCAGCCCAATGCCTGCTGCAAGGTGACGAACAGCAGCAGCGAGGACAGGCCCAGCATCACGTCGGGCATCACCATCGGCGCGGAGTTCATCAGGCTGAGCAGGCCGCTTCCGGGGAAGCGGCCGAAGCGCGAGAGCGCCAGCCCGCAGGCGGTGCCGAGGACGGTGGCGCAGCTTGCGGCCACGGCGGCAATCGTCAGGCTGCGCGCCAGCGCCTGCATGATCTGCTCGTTGGAGAACAGCGAGACGTACCAGCGGGTGGAGAAGCCCGCCCAGACCGTCGCCATGCGCGAGGCGCTGAACGAATACACGATCATCGAGACGATGGGCACGTACAGCAGCGCGTAGCCCGCCGCCATCGCCGCCCACAGGCCCCAGTTGCGGCGGCTCATGCCTGCGCCTCGCGCCGCTCGCGGCGGTTTTCGACGTATTCGAACAGCAGCGTCGGGATCACCAGCAACAGCAGCATGGCGACCGCCACGGCGGCGGCCAGCGGCCAGTCGCGGTTGGTGAAGAACTCCGTCCACAGCACGCGGCCGATGGTGAGCGCGTCGGGGCCGCCGAGGATGTCGGGGATCACGAACTCGCCCACCGCCGGGATGAACACCAGCAGCGCGCCGGCGATAATGCCCGGCATCGACAGCGGCAACGTCACCCGCAGGAACGCCTGCCACGGCTTCGCGCCGAGGTCGGCGGCGGCTTCCAGCAGGCCGAAGTCCAGCCGCATCAGGGTGGCGGTCAGCGGCAGGATCATGAAGGGCAGGTAGTTGTAGACGATGCCGATATAGACGGCGAGGTCGGTGTGCAGGATCGCGGTGCCGGGTTCGATCAGGCCGATGGCGGCCAGCGCGCCGGTCAGCACGCCGTTGGCCTTGAGCATGCCGATCATCGCGTAGGTGCGCAGCAGAGAACTCGTCCAGAACGGCAGGATCACCAGCACCAGCAGCAGCATCCGCCACGCGGGCCGCGCGCGGGCGATGCCGTAGGCGATGGGATAGCCCAGCAGCAGGCAGAACAGGGTGGAGACGCCGGCGAACAGCAGCGACTTCAGGTAGGCGGCGACGTACAGCGGGTCTTGCAGCAGCAGCGCATAGCTGCCGGCGTGCAGGCGCAGGCTGGTGGCGCCGTCGGCGGCGTGTTCGATCAGCGGCGTGTACGGCGGCGATTGCCCGAACACCGCTTCGGCGAAGCTGATCTTCAGCACGATCAGGAACGGCACCGCGAAGAACAGCAGCAGCCACAGCATCGGCAGCATGGTGACGACGAAGCGCCCGCGCCGGGTGCGGAACTCGGTGCCGACCGCGCGGAACCAGCCGAACAGGTTGCGGACGACCTCCGCCCAGAGCTGCGACCAGCCGCCGTTCGGGACGCTGCTCATGTCGCCAGCACCACCGCGCCGCTGGCCGGCCAGCTCAGCCACAGCGTTTCGCCCCAGTCGTAGTGCGGCTCGGAGCTGCGTTCGACGTGGGTTTCCTGCACGCGGACCACCGCGCCGGATTCGGTTTCGACGTGGTAGACGGACACGTCGCCGAGGTAGGCGATGTCGCGCACCTTGCCGACCGCCACGTTGTCGGCCTGCGGGCGCGATTCGTGCACGTCGATTTTTTCCGGGCGCACCGCGACGCTGACAGCGGTGCCTTCCGGCAATGGATCGGCGTGGCGGGCCAGCAGCGCGCCGCCGTCCACCGCGTCGCAGGCGATGCGAGCGGTGCGGGCGGCGGCGTCATGCGACAGCACGCGACCCTCGAACAGGTTGATGCCGCCGATGAACTCGGCGACGAAGCGGGTGGACGGGTATTCGTACAGCGCGGCGGGCGTGGACACCTGCACGATGCGGCCCGCGTCCATCACCGCGATGCGGCTGGACATGGTCATCGCTTCTTCCTGATCGTGCGTGACCATCACGAAGGTGGTGCCGACGCGCTCCTGGATGTTGACCAGCTCGAACTGGGTGCGCTCGCGCAGGCGCTTGTCCAGCGCGCCCAGCGGTTCGTCGAGCAGCAGCAGCTTGGGCTGCTTCGCCAGCGCGCGCGCCAGGGCCACGCGCTGGCGCTGGCCGCCGGAGAGCTGCGCCGGCTTGCGCGCGCCGAGCTGCGGCATCTGCACCAGTTCCAGCATCTGCTGCACGCGATCCTTGATCTCGCCCGCGCCCATGCCGTCCTGCTTCAGGCCGAAGGCGATGTTCTGCGCCACGCTCATGTGCGGGAACAGGGCGTAGCTCTGGAACATCATGTTCACGGGGCGCTGGTAGGGCGGCAGCGCCGTCACGTCCACACCGTCGATCAGCACGCGCCCGCGATCCGGCGTTTCCAGGCCGGCGAGGATGCGCAGCAGCGTGCTCTTGCCCGAACCCGATCCGCCGAGCAGGGCGAAGAACTCGCCGCGATACACGTCCAGCGAAATGTCGTCGCAGGCGTAGAGCTTGCCGAAGGTCTTGGTGATGCCCTCGATCCGCAGGAAAGGTTGCGCCGCCGGGTCTTTCCACGGCTCCAGC
This sequence comes from Thermomonas brevis, assembly GCF_014395425.1. Classification (NCBI taxonomy): domain Bacteria; kingdom Pseudomonadati; phylum Pseudomonadota; class Gammaproteobacteria; order Lysobacterales; family Lysobacteraceae; genus Thermomonas; species Thermomonas brevis. The sequence continues at coordinate 2,861,845 of NZ_CP060711.1, forward strand.
GGCGCGGCGGAACGGTTGGCCAGCGCCACCTCAGCGGCCGCTCTTGATCGCCGTCCAGGCGCGCACGCGCTGGCGCTGCACGGTTTCCGGCAACGACTTGGGATCGACCAGCTTGGCGCGCACGTCCTCCGGCGGATACACGCCGGGGTTGTTGGCAATGTCCGGTTCGACCAGCAGGGTGGCGTCCTTGTTCGGGTTGGCGTAGCCCACCGCGTCGGTGATCGCGGCGGCGACCTTGGGATCGAGCAGGTAGTCGATGAAGGCCTGCGCGTTGCCCGGATGCTTGGCGTCCTTCGGGATCGCCATCACGTCCACCCAGCGGATCGCGCCTTCCTTCGGGATCACGTAGCGGATGTCGGGCGCGGGCTTGCCGGTGGCGTCGGCGGCCTCGGTGGCGGCGTCGGCCGCGCCCAGGATGTCGCCGGAGTAGCCCATCGCCACGCACACGTCGCCGTTCGCCAGCGCGTCCTTGTATTCGGCGTTGTTGAAGGTGCGGATGTGCGGGCGGATCGCGGCGTAGATCTGCTTCACCGTGTCGATCTCGTCGGCCGCGCCGGCGTTCGGATCCTTGCCCTTCCAGATCAGCGCCGCGCCGAAGGCTTCCTGGTCGTCGTCGAGCACGCTGATGCCGCACTTCGCCAGCTTGGCGGCGTTGGCGGGATCGAACAGCAGGTTCCACGAATCGATCGGCGCGTTCTCGCCGAGCGCCGCCTTCACCTTGTCCACGTTGATGCCGAGGCCGGTCGTGCCCCACATGTACGGCACCACGTAGGCGTTGCCGGGGTCGATGTCGGCCAGGCCTTGCAGAATGGACGGGTCGAGGTGCGAGAGGTTCGGCAGCTTGGCCTTGTCCAGCGGCAGGTACAGGCCGGCCTTGATCTGCCGCTGCGCGAACGGGCGCGCCGACGGGAACACCAGGTCGTAGCCGCTGCTGCCGGCGGTGAGCTTGGTCTCCAGCGTCTCGTTCTCGGAATAGACGTCGTAGTTGACCTTGATCCCGGTCGCCTTCTCGAAGTTCTCGATGGTGTCGGCGGCCACGTAGTCGGACCAGTTGTAGACGTTCAGCACCTTCTCTTCCGGCCCGGCCGGCTTGGCGGCGGAACCGTCGGCGGCGGGCTTGCCGCCGCAGGCGGTCAGCAACAGGATGGCGCAGGCGAGGGGGGCAAGGCGCAGGGTCACGGCGGTCTCCCGGAAATGGATCGGCAAATGGTACGCGCTGATGCGCGGCGGCTGGAGGCGCTCAGCGACCGCGCATGCGGCCGAACAGGCCGGCCGGTTTCGGCGGCGGTTCGTTCGGCGCCGACGGTTCGGCGGCGACCGCTTCGGCGTGGCCGGTGGCGAGGTGGGCGTTGACGAAACCGGCCACGTCCTCGTGCGCGACGCCGCTGGCTTCGGCGATCTCGGCGACGCTGGCCGGGCCCTTCATCATCACCGTGGCGATGCGGAAGTGCTTGGGGTATTCGCGCTCGGTCTGCGGCCATTTCTTCAGCAGGTAGCGGCCGTCGGCGGCGTCGCCTGACAGCAGGCCGCCGAGCCATTGCAGGCGGGCCAGCGGCTGCGCGGGGCCGAGGGGTGCGGCGTCGGCGTCCCACGCCGCCGCATCGGGAAAGGCGAAATCGGATTCCAGCCATTCGCCGGCGAAGCAGGGCGCCAGCGGCTTGAGCGCGGCCGGACCGTGCCAGACGCCGGCGAGCGGATCGACCAGCAGCGTCGGCGCACCGTCGCGCTGCAGGCGCACGCGCTGGCGCAGGCCGCCGCTGACCAGCCATTGGCGGAGCGGGCGCGCCGCGGGCGGTGCGGGTTCCGGCTCGGGTTCCGGTTCCGGCACGGCGGGCGGCTCCGGTTCGGGCTGCGGCTCGGGTTCGACGATGGGGGCGGGTGCTGGCTCGGGCTTGGCGGGCGGTTGGGGCTCGCGCGGCGGCGGCGTTTCGATGGGCGTCTGCTGCCCCGCGTCGGTGGCGATCTCGCTCAGCAGTACCGCCAGGTCGCTGGCGCTGGCCGGATGCGGCAGGCGGTAGTCGGTCTGCTGGCGGTCGGCCGAGGTCAGCGCGATCACCTTGCGGCCCAGCCCGTGCAGGCGCAGCCAGCTCATCGGGCCGTACAGGCTGTCCATGTCGACGATGACGTAGTCCGCCTCGTCGCCCTGGACCAGCGTCCAGCGGTGGCCGGTTTCGGCATTGGCGATCTTGAACGCGGCGACGATGTCGGCCTCGGTGTCGCGATCCATCCCGGTGGTGCCCAGCGTCAGCGCCATCGCCGTCCCCGCAGCGGAAGTTCCGGTCGAGTGTTGCCGCGCGGGGCGCGCGCGTCAACGTGGGAGATCACGTGGCGAGCGAGCGCGGATTCTTCGCCGGCAGCTGCGCTCTCAGGAACGCCATCTGGTCGGCCAGGATGTTGCGGTTCGACAGGATCAGGTGCTCCACCCAGCTCGGCCGGTAGGGCACCGCCAGCAGCGGCATGTCGGCCTGCTGCGGGGTGCGGTTGCCCTTGCGCGAGTTGCAGTGGAAGCAGGCGGTGACGACGTTTTCCCAGAGGTCGCGGCCGCCCTTCGACACCGGCTGCACGTGGTCGCGGGTCAGCGTGCCGCGGTGGTACTGGCGGCCGCAGTACAGGCACAGGTGCTGGTCGCGGGCGAACAGCGCCTGGTTGGTGAGCGCGGGCGTCGGGTCGATGGCGCCGGGCCGGGCATGGCCGCGGGCGGCGATGATCGGATGCAGGCGGACGATGCTGCGTTCGCCGCTGAAGCGGTTGGTGCCGCCGCGCACGGTGAGGCAGGGCTCGCCCAGCGTCCACGCCACCGCGTCGCGCGCGTACAGGCAGGTGGCGTCCTGCCAGCTCAGCCAGTCCAGCGCGCGGCCGTGCGCGTCCAGCCCGAGCAGGCGCAGGTTGGGGGCGAAGCCGGCGGGGCCGGGGGAAACGAGGGTGTCCGCGTGCAGGGCAGCGGGGCGGTCGCCGGTATGGGCCGGGCGAAAGGTCGCTCTGTCGGTCTCCATCGGGAAACCAGCTTATACGCCTTCGATGACGGTTTGTGTACTTCGATGGCGTGAAGCAGCAAGCCCGTCATTGCCCGCTTTCGCGGGAATGACGGGTTGAGGCGTTCCTGCGGAGTGATCCCGGGCGTTTATGCCGCGCCGAAGCCCTCGTCCGCCAGCGCCATCAGCGTGTCCGCGCCGCTTTCGATCGCGGCCTTGTGCGCCAGCGTGCGCGGCAGGATGCGGGCGAAGTAGAAGCGGGCGGTGTCGCGCTTGGCGTCCTTGAACGCCTGCGGGTGGTCGGACGCGTTGGCCGCGGCGACGCTGCGCGCCCACCAGTAGGCCAGCACCACGTAGCCGGAGTAGAACAGGTAGTCGGTGCTGGCCGCGCCCAGTTCTTCCGGGTTGGCTGCGGCGCGGGTCAGCGTCTCGATGGTGAGCTTGCCCCACTCGCCGCACTTGGCGCGCAGCGGGGCGATGAACTCGGCCAGCGCCGCGTCGCCTTCGTGCTGCTTGGCGAACGCTTCCACTTCGGCGAGGAACAGCTTCAGCCCCGCGCCCTGCGTCGCCGCGGTCTTGCGGCCGATCAGGTCGAGCGACTGGATGCCGGTGGTGCCTTCGTACAGCGTGGTGATGCGGGCGTCGCGCGCCAGTTGCTCCATGCCGTGCTCGGCGATGTAGCCGTGGCCGCCGAAGCACTGCACCGCGTTGTAGGTGTTCTCGATCGCCCACTCGGTCAGGCAGGCCTTGGAGATCGGGGTGAGGAAGCTGACCAGCGTGTGCGCGCGTTCGCGTTCGGCGGGATCGGCGGCCTTCTCGGCGGCGTCCAGCAGCGAGTAGGCATGCATCGACAGCAGCCGGCCGCCTTCGACCAGCGCCTTCTGCGCCAGCAGCATGCGGCGCACGTCGGGCTGCACCAGGATCGGGTCGGCCGGCTTGTCCGGGTACTTCGGGCCGGACAGCGAGCGCGACTGCAACCGCTCGCGGGCGTAGCGCAGCGCGTTCTGGTAGGCGCGTTCGGACAGGCCCAGGCCCTGCACGCCGACGCCGAGGCGGGCCGAGTTCATCATCACGAACATCGCCTGCAGGCCCTTGTGCGGCTGGCCGAGCAGGTAGCCCTCGGCGCCGTCGAAGTTCATCACGCAGGTGGCGGAGCCGTGGATGCCCATCTTGTGCTCGATCGCGCCGCAGCGCACCGCGTTGCGCTCGCCGACCGCGCCGTCGCGCGCCACCTTGAACTTCGGCACCACGAACAGCGAGATGCCCTTGGCGCCGGCCGGGGCGTCCGGCAGCTTGGCCAGCACCAGGTGGACGATGTTGGGGACGAGGTCGTGCTCGCCGGCGGTGATGAAGATCTTGGTGCCGGTGATCGCGTACTTGCCGTCGGCGACGGGCTCCGCGCGGGTCTTGAGCAGGCCGAGGTCGGTGCCGCAGTGCGGCTCGGTCAGGCACATGGTGCCGGTCCAGGTGCCGGCCACCAGCGGCTCCAGGAACACCTTCTGCTGCCAGTCCTCGCCGTAGGTCTCCAGCGCCTTGACCGCGCCGTGGCTGAGCATCGGGAAGTTGCCCCAGGCCAGGTTGGCGCTGTCCACCAGTTCGGTCAGCACGCCGCCAAGCAGCGCGGGCATGCCCTGGCCGCCGTGCTGCGGGTCGTTGGTCAGGCCGGTCCAGCCGCCTTCGACGAACTGGTCGAACGCCTGCTTGAAGCCGGGCGGCGGGGCGACGTCGCCGGTGGCCTTGTCGTACTTGCAGCCGATCTCGTCGCCGATCCGGTTGAGCGGGGCCAGTACGGTCTCGGTGAAGCGCGCGGCTTCGTCCAGCACGGCATCGACCAGCTCGCGGTTGGCGTCGGCGAAGCCGAGCTGCTGGAACAGGGCTTCCGCGCCCAGCACGTCGTAGAGGGCGAAGCGGAGATCGTCGAGGGGGGCCTTGTAGCTGCTCATGCGATGCGTTCCCGGCGCGCGCGGGCCGCCGTTCGGCCCGCTGGAAGCGTGAGCATACTACAGCGTATGGTGGGCCGGAACGGCCCCGGCGCGGGCGGTCAGCGCAGCGCGCCGGGCAGCCCCGGCACCGGCGACAGCGCGCTCTCGCGCTTGATGTCCCAGCGCTTCTGCTTGCCGCCCAGCGGGGTGGCGGTGACGCTGCCGCGCAGGGTGTAGGACAGGCCGCGGCCGTCGGCCAGCGCGCTGGCGATGCGCGCGCGGCCGGCCGGCAGCGGTTCGACGGTGGCGGTGTGCACGTCGGCCGATTCCGGCCCGATGTCCAGCGCCGGCTGCAGGTCCAGCCGCGCCGCGCTGCCGTTGTCGAAGGCGATCTCCAGCGCGGTGCTGTCGAAGCGCATCGCCATGCTGCTGAAGTTGTTGAGGCGCAGCGCCACGTCCCAGCGGCCGTCGGCGCGCACGGTGATCTGCTGGATGCTGGCCGCCGGTTCGGACACCCGGCGCACCGGGCCGCTGCCGCAGCCGGCCAGCAGGAGGGCGAAAGCGGCGATGCAGGCAAGCCGACGGATCATGCGCGGACTCCGGAAGGGGATCGCGGCAGCATACCCGCCGCGCGCGGGCGGATCAGTAGCCGGCTTCCATGCCGCCGGCGGGCTGTTCGCGGATGTACAGGTCCTTGGCGGCGATGAAGGCCTCGGCGCAGCGGTAGGCCTCGCGCCCCAGCTCGATGCGCGCCGCGTCGTCCAGCGGGGCGCTGCGCGGCGCGCCGACGAGCTGGGCGAACAGGTTCAGGGCGATGTCGTGGATGTCCATGCGGGGTTCCCCTGGCGAAACGGCGACCATACACCCGCGGCGGGCCGCTCGGCACCTGCCGGACGTGCGCGTCGCTTCCCCGGAGGATCGCGTGCGCGGAAAGAAGAAGGCCCGGACAAGCCGGGCCTTCTTCGCTCTACATCGCGCGGCGGATCACCAGATCACGACCTGCTTGTCGCCGTCGCGCACCATCGCGTCGCCGGCCTTGCAGCCGAACGCCTGCGCGAACGCCGGCATGTTGCTCGGCGCGCCGATGGCGCGGAAGGTGCCGGGGGCGTGCTCGTTGCTGTTGACGATCAGCTTCATGAAGTCCGGCGTCATCTGGTCGCGCCAGATCGTGCCGAAGCTCAGGAAGAAGCGCTGCTCCTCGGTGTAGCCGTCGATCTTGTCGCTGCCTTTCTTGCCGGCGTCGGCCAGCGCCTTCTGCATCGCGTCCCAGGCCACGTTCAGGCCGCCCAGGTCGGCGATGTTCTCGCCCAGGGTCAGCTTGCCGTTGACGTGCAGGCCGGGCAGAGCCTCGTAGCCGTTGAACTGCTGCACCAGCTTGTCGGTGCGGCCGGCGAAGCCCTTGGCGTCGGCCTCCGTCCACCAGTTCTCGAAGTTGCCGGTCGGCCCGAAGCGGCTGCCCTGGTCGTCGTAGCCGTGGATCATCTCGTGGCCGATCACCGCGCCGATGCCGCCGTAGTTCATCGCGTCGTCGGCGTTCGGGTCGAAGAACGGCGGCTGCAGGATCGCGGCGGGGAAGGTGATGTCGTTGTTGAGCGGGTTGTACTGCGCGTTCACCAGCTGCGGGGTCATGCCCCATTCGGTCTTGTCCACCGGCTTGCCGATCTTGCCGAGCTGCCATTTGTAGTTGAACGCGTTGGCGGCCTGCACGTTGCCGTAGTAGCTGTCGCGGCCGGTGGTCAGGCCGTTCCAGTCGCGCCACTTGTCCGGATAGCCGATCTTCGACTTGAACGTGCCCAGCTTCGCCAGCGCCTTCTGCTTCGTGTCGGGGCTCATCCAGTCGAGCTTTTCGATGCGCGCCTTCAGCGCGACCTGCAGGTTGCCCACCAGGGTTTCCATCTTCGCCTTGGCTTCCGGCGGGAACGCGACCTTCACGTACAGCTGGCCGAAGGCCTCGCCCACGTTGCGGTTGACCGCGCCCAGCACGCGCTTCCAGCGCGCCTTCTGTTCCTTCTGCCCGGCCATGGTCTTGTTGTGGAACTCGAACGATTCCTGCGCGAACGCATCGCTCAGGTAGGGCGAGGCGTCGTCGACGGCGTGGTAGCGCAGGTAGGCCTTCCAGGCGTCCACCGGGGTGTCGCCGATCATCTTGCTCACTTCCTTGTGGAAGTCCGGCATCGCCAGCGAGAACATCGCCGGCACGGCGACGCCCTGCGATTCGAAGAACTTGGTCCACGGGAAGTTCGGGGTCAGCTTGTCGGCGTCGGCCGGCGAGATCGGCTTGTAGTACAGCGAGACGTCGCGGTTCAGCTGCTCGGCGCCGATCGACACCTTGGCCAGGCGCGTCTCGAACGCGACCACCGCCTTGGCCTGCCTGGCCGCGTCGGCCGCCGGCACGCCGGACAGCTCCAGCACCTTGGCGACGTGCGTCTCGTAGGCGGCCAGCTTGTCGGCCTTGTCCTTGTCGAAGTAGTAGCCGCGCTCCGGCAGGCCCAGGCCGCCCTGCGTGGCGTAGGCGATGTTCATCGACGAGTCCTTGAAGTCGGCCTCGGGCCCGAAGTCGAACAGCACGTTTTGGCCCTGCGCCGCGCTGGTGCGCAGGTAGTCTGCGACGGAGGCGCCGTCGGTCAGCGCGTCGATCGCGGCCAGCTCCGGCTTCAGCGGCTCGATGCCCTGCGCGTTGATCTTGGCTTCGTCCATGCCGGTGGCCCAGAAGTCGCCGACCAGCTTGTCCACGCCGGTCGCGCCGGCTTTGGCCGCGGCCTGCTCGGCCAGCTGGTGCTGCACCGCCAGCGAGCGCTCGGCCAGCGCGTCGAAGCCGCCCCAGCTGCTGCGGTCGCCCGGGATCGGGTTCGCCGAATACCACTTGGCGTTGACGAAGCCGTTGAAGTCGGCGCAGACGTTCCTGGCGGCGTCGAGGTCGCCGGCCTGGAAGCGGATGTAGGGCGGCAGCTTGGCGTCGTCCAGCGAATACGCGGCGGCGTCGGGCTTGGCGGCGGCGGCCTGGGCGGCGTCCGGCGCGGCGGCGGGTTTCTGGCAGGCGGCCAGCGCCGCGGTGATGGCGAGGGACAGCAGCAGGTATCTGGGCGTGTTCACGGCGGCGGCTCCGGCGGTGGCGGCGAAAAAAAGACGCGGCACCTGGCCGCGTCTTCGGACTGTATCGACTGGCCCGTGGGCGGGCGGGTGCCGGAGGTCATGGGCCTCCGGCGCCCGCCGACGGGTGGCGCCTTCACGACGGAAGGCGCGGGATCACCAGATCGCGACCTGCTTGTCGCCCTCGCGCACCATCGCGTCGCCGGCCTTGCAGCCGAACGCCTGGGCGAACGCCGGCATGTTGCTCGGCGCGCCGATGGCGCGGAAGTTGGCCGGGGCGTGCGGGTCGGTGTTCAGGCGCACCTTCAGTTCGTCCGGGGTGAAGTTGCGGCGCCAGACGGTGGCCCAGTTCATGTAGAAGCGCTGGTTCTCGCTGTAGCCGTCGATCTTGTCGTCGCCGCTCTTGCCGGCCGCCTTCAGCGCGTTCTGGTAGGCGTCCCACGACACGTTCAGGCCGCCCAGGTCGGCGATGTTCTCGCCCAGGGTCAGCTCGCCCTTCACGTGCAGGTCGTCGATCGCCACGTAGTCGTCGAACTGCTTGACCAGGCGCGCGGTGCGCGACTGGAAGCCGGTCATGTCCGCCTTCGTCCACCAGTTGTTGAAGTTGCCCTTGGCGTCGAACTGGCTGCCCTGGTCGTCGTAGCCGTGCAGCATCTCGTGGCCGATCACCGCGCCGATGCCGCCGTAGTTCAGCGCCGGGTCGGCCTTCGGGTCGAAGAAGGGCGGCTGCAGGATCGCCGCCGGGAACACGATCTCGTTCATCAGCGGGTTGTAGTAGGCGTTGACCGTCTGCGGGGTCATGCCCCATTCGCTGCGGTCCACCGGCTTGCCGATCTTGGCCATGTCCCAGGCGTGGTTGAACTTCGCTGCGGCCATGATGTTCTGCACGTAGCCGTCGCGGCCGGTGGCCAGGCCGTCCCAGCTGCGCCACTTGTCCGGGTAGCCGATCTTGGGCGTGAAGCTGGCCCACTTCTCCATCGCCTTGGCCTTGGTCTCGGCGCTCATCCAGTCCAGCTTCTCGATGCGCGCCTTCAGCGCGTCGCGCAGGTTCTGCACCAGGGTTTCCATCTGCGCCTTGGACTCGGCCGGGAAGTACTGCTTCACGTACAGCTGGCCCAGTGCCTCGCCGGCGCTGCCTTCCACGGTGTCCATCACGCGCTTCCAGCGCGCCTTCTGCTCCTTCTGGCCGCGCAGGGTGCGGGAGAAGAAGTCGAAGCGCTCGTCGCCGAACTTCGCGGCCAGGAACGGCGCCATGCCGTCGATGGCGTTGATCCGCAGGTAGGCCTGCCACTGCGCCGCCGGCACGTCGGCCAGCATCTTGTCGAACTCGGCGAAGAACTTCGGCTGCGACAGCGAGAAGCCGTCGGCGCTCACGCCGTTGGCCTTGAAGAACTCCGACCACGGGAAGTTGGGCGAGGCCTTGTCGGCGTCGGCCATGCTCACGAAGTGGTACTGGTTGTTCGGGTTGCGCAGCTCGATCGGCGACAGCGAGGCCTTGGCGAGGCGGGTCTCGAAGGCCAGCACGTCGGCGGCCTGCGCGTCCGCGTCGGCGGCGGCGACGCCGGCGTTCTGGAGCTGCTTCGAGACGTGCTTCACGAACGCCTCGCGGATCGTCTTGTACTTGCCGTCCGGGCCGTCCTCCAGGTAGTAGGCCTTCTCCGGCAGCGACAGCCCGCCCTGGAAGGCGTATCCGATCTTCTGGCTGGAGTTCTTGAAGTCGGATTCGGCGCCGAAGCTGAACACCTCGCCGCGGCCGGCGGCGAATTCGTCGCGCAGGTACTGGGCGATGTCGGCCGGGGTCTTCAGCGCGGCGATGCGGTCGAGCTGCGGCTGGATCGGCGCGATGCCGGCGGCCTCGATCTTGGCCTCGTCCATGCCGGTGGCGTACAGGTCGCCGATCAGCTTCTCGATGCCGCCGGCGTCCTTCTTCGCGGCGGCGGCTTCGGCGATGCCCTTGCTGGCGGCCTCGGAGCGCTCGTCGAGCATCTCGAAGCTGCCCCAGCTGGTCTTGTCGCCCGGCACAGGGTTGGCGGCCAACCACTTGCTGTTCACGAAGTCGGCGAGATTGGTGCAGGCGTTCTTGCTGGTGTCGAGGTCGGCCACGTTGAACGCGGCCAGCGGCGGCAGGTCGGGCTGCGCGGCGGGGGCGTCGGCCTTGGCGGCGCCGGTATCGGCGGGTGCGGCGGGCTTCTGGCAGGCGCTCAGCGCCGCGGTGATGGCGAGGGACAACAGCAGGAACTTCGGGGTTTTCACGGGCAACGGCTCCGGCGGGCGGATGGAGAGAGAAAAAAAGACGCGGCACAAGGCCGCGTCTTCGGACTGTATCGGTTCGGCCCGGAAGGCGGGGGGTGCCGGAGGTCATGCCTCCGGCGCCCGCCGACGGGCGGCGCCTCAGGGCGAGAAGCGCGGATCGGTCAGCTTCATCTCGGTCAGCGGGCCGTAGCCCTTCATCACGCCGCGGATCTTGGCGGCGTCGCCGATGGCGACGATCACCAGGTCCTGGCTGGCAGGGAACACCGCGCGCGCCGCCGCGACCTGCTCCGGCGTGGCGGCGGCGACCTGGCCCAGATAGCCGTCGATGTAGTCGCGGCCGTCGCCGTACAGGGTCAGCCAGGCGATGGCGCCGGCCAGCTGCGGGGCGGTTTCCATGCCGGGGGCGAACTGCCCGGCGATGTAGTTCTTCGCCGATTGCAGGGTGGCGGCGTCCAGGCCGTCCTTGTGCAGGCGGTCGAGGGTGGCGATGGCGAGGTCGATGGCGGCCTTGGTCGAATCGGTCTTGGTGAAGCTGGTGATCGCCGCCGCGCCCGGCAGGCGCGGACGCTGGATCTGCGAGCTGGCGCCGTAGGTCAGGCCGGACTTCACCCGCAGCTCGGTGTTGAGCATCGAGGTGAAGCGCCCGCCGAACGCGGTCTGCACCAGGTCCTGCGCGGCGCGGGCCGCGTCGTCGCGCTGGCTGCCGACGTTGACCAGCGAGAAGTAGGTCTGGGTGGCGCCCGGCTTGTCCACCAGCAGCACGCGGCGGCCGGTTTCCTTCGCCTTGGCGGTCGCCTGCGGCAGCGCGCCCTGCGCCTTCGCCCAGCCGCCGAACGCCTGCTTCACCTGCGCGGTGACGGCGGCGGGATCGAAGTCGCCGGCGATCGAGACGATCAGGCGGTCGCCGCCCATCTGCTGGCCGCGGAACGCCTGCAAATCGGTCAGCGCGATGGTGGCGAGGCTGGTCTCGTCGCCGCTGGCCGGGCGGCCGTAGGGATGGCCGCGGAACAGCCAGCCGCCGGAGTACTGGCCGATCAGCCGGCGCGGGTCGGAGTCCTTGGCGGCGGCGATGCCGTCGATGGCGTGCTTGCGCAGCTTGTCGAACTCGGCCGGGTCCATCTTCGGCCGCAGCAGCGCGTCGGCCAGCAGCGACAGCATCAGCCCGGTGTCCTTGGATAGGAACTGCGCGCTGGCGCTGATCGCCTCGGCCGAGCTGCCGAAGTTCAGGCTGCCGCCGGCGCCGTCCACGGCCTGCGCGAACGCCAGCGCGTCGCGCTCGCCCGCGCCCTTGGACAGCATTTCCGCCAGCAGGTCGGCGGTGCCTTCCTTGCCGGCCGGGTCGGCCAGCGAGCCGCCGCGCACCAGCACGGTGGCGGCGACCATCGGCACGTCCTTGCGCGGGGTCAGCAGCAGGGTGGCGCCGTTGTCGAGCTGCACGGTCTGGTAGTCGGGCAGCTTGACGTTCTGGTTGGAAGCGGGGGCAGCAGATGCACTGCCGAACGCGAACGCGGCCAGCGCCGCGAGAACGAAACGCAGGCGGCTCATCGTGCGCCCTCCTTGTTGTTGGCTGCGGGCGCCTTGTTGGCGGCGGGCGCGGCGACGGGTTTCAGCAGGCCGGTGGTGCGGTTCTGCGTGCGCAGGATCTTCGCGGCCAGCGCCTGCACCTGGGCGGCGGTGACGGTCTCGAAGGCGGCCGGTTCGTCGAACGCCTTGCGGTAGTCGCCCTCGAACACCTCGGCGGTGCCCAGCGCGCGCGCCTTGCCGTTGATGGTGGCCATGCCGCGCCAGAACTCGGACAGCTTGAGGTTGCGCGCCTTGTCCAGCTCGGCGGCGGTCACGCCGTCGCGGGCGATCTTCGCCAGTTCGTCGTCCAGCAGGGTTTCCGCCTTCGCCATGTCGCCGCCCGGCGGCAGCATCGCGTAGACCCACAGCAGGCCGGGGTCGAAGCCGGCTTCGGCGAACGCGCCGGCCTCCACCGCCGCCTGCTCCTTCTCGACCAGGCGCTGGTTCAGGCGCGAGGATTCGCCTTCGGCCAGGATCGTGGTCAGCAGTTCCAGCGTCGGGTAGTCCTTGCTGCCCGCGCCGATGCCGCTGTGGAAGGCGTAGGCGACGATCGGCGACTGCGCGTCGGCGCGCTCCACCACCAGCCGGCGCTCGCCCAGCTGCTCGGGTTCGACGGTGGTGATCGGAGTCGGCTCCGGCTGGCGCGGCAGCGCGGCCAAGTACTTGTCGGCCATCGCGAACACCTGCGCCGGCTCGACGTCGCCCGCCACCACCAGTACCGCGTTGTTCGGCGCGTAGTAGGTCTTGAAGAACTGCTTGAGGTCGTCGCTCTTCCAGTGCTCGATGTCGCTGGGCCAGCCGATGGTCGGGATCTGGTAGGGATGGGCGACGTAGGCGGTGGCCTGCATCTGCTCCATCAGCGTGCCCATGCTGTCGTTGTCGACGCTGGAGCGGCGCTCGCTGTAGACCACGCCGCGCTCGCTCTCCACCACCTCGGGAACGAAGGCCAGGTTGGCCATGCGGTCGCCTTCGAGGTCGAAGATCGTCTCCAGCGCGCTGGACGGGAACCAGTCGGTGTAGATGGTCAGGTCGTTGCTGGTGCTGGCGTTGTTGCTGCCGCCGGCGGCTTCCATGGTGCGGTCGAACTCGCCCGGCTTCCGGCGGGTGGTGCCGTTGAACATCATGTGTTCGAAGAAGTGCGCCAGCCCGGTGATGCCGGCGTGCTCGTTGCGGCTGCCGACCTTGTAGAAGGTGTAGTAGTTGGCGTTGGGGATGTCGTGGTCCGGCCAGACCACGATCTTCAGGCCGTTGGCCAGGGTCTTGCTGGCGATGGCCTCGCTGCCCGGCACCTTGGCGGCGGGCGGGGAGGCGGGTGCGGCGGCGGACGCCGCGGAACTCAGGCCCAGCGCGAGCGCGCAGGCGAGGGGCAGAAGGCGCATGGGGATTCCCGGTATTGGTACCCGCCCACCATGCCCGAAACCGCCCGCTGGCGTCACCTGCCGGAAGTCGTGCGGCTCCGGCGTTCCGGCGCGGGCGCGTCAGCGGCGCGACATCGCCCGCCACAGCGGCGCGCGGACGCGCATCGCCACCAGCGCCAGCCCGCCGATCAGCAGCACGCTGTACTCCATGCCGTTGCGGCCGGCGCCGACCACGAACCAGCCGTCCGGCGCGTGCACCAGGACGATGCCCATCGCGTAGATGCCGATGAACAGCAGCGCGAACGGGCGCACCCACAGGCCGAGCGCGAGGCAGGCCGAGCCGGCGATCTCGCCGAGGGTCACGCCCCAGGCCACGGCGTACGGCAGCGGGACGCCTTGGCCTTGCAGCCATTCGCCGAACACCGGGCTGCCGCCGTGCAGCAGGCGGTACCAGCCGTGGATGCCGATCAGCAGGGCCAGCAGCAGGCGGAAGCCGAGCAGCGCGCGGTCGGGCGGGGCGGGGAGGTCATTCATGCCGGTTCCTTGTTCGACGAAGAGAGGCGGTCCGCGCGCGCGGCGTCGTTCGCGGCCACCACCAGCAGCATCGCCAGCAGCGCCACGCTGTACTCGCTGCCGCCGACGCCGTGTTCGCCCACGAACCAGCCGCTGTGGCGGTGGATCAGCCAGATGCCGGTGGCGGCGATGACCGCCAGGCCGGTGGCCGCCCAGCGCACGCCGCGGTCGAGCAGCAGCAGGGTGCCCGCGCCCAGTTCGTAGGCGGTGATCGCCAGCACCCAGAGTTCGCCGTGCGGGAAGCCGTGCGCCTCCATGAACCGCGAGAACTGCGGGATGCTGGCGTAGACGAAGCGCATCGACGCGTGCGCCATGAACAGCAGGGCGGTGACGATGCGCAGCAGCCGCAGCGCGTCGGGCAGCGGCCACCACGGGTAGCCGCGCGCCAGCCGGGACAGCGCGGGCGGCGGAAGAAAAAAACCGCGGGACGATGCCGGCCTGTCCCGCGGTTCCCGGGGGTGGATCGCGCCCATCGCTCAGAAGGCGTACTGGACCATGAAGCGCACCGCGCGCGGCGCCTGGAAGCCGGTCGGCACCTTGTACACGGTGCCGAACAGCGGGCTGCCCTCGTTGGTCTCGGCGGTCTCGACCACGCTGGTGACCGTGCGCGTGTCGAACACGTTGAACACGTCCAGCTTGAGGGTCAGCCGGCCGTCGGCGAACGCCGGCTTCCACGCCACATTGAGGTCGAGCTGGCGCTGCCACGGCGTGCGCCCGCCGCCGCCGCGCGCCACCACGTCGGTGCCGTTGTCGAGCACGCCGTCGCCGTCGTCGTCGCTGCCCGGCGCGTCGCTGCACGAGAAATACGAGGCGCCGTAGTGCAGCGGGTCGCTGCCGTACACGCCGAAGCAGTTGATCGGCCGCCCCGACTGCAGCAGCAGGTTGCCGCCCACCGACCAGCGCTCGTTGAACTCGTAGTTGCCGAACAGCTTGAGCGTGTGGCGGCGGTCGTTCGGCAGCGGGCCGTACGCGCCCAGCATCAGTTCGCGGTAGTCGAAGTCCTGGGTGGTGCCGGTGTCGGCCTGGCCGATGTCGGACTTCACCCCGCCCTCGGTGTTGCCGTTGCTGCGCGCCCAGGTGTAGGAGCCTTGCAGGAACAGCCTGTCCCAGTGGCCCTCGAAGAAGAACTCGGCCGCCGAATAGGTGCGCTTGGCCTTCGGGCCCAGCGTATCGGCGTCGATGGTCACCTTCTCCAGCGTGCCGTCGCCGTCGATGTCGATGTTGAAGATGCCGTCGCTGCCGGGGTTGTAGAGGTGGCAGAAGGTGAAGCCCGGATTGACGAAGGCGATCTCCCTGGGGACGGTGCTGTCCTCGGGCGCCTGGAACGGGTCGCCGTCGGGATCGACGAAGCCGTTGCCCAGCGCCCAGTCGTAGATCGCGCGCTCGTCGCAGTTGTCGTCGATGGCGCGCTGCAGCTTGCGGTGCACCGCGCGCAGGCCGAGCGACCAGTGCTCGCCCATCCGCTGCTGGAAGCCGAGGATGTATTCGTCCTGGTACATCGGCTGCAGGTTCTCGGAGGCGATGGTGCGCGGGTCCTTGTTCGCGCCGAACTCGTTGTTGAGGTAGGTCACCGGGGTGAACGGCGTCGCCCCGACCGGCGCGCCGGTGGCGGGATCGACGCTGTCGTAGAAGAACAGCTGCTGGCTGAAGATCGAGGCGCTGGCGCCGCGCACCGCCACCGTGGCGGTCAGCGGCAGCGCGTAGCGGCCGGCGTTGCCGAACACCTTGAACGAGGCGTCGCCGTTGACGTCCCAGGCGAAGCCCAGGCGCGGGCCGAGCTGGTTGTCGATGGAGACGTAGGCCTGGCCCAGCCCGTTCCTGTTCTCGAAGCTGTCCCAGCGCAGGCCGGCGTAGGCGAGGAAGTTCGGCGTGACCTGCCAGCTGTCCTCGACGTAGAAGGCGCGCTGGTTCACGTCCACGGTGGCGCCGTTCTTGAACACCACGTTGACCGCGAAGTCGGTGTCGTCGCCGTTCAGCGGCACGCCGTCCGGGTCGATGGTGGCGTAGGTCCAGACCTGGCCGCCCTCGACCGCGCCGCCGGCCACCGAGGTGAAGCGGTCGGCGTCGTAGCCGAAGCGCAATTGGTGATCGCCGAGCTGCCATTCGGCGTCGACGCGGAACTGGCGGCGGGTGTCGCCGGCGTCGGGCCGGCCGAGCGTGCCGCCGATGAAGTCGCAGCCGTGGATCGCCGGCGTCGCGCCGAGCAGGGTGGACAGGCGCTGGTCCACGATCACCGGGCAGCCGGTGTCGGGCGCGTCGAGGTCGCCCGACCATTCCTGGCGGGTGCCGTTGGCGGAGATGCCGTAGATGCTGCGCGAGAATTTCCCGTAGCCGTACAGCGCGGACAGGGTGAAGTCGTCGCTCAGGTAGCCGGTGTACTTCAGCGCGTGGCTGGTGCCGCCCTGCTCGGTATGCACGGTGCCGAGCACGCCGGTGCGGTCGAGCGCGCCCTCGCCGTTGCCGTACACGGTCCGGGTGGTGCGGGCGGTGTCGGAGAAGCTGGTCAGCTCCAGCAGGTGGTTCTCGCTGATGTTCCAGTCCAGCTTCAGCAGCCAGGTCGGCGAGCGCGTGCGCGCCGCGGTGTTGCGGCCGGCGTTGACGTCGCCCCAAGCGTCGGTTTGGTTGCGCGCGAACTGCGCGATGCCCCAGGCGAACAGGCGATCCTTGACCAGCGCGCCGCCGGCCCACAGCGCGACGCTCGACTGCTCGGCGTCGTCCTTCGCGTTGTCTTCCAGCAGGTCGCCGTTGTTGAGGTGGATGTCCGGCGTTCTGCCGGACAGCGACGACGGCGTCCAGTACGCCGCGCCGCCGGCTTCGAAGTCGTTGGTGCCGCGCTTGGTGATCAGGTTGACCACGCCGCCGGTGGAACGACCGAACTCCGCGCCGTAGCCGCCGGTCTTGACCTGCTGCTCGGCGATCGCCTCGAACGGGATCTGCGCGAAGGCGAGGTTGTTGAACGCGTTGGTGATGTTGAAGCCGTTGACGTAGTAGGCGTTCTCCGCCACCGAGGAACCGCCGAACGAGGCCAGGTTGCCGAACGCGGCGTCGCCGCGCACGGTGCCGGGCGCGAGCAGGGCGACACTGGTGGCGTCGCGCGCCACCGGGATGCTGGCGATCTGCTGCGCGCTGAGGATGGTGGTGGATTCCACCGAGGAGACGTCCACCGGGTTGATGGCGCCGGCGGTCACCGTCACCGCGTCCAGCGTGGTGGCGTCGCCGCCGCCGAAGTCCACCTGGGTGCCGGTGCCGACGCTCACCGCCACGCGTTCGCGCACGCGCACGCTGCCGTCGGCGCGGCGCAGCGTCACCGTGTAGCTGCCGGACGGCGTCTGCGGCGCGCGGAAGTTGCCGTCGGCGCCGACCGTGAGTTCGCGGCGGAAGCCGGTGGCGGGATTCTCGATGGTCACCGTGTCGCCCTGCGCGGCGCGTCCGTAGATGGCGCCGGCGGCGTTGCTCTGCGCGGAAGCGAGTCCGGCGAGGCCGAGGCCGGCGGCCAGCGCCAGGCAGAGGGCGGTGCGTTTGCAGCGGTTGCTGTGGATGGAGGCAGGCATGCGGGTTCCCCGGTGGTTGGTGACGACGGGGCGAAGCTGGCCGCGCCCGTGCGGCGCGGCAAGCGCGCAGGGACGAACCGCACGCCCGCGGCGGCGAACGCCACCAGCGGCGTTGCGGGCGGAAATGCGCGGGGGTAGCGTGGCCGCATGCACCGCGACGACCCGATCCCGAAGCCCGCGCCGCGCCGCGCGTGGTGGCCGCTGTGGCTGTCAGCCTTCGCCGGCTGGACGGCCTACGGCCTGCTGTACGCCTTCCAGACCATGTCGATGGCGGCGGACATGGGCAAGACCTACGCCTGGTCCGACGTGCTGCGCACCAGTCTGGTCGGCATGTGGGGCTGGGTGCCGCTGACCGTGGGCCTGTTCTGGCTGGTGGTGCGCTTCCCGATCCGCCGCGGCAACGTGTTGCGCGCCTGCACCGTGCTGATGCTGGCCGCGCTGGCGGCGGTGGTGCTGCGCGCGGTGTTCATCTACGCGCTGGACCCGTGGATCCAGTGGTACGACGCGCCGCCGGATTTCTGGGCCGACGTGATGACCACCAGCCTGCACAGCAACGTGCTGGTCAGCTGGGTGGTGATCGGCCTCGCCCATGCGCTGCTGTTCGCCGGCCAGGCGCGCGAGCAGGAGCGCCGCGCCGCCGAACTGCAGGCGCGGCTGACCCAGGCGCGGCTGGACGCGATTTCCGCCCAGCTCAATCCGCATTTTCTGTTCAACGCGCTGAACTCCATCGCCGAATTGGTGCACCACGACGCCGCCCGCGCCGACCGCATGCTGGTGGGCCTGTCAGCGTTGCTGCGGCGCAGCCTGGACAGCTCGCGGCTGCAATGGGTGGGGCTGCGCGAGGAACTGGAACTGCTGGCGCAATACCTCGACATCGAGAAAGTGCGCCTGGGTGAGCGCCTGCAGGTGCACTGGCACGTCGCCGAGGACTGCCTGGACGAAGCGGTGCCGCCGCTGCTGCTGCAGCCGCTGGTGGAGAACGCGGTGGTGCACGGCATCGCCCGTCGCCTGCGTCCCGGCAACCTGCGCATCGCCGCCGGTTTCGTGCCGGGCGCGCTGTGGCTGGAAGTGGAGGACGACGGCGCCGACGGCCAGCCCGACATCGAGGGCCACGGCATCGGCCTCGCCAACACTCGCGCGCGCCTGCAGGCGCTGTACGGCGCCGATGCGGCATTGATGATCGCGCCTACCGAGGCCGGTGGCACCCGGGTCAGCCTGCGCCTGCCGCATGCGCAGGGCGCGAGCGCGTCCCTGCGCGACGGTCCCGCGCCCGCGTTCCGCTTCGACGAGGCGGCGGCGCGATGACCGCGCTGCGCGTGGTCATCGCCGACGACGAACCGCTGGCCCGCCTGCGGCTGCGCCGGCTGCTGTCGGCGATGCCGGGCCTGGAGGTGGTGGCCGAATGCGCCAGCGGCATCGAGGTGATGCAGCTGCTGCCGGACTGCCCCTGCGACCTGCTGTTCCTCGACATCCAGATGCCGGGCGCGGACGGCTTCCAGGCGCTGGAGCACGTGGTGGCGCGGCCGCGCGCGGTGGTGTTCGTCACCGCCTACGCGGAGCACGCGGTGCGCGCCTTCGACGTGCAGGCGGTGGACTACCTGCTCAAGCCGATCGCCGCCGGGCGATTGCAGCAGGCGGTGGAGCGCGCGCAGCGCGCGCTGGTTGCCGA
Source organism: Thermomonas brevis (assembly GCF_014395425.1). Lineage (NCBI taxonomy): Bacteria > Pseudomonadati > Pseudomonadota > Gammaproteobacteria > Lysobacterales > Lysobacteraceae > Thermomonas > Thermomonas brevis. The sequence goes on from NZ_CP060711.1 coordinate 2,880,796, forward strand.
TGCGCCGGTCCCGGCTTCGGCGCCGGTGCCGCGCCGACTGGCGCTGCCGATCGGCCGGCGCATGCAGATGGTGGAGCTGGACGAACTGGACTGCGCGCTGGCGCAGGCCAACTACGTCGAGCTGAAGGTCGGGGAGCGCAGCTTCGTCCTGCGCGACACCATCAGCGGCTTCCACGCGCGGCTGGACCCGCAGCGCTTCCTGCGCATCCATCGCTCGGCGGTGGTGCGCATCGACGCGATCCGCGAAGTGGAGCCGCTGGCCTCGGGCCGCTACCGGGTCAACCTGCACAGCGGCCTGCGCCTGGTCTCCGGCCGCAGCTACCGCGACGCCCTGCGCGGCGCGCTGGGGCTGGCGGCGGAGCCGGCCGCCTATGTCGACGCCTGAGCCGCCGCCGCGGAATGCCGCGCCGCTGCGGTAACCTGCCCGCACCCCACAGCGGAGCGACCCATGCGCGTGCATTTCCACGGCGCGGCCGGCGAGGTCACCGGCTCGATGCATCTCGTCGAAGCGGCCGGCCGGCGCATCCTGATCGACTGCGGCATGGTGCAGGGCAGCCCGGAGGCCGAGGCGCGCAACTTCGCGCCGTTCCCGTTCGACGCTGCCGGCATCGACGCGCTGGTGCTCAGCCACGCCCACATCGACCACGTCGGCCGGGTGCCGCGGCTGACCATGGCCGGCTTCGACGGGCCGATCTACGCCCAGGCCGCCACCGCCGACCTGCTGCCGATCATGCTGATGGACTCGGCTTCGCTGGCGGAAAGCGATGCCGAGCGCGCCAACCGCAAGCGCAAGCCCGGTCAGCCGGAGGCGATGCCGCTGTACACCCGCGAGGACGTGCGCGACGCGCTGAAGCAGGTGCGCCCGCTGCCCTACGCCGCACGCACCGAGCTGTTCCCGGGCGTCGAGATCGCCTTCCGCGACGCCGGCCACATCCTCGGGTCGAGCATCGTCGAGCTGTGGGCCGACGGCCGCAAGCTGGTGTTCTCCGGCGACCTCGGCATGAAGGGCACGCCGATCCTGCGCGACCCGGAGCCCGTGCGCGAGGCCGACCTGCTGCTGATGGAATCCACCTACGGCAACCGCAACCACCGCCAGCGCAGCGAGACGGTGCACGAGCTGGGCGAGATCCTCGACGCCGCGTGGAAGGACCGCGGCAACGTGCTGATCCCGGCGTTCGCGGTGGGCCGCACGCAGGAACTGCTGTACTGGTTCGCTCGCCACTGGGACGACTGGGACATGGCGCGCTGGCGCATCTACCTCGACAGCCCGATGGCCTCGAAGGTGGTGCAGGTCTACGACCGCCACCACGAACTGTTCGACGCCGAGGCGCGCGAAGTCTGGCGCGGCACGCCCAACCCGTTTCGCCTGCCCAACCTGCGCGTCACCGAAACCGCCGAGGAATCGATGTCGATCAACCGCCTGCACGGCGGCGCGATCATCATCGCGGGCAACGGCATGGCCAACGGCGGCCGCATCCTCCACCACATGCGACAGAACCTGCCGCGCCGGCAGACCCGCATCGTGTTCGTCGGCTACCAGGCCGAGGGCACCATCGGCCGGCGGCTGGTGGAGGGCGCGCGCTGGGTGCGCATCCACGGCCACGACGTGCGCGTCAACGCGCATCGGCACACGGTGGGCGGGCTGTCCGCGCACGCCGACCAGCAGGGCCTGCTGGACTGGTACGCCGGCTTCGCGCCGTCGCCGCCGCTGGCGCTGGTGCACGGCGAGGACATCGCCCGCGAGGCGCTGGCCGGCGAGATCCACGAACGCCACGGCGTGGAAGCGCTGCTGGCGCGGCCCGGCATGGCGCTGGACGTTTAGGCGAAGGAGGGCGCGACGATGGGCGAACCGAAGACCAGGGCCGGCGACGCGTCCGTCGCGGGCTTCCTCGCGCAGCAGCCGGGCGAACGCCGCGAGGACTGCGAGGCCGTCTCCGCGATGATGCAGGCCGCCACCGGCGAGCCGGCGAGGATGTGGGGCGGCAGCATCGTCGGCTTCGGCAAGTACGCCTACGTCAGCTCCGGCAAGACCAACGAATGGCCGCTGGTCGGCTTCTCGCCGCGCAAGAACGAGCTGGTGCTGTACCTGACGGCCGGCTTCGACGATGCGGGCGCGCTGCTGGACAAGCTGGGCAGGCACCGGACCGGCAAGGCCTGCCTCTACGTCAAGCGCATGGCCGACGTGGACGCGCAGGTGCTGCGCCGGCTGATCGACGCCTCGGTCGAGGCGATGGAAGCGAAGCGGATCCGCTGACGGTTCAGTGCGCGGGCTCCGGCCGGCGGTGCAGCGACAGCCATTCCCACACCGCCACCAGGATCATCACGCCGGTGGTCAGCATCCCCAGCGTGAGCGCGCTGAACGCGTGCCGGAACGCGAACGGCGCCAGCGCGCCCAGCAGCGCCAGCCCGGCCATGTGCGAGAACGGCGGCAGCGGGCGCGGATTGGTCGCCCACTTGAACAGGGCGTTGCCGAGCAGGTAGACGAACGGGCCGCCGAGGATGGCGGCGACGCCGGCGCCGGTCGCGTGGTCGGGATGCGCCAGCACCAGTTCGTCGGCGACCGCGCACAGCACGATGCCGGCGATGATCGGGATGTGCAGGTAGGTGTAGGCCAGCCGCGCCACCTTGCCGCGGTCCTCGGCGTGCTCGAAGTGGCGGGTGGCGCGCTCCGCGCCGGTGTCGAAATACACCCACCACATCGCCACGCTGCCGAGGAAGGCGGTGAGGAAGGCCAGCGCCTGCGGGCCGTTCCAGGGCAGGCCGGCGAAGGTCGCGCCGGTGACCAGCAGCGATTCGCCCAGCGCGATGATCACGAACAGGCCGCAGCGCTCGGCCATGTGGTGCGGATCGACCTTCCAGTCGCTGGTGGACGAGGCGCCTAGGCCGGGTACGCGGAACAGCGACACCGGGCCCAGGAACTCGATGGCGAGCGCCGCCACCCACCAGCCCATGCGCGGCAGCGGATCGGACAGGCCGCCCAGGATCCAGCACGCGCCGGACGCCGCCAGCCAGACCAGGATGCGCAGGAAGTTGCGCCCCAGCGGCGTGCGCGGGCCGAACGCACGCACCACGTACAGCGTGCGCAGCGCGTGCTGGGCGACGTAGGCCAGCGCGAACAGCAGGCCCTTGCCGGCGAAGGCCAGCGGCAGCGCCGACGACATCGCCAGCCCCAGCAGCATCATCACGAACAGCAGCTGCCGCACCGGGGTCGAATCGGGATTGAGCCAGTTGGTCGTCCAGGCCGTGTAGATCCACATCCACCACACGCCGAGGAACAGCAGCCCGGTGCGCAGCGCGCCCAGCGGGGTCAGCTGCTCCAGCAGCCCGTGCGAGAGCTGGGTGATGGCGAACACGAAGACGAGGTCGTAGAACAGCTCGACCTCGCCGACCCGGCTGCGCTCCGCGCCGGGTTCGCGCAGGACCGGGATGCGCTGGCGCATCGGCATGGGCTCAGCGCCGCTTCGCGCCGCCGGCCCCGGACAGCAGCACCAGCCCGCCGACCAGGCCCATGTTCTTCATGAACTGCAGCAGCTGCGCCGCCTGCGCGGCGCCGGAGAACTTCCAGAACGGATGCGACAGCGCCGCGTCGGCCAGCAGCGCGGCGGCGGCGAGCAGGGTGACCGCGCGCAGCTGCCAGCCGGCCGCGATCAGCACGCCCAGCAGCACCTCGGCGGTGCTCAGCAGCAGGGTGTTGTTGCCGGTCGGCACGCCGTGCAGCGCCTGCCAAAGGCGGAAGCCGCCGGCGACGACAAAGACGGCGGCCAGCAGCCATTGGGCGATGCGGACTTCGGGCTTCATGCGGGGATCCGTGCGGGAGAATCGGCCAAGAGTGTCACGGCCGGCTGAACCGCGGAAGGGGCGGGCCAGCGCGGCGCGGGTTTTCGCGTAGAATGGCCAGGTTCTGCGCACGGCTGATCGCCCCTCGTTATGCGAAGGGTGCGTTTTCCTGATCGAGCCGGCCGCCTTCGCGGCTTTCTTTTCCCCGTACGCCTTTCGTCGCGCAGACACGGCCCGGATGACCGGCGTCGTGCCATCGCATGCCCGCGGCGCGGATCTGGACGGCTTCGTCCAGGCAGGAACGCCCGGGCCGGTTCGCGCCCGGCGCGAGCCATGTACAGGAGTTCCCCCATGTCGTTCGACACCCTGGGCCTTGCGCCCGCGCTGCTGCGCGCGCTGGCCGACTACGGCTACGAAAATCCCACCCCGATCCAGGCGCAGGCCATCCCGCTGATCCTGGCCGGCCACGACGTGCTCGGCGGCGCCCAGACCGGCACCGGCAAGACCGCCGCGTTCGGCCTGCCGCTGCTGCAGAAGCTGGCCGAGCTGCCCAAGCCCGAGGGCCTGCACCGCCCGCGCGTGCTGGTGCTGACCCCCACCCGCGAGCTGGCGGTGCAGATCACCGAGAACCTGCGCGCCTACGCCAAGCATCTGCGCATCAACGTCACCTCGCTGTTCGGCGGCGTCGGCATGCAGCCGCAGGTGGAAGCGTTCCGCCGCGGCGTGGACGTGCTGGTGGCCTGCCCGGGCCGGCTGATCGACCACCTCGACCGCGGCACCTGCAAGCTCGGCGACGTGCAGATGCTGGTGCTGGACGAGGCCGACCGCATGCTCGACATGGGCTTCCTGCCGTCGATCAAGCGGGTGATGAAGCACGTGCCGCACCAGCGCCAGACTCTGCTGTTCTCGGCCACCTTCGAGCCGCGCATCAAGGCGCTGGCGCTGGAGTTCATGCGCGAGCCGCAGCAGGTGCAGGTGGCCGCGCAGAACACCGTGATCGAGACCATCAGCCACCATGCGCACCCGGTGGACAGCGCGAAGAAGCGCGACCTGCTGGTCGACATCCTGGCCCGCCGCCACACCGAACAGGTGCTGGTGTTCGGCAAGACCAAGCACGGCTGCAACCGCCTGGCGGAACAGTTGGAGAAGGCCGGTCTGCCGGCGCTGGCGATCCATGGCAACAAGAGCCAGGCCGCCCGCCAGAAGGCGCTGAACGAGTTCAAGAGCGGCAAGATCCGCATCCTGGTCGCCACCGACGTGGCCGCGCGCGGCCTCGACATTCCGGACCTGCCGCTGGTCATCAACCACGACCTGCCGATGGTGGCCGAGGACTATGTGCATCGCATCGGCCGTACCGGCCGCAACGGCGCGACCGGCGAGGCCATCTCGCTGGTGTCGCCGGACGAGGCCAACCTGCTGCGCCAGATCCAGAAGCTGCTGGGCCGCGAGATCGCGATGGAGACCGTGCCGGGCTTCGAGCCCTCGCGCGCGATCCGCAGCGACGCCAAACCGTTCGACAACGCCCCGCGCGGCCCGCGCCCGGCGCGCGCCCGCCGCCCGCACGGCAAGCCGCGCACCGCCGAAGCGCACGCCCACGCCCACACCGGGCCGAAGCCGGCGCGCGAAGGCCAGCGTGGCGACGCGGCGCGCCGCGGCGGCCGGCAGGGCGCGCCCCGGCGCGATTCGCGCTCGTAAGCGCGATGCCGACGCCGGCCGCTATCGTGGCGGCCGGCATCGGTGCTAGTGTCCCGCGCCCCTATCGGCAGAGATGACGGACGGCCCGTGTTGAAGCGCATCCTCGGCATCGGAACGGACAGGACGGACGGCAACGGCGGCGACGGTTCGCGCTGGCGGCCGCGGGTGCCGACCGAAGCGCTGGCCGCGCTGGTCAGCGCGTACTTCGTGCTGGCCTGCAACGGCCCGCTGTGGGACGCGGTACGCGCCGGCAGCGGTTCGCTGCGGGTGCTGCTGTCGCTGGGCGTGGCGGTGTTCGCCCTGCACGCGCTGCTGTTCGGGCTGTTCTGCTGGGGCCGGCTGGCGCGCCCGCTGCTGGCCCTGCTGCTGGTGGTCACCGCGCTGGCGCACTGGTACATGACCCGCTACGCGGTGGTGTTCGACGCGGAAATGGTCCGCAACGTGCTGAACACCGATCCGGCCGAAAGCCGCGAGCTGGTGTCGGTGCGCATGGTGCTGCACGTGCTGCTGCTGGGCGTGCTGCCGGCCGCGCTGGTGCTGCTGACCCGGCCGGTGCGGCGGACCTGGCGGCGCGCGCTGCTGCTGCGCGCCGGCTTCCTGCTGGCGATGGCGCTGCTGGTCGGCGCGGCGCTGGGCGCCTCGTCGCAGGGCGTGTTCGCGCTGATGCGCAGCGACCTGGTGCTGCGCTACAAGATCACCCCCGGCAACTACATCGTCTCGCTGGTCAACGTGCTCAAGCCGTCGAAGAAGGCGAAGGGTCCCGTGCAGGCGGTCGGCGCCGACGCGCGGCGTCCGCCCGAGGCGCTGGCGCGCAAGCCGCGCCTGCTGGTGCTGGTGGTCGGCGAGACCGTGCGCGGCGACCACTGGGGCCTGAACGGCTACGCGCGCCAGACCACGCCGGAGCTGGCCGCGCGCGATGTCGTCAACTTCCCCGACGTGACCGCCTGCGGCACCAGCACCGAGGTGTCGCTGCCCTGCATGTTCTCGCCGTTCGGGCGCGCGGACTACGACCGCGACGCGATCCGCGGCCACGAATCCGTGCTCGACGTGGCCGCCCGCGCCGGCGTCGGCGTGCTCTGGCGCGACAACCAATCCGGTTGCAAGGGCGTCTGCATCCGCCAGGCTTCGGAGACGCTGGGGCCTTCCGATGGCGCGTCGCTGTGCGCGGAGGGGCGCTGCTTCGACGAGATCCTGCTGTCCGGCTTGCAGGCGAAGATCGACGCCATCCCCGGCGACGCGCTGATCGTCCTGCACATGCTGGGCAACCACGGGCCGAACTACTTCGAGCGCTACCCGCCGAAATTCGCGCGCTGGACGCCGGTATGCGAAACCGCCGAGCTCAGCCGCTGCCAGAAGGCGGACATCGTCAACGCCTACGACAACGCGATCCTCTATACCGATGCGGTGCTGGGCCGGCTGATCGACCTGCTGGCCGGGCAGGGCGGGCACGACGCGGCCATGCTGTACGTGTCCGACCACGGCGAATCGCTGGGCGAATACGGCCTGTTCCTGCACGGCGCGCCGTATGCCATCGCCCCGAAGCAACAGCTGCACGTGCCGATGGCGCTGTGGCTGTCGCCCGGCTTCGCCGCCGGCGACGGCATCGACCTGGCCTGCCTGCGCGAGGCGGCCAAGCGTCCCGCCAGCCACGACAACCTGTTCCCGACGGTGCTGGGCGCGTTCGATGTGCGCACCTCGGCCTACCGCGGGGAACGCGACCTGCTGGCGGCCTGCCGGAAGCGCTGACGCCGGCGCCGGCCGCGCACCGGGAACTCAAGAACGCGTTGCCCTGGCCGTTGATCTGCGGGAAGGGGCTGGATCGGGCCGGGACGTCCCGCACGGGCGGATCGGCGCCGCGTGCGCGGCATTCCGCGCGATCCGGCCGCCCCGAGCCCATTCCCAGCCGACGCCAGGCCCATGACCCAGACCCGCCAGTCCCGCAACAGCAGCGTTGCCAACCGCCTGATGCTGGGGGTCGCGCTGATCGCCCTGGCCGCCTTCGGCGTGACCGCCGCCACCAGCTACTGGAAGAGCAGCAAGGCGCTGCTGGCCGTCTCGCAGAGCGAGCTGGAGAACCTGACCCAGTTCGAGGCGCAGCGCCTGGCCGTGGAGATGAGCCGCACCTACGACGCGGTGCAGACCATGGCGGAGAACCTGGAGATGCAGCGCGGCCAGATCAGTCGTGCGGCGGTGGACCAGACCTTCAAGCAGCAGATGGAGCTGCACCCCGAGCGCGCCGGCATGTGCGTGCTGTTCGAGCCTGACGCCTTCGACGGCAAGGACGCCGAGTTCGTCAACGCGCCCTCGCACGACGCCACCGGGCGCTTCATGAGCTACTGGGCGCGGGTCGGCGACAAGCTGGTCACCGAGCCGCTGCGCGACTACGAAGATCCCGACCTCGGCGCCTGGTACGTCACCCCCAAGACACTGAAGAAGCCGGTCGTCATCGAGCCCTATCCCTACGAGGTGGGCGGCAAGACCCTGCTGCTGACCACCATCGCCATTCCGGTCATGGACGGCGACAAGGTGCTCGGCGTGGTCACGTCCGACTTCGAGCTGTCGTCCCTGCAGCAGCGCGTCGCCCAGCTGCGGCCGATGGGCGTGGGCCGCGCCGAGCTGCTGTCGCCGATGGGCACGGTGGTGGCGTCGCCGGACGCGGCCAGCGTCGGCAGGAAGCGCGAGGACGCGGTCGCCAGGGCGATCATGGAGGCGACTTCGCAGGACAAGCTCTATACCGATTTCCAGGCCGACGCCCAGGGCATGGTGAAGGTCTACGCGCCGCTGCAGGTGGGCGAGAACAACCGCCGCTTCTCGCTGGGCGTGCTGGTGCCGCGCTCGCTGCTGACCGCGCCGGCGCGCTCGCAGCTGATGCTGGTGGTGCTGATCGGCCTGCTCGCCGCCGCCGCGCTGTGCGCCGGCCTGTACCTGCTGCTGCGCGGCATGGTGCTGCGGCCGCTGGCGGAGGCGGTGAGGGTGTCCGGCGACGTGGCCGACGGCCGGCTGGACACGCGCATTCCCGAACTGCGCAACGACGAGCTGGGCCAGCTGCTGCTGGCGCAGCGGCGCATGGTCGACCAGCTTCGCGAGCGCTCCGACCGCGACCGCGCGCGCGCCGCCGAGGACCTGCGCATCCGCACCGCGCTGGACGAGGTCACCACCCACGTGATGATCGCCGACGCCGGCCTCAACATCATCTACGCCAACCGCCCGCTGATGGAGATGCTGGGCCGCGCGGAGCAGGATCTGCGCCGCGACCTGCCGCAGTTCGACATGAAGACGCTGGTCGGCAGCAACATCGACGTCTTCCACAAACACCCGGCGCACCAGCGCAAGCTGCTGGGCGCGTTGCAGAGCACCTACCGCGGCGAAATCCACGTCGGCGGCCACCTCATGCGCCTGATCGTCAATCCGGTGACGGACGCCGCCGGGCAGCGCGTCGGCTACGTGGTGGAATGGTCCGACCGCACGGTCGAGGCGCAGGTCGAGCAGGAAGTCAGCGGCATCATCGAGGACGCCGTCAACGGCGACCTGTCCGGGCGCATTCCGCTGGCCGGCAAGACCGGCTTCCTGCTGCAGCTGTCGGAGCAGATGAACAACCTGCTGGCCGCCATTTCCGGCAGCGTCGAGCAGGTGTCCGGCGTGCTGCGCGCGCTGTCGCAGGGCGACCTGGCGCACCGGATGGAGGGCGACTACCAGGGCGTGTTCGCGCGGATGCGCGACGACGCCAACGCGACGGTGGCCCAGCTCACCGGCATCGTCGGCGACATCCAGCAGGCGGCGGGCAACATCAACGCGGCGGCGAGCGAGATTGCCAGCGGCAACGACGATCTGTCGCGGCGCACCGAACAGCAGGCGGCCTCGCTGGAGGAAACCGCTGCGTCGATGGAGGAGCTGACTTCCACGGTCAAACAGAACGCCGACAACGCCCGCCAGGCCAACCAGCTGGCGCAGGGCGCGGCCGGCGTGGCGGCGCAGGGCGGCAAGGTGGTCGAACAGGTGGTGGCGACGATGGGCTCGATCGAAGCCTCGTCGAAGAAGATCGCCGACATCATCAGCGTGATCGACGGGATCGCGTTCCAGACCAACATCCTGGCGCTGAACGCGGCGGTGGAAGCAGCGCGCGCTGGCGAGCAGGGTCGCGGCTTCGCGGTGGTCGCGGGCGAGGTGCGTGCGCTGGCGCAGCGTTCGGCGAGCGCGGCGAAGGAGATCAAGCAGCTGATCGAGGAGTCGGTGGGCAAGGTGACCGACGGCTCGGAGCTGGTCCGGCAGGCCGGCAGCACGATGGGCGAGATCGTGACCTCGGTGCAGCGCGTGACCGACATCATGGCGGACATCAGCGCGGCGTCGCAGGAGCAGAGCAGCGGCATTGAACAGGTCAACCAGACCGTGACCCAGATGGACGAGACGACGCAGCAGAACGCGGCGCTGGTCGAGGAGGCCACGGCGGCGGCGCGTTCGATGGAGGAACAGGCCCGGCAGCTGGTCGAGGCCGTGGCGATGTTCCAGCTGGAAAGCTCCGCCGCCCGGCCGGTCGCGCGCGCGCCGGCATCAGCGGTTTCCCCGGCGGCACCGAAGGCGGCTCCGTCGCAGCCGGCGAAGAAGCCGGCCGCCGCGCCAAAGCCGGCCAAGCGCGCGCCGCCCGCCGCCGAAGGCGACCACTGGCAGGAGTTCTGAGTAGTAGGAGCGGGCCGCCGGCGTCTCCGGATGGCCTGTCTCAATGTCGGGCGAGATTCATCCGGGCCACGGCTCAACTTATTTGTTAAACGGCCGTTATTCCAAGCGGCGGCCGGTCATCCGGCGTCCCGGGCGCTTCTTCCGCGCCGATCCGATTCCGAACATTCACCAGAAAGGGATGCTTATGCATCAGAAGAAACGATGGGTCGCCCTGGCGATCAGCCTGGCACTGGCGCAGACCGCGTGGGCGCAGGACGGCGACGACCGCTTCAAGCTGAGCGGCTTCGGCACCATCGGCGCCGCTCATTCGAGCGAGGACAAGGCCGACGTGACGCCGGACTTCCAGAGCAACGAGGGCGTCGGCGCCAGCAGCTCCACCTCCGGCAAGCTGGATTCGCGCCTCGCGGTGCAGCTCAACGCCCAGTTCACCGACAACTTCAGCGGCGTGCTGCAGGCCGTCAGCGAATACGCGGTCACCGAATCCTACAAGCCGGAAATCTCGCTGGCGCACGTGAAGTACCGCTTCTCGTCCAAGTTCAGCGCGCGCCTCGGCCGCATCACCGCGCCGCTGTACATGCTGTCAGAGTACCAGCGCGTCGGCTACGCGATGCCGTGGGCGCGTCCGCCGCAGGAGGTCTACAACTACCTGCTACCGATGGACGGCGTCGAGGGCGTGTACAACATCAACGCGGGCGATGCCGTCATCGGCATCCAGGGCTTCTACGGCCGCATCGATTCCGAAAAGGCCGACGTGGACGCGATGCGCGGCATCGCCGTGCAGGTGGACCACGGTTCGTCCAGCTTCCGGGTCAGCCACATCCGCGGCCAGGTGCACTACGTCACCGACAACATCAACACCCTGTTCGACACCTACCGCAACCTGCCGATCCCGGCGCTGGCGGAAATGGCCGCACGGCTCGACCCGCGCGACGTGGACGGCAGCTTCAGCGGCATCGGCTACAGCTACGATCCGGGCAACTGGTTCCTGCGCACCGAGGCCATCCAGGCCGACTACAGCCCCTCGATCAGCGGCAAGACCACCTCCGGCTACGCCAGCGTGGGCTTCCGCCACGGCAGCCTGACCCAGTCGCTCACCGTCGCCCACGTCGATTCCGGCGGGCGGGAACTGCCGGGCGCGCTGGATCCGTTCGGCCTGCTCAACGGCGCGGTGCTGAGCAACAACAGCAGCCGCCACAGCATCGGCGCCGCGCTGCGCTGGGACGTGCACGACAGCATCGCGATCAAGCTGCAGGCCAGCCACATCAAGAACCACGCCGGTTCGTTCGGCGGTCTCGGCAACCAGCAGCCGGGCTTCCTGCCGGGGCGGGGCTACAACCTGCTGTCGGCCTCGGTCGATTTCGTTTTCTGAGGTGAGACCATGAAACTTCCGTTCAACCGGCGATTGGCCTTGCTGACGGCGCTGGCCTTCTCCAGCTCGATGGTGCAGGCGGGCGTGGTGGTCGTGATGTCCTCGAAAAGCGACGTCTCCACGCTGAGCAAGGCGCAGGTGTCGCAGATCTTCCTGGCCAAGACCGACGCGCTGCCCAACGGGCGGGTCGCCAAGCCCGTCGACCAGGCCGACGGCTCGGCCGTCCGCAACGAGTTCTACGACAAGGTCGCGGACAAGAACGCCGCGCAGATGAAGGCGTACTGGTCGCAGCTGACCTTCACCGGCAAGGCGCAGCCGCCGCGCAAGGTGTCGGGCGACGCCGCGGTCAAGGCCGCGCTGGCCGAAAATCCGGCGGCCGTGGGCTACATCAGCGACGCCGCGGTCGATGGCAGCGTCAAGGTGGTGTTCAAGCCCTGACGTGCCGATGGGTTGGCGCCATTCCGCCGAGGCGGATGGCGCCGGTCCGGTGCGACAGGCCGATGCGTGGTTGCCGTTTCCGCGGACGGCATCGGCCCGATTTTCCGAAGCGGCAATGCCCCGCGCCGCCATGCGGCGCGGGATCGTTCACGCCAGCAGGCGCTTCACCTTGCGCAGTGCGGCGACGAACGCATCGACTTCCTCGTGCGTGTTGTAGAACGCCAGCGATGCGCGGCAGGTGGTGCCCACGCCCAGCCATTGCAGCAGCGGATGCGCGCAGTGCTGGCCGGAGCGCACCGCCACGCCTTCCAGGTCGAGCAGGGTGGCGAGGTCGTGCGAATGGGTGCCGTCGATGGCGAAGCTGATGACGGCCGCCTTGTCCTTTGCTCTGCCGTAGAGACGCAGGCCGTCGATCTTCAGCAACTCCTCGGTGGCGTGCGCCAGCAGCGCGCGCTCGCGCGCGGCGATCGCCTCCATGCCCAGCGCCGACAGGTAATCGACCCCCGCGCCCAGGCCGACGAAACCGGCGATGTTCGGTGTGCCGGCCTCGAACTTGTGCGGCGGGTCGTTGAACACGGTGCCGTCGAAGCGGACTTCCTTGATCATCTCGCCGCCGCCGAGGAAGGGCGGCATCGCCTCCAGATGCTCGCGCCGCGCCCACAGCGCGCCGGTGCCGGTGGGGCCGCACATCTTGTGGCCGGTGACGGCGTAGAAGTCGCAGCCGATCGCGGCGATGTCCACCGGCATGTGCGGCGCGGCCTGCGAGCCGTCCACCACGCTGACGATCCCGCGCCTGCGCGCCTCGCGGCAGATCGTCGCGACCGGGTTGACCGTGCCCAGCACGTTGCTGACGTGGGCGATGCCGAGCAGCTTCACTTCCGGCGTCATCGCGGCGTACAGGCCGTCGAGGTCGAGGCTGCCGTCCGGCAGCAGCTCGGCCACCTTGATGGTCGCCCCGGTGCGCTGGGCGACCAGCTGCCACGGCACGATGTTGGCGTGGTGCTCCATCCGCGTGAGCAGGATCGCATCGCCCGCTTGCAGGCGCGGCAGCGCCCACGAATACGCGACCAGGTTGAGCGCGAAGGTGGTGCCGCTGCACAGCACCAGGTCGTCGCCGCGCACGCCGAGGAAGCGCGCCAGCTTGCCGCGCGCGCCTTCGTAGGCCTCGGTGGCCTCGCTGCCGAGCGCATGCACGGCGCGGCTGACGTTGGCGTTGTGGCGGCGGTAGAAATCGTCGGTGGCCTCGATCACGCAGGCCGGCTTCTGGCCGGTGTTGGCGGAATCCAGGTAGACCAGCGGCTTGCCGTGCACCTCGCGCCGCAGCAGCGGGAAGTCGGCGCGGACTGCGGCCCAGTCGATGCCCTTGGCTCCCTCCCTTGCTTGCAGGGAAGGGTTGGGGAGGGAGTACTCCTGGCCGTGCATGCTCATGCGCCCAGCCGCGCCAGCGCGCGATCCAGCGCCGCGTCGCACAGTGCGCGTGTGGCCTCGTCCTCGATGCCGCTCACCACTTCGCGGCAGAACGCGCCGGTCAGCAGCGCGCGCGCCTCGGGCTCCGGCAGGCCGCGCGAGCGCAGGTAGAACAGCGCGGTGGCGTCGAGCTGGCCGACGGTCGCGCCGTGCGCGGCCTTCACTTCGTCGGCGTGGATTTCCAGCACCGGCTGGGTGTCGATTTCGGCATCGTTGGAGAGCAGCAGGTTCTTGTTCGACAGGTCGGCATTGGTGCCGTCCGCACCCTCGCGGATCACGATGCCGCCGTGGAACACCGCCTTGCCGCGCTGCCCGGCCAGCCCGCGCCAGGTGAGGTTGCAGGCGGTGTCGCGGGCGATGTGGTCGATGCCGAGGCGGGTGTCGACGTGGCGGCGGCCGTCGGCCAGCAGCACGCCGTCGGCCTGCAGCGCCGCGCCATTGCCTTCCAGCCGCACGTTCAGCTCGTGCCGCGACAGGGCGGCGCCGAGTTCGAGGTCGGTACGCGCGTAGCCGGCCTCGCGCGCCAGTACCGCGTCGGTGCGCGCGAACAGGGTGGCGCGCGGGGCGGCGTCCTGCACGCGGACATGCGACAGGCGCGCGCCGTCGGCGACGTGCGCGTGCAGCAGCGCGTTGCCGAGGTGGGCGTGCTCGCCGGCGGCCAGTTCGTGTTCCACCAGTTGCAGCGATGCGCCTTCGCGCAGTTCGACGAAATGGCGCAGATGCCAGGCGGCATCGCCACCGCCCTGTGCCGCGCCGACGTGGACGAGATGCAGCGGCGCGTCCGCGCGCACGCCGGCGTCCACGCGGATCGCTGCGCCCTCGCGCGCCAGTGCGGCGTTGAGGCGGGCGAAAGGTTCGTCGATGCGCTGGTAGCGGCGTTCGAGGAAATTGACTGCGCGCGGATCGTCCCCTTGCAGTAGCCGCGACAGCGGGCGCACGTCGATGCCAGCGGGCAGTGTGGTCAGGTCGCTCAGCGTCGCATCGAACTGGCCGTTGACGAACACGATGCGCGGCGCGGGAATGGCGGCGAGCAGCGTGGCATCGACGGCCACCGCCTTGGCCTGTGCGAAGCTGCGGCGCTCCAGCTGGCGCAGCGAGGTGTACTTCCACGCCTCCGCGCGTGCCGGCAGGCCGTCGCGCAGCACCTCGTCCAGCAGCGCGCGGCGGGTGGCGTCGCCCTCGAAGCCGGCGGCCAGGGAGCCGAGCAGGGCGCTCATCACGCCGCCTCCGGCCCGATCCGCTGGCGGATCCAGTCGTAGCCGTGCGCTTCCAGTTCCAGCGCCAGCTCGGGGCCGCCGGTTTCGACGATGCGGCCGTCGGCCAGCACGTGCACCACGTCCGGCTTGATGTAGTCGAGCAGGCGCTGGTAGTGGGTGATGACGAGGAAGGCGCGCTCCGGCGAACGCTGTGCGTTGACGCCGTCGGCCACCGCCTTCAGCGCGTCGATGTCGAGGCCGGAATCGGTTTCGTCGAGGATGGCGAGCTTCGGCTCCAGCAGCGCCATCTGGAAGATCTCGTTGCGCTTCTTCTCGCCGCCTGAGAAGCCTTCGTTGACGCCGCGATGCAGCAACTCGTCCTTCAGGTGCAGCACGGCCAGCTTCTCGCGCACCCGCTTCAGGAACTGCATCGAATCCAGCTCCTCCTCGCCGCGCGCCTTGCGCTGCGCGTTGAATGCCGCGCGCAGGAAGTAGGTGTTGTTCACGCCGGGGATTTCCACCGGATACTGGAAGGCGAGGAACACGCCGGCGGCGGCGCGCTCTTCCGGTTCCAGCTCCAGCAGGTCCTTGCCGTCGAAGGTGATGGAACCCGCCGTCACCTCGTAGCCGTCGCGGCCCGCGAGGATGTTGCCCAGCGTGGACTTGCCCGCGCCGTTCGGCCCCATGATGGCGTGCACCTCGCCGGCGTTCACTTCCAGCGACAGGCCCTTGAGGATTTCCTTGCCGGCGACGCTGGCGTGGAGGTTGTCGATCTTCAACATGCTCGTGTTTCCGTTCTTGTGCTTGAGCCCCTCTCCCGTCGGGAGAGGGGTTGGGGTGAGGGTTCGGTTAGTCGTCAATGGTGCCGATCGGACGTGCCTCCTCTCATCCGGCGCTTCGCGCCACCTTCTCCCGGAGGGAGAAGGAAAAAATCATCCCACTGCGCCTTCCAGACTCACATCCAGCAATTTCTTCGCTTCCACCGCGAACTCCATCGGCAATTCGCGGAACACCGACTTGCAGAAGCCGTCGACGATCATGCTCACCGCGTCCTCCTCGCCGATGCCGCGCGAGCGGCAGTAGAACAGCTGGTCGTCGCTGATCTTCGAGGTCGTCGCTTCGTGTTCCACCGTCGCGCCGGGATTCTTTACCTCGATGTAGGGGAAGGTGTGCGCGCCGCAGGTCTTGCCGATCAGCAGGCTGTCGCACTGGGTGTGGTTGCGCGCGCCGTCGGCGCCGGCGGCGACCTTCACCAGTCCGCGGTAGGTGTTCTGCCCGCGCCCGGCGCTGATGCCCTTGCTGACGACCTTCGACTTGGTGCGCTTGCCGATGTGGATCATCTTGGTGCCGGTGTCGGCCTGCTGGTAGTGGTGGGTCAGCGCGACCGAGTGGAACTCGCCCGTCGAATCGTCGCCGGTCAGCACGCAGCTCGGGTATTTCCAGGTGATCGCGCTGCCGGTCTCCACCTGCGTCCAGGTCACCTTGCTGCGCGCGCCGCGGCATTCGGCGCGCTTGGTGACGAAGTTGTAGATGCCGCCGACGCCGTTCTCGTCGCCCGGATACCAGTTCTGCACCGTCGAATACTTGATCTCGGCGTCTTCCAGCGCGACCAGCTCCACCACCGCCGCGTGCAGCTGGTTCTCGTCGCGCATCGGCGCGGTGCAGCCTTCGAGGTAGGAGACGTGGCCCTTGTCCTCGCAGACGATCAGGGTGCGCTCGAACTGGCCGGTGTGGCCGGCGTTGATGCGGAAGTAGGTCGACAGCTCCATCGGGCAGCGCACGCCCTTGGGGATGTAGACGAAGCTGCCGTCGGAGAACACCGCCGAGTTGAGCGCGGCGAAGTAGTTGTCGCCCACCGGCACCACCGAGCCGAGGTACTTGCGCACCAGCTCGGGGTGGTTCTGGATGGCGTCGCTCATCGAGGTGAAGATCACCCCGACCGCCGCCAGCTCCTTCTTGAAGGTGGTGCCCACGCTGACCGAGTCGAACACCGCGTCCACCGCCACGCCGGCCAGCTTGGCGCGTTCGTGCAGGGGCACGCCGAGCTTGTCGTAGGTGTCGATCAGCTCCTGCGGCACCTCGTCGAGCGATTTGTACTTCGGGCCTTTCGGCGCGCTGTAGTAGGACAGCGCCTGCAGGTCGATCGGGCCGATCTTCAGCTTGGCCCAGTCCGGCTGGCGCATGGTCAGGAAGTGGCGGTAGGCGGCCAGGCGCCATTCGGTCATCCACTCCGGCTCGTGCTTCTTGGCCGAGAGCGCGCGGATGATGTCCTCGTCCAGGCCCGGCGGCAGCGAGTCGGTCTCGATGTCGGTGATGAAGCCGGCGTCGTACTTGCGCCCGAGCTGGGCGTGGATGGAAGCGTTCTGCTGTTCGGTCATGGGGTGTTCCTCAGGCCTGCGCCAGCCGGGCGTCGATGCGCCGGCGCGCGGGGTGTTGCGGCGGTTCCAGCATCTGCGCCAGCGAGACGTTGCCCAGCGCTTCGGCGACCACGTCGTTGATCCGCCGCCAGTTGGCGCGCACGCCGCAGCTGTGTTCGATGCCGCACTGGCCGCTGGCGACGCTGCATTCGGTCATGCCGAGCGGGCCTTCCATCGCCTCGACGATCTCGACCAGGCTGATCGCCCCGGCCGGGCGCGCCAGCCGGTAGCCGCCGTTGGCGCCGCGGAAGCCTTCCACCAGCCCGGCGGCGGCCAGCGGCTTGAGCACCTTGGCGACGGTGGGCGCTTCCAGGCCGGCGCGCTCGGCCAGCTCCGGCGCGCTCAGCACGGCGTCGGGCCGCGCGGCGAGCACGGTCAGGACGACGGTGGCGTAATCGGTCAGCCGGGTGACGCGGAGCATGACGGGGCGGGGGCGGTTTAATCGGTACTGAAATTGTACGTTTTCGGGCCGCCGCCGCCAAGTTTCAGCGCCTGACCTGCATCAACGCGCGGTCGATCCAGTCGGAAACGGCGCGGGTATAGGCCGAGGGCAGGCCGAGCCGGTCGTTGATCTCGCCGTGTTCCAGCGGCTCCGGCATCACCTGCATCGGCACCGACAGCGCGCCGGCGCGGCGGGCGAACTTGCGCGCTTCGTCGCAGGGCGAGGTCGGGACGCGGCGGGTGCTGGAACAGACCAGCAGCATCGGCAGGCCGTTCCGGCTCAACTGCTGCTGCGGCGAGGCCGAGCGCCAGTAGGCGGGGTCGCTGCCGAACGCGTCGCGGTAGAGCTGCGGCAGCCGCGGCTGGCCCATCAGTGCCGGCACGTCCAGCGCGCCGCTGTCCAGCGACACCACGCCGAGCGGGCGCCGCGCGCCGGCCTGCCGCAGCAGGCCATCGGGATCGCTGCCCAGCAGCGCCACCAGGTGCGCGCCGGCGGAGTGGCCCATCAGAATGGTTTTCGCCGGATCGGCGTTCCATTGGCGCGCGCGCCGCTGCATCGAGGCCAGCGCGGCGGCGACGTCGCGCGCTTGTCGCAGCGGGTCGGCCTCGGGCTCCAGCCGGTAGTCGACGGAGACGAACACGAAGCCGCGCTCCAGCCAGTACGCCGCCTTGTTGCCGACGACGTTGCGCATGCGCTTGTCGCCGTTGCGCCAGCCGCCGCCGTGGACCATGAACAGGATCGGCGTATCCGGCCGCGCGCGGGCGGGCAGGTAGACGTCGTAGCGCTGCTTCGGATCCGGGCCGTAGGCGATGTCGCGCTCGACGCGGGTGCCGGCGGGCAGCGCGGACGCGGCCGGCGCGTCGTGGCCGCGGCGCTGCTCCATGCGCTGGGCGATGCGTTCGCGCAGGCGCTGCTGCGCGGGCGCGGGCGTCGCGGCGGTGGCGAGCAGGCAGAGCGCGAGCAGCGGGGCGATGGCGGTGGCGTTGCGCATGGCGGTCGTTCCGTCGAGAGGGACGAGTGCGGCAACGCATCGCCACGGCGACGGGTTGACCGCAGCGCCGCCAGGTGACAGCTGTCAGCGAGGATGGCTGACGGGTGGCCGTGGTCGCGGCGCGGGCGCTGCGGAGAATGGGCAGCGTCCATTCCGGACACGGGAGATCGTCATGTACAGCCAGACCAAGCCCCATGCCGTCTTCGCCGACACCTTGCAGGCCAAGGTCGGCGAGCTGGTCGAACGCGCCGCCGCCGCCGCGCCGGGCGCGGAGCGCTCGCGCCTGCTGCGCTGGCTGCTGGTCGCGGCGGCCGTGTTCGTGCTGTGGCGGGTCGGTCGCGGTGCGAAGAAGCTGTTCTGGGCGATGTTCGGCATCGCCATGGCGCTGTGGTGGGGCGGCGGCGCGGGCTGGTTCCTGTTCCGCTGACGCCGGGCCGTCGCGCTCAGGCGGCGGGCGCCGGCGGCAGCACCATCTGCATGTAGGGCGGCGGCGGGGTCTGGCCGGGCGGCAGGTAGTCCGGCGCCTTGCCGCCGCCGGGGCCGAGCGTGCGCAGGAAGCGGTAGAGCGCGCGGCGGTCTTCCGGCGTCATGTCGCGCACGTTGTAGTCCGGCATCGGCGGGCGCGTGTGCAGGTTGCCGGTGTATTGCACCCAGCCGGTTTCGTCCATCTCCGCCGCCTTCAGGCGCAGGTTGGCGGGGTAGGTGGTGCCCCACGGGCCGCTGAAGCCGAGCGGCGAGCCGGTCAGCCAGGCGTCCTTCGGCACGTCGCCGCCGCGCTCGCCGTAGCCGGGCGTGTGGCAGTCGTTGCAACCGGCTATGCGGGCCAGGTATTCGCCGCGGGCGGACAGGTTGGCGTCCGGGCTGGCGGCAGCGATGGCCGGCGTGTCGGTGGAGGTCTGGGCCGGCACAGTGCAGGCGGCGAGGAGGGCCAGCGGCAGGCCGGCGAGGAGAAGGCGTGGAGACATTGCAGTGGGATCGGCGGATTCGGACAGCGGGAAATACGCGCCGTCCATCGTCCGCCGGCCACGCGGTGACGGAAACCGTTCAGCTAGGCACAATGGCCGCTCCCCACGCCGCGCCGCACCGATGCCCAAGAAGATCGCCACCCGCAAGTCCGCCATCCACGGCAACGGCGTGTTCGCCGCACTGCCGATCCGGAAAGGCGAGCGCCTGATCGAATACAAGGGCCGCCGCCGCACCCACGAGGAGGTGGACGCGGGCGACAGCGGCGACATCGAGAGCGGCCACACCTTCCTGTTCACCCTCAACGAGGACTGGGTGATCGATGCCAACTTCGAGGGCAACGACGCGCGCTGGATCAACCACAGCTGCGCGCCGAACTGCGAGGCGGTGATGGTGGAGGACGAGGCCGATCCGAAAAATTCCAGGGTGTTCATCGAGTCGGTCCGCGCCATCAAGCCCGGCGAGGAACTGACCTACGACTACGGCATCACCCTGGCCGAGCGCCACACGCCGCGGCTGAAGAAGATCTGGGCCTGCCGCTGCGGCGCGAAGGACTGCACCGGGACGATGCTCAAGCCCAAGCGCTGAGCGCCGGCGATCCTCCGCCTTCCTGCGATGCGCGATCCCTGTCGAAGGTTTACATGACCAACGCCAGTTAGCGAGCGCGCGGCCGCCGGCTAAGGTGCGCGCATTCGCCGCCGAGACGCGGCATCCGGAGTCGTTTATGCGCATGTGGGGACTGCCCGCGTTCTTGCTGCTGTCGATCCCCGCATTCGCGGGGGCGCTTCCCGACAGCGTTGCGGCATCCGCCGCAACGGAGCCTGTTGCCACGCTGAAGCTGGAGCCGTACCGCCGCAGCGTTGCGGTGCGCGTGGTCGCCAACGGCAAGAGCGGCCTGTTCTCCTTCGATACTGCCGGCGGACACACAGTCGTTTCGCCGGAGTTCGCCGCGCGCGTGGGCTGCACGCCGTGGGGTCGCATGGGCGGCTACAACATGACCGGCAAACGATTGGACATGGCGCGCTGCGACGACGTCGGGTTCGAGGTGGACGGATTCCCGTTGGTCGCGCCGGTGGCGGGCGTGATGCAGGTCGCGCCGCTGATGGCGGCGGATGCGGCGCCGATCGATGGACTGCTTGCGCTTGACGTATTCGCGGGTCGGACGATCACCTTGGATTTCGCGGGCGGACATCTGTACGTCGAGTCGCCGGCCAGCGCGGCACGGCGCATTGCCGATGCGCGTGAAATGCCGGTGCGCCTGTCGCGGGAGGCGCAGGGACTGGCGCTGGCAGTGGAAATGGAAGTGCCGACGCCGAACGGCATCGTCCGGTTCGAAGTAGACAGCGGCAACGGCGGAACCCTGCTGGTGTCGAAGGAATACGCGACGCTGTTCGGACTGGATCCAGCGAAGGAGGGGCCGCAGCCGGCGCGCATTCCGCTGGGCGGCGGCATCGTTGCGGAAGGTTTGGCCTTCGTCCCGGAGTTGAATATCGATGGCAATCTGGGAATGCCGTTCCTGAAGGACTGGGTCGTGACCCTGGACCTCGCCGCCGGCCGCATGTGGCTTCGCCGCAGCGACGTGCCGCCGCCGCCGGGCATGGGCGTGCCGCCTGTTCCCGCGCCAGGGAGCTGACGGATGCCTCGTTTCCCACGCACTTCCATGCCCGCCCTGCTTCCACCGTCTCCCTCGATGACCTCCAAGCCTCTTCGCGTTCTGGCGTTCGCCTCGCTGTTTGCCCTGTACCTGCCCGCGTTCGCGGACGATGCGCCCGCGCCGGCCGCGAACGCGAAGATCAAGATCGACGGCGTGATCGATCCGGCCGAATGGCAGGGCGCGCGCCACATCACCGATTTCCGCGACACCCAGCCGCTGACCGGCGCGCCCGGCTCGCTGCCGACCGAGGCCTGGGTCATGGCGACGCCGGAAGGCCTGGCGGTCGCCTTCCGCGCGGTGCAGCCGGT
Source organism: Thermomonas brevis (assembly GCF_014395425.1). Classification (NCBI taxonomy): domain Bacteria; kingdom Pseudomonadati; phylum Pseudomonadota; class Gammaproteobacteria; order Lysobacterales; family Lysobacteraceae; genus Thermomonas; species Thermomonas brevis. The sequence goes on from NZ_CP060711.1 coordinate 2,902,187, forward strand.
CGGCGTGCCGCGCACGATGCAGAAGATCCAGCGCGACGAGCAGGCGCAGGTCGACCGCGTCAACCTGATGGTCGACTTCGAAGGCGACGGCCGCACCGGCTACAACTTCATGGTCAGCGCCAGCAACGGCATCAACGACGCGGTCATCACCAACCAGTCGCAGTTCAGCACCGACTGGGACGGCAACTGGCAGCACGCCGCCAGCAGCGACGCGGAGGGCTGGTCGGCGGAAATGCTGATCCCCTGGTACATCGCGCCGATGGCCAAGGGCGCGGACGGCAAGCGCGCGTTCCGCATCTATCTCGACCGCGTGGTCGGCGCCACCGGCGAGCGTATGGCCTGGCCGCAGGCCAGCTTCGAGCGCCCGCGCTTCCTGTCCGACTTCGCGCCGATCGAGGTGCCGGCCTACAACACCGCGCTGCTGGCGATCACGCCCTACGCCTCCGGCCTGTACGACAACGTGCGCCACGACAGCACGTTCGACGGTGGCGCCGACATCTTCTGGAAGCCGAACGGCCAGTTCCAGTTGACCGCCACCATCAACCCGGACTTCGGCCAGGTCGAAAGCGACGACCTGGTGGTCAACTTCGGCGCCAACGAAACCTTCTACAGCGACAAACGCCCGTTCTTCACCGAGAACCAGGGCCTGTTCGACTTCACCACGCCTTCGGACTTCAGCCAGTTGCTGTACACCCGCCGCGTCGGCGGCCCGAACGACGACGGCAGCGGTCCCGGCGACATCACCGCCGCGCTCAAGTTCAACGGCAACGTGGGCTCCACCAAGTACGGCATGTTCCTGGCGGAGGAGGGCGACCCGGTCGGGCGCTCGTTCCGCGCGCTGCGGCTGGTGCACGACTTCAGCCAGCAGAACGTCGGCGTGATGCTGACCCAGGTCGAGCATCCGTACCTGGACCGCACGGCGAACGTGCTCGGCGTCGACCACGACTGGCGGCCGAGCGCGCGCTGGACGGTGCGCACCCGCTTGATCGCCAGCGACATCGAGCAGGCCGGGCAGGAAACGCGCGGCAGCGGCGCCACCGTCTGGGCCGACTACGAGATGGAGCGCGGCTGGCGCCAGCAGTACATGGCGATGCACTTCGGCGACAGCCTGGAGATCAACGACTTCGGCTACCTGTCGCGCAACAACCTCAACTACGGCCACTACCAGGTGTCGAAGCGGATCACCGACCTGCCGGCGGACTCCGCGTTCGCCTCGCACGACTGGCGCGCGCGGGTCAGCTTCACCGACAACGACCACGGGATGGCGCTGCAGCGGCAGTTCCGCCTGAGCCGACAGAGCCAGCTGCGCGACGGCAGCAACCTGTACGGCCAGATCAACGTCAACAGCGCGGGCTTCGATGACCGCATCACCCGCGGGCGCAATCCGCTGCGGATGCCGGCGAACTTCAATTCGCACTTCGAGTTCTCGCGCCCGCGCAAGGGCGCCTGGGCTTTCGACGCCTACACCGACGTGATGAGCGGCGGGCTGGCGGGCAACCACCGGATCGGCTGGTCGGCCGGCGTCGCGCCGACCTGGTTCGCCAGCGACGCGCTGAGCTTCACCCTCGATCTCAGCGCCGAGCACGTCGCCGACTGGATGGTCTGGCAGGGCGGCAACACGGTGGGCGAATACGACGAGCGCTCGGTGCAGCTCGACGGCGCGATCAACTGGAACATCGACGATCGCCAGGAGCTGCGGGTCAAGCTGCAGGCGCTGGGGCTGGAAGCGCGCGCGCGGCAGGGCTGGGACGCGCAGCCGGACGGCGGCGTGCTGGCCAGCGCCGCGCCGGTGGGCGACTTCAGCCTGCGCAACCTCGGCTTCCAGATCCGCTACCGCTACGAGCTGGCGCCGCTGTCCTACGTCTACGTCGTCTACGGCCGCGGCGGCGACATGTTCAACGAATACTGGCAGCCATCGGAACGCCTGCTGGGCGATGCGTTCTCGCTGCGCGACGCCGAGCAGCTGGTGGTGAAGTTCACCTACCGCTTCGAGCTGTAGCGCGGGCCGCGCGGCTCACTGCTTCGCCAGCGTCGCCCGCTCGATCCGCCAGTCCGGGTTGCCGCCTTCGACCACGCTGCGGTGCAGGACGTAGCGGCCGGCGTAGCGGTCGATGCGGCCGTCGGCCTGGGTGGCGTCCAGCCGCACCGGGATTTCGATGTAGCGCTGGCCGGCGCCGGCATCGACCGGGCCGGGTGCGCCGATCTCGACGCTGACGCCGGTGGTGCCGGCGAAGCCGTCGGCGAACTGCGCCGGCGTCTGCGGGTTCTGCCGCCACAGCGCGTAGGCGCGGGCGAAGTCGCGGGCGTTGATGGCGGCGTAGTAGTCGCGCAGCACCGCCACCGCGGCTTCGGCGCCGGGCTCGGCCTGTGCGGCGGACGCGTCGGCGGTGGCTTGCGCTGTGTCGCCGGCTTCCGCAGCCTGCGCGGGTTCGGGATCGTCGACGCGGCCTGGGTCGGGCGTGGATGCGCCGGGCGCGGGCATGCCGGTCACCGAGCCGCCGGCCGCGTCGGGTTTTGGCAGGCTTTCCTCGCCGGCGGCGGTGACATCGGTGCCGGCGGGCTTGCGGCCGCCGCAGGCGACGAGCAGGACGGCCAGCGACAGGGCGATCAGGAAGCGGAAGCGGTGCATGGCGTGGTCCGGAAGCGGATGCGCACACGATAGCGCGCATCCGTGAAACCGTCCGCGACGAAGGGCTCAATCCTCGTCGTGGTGCGGCTTGTACGCCTCCGCCAGTTTCTTCTGCACCTGCGCGGGCACCGGCTCGTAGTGGCTGAAGTCCAGCGCGTAGCGGCCGCGCCCAGCGGTGGAGGATTTCAGCTCCGCCGCATAGCCCTCTAGCTCCGACAGCGGCACCTGCGCGCGGATCACGATCTCGCCGCCGCGCGGCGCGTCGGTGCCGCTGATCCGCGCGCGCTTGGAGGCCAGGCCGCCGCTGACGTCGCCCATGTGCTGCTCCGGCGCGCTCACTTCCAGATCCACGATCGGTTCCAGCACCTGCGGCTGCGCCTTCGAGATCGCATCGAGGAAGGCCCGCTTGCCGGCGGCGACGAACGCCACTTCCTTGCTGTCCACCGGATGATGCTTGCCGTCGTAGACCACCACGCGCACGTCCTGCATCGGGTAGCCGGCCACCGCGCCGCCGGCCAGCACCTGGCGCACGCCTTTCTCCACCGCCGGCAGGAACTGGCCGGGGATGGTGCCGCCCTTGACCTCGTCCACGAACTCGAAGCCGGCGCCGCGCGGCAGCGGTTCGATGCGCAGGAACACCTCGCCGAACTGGCCGGCGCCGCCGGTCTGCTTCTTGTGGCGATGATGGCCGTCGGCCTTGTTGGCGATGGTCTCGCGGTAGGCGATGCGCGGCGGGTGGGTCTTCACCTCGACGCCGTGGCGCTCCTTCAGCCGTTGCAGCATCACCCGCAGGTGCAGGTCGGACAGGCCGCGGATCACCGTCTCGTTGGTCTCGCCGTTGTGCTCGACGGCGAAGGCCGGGTCTTCCTCGGCCAGCTTGCCCAGCGCGGTCGCCAGCTTCTGTTCCTGGCCTTTGCTGGCCGGCTCCACCGCCAGCCCGAACATCGGCTTCGGGAACGCCATCGGCGCCAGGTGGATCTGGTCCTCGTCGTGCGAATCGTGCAGCACCGCGTCGAAGTGCAGCTCGTCGATCTTCGCTACCGCGGCGATGTCGCCGGGGATGGCCTGCGCGATTTCGACGTGCTCCTTGCCCTTGAGCCGGAACAGGTGGGCCACCTTGAACGGCTTGCGGCCGTCGTCCACGAACAGCTGCATGTCCTTCTTCACCGTGCCCTGGTGGACGCGGAAGATGCCGAGCTTGCCGACGAAGGGATCGTTGACGATCTTGAACACGTCGGCGATGACGTGCGCGGCGGGATCGGGCCTGGCCTCGATCGGCTGCGCGTCGCCGCCCGTCCCCTTCACGAACGGCGGCGGGTTGGCCTCGCCCGGATGCGGGAGCAGCTTCTCGGCGATGTCCAGCAGTTCCTTCACGCCGGCGCCGCTGCGCGCGGAGACGAAGCAGATCGGCACCAGGTGGCCTTCGCGCAGGCACTGTTCGAAGGCGTCGTGCAGCTCCTGCCCGGACAGGCCGTCCTCGCCGAGGTCGAGGTAGTGATCCATCACCGTCTCGTTGATCTCGACCACCTGGTCGATGGTCTGCTGGTGCCAGCCGGCGACCGGGCCGAGATCGCTGTCGCCTTCGCGGCTGCCGAAGCAGTCGACGACCCGCGCGCCGCCGTCGGCGGGCAGGTTGACCGGCAGCGCCTCCGGGCCGAACTCGGCGCGCAGCGCCTCCACCAGCGCGGCGAGGTCGTGGCCTGCGTGGTCGATCTTGTTGACCACCAGCACCCGGCACAGGCCGCGCTGTTTCGCGTACTCCATCATCCGGCGGGTGCCGTGGGCGATGCCGGCGTCGGCGTCGACCATTACCGCCACGGTTTCCACCGCCGCCAGCGCGGCCAGCGCCGGGCCGCGGAAGTCGGGATAGCCGGGGGTGTCGAGCAGGTTGAGGTGCAGGCCGGCGCGGTCCACGCTGGCGATGGCGGCGTCGATGGAGTGGCCGCGTTCCCTTTCGAGCGGATCGAAGTCGGACACGGTGCTGCCGCGTTCGACGCTGCCTGCCGTCTGGAGTGCGCCACCGGCATGCAGCAGGGCTTCGAACAGGGTGGTTTTGCCGGCGCCGGGGTGGCCCGCCAGGGCCACGTTGCGGATCTGCTGTGTGCTGTAGGACATGAGCCCGTTCCTCCTTCGCGTGCGAATGGACGTGGCGTCATGGCTGTCCGCGCTTCGCGCCGGAGCGTTGGGCGCTCGGCGGGCGGTCATGGCGGGCCTCCACCTTAGCGCAGCCGGGGCGGAAGCGCAGCAGGCGCGGCGCGGACGGGCAGGCTGGCGGCGCGCTGAACGCCGCCGGCGGGGGCGGGCGGCATTCAGCCTCGCGTCAAGCGGCCGGCCGCAGTGTGCGAACCACGCCGGCCTCCTTCGTTCCCGGCGACGGGGATCCACCATGAAGCGTCTCATCGCCAGCCTGCTCGCCCTCGGCCTTGCCGCCGGCAGCACCGCCGCGTTCGCCCAGTCCGGCTACGACCGCTACGACGCGCCGTACGACGGTCGCTACGACGACGGTTACAGCGAAAGCTACCGCACCGGCGGCGACGGCGAGGCCTATTACGACGACGCGCGGGTGATCCGCGTCGATCCGGTGCTGGAGGGCGGCTACCGCACGGTTGCCGGCGACAGCCGCCGCTGCTACGAGACCACCACCGCGGGCGGCTACCGGGACGACGGGTACTACGCCCGCAGCGGCCGCTACGACGACGGCTACGGCCGCCGCCCCTACGGCGACAACGCCAGCCGCTCGATGGCGACCATCGCCGGCGGCGTCATCGGCGCGGTGCTGGGCAGCCACGTCGGCGGCGGCAGCGGCCGGTTCGCCGCGACCACGGTGGGCTCGATGGTCGGCGGCATCGCCGGGCGCGAGATCTACGACCAGAGCCAGCGCACCCGCTACGAGCGGCCGACGACCGTGCGCGTCTGCGATCCCGAGCCGGTGCGCGGCGGCTATGCCGGCTATTCCGGCGGCGACGCCAGCGCCTACGACGTGACCTACGAATACAACGGCCGCCGCTACACCCGGCGCATGGACTACCACCCGGGCGACCGCATCCGCGTGCGCGTCGAGGTGATGCCGCAGTAAGCGGCGGGACGGATGCAGCGAAGGGGCCGGTCGGCCCCTTCGTCGTTTCGGGACGCTCCGGAACTCAGGCGGTCGCCGGGCTCGCGGCGCGGTTGGCGTGGCGCGGGATGCCGTCCTCGTCCAGCAGCTGCTCGATGCGGTTGAACACTTCCGCGCGCGAGAAGGGCTTCTTCATGAAGTCGTCGGCGCCGATGCGCTGCACGTAGAACTGCTCGGTGGCCTGCGCGTTGCCGCTGATCATCACGATCGGGATGTCCTTGGTGACCGGGTCGCGGCGCAGCTTGCGCAGGGCGCTGAAGCCGTCGATGCCGGGCAGCACGATGTCCAGGAAGATCAGGTCGGGCCGCTCGCGGCGGGCGATCTCCAGCCCGCTTTCGCCGTCGTAGGCCACCAGCACGTCGAAGTGGTTCTGCTGGAGCATGCGCTTGAGCAGGGCGACGATGGTCGGCGAGTCGTCGATCACCAGCACGCGGGTGCCGGGGCGGGCGCTGTGGCGCTCGCGCTCGCGCCGCTCCGGACCGCCGTGCGGGTCGGCATCGTCGGCGGCGGCCGGCGCGGAGGAAACGGCCGCCGGCGCATGCCTGACTTCGGCGGCGCGCGCGGCCGCCGGCGCGCCGTCCTGGCGCTTGCGTTTGAACAGGTCGAAAAAGCCCACGCGTCGATGTCCCCGGTTGTGACCCCGGGGCGCATCTTAACGTGGACGGGCGGGATCAGCGCCGGGCGTGCGCGTCCTCGGCCAGCGCGCGGAAGGCGAACAGCCGCGCCGCCTTGCCCCAGGCCAGCGAACCGGCGATGGCGCAGCCCAGCAGCATCGTCAGCAGGAAGCCGCCGACCCCGCCGGCGCCGATGCGCTGGCGCAGCGCCACGATGGCCAAGGCCAGCAGCAGGCTGCACACGGTCGGCACCAGGTAGGCGGACAGCACCGCCAGCGGGCGCCGGCACAGCAGCTTCATCCCGCGCCACCAGGCCTTGAGCGCCGAGCGCAGGCGCGCGTCGGCGGCCAGCCAGCCGCGCCCGGCCTCGACGCCGGCATGGGCCAGCACCAGCAGCAGGCCGCCCACGGCCAGCGCGATGTCGCGCCCGCGGTCGACGTCGGCGGCGAGGATGGCGTGCTCGTGCATCTTCTCGTTGGCGCCGACCGCGCCGGCCATCACCATCGCCGCCACGCCAAGCGGGATCGCCGACCACAGCAGCAGGCGCAGCATCGGGCCGTATTCGCCGATGCCGCCGCGCAGCAGATCGCCGAAGCCGAGCGGGGCGCGGCTGCGCGCGGCGGCCACGGTGGCGCCGGCCAGCAGCGGCGAGAGCAGCAGCATCAGGATGCCGCTGGCCCAGACGCTTTCGGTCAGCACCGCCAGCGGCGATTCGTGGGCCATCAGCGCTTCCACCATCAGTGCCGGCGCCTTGCCGTCGGCGACGACCTGCGCTTGCAGCGAGTGGTTGAGCACGCCGGCCAGCCAGTTCCAGACCGGCAGCGCGCCGAGCAGCCCGCAGAGCAGGGTGGCGATGATCCAGACCAGCAGCAGGCGCCACTGCAGGGCGCCGGCGAGGGCGCGGGGAACGGCGTTGCGGGCGCGGAGCGGGCGATTCGTCGTGTTCATCGGGGCGCGCCTAATCAGAGGGTGGCCAGCAGGGCGAAGAAGGAATGCAGCAGCGTCGCGAAGTCGCCGAACCAGCGGCGCGCGGCCGCGGGCTGCGATTCCAGCGTGCGGCTGTCGTTGAGCTTGTTGGCGTCCATCCGCAGCAGGCCGTCCGGATCGAGCTGGGCCGAGGTCGCCTTGGAACGCGCGGTCACCACGAAGCGCTGCCAGCTTTCCTGCGAAGTCACCGGGAAGTCGCGGTGGCTGCCGTCGGCGAAGTTGATCCGCAGCACCTGCGGCGGCTTGGCCGCGTCGCGGCGCACCACCACCACGGTGCGGTAGGGGAACGCGCCCTGGCCGTCCTTCGCGTCCGGGTGCTTGGCCTTCCACGCCTTGCGGTGCTTCTCGATGGCCGCATCGATGGCCTTGCTGCCCACCAGCACCTGCTTGCCCTTGTACGCGTGGTAGCCGGGCAGCGGCAGCACTTCGTCGCTGGACAGGCGTTCGATGCGGTCGTCGGTGCGGCCGGTGCCGTAGATGTAGGCGTCGAACGCGCCGTTCACGATGTCGGGCTTGCCGGTGCCTTCGGCCAGCGCGTCGCGCAGGTCGGCCAGCGAGGGATGGCGGAACTTCCAGCGCTCGTAGTACAGCTTCATCGCCCGCTCCATCGCGGGCGTGCCCACCAGCGCCTCGATCTGCCGCATCGCGGTGGCGGTGCGCGTGTAGACGGTGTTGTAGCTGCCGCTGGACAGGCGCGCCCACGAGTTGCGGCCGAGCGGGTCGGCCGGATCGCCCAGGCTGGCGCCGAGGCGCTCCATCTCGAACGGGGTGATGCGGGTGCCGATGCCCAGCGCCTTCAGCCACGGCCGGGTCAGCACGATGTCCTGCTTGCGCGAGGTCATCATCCGCTGGTCCCAGTACTCGTTCATGCCCTCGTCGAGCATCGGCTCCTCGAACTCGTTGGAGCCGAGGATGCCGTAGAAGTAGCCGTGGCCGAACTCGTGCACGGTGACGAAGTCCAGCGCGAAGCGGCCGACGCTGCCGGGCTCCACCATGTCGGTGCTGTCGGCGGTGAAGAAGGTCGGGTACTCCATGCCGCCGGCCTCGTCGGCGCCGTAGGGCGGCACCACCGCGGTCGCGGTCCTGTACGGGTAGGCGCCCAGCGTCTTCGAGAAATAGGCCAGCGAATCGATGGTGGCCTGCGCGACCGGCTCGGCGTTGCTGGCGTATTCCGGGTGGTACAGCACCTTGACCTCGACCGGGCCGTTCGGGCCGTTCCAGGTCTTCACCAGCGGCTTGGCGTAGCGCTTGTCGGCGGTCCAGGCGAAGTCGTGGACGTCGTCCTGCAGGTAGCGATGGGTGGTCTTGCCGGCCTTCTCGACCGGCGCGCCGGCCAGCTGGCCGGTGGCGCCGACGGTGTAGTCCTTCGGCACGGTGATGCGCACGTCGTAGCTGCCGTAGTCGGCGTAGAACTCGCTGTGCAGGTGGAACTCGTGGGCGTTCCAGCGCGGCGCGGTGGCGCCGCGTTCGCCCGGCAACTCCAGCACGCCGATCTTCGGGAACCACTGGCCGACCAGGTGGAAGCTGCCGTAGTAGCCGGTGCGCGCGACCACGCGCGGCAGCTGGTCGAAGAAGTCGATGTCCAGCGTGGTGGACGCGCCGGGCGCCACCGGCTGCGGCAGGTCGATGCGGACCACGCTGCGGTCGGTTTTCGGGCCGTCGTCCGGCTGCACGAAGGTCCAGGTCGCCGCCGCGCCGTTCTGCCGCACCTTGTCCAGGCGGATGTAGCCGTATTCGCCGTCCCTGGTGGCGACGTTGCTGCGGAAGCCGCTGCTGCTGGCCCGCTGCTCGGTCATGAAGGTGCTGCCGGGGCCGTCGAAGCCGTTGAGGTACAGGTGCACGTACACGCTGCACACCGGTTGCGCGCTGCGGTTGCGCCAGGTCAGCTTCTGCTTGCCGGCGATGGTGTGCTTGACCGGGTCGAGCTCGGCGTCGATGGAGTAGGCCACCACCCGGTCGGACAGCGTGCCCTGGCCGGTGCGCGCGCCGCCCCAGGCGTCGGCTGCGCTGGCCGTGCGCACCGCGCCGGCATCGGCGGCGGCCAGCGGGATGGCGGCGCAGCCGGCGGCCGGAGCGGCGACGTTGGCGGGTGTCTTGGCGAGTGCGGGAACCGATGACAGCGCGAGCAAGGAGGACAGGGCGACTGCGACCCGGTGGCTGTGCATGGTGTCTCCGGAAAGGGCGATGGAAAGGCGGACAGAAAATACCGCAACGGTGTGCGAAGCGCAGGGACGTGGCAACATGCCGATCGTCACGGTCGAGGAGGGACGAACGATGGCCACCTACGGGGGAAGCTGCCACTGCGGCGGGATCGCGTTTACGCTGGACGGCGCGGTGGAGATGGGGATCGACTGCAACTGCTCGCTGTGCCGGCGGCGCGGCGGCCTGCTGGCGTTCTTTCCGCGCGAGGCGCTGGTGCTGCGCACGCCGGAAGCCGAGGTGTCGACCTACACCTTCAACACCCATGCGATCCGCCACCACTTCTGCCCGGTGTGCGGGGTGGCGCCGTACAGCGAGGGCGTCGATCCGAAGAGCGGGGAACCAATGGTGGCGGTCAACCTGCGCTGCCTGCCGGACCTGGACCTGGCTTCGCTGAAGATCGTGCCGTTCGACGGCGCCAGCATGTGAGCGCGACGGGGACGGCACCGCAACGATGAGCGCCCAGCCCCGCACCGCCAGCATCGAGGCCGCACTGGCCCACGCCCTGCGCCTGCTGGACGCGCAGCCCGCGCTGGCCGCCGAGCAGGCGCACGAAATCCTCGCCGCCGCGCCCGGCCATCCGGGCGCCGAACTGCTGCTGGGCATGGCCGCGAACGCACAGGGCGACTTCGCCCGCGCCGAGGCCATCCTCGATCCGCTGTCGCGCGGGCAGCCGCGCTCGGCCAAGACCTGGCTGGAACTGGCGCGCGCGCGCATCGGCGCCGGCCGGCGGGTGGAGGCGATGCCCTGCCTGGAGCGTGCCGTCGCCTTGCAGCCCGGCCTGTCCGGCGCGTGGCTGGCGCTGGCCGACCTGCGCTTCGCCGCCGGCGACGAGGACGGCGCGGACGCCGCCTATCTCCAGCACGTGCGCCACAGCGCGCACGATCCGGAACTGCTGGCCGCCGCCGACGCGCTGGCGCGCGGCGAACTGCCCGACGCGGAAACCCGCCTGCGCGCGCGGCTGGCGCGCCAGCCCTTCGACGTGGCGGCGCTGCGCATGCTGGCCGAGCTGGCGGCGCGGCTGGGCCGCAACGAGGAAGCGGCGCTGCTGCTCGAACACGCGCTGGAGCGCGCGCCCGGCTTCGACGCCGCGCGCCGCAACTACGCCGCCGTGCTCAACCGCGGCAACCGCCATGCCGAGGCGCTGGCCGAGATCGACGCGCTGCTGGAACGCGCGCCGGGCGACCCGCCGCTGCGCAACATGCGCGCGGTGGTGCTGGGCAAGCTGGGCGACTTCGACGGCGCCATCGCCACCTACGAGGCCGTGCTGGCGCGCACGCCGGAGCAGTGGCAGGTCTGGCTGGGCTACGGCCACGCGCTCAAGACCGCCAACCGCACCGACGACGCGGTGGCCGCCTACCGCCGCGCCATCGCGCTGAAGCCCGGCTTCGGCGGCGCGTGGTGGAGCCTGGCCAACCTCAAGACGGTGCGCTTCGACGCCGCCGACATCGAGGCGATGCGCGCGCAGCTGCGGCGCGGCGACCTCGACGACGACGCCCGCCTGCACTTCGAGTTCGCGCTCGGCAAGGCACTGGAGGACGCCGGCGAGGACGCCGACGCGTTCGCCCACTACGCGCGCGGCAACGCGCTGCGGCGCCGGCAATTGCCCTACGACGCCGCGCTGGGCCGCGAGCGCACCCGCCGCGCGATCCGCACCTACACCCGCGCGTTCTTCGCCGAACGCGCCGGCGCCGGCTGCCCCGCGCCCGATCCGATCTTCGTGGTCGGCATGCCGCGCGCCGGCTCGACCCTGATCGAGCAGATCCTGTCCAGCCACCCGCAGGTGGAAGGGACGATGGAGCTGCCGTCGCTGATCGCCATCACCCGCGAGCTGCGCCAGCGCGAGGGCAACCCGGAAACTACCTCGTACCACGACGTGCTGGCCGGGCTGGACCGCGCGGAACTGGCCGCGCTCGGCGAGGACTACCTGCGCCGCGCGCAGGCGCACCGCCGCGAGGGCCGGCCGCTGTTCATCGACAAGATGCCGAACAACTTCGCCCACGTCGGCCTGATCCACGCGATCCTGCCGAACGCGAAGATCGTCGACGCGCGCCGGCATCCGCTGGCCTGCTGCTTCTCCAACTTCAAGCAGCACTTCGCGCGCGGCCAGGCCTTCAGCTACGGCTTGGCCGACATGGGCGGCTACTACGCCGACTACGTCGCGCTGATGGCGCATTTCGACGAGGTGCTGCCGGGGCGGGTGCACCGGGTGATCTACGAGGACATGGTGGCCGACACCGAGGCGCAGGTGCGCGCGCTGCTGGCCTACTGCGGCCTCGACTTCGACGAACGCTGCCTGCGCTTCTTCGAGAACCGCCGCGCGGTGCGCACGGCGAGTTCCGAACAGGTGCGCAGGCCGATCTACCGCGAGGGGGTGGACCAGTGGCGGCGCTTCGCGCCGTGGCTGGGCCCGCTCGAGGAGGCGCTGGGGCCGGTGCTGGAGCGTTATCCGGCGGTGCCGCCGCCGGAGGAATTGCCGGCCCGGCGCTGAGCGCGCGCAAGACCGGTCGAGCGGCCAGGGGGACGCGGAACCGGAACAACAACGATGAGTGCCACAACTGGAGGGGAGTCCACGATGCACGCAAGCAAACGCAGTCGCCGCGATGGCGAGATGTACGGATGTTTCCGCAAGATTCCGCTGGCCGCCGCGGTGGCGCTGGCGTTCGCCGCGCCGGCCTGGGCGCAGGAGGCCGCGCCGCCTCCGCTGCCGCAGAAGGACCGCGAGGCGCGCACCCTCGACACGGTCACGGTGACCGCGCAGAAGCGCGAGGAGAACCTGCAGAAGGTGCCGATCAGCCTGCAGGTGCTGGGCAACCAGCAGCTCGAACAGCAGAACGTCGCCTCGTTCAGCGACTACGCCAAGCTGATCCCCAGCCTGAGCTACGGCACCGCCGGCGGCGGCGTGTTCTCCGGGCCGGGCTTCGTGCAGGTGTACATGCGCGGCGTCGCCAGCGGCGGCGACGGCAACCACTCGGGCTCGCAGCCCAGCGTGGGCATGTACCTCGACGAGCAGCCGATCACCACCATCCAGGGCGCGCTCGACATCCACATGTACGACATCGACCGGGTGGAGGCGCTGGCCGGCCCGCAGGGCACGCTGTACGGCGCCAGCTCGCAGTCCGGCACGGTGCGCATCATCACCCGCAAGCCCGATCCGTCCGGCTACTCCGCCGGCTTCGCGGTGGAAGCCAACGCCATCGACGGCGGCGGCATCGGCCACGTGCTGGAGGGCTTCGTCAACCTGCCGATCAAGGAGAACACCGCGGCTGTGCGCCTGGTCGGCTGGCAGAAGCACGACGCCGGCTACGTGGACAACCTGCACGGCACCCGCACCTATCCGACCTCGGGGATCGTGGCCGACAACGCCGACCTCGCCGAGAAGAACTACAACACCGCCGACACCGCCGGCCTGCGCGCCGCGCTGAAGCTCGACATCAACGACCGCTGGACGGTCACACCGCAGCTCATCGCGCAGAAGCAGAAGGCCTACGGCAGCGCCGGCATCGACCCGCTGGTCGGCAGCGCCGCCGCCGGCTACGACGCTTCCAGCGGCGAGATGGCGGTCAAGCACTTCAACCCGGAGTTCTCCGACGACCGCTGGTGGCAGGCAGCGATGACGGTGGAAGGCCGGATCGGCAACTTCGACCTGACCTACGTGTTCTCGCACTTGAAGCGCGATGTCGATTCCGCCTCCGACTACAGCGACTACGGCTACTGGTACGACGCCAACGCAGGCTACGGCGCGTACTTCTACGACAACAACGGCGACCTCATCAATCCGGCCCAGTACATCAACGCCACCGACGGCTACGAGCGCACCAGCCACGAACTGCGCATCGCCTCGCCGCAGGACAACCGCGTGCGGGTGGTGGCCGGGCTGTTCTGGCAGCAGCAGAAGCACAACATCCACCAGCGCTACCGCGTGGACGGGCTGGCGGACGACCTGTCGGTGAGCGGCTGGCCGGAGACCATCTGGCTGACCGAGCAGGATCGCCGCGACCGCGACCAGGCGGTGTTCGGCCAGATCAGCTTCGACGCCACCGACAGGCTGGAACTGACCGCGGGCGGGCGCTGGTTCCGCTCCGAGAACGGGCTGAAGGGTTACTTCGGTTTCGCCAACGGCTACTCCTCAGGTAGCAATCTGGACCCGGTGGACCGCTACGGCGAAGCGGGCTGCCTGGCGCAGTACGGCGCCCCGTCCAACTGGGAGTCGTACGACGGCGCACCGTGCAAGGTGTTCGACAAGGGCATCAAGGAGCACGATGCCACCTATCGGCTCAACGCCACCTGGAAGATCGACGACAGCAAGCTGGTCTACGCCACCTGGTCGCAGGGCTACCGCCCCGGCGGCATCAACCGCCGCGGCACGCTGCCGCCCTACGTGTCGGACTTCCTGACCAACTACGAGGCGGGCTGGAAGACTTCCTGGGCCGACGGCACCCTGATCTTCAACGGCGCGGTGTTCCGCGAGGACTGGAAGGACTTCCAGTTCTCCTACCTCGGCCAGAACGGCCTCACCGAGATCCGCAATGCCAACCAGGCGAGGATCGACGGCATGGAGCTGGACCTGACCTGGGCCGCCACCTACAACCTGCAGTTCACCGGCAGCTTCGCCTGGTACGACGCCAGGCTGACCCAGAACTATTGCGGCGCGGCGTCGCCGATCACGGGGGAAATCATCGTCGACTGCCCGCCGGGCAGCGTGGTCGACGGCGTTTCCTTCCCGGATGGTCCGCAGGCCGCCGCGGGCACTTCGTTGCCGGTCACGCCGCGCTTCAAGGGCGCGCTGAACGCCCGCTACACCTTCGAGCTGGGCGAGGGCGAGGCGTACTGGCAGGCGTCGCTGTCGCACGCCGGCACGCGGCGCGTGGACATGCGCACGGCGGAAACCGCGCTGCTGGGCTACCTGGACAGCTACACGCTGCTCGACCTGTCGGCCGGCTGGCGCAAGGACAGCTGGTCGGTGGACGTGTTCCTGAAGAACGCCACGGACGAGCGCGCGCAGATGAGCCGCTTCGCCCAGTGCGCGGCGCTCACCTGCGGCAGCGAGCCGTACACGGTGATCGCGCAGCCGCGCACGCTGGGCATCCGGGTCAGCAAGGAGTTCTGACCGGATCGGCAGGTGCATGCGCGGTAACGAAGAAGGCGGCCCGATGGCCGCCTTCTTTCTTCCTGGCGCCGGCTTGCTCCGCGGTCGCGCTAGCCTTCGTCGTGCTCGAACTCGACCACGATGTCGAGGTCAAACGCCAGCGCCTCCACCGCCTGCCGCACCTTCTGCGCGGTGGCGTCGTTCGGGGCGTCGATCTCCAGTTCGTGGCTGTCCGGGCCCTGCACGTCGCTCAGGCCGGCCGAACTGGAATCGGGATCGTCCATGTGCGGCATCAGGTCGTCGATTTCCTCGACGTGCTCGATGCCGTCCAGGCTCTGCAACAGGTTGGTGATCGCGCGGACATCGTCCTCGCTGCCGGTCAGGCGGATGCGCATCAGGGACATGGCGTGGGCTTCCGGTGGGGGGAAGCGCAGGCTAGGCGGACGCGGGCGAACGCGGGGTGATGGCGTGCCGCGAAGGGACGCGGCGCGCCGGTGGATCGATTACTTCGCCTCGCGCACCGGCAGCGGCACGTTGCACAGGTCGATGTGGCCGGCCGGCTGGGTGTAGAAGTCGTCCACCCGGTTGCGGCGCGCCTCGGTGGCGTCGACGAACGCCCGGCTGTCGGTGCGCAGCAGCTGCAGCGGCGTGCGCTGCGCTTCCGGCACCTCGCTGGCGAGCTTGATGGAGACGATCGGCGCGCGCTGCTCCGGCTTCTCGTAGAAGCCCATCGGCGCCGGGCCGCGCGGGATCACGCTGAGCAGCTCCATGCCCTTGACCACCCGGCCCACCACGGTCAGCTGGTGGTCCAGCGCGCGCGGGGCCTGGCCGATGACGACGTAGAGCTCGGCGCCGATGCTGCTGTCCGGCGGATTGCTGCGGCCGGCGCCGACCACGCCGTAGCAATGGGTCATCCACAGCTTGCCGGTCTTCGGATCGCGCGCCGCCGGCATGCCGTCGGCGAAGCCGATCTGCGGCGCCCAGCCGTCCACGTCGGGCAGGCGGTCGAAGCGCACGCCCTTGTCGCTGCGGGTGAACTCGGCGGGCAGATGCGTCTTGGTGCCCTCGGGATACGGCTTGGCCTTGCCAGCCTCGTCGCCGTCGGGATCGCCGAACTGCACCACGAAGTTGTCCTGCGAGCGATAGATGTTCAGCCCGTCCCAGAACCCGCCCTTCGCCATCGTCCGGATGTTGGCGACGTGCTCCGGCGCGAAGCCGGGCGCGAGTTCGATGACCACGCGCCCGCCCGGAAGCTCCATATACAGGGTGTTGGCCGGGTCGAGGTCGCGCCAGTCGCTGGCCGGCGCGGCGTCGATGATGTCCTGCGCGGACTTGCGCGGCTGCGGCTTTGCCGCGTCGGCCGCGATGGCGGGCGCGGCGATCAGGGCGGCAAGGGCGAAGGCGGGCAGGGTTCGGCGCATGGCGGCATCCTCGGCGAAAGCGCCAAGCATAGCCCGCCGCGCGCCGGCGCCGCGGTCAGTGGGTGGTGCGCTTGTGCCCGCTGCCGGACTTCTTGCCGCCGCCGTCCTGCTTGTTGACGGTGGCCCAGGCGATGCGCTCGGCGGCTTCCTTCGAGCGCCCTTCCTTGCGTTCGCTGCTTTCGATGTGCGCCGCCTGGCGCTTCTGCTTGTCGGTGTAGGCGGATTTGTCGCCGCGTGGCATGGCCGTGCTCCGGTCGGGAAGGCCGAGACTGCGCCCGCGCGCGTCGCCGCCGCGTGACGGCGGCGCTGAATGCGGGTGCGGCCTAGCGGCGCTTCGGCGCGGGCCTCTTCGCTGCCGGCTTGCCCGCGTGCGCGGCGATGAAGGCGCGCACCTGCGGATACACCTGCGTGCGCCAGCGGCGGCCGCTGAAGATGCCGTAGTGGCCGGCGCCCTGCACGGTCAGGTGCTTGCGGTCCTGCTCGGGGATGCCGGTGCACAGCTTGTGCGCGGCGCGGGTCTGGCCCTGGCCGGAGATGTCGTCCAGCTCGCCTTCGACCGTGAGCAGCGCGCAGTCCCTGATCCGCGACGGATCGACGCGCTCGCCGGCCACGTCCCACAGCCCGCGCGGCAGCAGGTGCTCCTGGAACACGGTGCGGATGGTGTCGAGGTAGTACTCGGCCGGCATGTCCAGCACCGCGTTGTACTCGTCGTAGAACTTGCGGTGCGATTCGGCCGAGCTGAGGTCGCCCTTCAGCAGGTCCTGGTAGAAATCCCAGTGCGACATGCCGTGGCGCTCCGGATTCATCGCCACGAAGCCCATGTGCTGGAGGAAGCCCGGATACACGCGGCGGCCCGCGCCCGGATAGTTGGCCGGCACGTTGTGGATCACGTTGTTCTCGAACCACCACAGCGGCTGGCGGGTGGCGAGGTTGTTGACCGCGGTGGGCGATTCGCGGGTGTCGATCGGCCCGCCCATCATCGTCATCGACTTCGGCAGCGGCTCGCCGCGCGCGGCCATCAGCGAGATCGCCGCCAGCACCGGCACGGTGGGTTGGCAGACGCTGACCACGTGCAGGTTGTCGGTGCCGATGTGGCGGATGAATTCCTGCACGTAGGCGATGTAGTCGTCGAGATGGAACGGCCCGATGCCGGCCGGCACCATGCGCGCGTCGGTCCAGTCGGTGACGTAGACCTTGTGGTCGGCCAGCAGGGTGCGCACGGTGTCGCGCAGCAGGGTGGCGTGGTGGCCGGACAGCGGCGCGACCACCAGCACGACGGGGTCGTCCTTCATCCGCGCCAGCCCGTCGGCCTGGTCGTGGTAGCGCTTGAAGCGCAGCAGGCGGCAGAAGGGCTTTTCCAGCGCGACGCGTTCGACCACCGGAATCGACAAGCCCTCGACGTCGATCTGGTGGATGCCGAATTCGGGCTTCTCGTAGTCCTTGCCCAGCCGGTACAGCAGCTCGAACGCGGCGGCGGTGCGCTGCGCGCCGGGCATGTTGGCCAGCCAGCTGTCGTGGGCGGAATACATCTTGGCGCCGGCGTCGGCCCAGTAGGTATAGGGCGCGAGGCCCGCGCGCCAGAGTTCGTGCAATTGGTACAGCAGCATCGTGTTGGTTCGACCCGGATTGCGGCGATGCAGCATAACGTATTGATCCTGTCGGACCGTGACGTAGTTGGCGGTTCGCGCCCTCAGTCCGGCAGTTCCAGCGACGTGGCGTGCGGCACCAGCGCGGGCGACAGCCAGCAGTGCGAGCCCAGCGGGCGCAGGCCGAGCGCGCGCAGGCGCTCGCGGTAGAAGGCGGCGCTGCGCTGCTTGAAGTCGTGTTCGTCGCCCTCCGCGCCGTCGCCGCGCGCGAACGCTTCGATGAAGGCGACGCCGCCGCACAGCTCGGCCAGCGCGGGCAGGCCGCGGTCGAGTTCGCGCGCGTCGAGGTAGTGCAGCACGTCGCTGCACACCAGCAGGTCGGCGGGCGGGCAGGGCCGCAGGTGCTCGAAATCGGCGAAGCGCGCGAAGCGCAGGTTGCGGCGGCGGCCGTGGCGGGCGATCGCGTAGTCGCTGCTGTCGAAGCCGAGATAGCTGACCTTGGGGCGCAGCTTCAGCAGCGGCGCGCGCCATGCGCCTTCGCCGCAGCCGATGTCCAGCACGCTGCGGATCGGCCGCTCCAGGTGGTATTCGGCGGTCGCCACCGCAAGCTGCACCTTGCGCGCCAGGCGCGCGGCGTGGCCGATGCCGCCGTGGCGGTACCACTTGTCGAAGTAGGCGCGGTCGTAGGTCTTGGTCATGGTGTGTTGCTCGTCATTCCCGTTTTCAGATCCGTCACTCCCGCTTCCCCGCTCGTCACTCCCGCGAAGGCGGGCGTCCAGCTTCAGCTTTGCCCGGGCGGAAGGCAAAATCAAAGGCTGGATCCCCGCCTTCGCGAGGATGACGAGCAAATGCATGGCCTACCTGCTGACCAAGACCTTCCACCTGGTATTCGTGATCGCGTGGATGTCGACGGTGTTCTACCTGCCGCGCATCCTCGTCAACATCGCCGAGGCGGGCGACGCGCCGGACGTGCGCGCGCGGCTGGTGCTGATGGGGCGGCGGCTGTACCGCTTCGGCCACACCATGTTCGGCATCGCCTTCCTGCTGGGCCTGGCACTGTGGCTGCATTTCCACATCGCCGGCGGCTGGCTGCACGCCAAGCTGGCGCTGGTGGTGCTGATGATGACCCACTACAGCGTCGCCGGGCGCTGGCTGAAGGGCGTGGACGCCGGCAGGCCGCTGCCCTCGTCGAAGGCGCTGCGCTGGTTCAACGAGGTGCCGGTGCTGCTGCTGGTCGCGATCGTCTGGCTGGTGCTGGCGAAGCCGTTCTGAGGGCCCGATGAAGCCCCTCTCCCTCCGGGAGAGGGGTTGGGGTGAGGGTTCGGTGAGGCGATGAATGTTCAAGCGTCACCGCACCCTCATCCGCCCTTCGGGCACCTTCTCCCGGAGGGAGAAGGAAGCGACGGTCATTCGGGCTTGAAGTCGCCCGACCGAGGCAATTCCACCGGCACGCCGTTGCCGTCGCACAGCCGCTTCGCGCACAGCGCCTCGCGCAGGCGCGGGGTGGCCTGCACGACGATGTGGTAGATCGCGTTCTGCTCCAGCGAGCCGCGCACCGCGTCGCTGCCGGGGCCGCGCGCCCAGATGCCGACGTCGTCGCCGCCGTGGCTTTCGCCGCTGAGCGGCACCAGCGCTTCCTGCATGTAGTCCGGATCGGCGGTGTCGACGTCGGTCAGGTCGGGGCGGCCATTGGCCGGCGCCAGCAGCTGCTTCGGCCAATGCGGGTGGCGCTTGGGGCCGGCCGGCTGTTCCTCGCTGGCGCCGGTGTTGCCGGGGCCGTTGGCGTAGACGAGGGTGGTGTAGGGCTTGCCGCTCAGGTCCAGCGCCAGCTTGCCCGGCTCGCCGTCGAAGCTGTTGCTGCCGCGCACCTTGCCGAGGATCGGGTTGCCGCGCGCGGGGTAGCCGACGAAGGTCAGGGTGTGCGCGTGGTCGGCGGTGACCAGGATCAGGGTGTCGTCGGCCGAGGTCGCTTCCGCCGCCGCGCGCACCGCGTCGGAGAAGGCGATGGTTTCGTCCAGCGCGCGGAAGGCGTTGCCCTCGTGGCTGGCCATGTCGATCTTCGCGCCCTCGACCATCAGCACGTAGCCGTTGCCGCCGCGCGACAGGTGGGCGATGGCGACGCGGGTCATGTCGGCCAGGCTCGGCTCCACCGCGCCGTTGGCGCTGCGGTCGTGGTCGAATTGCAGGTGGTCGTAGTTGAACAGGCCGAGCACGCTGGGCGCGTTCGCGGCGGCGGCGAGCTGGGCGGCATCGGTGGCGTAGGCGCCCTGCGGGTGCGCGCCGCGCCATTCGGCGATCAGGTCGCGGCCGTCGCGGCGCAGGCCCTTCTTGTCCGGCTGCTGCGGGTCGGCCTGCGCGACGGTCAGGAACTCCTTGCGGCCGCCGCCGAGCACGATCGACGGGCCGCGCCCGTCCCGCGTCGCCTCGATCAGCTGGCGGGCGATGTCCTTGCAGCCTTCGGCCACGGCCTGTTTCGGCAGCGCTGCGTCGTTCTCCCAGTTGCGGTTGGGCACGTGCGCGTAGGTGGCGGCAGGGGTGGCGTGGGTGATCCGAGCGGTGGTGACGATGCCGGTGGCCATGCCGGCGGCGTCGGCCAGCTCCAGCCAGGTCTGCGCCTGCCTGCCGAGGCTGCCGGCGCAGTCGTTCTTGTCGCCGGCATAGACGCCGATCGCGCCCATGTGCGACTTCACCCCGGTGGTGATGGCGGTCATGGTGCCGGCGGAATCCGGCGTCTGCGAATCGGTGTTGTAGGTCTTGCTGAGCGCGGTGGCGGGGAAGTTCTCCCAGCTCAGCCGGTTCTCCTCGCCGCTGCCGCCCTTGCGCTGGCCTTCGAGGATGCGCGCGGCGGCCACCGTGGGCAGGCTCATGCCGTCGCCAAGGAACACGATCACGTTCTTCGCGCGGCCAGCCGTCGCGCCGCGCGCGGCGGCCTGCGCGGCGCCGTCGCGGTACCACCAGGCGGGCGTTTCGCCGGAAGGATGGGCGACGGCGGGCACGGCCACGTGCAGGCCGGCCGACTGCGGCACGGGCGGCGCGGCGGCGGGGACGGCGGTGGGCGCGGTGCTGGCGCAAGCGGCGAGGGCGAGGCCGCAGGCCGGCGCCAGCAGGCGGAAGCGGGGGCGGAAATGCGTTTTCGTCATCGGCGCATTATGAATGCTTGGGGTGTCCGCAGTGTTGCGGCCATGGCGCTGACGCGGAATGCCGCGCTCGGGTATCGTGCGATCCGGCCTTCACCCGGATTGCCCGCATGTTCGACTGGTGGTTCCGCATCAAGTTCTGGAAGCGCGTCGTGCTCGGCTTCGTGCTGGGCGCGCTGGCCGGCTGGGCGTTCGGCAAGGATGCGGAAACCTGGTTCGGCCCCATCGGCGACCTCTACGTCACCCTGATCATGATGATCGCGGTGCCGCTGGTGTTCTTCGCGGTGATCAACGCGGTGGCGTCGCTGAGCGGGCAGAAGTCGATTGCCGCGCTGGCTGGGCGCACCTTCCTGTGGTTCGCGCTGACCGCGGTTCTGGCGGTGGGCGTGGGCCTGCTGTTCGGCTGGATCGTGCAGCCGGGCAGCGGCGTCGAAAAGCTGAAGATGGCCGCCGACTACACCCCGAAGGAGGTGCCGGGCGCGCTGGACATGCTGCTCAACCTGGTGCCGTCCAATCCGTTCCAGGCGCTGGGCGGGGCGGCGAGCGCGAAGCTGGCCGACGGCACCAAGGTGCTGGTCCCGCGCAGCGGCACGGTGCTGCAGGTGATCTTCTTCGCCGGGTTGGTCGGCTTCGCGATGGTGAAGCTGGGCGAGAAGGTCGCCGGCATCCGCAAGCTGGTCGGCGAGGCCAGCGACGTGATGATCCAGGTGACCCGCTACGTGCTGGAGTTCACCCCCTTCGGCACCTTCGGCCTGATCGCCGCGCTGGTCGGCGGCTACGGCTTCGAGCAGCTGCGCCCGCTGCTGAGTTTCGTGGTGGCGCTGTACTTGGCCTGCGCCTTCCACATCGTGGTCGTGTACAGCGGGCTGCTGCTGGCGCACGGGCTGAACCCGCTGAAGTTCTTCCGCGGCGCCGCGCCCGGCATGCAGGTGGCGTTCGTGGCGTCGAGCAGCTTCGCCGCGCTGCCGGCGTCGCTGCGCAGCGTCACCCATAACCTCGGCGTCGACAAGGACTACGCCGCGTTCGCGGTGCCGCTGGGCGCGACCATCAAGATGGACGGCTGCGGCGCGATCTACCCGGCGCTGGCGGCGGTGTTCATCTCGCAGTACGCCGGCATCGAGCTGTCGCTGTCGCAGTACCTGATCATCGCGCTGGCCTCGGTGCTGGGCAGCTTCGGCACCGCCGGCGTGCCGGGCACGGCGGTGATCATGGCGACGGTGGTGCTGTCGGCCGCCGGGCTGCCGCTGGAGACCATCGGCTACCTGTACGCCATCGACCGGGTGCTGGACATGATGCGGACCATGACCAACGTGACCGGGCAGATGCTGGTGCCGGTGCTGGTGGCGCGGGAGACCGGGATGCTGGACCGGGCGGTGTACGAGGCCGCGCCGACCAACGTCGGCCTGCGCGAGGGCGACGCCGCCGACGCGGACTGACCGGCCGATCGACGCCAGTCATCAAGCAGTGCCGGTCGATAGCCGTTAAGCTGGAGTGATGAACGACGTTCCATCCCCTTCCGACGCGCTGGACGCGGCCGATCTCGACGGCTACTACGACAAGTTCTACGTCCACGACGCGGGCGAAATCCGCCACCACCTGCGGCGGCTGGCGGGGGATCGCTGCGCCTTGACCGTGCGCGCCGAGAACAGCCCGGACGGCATGGCGACGATGCTGCTGCAGGTCGAGGGCGACGCGCTGTGGATCGACGTGCCCTCCACCCGGCGGATGCTGGACGCGTGGCTGGGCTCGCACCTGCTGCGCATCGAGGGCAGCATCGACCGCGCCGCGCTGCGCTTCTCCAGCGGCCCGGCGCGGCTGGACGAGCACGAGGGCAAGCCGGCGCTGCGGGTGCCGATTCCGGAGCGCATGCTCTACCTGCAGCGGCGCGAGTTCATGCGCCGCGAGCCGCCGACCGGCAGCCTGGCCTGTCACCTGCGGCTGGAGGACGGACGCGAGGTCCAGGCCAGCATCCGCGACATCGGCGGCGGCGGGCTGGCCATCGTCGCCACCCGCTCGGCGGTGGAGTTCAAGATCGGCGAGGTGCTGACCGGCTGCCGGATCGAGCTGCCGGAGCTGGGCGAGGTGGAGGTGAACCTGCAGATCCGCCACGTCGTCGTCCGCAGCCACCTCGGCCTCGATGCCGCCCAGGCCGGCTGCGAATTCGTCGATCTGGCTCCTTCGGCGCAGCGCAAGCTGTTCCGCTACCTGATGCAACTGGATCGCGACCAGCTGGCGCGCAGGCGCTGGCTGGAGTCCTGAGCGGCGCGACCGCGCGAATGATCGAAACCCGCCTGATGGCGGGTTTTTTGTTGCCGCCGCGGGCTGCGCAGCGAGGCGGGAGACCGGCGTGGATGAACACGGGTCGATCGCGTGAATTAACTGCATCGCCGGGAAAATTTTTCCGGCCAATGGCGCGTCACGAGCGGCCGACGGATGATCTTCCTCACGGGCGCTTCGCCACAATCGCGATGCGATCCGGCACCGGCCGGACGCTGGCGACGAGGAGGCGGAATGATCGCAACGCTCCTGCAACAGGCGGGGGAGGCCGATGCGCGGGCCTCCGCATTGCCGACCGAAGTGGCCGCCATCGACTGCGGCGAGGCGGCGCAGCGGGCGCCGCACGAACTGGCCGCGCTGCGCTTCGCCGCCGGCCGGCTGGCGGCGCTGTTCGGCGCGCAGCACGTGGCGGCCGTGTCCGGGCTACCGGCGGCCGGCCGCTACTGGATTCCCGTCTCCACACTGTCGCGCCGCGCCGCCGAGGTGCTCGGGATCGCCGACGGCCTGCAGCTGTGGGGCGGCATCGTGCCGGCGCCGTTCATGGCCACCAAGCTGGTGAGCCATTCGCGCCGCAGCCGGCACGCCGCCGCGCCCGCGGGCTGGATCGACATCATGGGGCTGGAGGACTGCACGCTGCCCGGCTGGTCGGCGTTCGGGCGCGAGGACATCCTCGCCGCCGGCCTCGACCTGCTCCGCGGCGGCCACGTCCGCCTGAAGTGCCCGTACGAGCGCGGCGGCCACGGCCAGCACGTGGTCCGCGGCGAGGAGGAACTCGCGCACTGGCTCGGTTCGACGCCGCCGCAGGTGCTGGACGAGGGCGTGGTGCTGGAACGCGACCTGATGGAGTCGGTGACCTACAGCGTCGGCTTCAGCCTGCTGCCGGGCGGGCACGGCATCGCCTACGTGGGCACGCAGCGCAACGTCGCCGCGCCGACGGGCGAACTGGTGTACGGCGGCTCGCGGCTCGAACTGGTGCGCGGCGGCCTGGCAGAGCTCGAAGAGTCGCTGGAGGAAGGCAAGCCCAAGGCCGCGGTGCGCGCGGCGATCCGCTACGACGCGGTGATCCGCCACACCTACGGCGTGGTCGCCTCGCGCTGCAACTATGACGTCATCGCCGGCGTCGACCGCGTGGGGCGGCGGCATCTCGGCGTGCTGGAGCAGTCGTGGCGCTTCGGCGGCGCAAGCATGGCGGAACTGCTGGCGATCGAGCGCTTCGCGGCGCAACCGGACTTGCAGCGGGTGGTCGCCGAGACGGTGGAAACCTACACCGGCGAAGCCGCGCCCGCGGATGCGTTCGTCTACTGGCGCGGCGGCGCGGGCGCGCCGTGCAAATACGCGCGCATCGTCGAGGACGCGCCCGCGACGGAGTGAGCGCGACGCGTCGCGCATGCGCCGCGCGCGGCGGAATTACATTTCCTCGACACCGGGTTGCGTACAACGGATGCCATGCCCGATGCCGACATCGCCGCGCGGCTTCCCGCGCCTCCGCCGCTGTCCGACGACTGCGCCCTGTTCCTGGACGTGGACGGCTGCCTGCTCGATTTCCACGACGACCCCGCCAGCGTGCGCGCGGAGCCGCCGCTGGTCGCGCGCCTCGACGCCATCGCGCGGCGGCTCGACGGCGCGCTGGCGCTGGTGAGCGGGCGCAGCATCGCCAGCCTCGACCGGATGTTCGCGCCTGGCGCTTTCGCGGCCGGCGGGTTGCACGGACTGGAGCGGCGCGCCGCAGGGTCGATGCCCGCGCCCGAGGCCGCGGTGCCGGCCTTCGACCGCGCGGCCTGGACGAAGCTGGTCGCCGACGCGCGCGCCTGGATGGCCGGCCATCCGCGCGCGGTGGTGGAGGACAAGCAGCGGACGCTGGCGCTGCACTGGCGCGCCGCGCCCGAGGCCGAAGGCGATGCGCGCGCGTTCGCGGCGCTGGCGCTGGCGCGATTGCCGGGCTACCAGCTACAGCCCGGCAACCGGGTGCTGGAGCTGCGCCCTGCCGGCGCGGACAAGGGCGGCGCGATCGCGGCTTTCCTGAGCGAGCCGCCGTTCGCCGGCCGCACGCCGGTGTTCGCCGGCGACGATCTGACCGACGAGCCCGGCTTCGCGCTGGTCAACGAGCGCGCCGGCATCAGCATCGTGGTCGGCGACCGCCGGCCGACGCAGGCGGCGTACCGGCTGGCCGATCCCGCCGGCGTGCGCCGCTGGCTGGAGCAGTGGCCGGGCGACGGACGGGAGGCATCGGCATGAGCGAAGCCGACGGCGGCATGCAGACGCTCGACTTGGGCGTGGTCGGCAACGGCAGCTTCGCGGCGCTGATCGACGCGCGGGCGCGGGTGGTCTGGGGCTGCCTGCCGGCGTTCGACGGCGACCCCGCCTTCTGCGCGCTGCTGTCGCCGCGCGAGCACCCGGGCGGCGACTTCGCCATCGAACTGGAGGATTTCGAGCGCGCCGAGCAGGCCTACATCCCCAACACCGCCGTGCTGCGCACGGTGCTGCACGACAGCCGCGGCGGCTCGGTGGAGATCCTCGACTTCGCCCCGCGCTGGCGGCAGAACGCGCGCTTCTACCGGCCGGTGTCGCTGGTCCGCCGGATCACGCCGCTGGCGGGCGCGCCGCGCATCCGCGTGCTGGTGCGGCCGCTGGCGGAGTGGGGCGCGCGCGTGCCGGAGACGACTTGGGGCAGCAACCACGTCCGCTGGCTGCTGCCGCAGATGACCCTGCGGCTGACCACCGACGCGCCGCTGCGCTTCGTCCGCGACGGCCTGCCGTTCGTGCTCAACCACCGCATGCATCTGGTGCTGGGGCCGGACGAACCGCTGGCGCGTTCGATCGACGGCTATGTCGAGGAGGCGGTGAACCGCACGCTGGACTACTGGCGCGAATGGGTGCGCTACCTGTCGATCCCGCTGGAGTGGCAGGAGGCGGTGATCCGCAGCGCGATTACCCTCAAGCTGTGCCAGTACGAGGACAGCGGCGCGATCATCGCGGCGATGACGACCTCGATCCCGGAAGCGCCGGGCTCGTCGCGCAACTGGGACTACCGCTACTGCTGGCTGCGCGACGCCGGCTTCGTGGTGCGCGTGCTCAACCGGCTGGGCGCGACCCGCAGCATGGAGCAGTTCCTGCACTACATCTTCAACATCGCCACCCACGACGGCAGCCTGCAGCCGCTGTACGGGATCGCGTTCGAGAAGGAACTGACCGAGGAGGACGTGGCCTCGCTGGCCGGCTACCGCGGCGTCGCTCCGGTGCGGCGCGGCAACCTGGCGTGGCTGCAGAAGCAGCACGACGTGTACGGCAGCGTGGTGCTGGCGACCACCCAGCTGTTCTTCGATCAGCGGCTGGTCGATCCCGGCGACATCGGCACCTTCGCCCGCCTGGAGCCGCTGGGCGAACGCGCGTTCGCGCTGCACGACGTGCCCGACGCCGGCCTGTGGGAGTTTCGCGGCCGCGCCGAAGTGCACACCTACACTGCGGCGATGTGCTGGGCGGCCTGCGACCGGCTGGCGCGGGTCGCGGCCAAGCTCGGCTTGGCCGAACGCTCGGCGTACTGGCGCGAACGCGCGGAGCGGGTGCGCGAGAAGACCCTGGAGCGCGCGTGGCGGGAGGACGCCGGTCACTTCAGCGCCTCGTTCGAAAGCACCTACCTCGACGCCTCGCTGCTGCTGCTCGCCGACATCGGCCTGCTGCCGGCCGACGACCCGCGCTACGTCGCCACGGTGGAGGCGATCGGGCGCGAGCTGCGCCGCGGCGAGGGGCTGTTCCGCTACGTCGCGCCGGACGATTTCGGCGTGCCGGAAACCAGCTTCACCATCTGCATGTTCTGGTACATCGACGCGCTGGCGGCGATCGGCCGGCAGGAGGACGCGCGGCAATTGTTCGAGCGCATCCTCGCCCGCCGCAATCACCTCGGCCTGCTGTCGGAGGACATGGCGTTCGAGGACGGCGAGGCCTGGGGCAACTTCCCGCAGGCGTATTCGCACGTCGGCCTGATCATGGCGGCGATGCGGCTGTCGCGGCCGTGGACGGAAGCGCTGTGAGCCGGCTGGTGGTGGTGTCCAACCGGGTGGCGCTGCCCGGCGAGAGCGCGGCCGGCGGCCTCGCGGTCGGCTTGCAGGCGGCGCTGGAGGCGCGCGGCGGGCTGTGGTTCGGCTGGAGCGGCAAGACCGTGCGCGAGGACAGCGGGCAATTGCACGAGGCGGCCGAGCGCGGCATCCGCTACGTCACCCTCGACCTGTCGCGGCAGGACGTGGCCGCCTACTACAACGGCTTCTCCAACCGCACGCTGTGGCCGCTGCTGCATTTCCGGCTGGACCTGGTGGATTACGCCCGCGAAACCCGCGCCGGCTACCACCGCGTCAACGCGCTGTTCGCCGACCGGCTGGCGCCGTTGCTGCGCGACGACGACACCGTGTGGATCCACGACTATCACCTGATCCCGCTGGCTGCGTTGCTGCGCGAGCGCGGCGTCGGCTGCCGGATCGGCTTCTTCCTGCACGTGCCGATGCCCTCGGCCGACATCGCCGCCTCGCTGCCCGACCACGCGCGCCTGTTCGGCGCGCTATACGCGCACGATCTGCTCGGCTTCCAGACCGAACGCGACGCCGAGCGCTTCCGCAGCTACGCGCGCCTGTTCGGCGGCGCCACGCCGGCCGGCGACGGCCACCTGCGCCTGCCCGACGGGCGCACGCTGCGCGTCGCCGCGTTTCCCATCGGCATCGACACCCGGCGCATCGCCGAGCACGCCGCCGCGGCGGCGTCGAAGCCGGCGGTGCGCAAGCTGCAGGCCAGCCTGGGCGGGCGCAAGTTGGCCATCGGCGTGGATCGCCTCGACTATTCCAAGGGCCTGCCGGAACGCTTCCGCGGATTCTCGCGCTACCTGGAGCGCTATCCCGAAGATCGCGGCCGGCTGACCTTCCTGCAGATCGCCCCGGTCTCGCGCGGCGAGGTGCAGGAGTACCGGCTGCTGCGCGACCAGCTGGAAGGCATCGCCGGCCACATCAACGGCCTGCACGCCGATCCAGAATGGACGCCGCTGCGCTACGTCAACCGCAACTTCGGCCACGCCACCCTGACCGGGTTCTACCGGATGGCGTCGATCGGCGTGGTGACGCCGCTGCGCGACGGCATGAACCTGGTGGCGAAGGAATACGTCGCCTCGCAGGACCCGCAGAATCCGGGCGTGCTGATCCTGTCGATGCTGGCCGGCGCCGCCGCCGAACTGGAAGGCGCGCTGCTGGTGAACCCCTACGACCTCGACGGCGTCGCCGACGCGTTCGCGCGCGCCGCGGCGATGCCGCTGGCCGAGCGGCGCGAGCGTTGGGACGCGATGATGCGGCCGGTCGAACGCAACGACATCCACGCCTGGTGCGCGGGCTTCCTCGACGCATTGCAGGCGGAGCCGCCGGCCTCGCGCTGAAGCGTTTTTCCCTAGTTGCTGCCGCGCGCGCGCCGCTGCTGCTTGTCGTCGCGCACCTTCTCGGCGGCGATCGCGCCGCGCGTGCCGACGATCATCTCGGTCATCCAGGTCACCAGCACGTTGGTGTACTGGCGCTGCGCCGGTTTCTCGCTGAAGCCGTGGTCGGCGTCGGCAATCAGCCGGCGGGTCAGCGACTTCGCCGCGCAGAACGCGCGCGCGTAGTTGTCGATGACGGGCTGCGGCACGATCTCGTCGTGCTCCGCCTGCACCAGCAGCGCGTCGCCTTTGAAGCGGGAGCAGGCACGCAGCGCCAGGTTGTCGGCGGCGGCGACGTCGCGGCGGCGGTAGCGGAACAGTTCCGGGTCGTCGTGCAGGCGCGCCTTCGGCACGTCCCAGTCGCGGTCGAGGTAGAGCGCGGGCGAGCGCAGCGCCATCCAGCGCACCGGCCGCATCGCCGAGAGCAGCGCGGCCAGGTAGCCGCCGTAGCTGACCCCGACCAGCGCGATCGCGCCCGCGTCCACCTGCGGCTGGGCGGCCAGCCAGTCGTAGGCGGCGCACAGGTCCTGCAGGTTCTGCGCGCGGGTGATGGTGTCCTTGCGCGCCGCGTTGGCGCGGTGCCCGCGCAGGTCGAAGGTCAGGCACACGCTGCCGAGCGCGGCGACCTGGCGGGCGCGGCTGAGATCCTGCTCCTGATTGCCGCCCCAGCCGTGCACGAACAGGATGCCGGGCAGCTCGGGCTTCGGCGCCAGCAGGGTGGCCTGCAGCGCGTCGTCCTGTTCGACGAGGATCGAGAACCGGTCGAGCCTGACGTCCATTGCGGAATGCGGCGAGCCGTCCGCGCTCACGTCACTTCGCGCCCACCGGCGAAACGTAGTCCAGATCGGCCGCGCCGGCCTCGGCCATCGCCTCGCGCAGCGCGGGCAGTTGCTCGTCCTCGATGTCGGCCAGCACCAGCACGCGACCGGCCTGGATCTCGTCGTCGAACTGCTGGCGCACCGGATCGGGCAGCGCGGCGCCCATCAGCGCCGACGACCAGCCGCCCACCAGCGCGCCCATCGCGCCGATGGCGACCGCGCCGGCGAGGGTGACCCCGAACGGTGCGAACGCCACCGCCGCCAGGCCCGCCAGCAGGCCGGTGGCGCCGCCGAGTTCCATGCCGCGCACGGCGGCGGGCACCGAGTCGGTGTCGGCTTCCTTCAAGGTGTCGGGGATGCGGTCCATCTCGACGTCGGAGCGGGCCACCAGCGAGATGGCGTCGTTGCCGATGCCGCGCATGTGCAGCGCGGCGATCGCCTTGCGCGCATGCGCCATCTCCTGGGTGCTGTACACGTGCCGATGCTTCATGTCGCGCCTCCTCACGCAGGGGGAAGCCGCACCATGCGCCCGCCGCGGTGAAGGGCGCGTCAGTCGAAGCGGTTCCGGACGCGGCGTCGGAAAAGCTTTCCCGCTGCGGCAGCATTTGCACGGAACGGATCGCCGAACGCCGCATGGCCGCTTGTTTTCAGGCGGGAACGGCGGTTGCATGGAAGCGGACGGGCACGTCCCGTCCTTCCCCCACGTCAAGGAGCATTCCCATGGCACAGCAGCAGAACAACCAGCAGGGCAGCAAGAACGACCGCGACGACAAGAACCAGCAGGACAAGATGCACGCCGGCCGCCAGGGCAACCCGGATCAGCAGCGCGATTCGCAGGGCCAGTTCACCGAAGGCCGCGGCAAGAACGACGACGGCAACCGCAACAACCGCTGACGCCGTGCGCCGGGCGGACGCTCGCGCCTCCGCCCGGCGCGCTCACTTCTCGGAGACCGCAATGAACGACATGTATTCGCGGGACGAGTACACGAACGGGTTCAGGTCGACTTATCAGGACGCGTCGTATTACAAGTCCGGCCGGAGCTGGGACGACTACGAGCCGGCCTACCACTACGGCTACGACCGCTACGGCGAACTGCGCGGCCGCCGCTGGAACGACGTCGAGAACGATCTGGAATCGGGCTGGGAACAGGCCAAGGCCAAGAGCCGTCTGGCCTGGGCCGAAGCCAGGGATGCAGTGCGCGAAGGCTGGCACAAGCTGGAACGGGCGATGCCCGGCGATGCGGATCACGATGGACGTTAGCCCAGCGCAACGCAGGCGAAGGAACGCCGGATAGTGCGGTTGCGGTTGTCCCGACGGAAGCCGCCGCCTCCTCGCCGCACGCAAGGTGCAGGGACCGCACCTGACGCCCGCCACGCCTCCAGGCGTGGCGGGCTTTTATCTGTACGAGGAAAGCGGATGCGCATGCGGCGCGCACCGCTTGCCGCGTGGCGCGAAGCCTCCGTCGAAGGAGGCTCCGCATGGCGGATCAGTGCGGCAATCCCGGCTTGGACACGTGCGTGACCACTTCGGCGGTGGCCGCGTCCTTGCCGGCGCGGGCCAGGTCGGCGATGGAGACGATGCCGGACAGCCTGCCGTCGCCGTCCACGATCGCGACCCGGCGGATCTTCTCGATCTCCATCAGATTGGTGCAGTCGTAGAGGCTGCTGTCGGCGTTGACCGTCTTGCACGGCGCGCTCATGGCGTCGCCGGCGACGGTGTTCTGGTCGAAGCGGCCGGCGGCCACGATGCGCACCGCCACGTCGCGGTCGGTGACGAAGCCCAGCGGCTTGCCGTCCATGTCGACGACGGGAATGCCGCCGCAATCGTGGTCGATCATCAGCCGCGCCACCGCGTGCAGCGGCGTGTCGATGCGGCAGCAGGCGGGATTCGGGGTCATCACGGAACTGACGGTCTGCATGGGTGTCCTCCTTGTGGGGTGTGCAGCATCGCGCAGCCCGGGTTGCATCGACGTGAACGCTGGAACCCTTGGGCGCGCTCGCTTTCAGGGCGTCCGGCGATGCGCGGGGAAGCGCGTAATCGATGCGCGCCGATGCAGGCAATGCATGGCCGCGCGCGGGCGAACGGCGCCGGGACGGGCGTTCACGGCTGGCACGGTATTTGCGCCAACACCGGAGACGCGGGCCCGCAACTGGACGACAGCCCGGCCGCGTTGACCGCGCGTACACGCGCCTCGTTTTACAACGAACGACGCCCCCCACGAGGAGATCCACCATGGCCAAGAAGGTCGAGAGCAGCCAGGTCCACGAATTGCTGTTGCAGGCGCTGGAGACGGAACGCGGCGGTATCCGGATCTACACCGCCGCCGTGCAGGCGGCGCAGAACGACGACCTGCGCAAGGAGTGGGAGCACTACCTGGAACAGACGCGCAACCACGAGCGCGTGCTGACCAACGTGTTCGCGGAACTCGGCATGGATACCGAGGAATCCAGCCCCGGCCGCGAGGTGGTGGCCGGTCTCGGCAAGGCGTTGGTGGGCTCGATCGAGTCGGCGATGGCGAAGGCCGATCCGGCCGGTGCCGAGCTGGTCGCCGCCGAATGCGTGGTGCTGGCGGAAACCAAGGACCACCAGAACTGGGAGCTGATCGGCAAGGTCGCCGAGGCCGGCGGCGCCGGCGCGAAGGTGCTGAAGCAGGCGGTCGAAGCGGTGGAGCACGAGGAGGACGAGCACCTCTACCACACCAAGGGCTGGTGCCGCGAACTGTGGATCCAGTCGCTCGGCATGCCGGCCGTGCTGCCGCCGCCGGAGGAAGTGAAGAAGGTGCAGACCGCGATCGGCGCGGCGCGCGCCGAGCACGCGCGCGACCAGATGATGTGACGACGCGCGCGGCGTGAGCCTCGTCGACTACCGGCGCAAGCGCGAGTTCTCGAAGACGCGGGAACCCGCGCCCGGTCGCGCCGCCGCGCACGGCAAGCGCGCGATCTTCGTGGTGCAGCTGCACCACGCCTCGCGCCGCCACTACGACTTCCGCCTGCAGGTCGGCAACGTGCTCAAGAGCTGGGCGGTGCCGAAGGGGCCGAGCTACGACCCGGCGGTCAAGCGGATGGCGGTGGAGGTCGAAGACCATCCGCTGGCCTATGCCGGCTTCGAGGGCGAGATCCCGAAAGGCCAGTACGGCGGCGGCCACGTCGCGCGCTTCGACCAGGGCTACTGGTCCACCGAGGGCGACGCCGAGGCGCAATTGGCCAAGGGCCATCTGCGCTTCGAGCTGTTCGGCGACAAGCTCAAGGGCGGCTGGCATCTGGTGCGTTCCGGCAAGCCGGGCCGGCAGGTGCAGTGGCTGCTGTTCAAGGACCGCGACGGCCATGCCGGCACGCTGGAGGCGGACGATCTGCTCGGCGACGTCACCAAGGCGCCGGCCGAAGACGTCAAGCGCGCCGGCGCGGGCAAGCCGGCGAAGGCGCGCAAGACGTCCGCGCCGCCGGCCAAGGCCCGGCGCAAGCGCGACTGGTCGAAGCGCGCGCTGCAACTGCCGGGCGCGAAGAAAGCGCGCTTCCGCGGCGGCTTCTTCGCCCCGCAATTGGCGCGCCTCGGCGACGCGCCGCCGCAGGGCCCGGAGTGGCTGCACGAGCTCAAGTGGGACGGCTACCGCCTGCTGGTCGCGGTGGTCGACGGCAAGGCGCGGCTGTATTCGCGCAACGCGCTGGACTGGACGCCGAAGCTGCCGGAGATCGTGGCCGCGGTCGAGGCGCTGAAGCTGGACAGCGCCGCGCTCGATGGCGAACTGATCGCCGGCCGCGGCACCAAGGACGACTTCAACCTGCTGCAGGCGACTCTGGCCGGCGAGAAGAACGCCAGCCTGTCGCTGGTGCTGTTCGACCTGCTGCACCTGGATGGCGTGGACGTGTCCGCCGCGCCGCTGGCCGCGCGCAAGGCGCTGCTGGAAGCCGTGCTGGGCACGCCGCCGCCGCACCTGGCATACAGCTCGCACATCGCAGGCGAGGGCGAGCGCGCCTGGCAGCTGGCGCGCGAGCAGGGCTTCGAGGGCATCGTGTCCAAGCGCGCCGACCGCGCCCATCACACGGGCCGTTCGCCGGAATGGCGCAAGACCAAGCATGTGCTCGCCGACGAATTCGCGGTGGTCGGCTACACCGCGCCGAAGGGCAGCCGCGTCGGCATCGGCGCGCTGCTGCTGGCGGCGCCGGAGGGGCGCGGCTGGCGCTACGTCGGGCGGATGGGCAGCGGCTTCGGCGATGCGCTGCTGCTGCAGCTCGCGAAGCGATTGGGCGAAGGCCGGCGCGAGCCGACCGCGCGGGTGGACGTGCCCGACCCGGAGCTGCGCCGCGCGCGCTGGGTCGCGCCGGAGATCGTGGTCGAGGCGTTCTACCGCGGCATCGGCGGCAACGGGCTGCTGCGGCAGGCGTCGCTGAAGGCGGTACGCTCCGACAAATCCGCGTCCGACCTGCGCGACAGCGACCGCGCGCCGGCACGCGCCGCAAGCGAGGGCAGGGCCATGAACGCGACGGAAGCGGCGGACGACATCGCCATCACCCATCCGGAGCGGGTGGTGTTTCCCGAGGACGGCATCCGCAAGCAGGACATCGCCGACTACTACCGCGCCATGGCGCGCTGGCTGTTGCCGGAGATCGCCGGCCGGCCGCTGTCGATCGTGCGCTGCCCGCAGGGCGCGGGCCGGCCCTGCTTCTTCCAGAAGCATCACGGCGCGGGGATGCGCCACGTGGACAGCGTCCGGCTGCGCGAGGAATCCGGCGAGCAGGAGGACTACCTGGTGGTGCGCGACGAGGCCGCATTGATGGAACTGGTGCAGTTCAATGCGCTGGAGTTCCATCCCTGGGGCGCGAAGGCGGACGCGCCCGAGCTGGCCGACCGCCTCGTGTTCGATCTCGATCCCGGCCCGGACGTGCCGTGGAAGGAGGTGGTCGCGGCGGCGCGCACGGTGCGCGCGCGGCTGGCGGAACTGCACCTCGAAAGCTGGCTGCGCACCTCCGGCGGCAAGGGCCTGCACGTGGTGGTGCCGCTGCGGCCGGCCTGCCCGTGGGAGCAGGCCAAGGCGTTCGCGCACGGCTTCGCCGACGCGCTGGCCGCCTCGGAGCCGCTGAAGTTCCTCGCCACCGCGTCCAAGCGGCTGCGCAAGGGCCGGATCTTCGTGGACTACCTGCGCAACGGCCGCGGCGCGACCAGCGTGGCCTCGTTCTCGCTGCGCGCGCGGCCGGGCGCGCCGGTGGCGATGCCGCTGCGCTGGGAGGAGCTGGGGCGGTTGAAGAGCGCGGCGCAGTTCACCCTGCGCAACGCGCCGGCGCGGATGCGGCGGCTGCGCGCGCATCCGTGGGAAGGGATCGACAAGGTGAAGCAGGATCTGTCCTGGCTCGACGCGCGTAGCTGATGTCGGGAGCCGGTTGGCTCGGTATCTGGACGCGGATCAACGCGGAAAAGGCGGATCAGGCAATAGCCGTTTGCATTCGTCCGATCCGCGTATTTCCGCGTTGATCCGCGTCAAAAAAAGCGTCGCCTCAAGTCCCGGTCTGCGAATGCGGCGCCTCGACCGGCTTGCTCTGCGGCGAATCCTTCTGCCGCAGCCAGATCGACAGCAGCACCAGCGCCAGCACGGCGAGGAATTCGCTCTGCCAGTTCTGCAAGGACTCGAACCAGAAGCGCGGTTCGCCGAGATAGGCCGGCAGCGTCAGCGGCAGCTCGCCTTTCAGCGCGCGCTCCACGTTATCGTCGCGCCAGCTGCCGCACAGGTGCAGCACGAACGAGAGCAGGAACAGCAGGCCGAACGCGATCGCCAGCGAATGCCCGTACAGCGTCTTCCACACGCCGCCCTTGCGCACCGGCCACGGCGTCGCGCCCGGATCGATCTCCGGCTCCTCGTCGGCCGGATCCAGCGGCCGCGATTCCGCCGAGCCCTTCTGTCGCAGCGACACCGTCAGCAGCACGTACATGCCCATCTGCAGGAATTCGCTTTCCCAGTTCTCGAACACCGCCGAGACGAAATGCCCGCTGTGCAGGTACGCGAGCAGCGACACGGCCTGCCCGCCGTCCTCGATCAACTGCTGGTTGTAGAGCCGGTGCCCGAACCAGGCCTGCCCGGCCAGCGGCAGCAGGAAGCAGGCCGTCAGCACCAGCGACAGGCCGTTCCGGATCCAGAAGGTGTCCTTGCGCATGCGTCCGTCTCCTCTCCGGTCGATCAGGGCCGCGGCGCGCTGCGGTCGTGCAGCCAGGCGCCGATCACGATCCACAGGCCGAGCAGGGTCGCGGCGAAGAAGAACCCCAGCGCCAGCGCGGGATAGCCGAACAGGCGCGCGCCGCCGCCGACCCGCATCATCAGCGCCGAGGCGAGGATCAGCGCGGCCACCACCACGCCGGCGGCGATGCGGTTGGCGATCTTCTGCAGGTTCTCCACCAGCTGCGTTTCCACCAGCCCGGTCAGCCGCACCTGCAGCCGGTTCTCGCCGAGGATCGACAGCAGCGACTCCACCTGCCGCGGCGCGGCGCGCACCATCGCGTGCAGGTCGTGCGCGGCGATCGCCACGTGGTTGCGCCCGAACGATTCGCGGACCCGTTCGACGGCGATGCCGGTGAGGTGCTCCTCCATGATCCGGCGCGCGTCCAGCGTCGGCGCCAGCGCCTGCCGCACCGCCTCCAGCCCGAGCAGCGCGCGCCCGAGCAGGCTCAGCTCCGGCGGCGGGCGCAGCGCGTGCCGCCCGGCGAGGCGGACGATGTCCAGCAGCAGGTCGCCTTCGGTGGGCGCGTGCTGCGACACGTAGTCGGACACCACGCGGGCGATGTCGCGGCGGAAGCCCGCGGCGTCGAAGCCGGGCAGCGGCAGGCCGATCGCCACCGTCTCGTCGGCCACTTCCTCGCCGCGGCCGTCGACCAGCGCGGTGAACATCCGCATCAGCCGCGCCTGCCGTTCCGGTGAGACCGGCACCAGCAGGCCCAGATCGACCACGGCCAGGCAGCCGTCGGCGGTGATCAGGAAATTGCCCGGATGCGGATCGGCATGGATCTCGCCGTGCAGCAGGATCTGGTCCAGGTAGGCGCGGATCAGCGCGGCCACCAGCGCCGCGCCGGTTTCCGGATCGGCGCAGCCGGGGACGAGGTGGCGGCCGTGCGCGAACTCCATGGTCAGCACGTCGCGGCAGGTGTGGCCGCGGATCGGCTGCGGCACCCACAGCCCGGGATAGCGGCGGAAGTGCGCGGCGAAGCGCCGCTGGTTGTCGGCTTCGACGCAGTAGTCGAGTTCGTCCTCGAGGCCGCGGCGGAACTCGCCGATCCAGTCGCGGAAGCGCAGCCGGCGGCCGAGCGGGGTGAGGCGGTCCGCCCAGGCGGCGATGCGCGCGAGCAGATCGAGGTCGCGCAGCATCTCCGCCTCCGCGCCCGGACGCTTCACCTTGACCGCGACCTCGCGCCCGTCGTGCAGCGTTGCGCGATAGACCTGCGCCAGCGAGGCGCTGCCGACCGGCACCGGGTCGATGCGCAGGAACAGCATCGGCAGCGGCGCGCCCAGCGCGGTTTCGATGGCCGGCTGGATGCGGCTCCACGGCAGCGGGGTGACGTCGTCGCGCATCCGGCCGAGCGCGCGGACCACGGCGGGCGACAGCCATTCGGCGCGGGTGGACAGCGCCTGACCGATTTTCACGAAGACCGGGCCGAAGGCTTCCAGTTCGCGGACGAAGGCCTGCGCGACCGCATCCGCCCGCGGCTCCGGCAGATCGGGCTTGCCGGTGCCGAGCGCGCCCAGCCGCCAGTAACGGAACAGGAACCGCACCACCCGCCAGCCGCGCGAGAACGTGCCGGTGGCCGGTGCGTGCGGTTGGACGTGGGCGTCTTGAAGAGGCTGCGCGTTCATCGCCACAGTAGAGCCGCGCGCGGCGGGAAGACGCCGTGAACGCCGGGCATGTCGACGCGATGGAGCCGGCAGTTCCTGCACGGTCCGGCAAACGTTTCCTGTGTGCGTGTCCGCGCCGGCAACAGTGAAAAAAATGCATGAATGCGAAAAAGATTCGCATTCCCGTCGAGCCCCGCACGGAATGCCGCGGAATGCTGGCGGGGGTTGGTGGAATGATGAGGAACAGGGGATTCACCGGCAGGGATGGGACGCTCATGCGCGATCTTCGTGGACTCCGTGTGCTCGTGGTGGAACCCGACAGGACGCTGGCCTCCGTCCTCGAGGAGGCGCTGATTCTGGCGGGCGCGCGGGTCGTCGACGTCTGCGCGGACATGGCGGAGGCCGGACGCATGCGTGCGCCGGAAGGATCGGATGCGATGGTGGTGGGGACGCGCTCCCACCAGGATCCCGCACTGGCCGCAAGAACCGCACAGGCGTGGGGCATCCCGTTCCTGCTGACCTGCGACCAGCCGATGGACATGGCCTCTGCGCGCGCGCGCTGCCTGCCCAAGCCCTTCTGCATCCAGGACCTGGTAGAAGGCCTGAACGGCTGCACGTCCATTCACGAGGCGCCATGAACGGTCGCCCGGAACACCTGCCGGGGCTCCTCGGAGCCGCCGGCGGGGAGGCATGGCCGCCATCCCGCGCGCCGGACCACGACCTGCGGCGCCAGGCGTTCCTGCTGACGCTGATCGACGCGCTGCGGCCGCTGTCCGATCCCGTCGACGTGCAGCGCACCACCTGCGAACTGCTCGCGAACAGGCTCGGCGTCGCCAGGGTCTACTACTACGCCTACGATCCCGGCCAGCATGCCGGCGCCATCCTGTTCGACTACGCATCGAACGGATTGCCCAGCCTGTGCGGCATCGACGGCGGCGGCGACTGGCCCGGCTCGCGGGACGCGTTGGCCCACGGCCGCGATTTCGTCGTCTACGACGCGCGCGCGGAGACCGCGCTGAGCGGCGAGGAACGCGCGGCGATGCTGTCGCTGGGGCTGGTGGCGATCGCCAGCGTCAGCGTGCTGAAGGCCGGGCAGCTGGTCGGGGCGCTGTGCGCGGCCGATCCGGCGCCGCGGCGCTGGGAGGCGCTGGATCTGGACATCCTGCGCGACGCCGCCGACCGGACCTGGGTGAACGTGGAGCGCGCGAAGGCGCAGGAGGCGCTGCGCGGCAGCGAGCAGCGCTTCCGCGAATTCAGCCGCGCCTCGTCCGACGTGCTCTGGATCAGGAACGCGGAAACGATGCGGTTCGAGTTCCGGAGCGCGGCGTTCGAGACGATCTTCGGCACCGTCGGCGCGGGCCATGCGCAGGGCGCCGACGGCTGGCGGTCGCTGGTCGTCGACGAGGACCTGGCCGCGGTGCAGGACGGTATGGAGCGGATCCGCAACGGCGAGCGGCTGACCCGCGAGTACCGCATCCTGCGCCCCACCGACGGCGCGCTGCGCTGGATCCGCGACGCCGGCTTCCCGCTGACCGACGACGGCGGGCAGGTGCGCCGGATCGGCGGCATCGCCCGCGACGTCACCGAGGAAAAGGAAACCGCGGATCGCCTGCAGCTGCTGGTGTCCGAACTGCAGCACCGCAGCCGCAACCTGATCGCGGTGGTGCGGGCGCTGGCCGAGCGCACCCTGGACGAACATCCGGACGTGGGCGCGTTCCGCGAGGTCTTCGGCCAGCGGATGGAAGCGCTGGCGCGCGCGCAGGGCCTGCTGTCGCGGATGCCGGACGCCAGCAAGGTGTCGTTCGACGAACTGCTGAACGCGGAACTCGGCGCGCTGATCGGCGACGACGACGAAGGGCGCGTGTTCCTGGACGGGCCGGGCGTGCTGCTGCCCTATGCCAGCGTGCAGACCCTGGCGCTGGCGCTGCACGAGCTGACCACCAACGCGCTCAAGCACGGCGCGCTCGCCGGCGGCGACGGCGAACTGACGGTGCGCTGGGAAATCCGCCGCGAGGAGCGCGCGCGTCTGCTGTTCGTGGACTGGCGCGAGCGGGTGGCGCATCCCCGCGGCAGCGATGCGACGCGGATGGGATTCGGAAGGGAGCTGATCGAACAGGCGCTTCCCTACCAGCTGGGCGCGAGGACGACCTACGCCTTCACGGAGGATGGTGTCCACTGCACGCTGCTGGTTCCCATCGAC
This sequence comes from Thermomonas brevis, assembly GCF_014395425.1. Lineage (NCBI taxonomy): Bacteria > Pseudomonadati > Pseudomonadota > Gammaproteobacteria > Lysobacterales > Lysobacteraceae > Thermomonas > Thermomonas brevis. The sequence goes on from NZ_CP060711.1 coordinate 2,941,513, forward strand.
GCAGGAGCGGCCCATGGTCAGTCTGTTCAGGAGTAATTGCCACGTGCTGGTCGTCGAGGACGAATACGTGCTCGCCTACCAGTTGAAGACGGCGCTCGAAGGCGAGGGGGTCACCGTGCTCGGGCCGGTGGCCTCGGAAGCCGACGCGCGCGCCGCCATCGAGCGCGCGGAACAGGTCGACGGCGTCGTGCTGGACCTGAACCTGGGCGGCCGCATCACCTACGGGCTGGCCGACTACCTGCTCGCCAAGGACATCCCGTTCCTGTTCGCCACCGGCTACGACGAAAGCGCGATCGCGATGCGCTACCGCCACGTGCCCTATACGCAGAAGCCGGTGTCCGCCGCGTTCGTGGCCTCGGCGCTTGGCTGCGGTTCAGCAAAATAAGCGAATCCGGACGCGGGCTTAACCCGCCCGTGCGGAGAATCGTCCCCATGGTCGAAGCAATGGCGAGAATCCTGATCATCGACGATGATCCTGTCTTCGGGGAATGCGCAGCCGAACTCGCCGCGCGTCATGGATGCGAGGCCATCGTCGCTTCCACCCTGGCCGACGCCAGGGCCAGGCTGGCGACCCGGATGGATCTCATCCTGCTCGACCTGCGCCTGCCCGACGGCTCCGGACTGGATCTGCTGCAGGACATCGACCTGGCCCAGCAGGGCAGGATCGTCGTCCTGACCGGGCATCCCTGCCTGGACAGCGCGCGCCGCGCGGTGTCGGAGCCGGTGGTGGAGTACCTGCTCAAGCCGCTGCCGCCGGACCGGCTGTCCGCGATGTTCCAGGAGGCCGCACAGGCCGCGCACGCGGTGGCGACCGACCGGCAGCTGATGCGGACCGGCCTGCTTGGTCGCTCGCGCGCGCTGCGCGAGGCGGTGGCGACGCTGCTGCGGGTGGCGCCGACCGACGTGTCGGTGCTGCTGACCGGCGAGAGCGGCACCGGCAAGGAACTGGCCGCGCAGACCCTGCACGAAGCGGGCGGCAGCAAGGGCGCGTTCGTCGCCCTGAACTGCGGCGCGGTGCCCGGCGAACTGCTGGCGAGCCAGCTGTTCGGGCACGAGCGCGGCAGCTTCACCGGCGCCATGAACCGGCACGTCGGCGTGTTCGAACAGGCCGAGAACGGCACGCTGTTCCTCGACGAAATCGGCGAGATGCCGCCGCAGCTGCAGGTCTATCTGCTGCGCGTGCTGGAAACCGGCTGCATCACCCGCGTCGGCGGCACCGAAAGCATCCGCACGCCGGTGCGGGTGGTGGCGGCGACCAACCGCAATCCGCTGGAAGCGATCGCCGAAGGCCGGCTGCGCGAAGACCTCTACTACCGGCTGGCCGACATCAGCATCCACATGCCGCCGCTGCGCGAACGCGAAGAGGACGTGATCCTGCTCGCGCGCGCCTTCATTGATCGCCTCAACGCCCGCTACGGCCAGCGCAAGCGGCTGGCGCCCGCCTGCGAGAAGGCGCTGCTGCGGCATCTGTGGCCGGGCAACGTGCGCGAACTGCTCAGCGCGGTGCAGCGCGCCTACCTGCTGGAATCCGGCACGCAGGTAATGGTCGGCCCGGCCGCCGCGCAGGCGCCGGTGCTGCGGGAAACCGACACCTGCATCGTCTTCAACATCGGCACCACCATGGCCGAGATGGAGCGCCGCATGCTGCTGAAGACGCTCTCGCACTTCGGCAACGACAAGACCGCGGCGGCGCGCGCGCTGGGCATCAGCGTGCGGACGGTGCACAACCACCTTGCGCGCATGGCCGAGGAAGGCCGGCCGGGATGCGACGCGGCGGCCTGACCCTGTCCGAAGCACTGGAGCGCGAACACGCGCTCCGCAACGCCTTGAACGTGCTCGAGCTGTCGCTGTCGCTGGCGAAGGACGCGATGGCCGACGGCGACACCGTGCGTGCCTCGGATTTCATGGCGCGCGCGGAGCAGGCCTGCGTGCAGTGCCGGACCCTGTTCGACATCCCGGCGGCGATCGCGCCCGTACCGGCGAAGCCCGACTGACGGAACTGCACGGCGCGGAAGAAATTGCCCGCGCGCAACGTGCCAAAAGCGCGCCAAACCGCATCGCTACGTGTGGCACGCACCTTGCGTGAATCAAGGAGCGGGCCGGACCGCCCGCGCCATTCGCATACACGAGGAGACCGAACGTGCGCAATTCCAGCACTTGCGAGGAATCGAAGACAACCGGCACCGGCGAACTGAAGGCCGTCGCGAAGGAAGCGTGGGAGCTGGGCGCGCACGCAGTGCATGCGGCGGGCAACTGGCTCGACAACATGAGGACATCGAGAATGAAAGATCGCAACCACGAGAACGGACGTCAGCAGGCGCGCAATCAGGGCGGCTACCGCCAGAGCATGGGCCGCGCCAACGACACCATGGGCCGCGACCAGGAATACGGGCGCGAAGGCCAGGGCTATGGCGAATCCGGCGAGTCCGGCTACGCGACCCGCGGCAGCTACGGGCAGCGGCACGCGCCGAAGCGCGAACACGGGCTGGGTCGCGACGACTATCCCTACGACGAACAGTCCTCGCGCGCCGAGGCTCGCCATGGCGGTTACGGCATGGACGAGGCGGAGCGGACCTATGGCCGCGAGTCGCAGCAGCGCGGCGACTGGAACGATGGCGACTGGCAGGGCCAGCGCGGCTCCTACGGCAGCGGCGGCGATCAGGGCCAGCGCTTCGACGACATGCGCGGCATGGGCGGTTCCTCCGATTACCAGGGTTACGGGCAGGGCGGTGGTTATCGGCGATCCGGCTCGGGTTACGGACAGGGTGGCGGCTACCGGCAGTCCGGTTCCGGATACGGGCAGTCCGGCTCGGGTTACGGGCAGCAGGGTGGCGGCTATCAGCAACCGGGTTCCGGCTATGGACAGCGCGGCGGCGGCTATCAGCAATCCGGCTCGGGCTACGGCCAAAGTGGCGGTTACCAGCAGTCCGGTTCCGGTTACGGGCAGGGCAGCAGCTACCAGCAGTCGGGCTATGAGCAGGGTCGGCAGTACGGCGCCGCCTATGGGCAGGATGCCGGCCACCAGCAGTCCGGTTCGCGCCATGAACAGGGTGGCTCGCGACAGTCCGGCTACGGCCGCGAAAGCTCCTATCCGTACGGTGGCCAAGGCTCCGGCTACCAGGGACAGGGCCGCTCCGGCCAGGAGCGCGATTTCGGAAGCCGCCGCGGCCTGGGCCCGCGCAGCTACACGCGTACCGACGACCGCATCCGCGAGGACGTGAACGAACGCCTGATGGACGACGAACATGTGGACGCCTCGGGCATCACGGTCCAAGTCAAGGACGGCACCGTCACCCTGACCGGCACCGTGGACGAGCGCTGGGAGAAGCACTGCGCCGAAGACATCGCCGACGCCTGCAGCGGCGTGCGCGACGTGCAGAACGACATCCGGCTGGCATCGGGAGCGTCGTCTGCGTCCGCGTCTTCTTCGTCTTCCTCGCGAACCGAAGGCCGTTCTTCCGAGTCCGGCACCGGCGCCGCCGGTTCGTCCTCCACCAAGGCGAACTAGGGGACTTCCATGAAGAACATGCATCACGGCAAGCCCCATCGAACGCCCTGGTTGCTGGTGCTGGCCGCCTTCTCCGTCGGATTGATGGCGGGCTGCCAGCCGCGCGACGAGGCGAACGATGAAGCCATGGCATCGGCACGGGATGCCCCGTCGGACGCGCAGGCGTCCGACGGGGCCAATGCGGCGCAGACGGGCACCGACGCCTCGTTCTACAGCGAAGCCTTGCAGAGCGGCGCCGCCGAAATGGCGCTGGCCGAGTACGCCCGCGGCCAAGCCAAGTCCGCCGACGTGAAGGCGCTGGCCGACATGCTGGCGCGCGATCATGAAGCGCTCAACAGGAAGCTTCGCGACGCCTCCGGCATGTCCGGCGATCCCGCGCCCACGGCCCAGCAGCGCGACGAGGACGCGCGCCTGCGCGCCCTGCGCGGCGACGCCTTCGACGAGGCCTGGCTGGATCACATGGCGACGTCGCACGATCAGTCGATCGCGCGCTTCGAGGCGGCCGCCAATGGCGGCGGCACCGATCAGGCCCGCCGTCTCGCGGCGGACGCGCTGCCGGCCCTGCGCAGCCACCGCGATGCCATCGAACGGTTGCGGGGCGGTGCGTCGTCCCCGGCGTCGCCGCCGGTCGCCGACACCGGGACGCCACGCGATGCGGGTTCGTCGCCGACGGAGCAGCCGTGATTTTCGTGCCGCCAATTTCCCTTGCCTTCCGCTCGCGGAAGGCAAGGGATGTTTCGCGGCAGGCGCAACGGGTGGTGCGGATCATGACCGGATGTGCGCGCCGAGCCGTGCAGATGTTTCACAGCCCCGCCGTTTTTTTCGCATCGCGGCGATCCACGACAGGCTGAAAACCGCATCGGGCCATGCGCTTCAAGGTGGCCCGGAATCTGCATGAAACCGGATGCCCTGCGCGAGCCGGGCCATTGATCGAACAACAAGGAGCAAGGACATGCCTACCAACAACCCCACCGGCAAGAATCAGTACACCGACAACGACAAGCGCCACGGCGGCAAGCAGGCCGGTGCCAGCGAGCGTTCCGGTTCGTCGTCGCGCAGCGCCGGCTCGCGTTCGGACGACAACAGGAACAAGAGTGGCGACAGCGGCAAGCGCGGCAGCAGCCGCTGAAGCGGCATCGACGCAGCACGGAATCGTCTTCCCGGAACGGCAGGCCATGAACAGGAAATTGGACGAAGCATTGGACGACAGCTTCCCGGCGAGCGATCCGCCGGCATTCACGACGTCGGCCACGGCCACGGCGTCGAACGATGTCCTGCCCGAACGCGGAGACGACGCCAGGGACGGCAGGCTCCATGTCTATCGCATCGTCGAGGACTGGAAGACCGACCAGGCCTTCAGCGGCGCCGCCAGCGCCGCTGAAGGACGCTGGACATCGAAGGACGCGCCCAGCATCTACGCTTCGCTGTCGCCGGCCGGCGCAATGCTGGAGTTCATGGCGCACCTGGAAGGCAAAACGCCGGAGGCGCTGACGCTGGCCGTCGCCAGCCTCCCGGTCGAGGACGTGCTGGTGCAGGGCGAACTGCTGGAGGACTGGAACCAGCGGCCTTATCGCCCGCAGATCCAGGCCATCGGCGACGCCTGGCACCGGAACCGGAAATCGCTGGCGCTGCGCGTGCCAAGCGCGCTCTGCCCGGACGAATGCAACCTCCTCATCAATCCCGAACACGAACATTTCGACCGCCTCGCCGTGATCCGGCTGCTGCCGATGACCGTGGACGAACGCATCCGCATCTAGGTGCGGTCGATGCCGGTTCGATCCGCTGCGTGACCACATGGACCGATGCGGATGCAGGACGCCTCCTTCACGCGCCATCGGGCACCTTCATCGCAACGGACGAACGGATGACGCCGCCGATGACGACTTCAGGAGCCAAGACCGCGCGCCGCCAGCGCAAGCTGCAGAACAAGGCGGACGCCGCGCCCACGAAGGAAAAGAAGAAGGGCGCCGCCAAGAAGGCGGTGCAGGCCGGTGCCCGCAAGCAGCCGCAGAATCCGCTGCCGGCGCAGCATCTGCGCAAGCCGGGTAAGGAAGCCGATCTCGAACTGCAGCCGCGCTGGCAGGCCCCGGCCTACCGCGGTAGCGGCAAGCTGGAGGGCATGACCACGCTGGTCACCGGCGGCGACTCCGGCATCGGCCGCGCGGTGGCAGTGCTGTTCGCGCGCGAAGGCGCCGACGTCGCCATCCTGTATCTGAGCGAACACGAGGACGCCGAACTCACCCGCGCGGCGGTCGAGGCCGAAGGCCGGCGCTGCCTCGCTATCGCCGGTGACGTGTGCGACAGCGGCTTCTGCGAACGCGCGGTCGCGCAGGCGCGAGAGGCGTTCGGGAAGATCGACGTGCTGGTCAACAACGCCGCCTTCCAGCTGCACGCCGAGCGCATCGAGGACATCGACGACGAGCGCCTGCAGGAAACCCTGCAGACCAACATCGCCGGCTACTTCCACATGGCGCGCGCGGCGATCCCGCACATGCGCCGCGGCGGCAGCATCATCAATACGGGCTCGGAAACGGCGCTGTTCGGCAGCCCGAAGCTGCTGGACTATTCGGCGACCAAGGGCGCCATCCACGCCTGGACCAAGTCGCTGGCCAGCCACCTGCTGGAGCGCGGCATCCGGGTCAACTGCGTGGCGCCGGGCCCGGTGTGGACGCCGCTCAATCCCGCCGACAAACCCGCGAAAGACGTGGCGAAGTTCGGCGAGGACAGCGACATGGGCCGCCCCGCGCAGCCGGAAGAGATTTCCCCCGCCTACGTGTTCCTCGCTTCGCCGGTCACCGCCTCCTACGTCAACGGCGTGATCCTGCCGGTGATGGGCGGGCCGCGCGGCTGATTCCGCCACAACGGAGACGACGATGGCGCGCCCGATCTGGTCCGGCACCCTGTCCTTCGGCCTGCTCAACATCCCGGTGCAGCTGATGCCGGGTACGCGCGGCACCGACCTGTCCTTCCGCATGCTGGACGCGCGCGACAAGTCGCCGATCCGCTACGAGCGCGTCAACGCCGAAACCGGCGAGGAAGTGCCGTGGAAGGACGTGGTCAAGGCGTTCGAGTACGACAAGGGCAGCTACGTGGTGCTGGAGCAGGAGGACATCCGCTCGGCCGCGCCGGAAAGTCACGACGCGATCGAGGTCGAAGCCTTCGTCGACGCCGAGGCGATCGGCCCGCAGTACTTCGAGAAGCCCTATGTGCTGGTGCCGGCGAAGAAGGCGGAGAAGGGCTACGTGCTGCTGCGCGAGACGCTGAAGAATACCGGCCGGCTCGGCATCGCCCGGGTCGTCGTGCGCAGCCGCGAGCACCTGTGCGCGGTGCTGCCGCAGGGCGACGCGCTGCTCTTGGTGATGATGCGCTACCCGCAGGAGCTGGTGGATATCGGCGACTACGCGCTGCCGGCGGGGCAGGCCGGCGACTACCGCGTCAGCCAGCGCGAGATGCAGATGGCCGAGGCGCTGATCGCCTCGATGGAAAGCGACTGGAAGCCGGCCGGTTACAAGGACGAGTTCCGCGCCCGCCTGCACAAGGTGATCGAGAAGCGCATCAAGGCCAAGGGCGGCAAGGTCCGCAGGTCGCTGGAAGAACCCGCGCTGCGCGAGGACGCCGCGACCAACGTGGTCGATTTCATGTCGCTGCTGCAGCAGAGCATCGACGCCAAGCGGCGGACGCCGGCGCGCAAGGCCGCCGCGAAAACGGCGGAGAAGAAGCCGGCGGCAAAGAAGTCGAAAGCGGCGACCAAGCGCGCGGTGAAGAAGGCGAAGTCGGCGCGCTGAGGTTGCGCGATGGTCGCCCGCGCGTTCGGGCGTCCGTAGCGCTTTCGTATTGCTTCTCCGAGGCGCGGGTGATTTCGAGGCTTGTTGACTCGGCCCTCAAATGGTTTCCGGTAGAGCGCAGCTTGCTGCGCTGCCTGGCGTTTAGCCGAGCAAGCTCGGCTCTACACAAAGCGGCGGCGGACGCGACCATTTGAGGGCCGGATCAACAGGTACCCGCTTTCCGCCGCTGCGCGCGGAGGAAGCGCAGCGTCGCCGCCTCCCACTGGCGCTCGCCGCGCGCGTTTCGCGCATGACGGCCGAGTTGATCGGCGCGCCACGCTTCGAACACGCAGGGATCGATGTAGGCGCTGCGGCAGACGCTGCGGGTGTTGCCGAGCGCGGCGGCGACCTGCTCGATCACGGCGTTCTCCAACTCCGCCAGTGCACGCTCCGCGGCGGGGCGTCCGTCCTCGCCGGCCGGAAGCATCGTCGCGGCCAGCGCGCGGAACGCCATGGCGGTGGCGCTCCAGGTGCGGAAGTCCTTGGCCGAGAAGTCCTCGCCCATGCCGGCGTGCAGCCAGGCGTTGACGTCGGACGAGTTGACGGGGTGGCGGCGGCCGCCGCCATCCACGTACTGGAACAGGCGCTGTCCCGGCAGCTGCTGGCAGCGCCTGACCAGCCGGACGAGGCGGGCGTCGGTCAGCGGCACCTCGTGCGATTTCCCGGACTTGCCGTTGAAGCGGAAACGCAGGCCGCCGCTGCGCATCGCCTGCACGTGCCGGTTGCGCAGCGTGGTCAGGCCGTAGGAACGGTTGCTGGCCGCGTATTCGGCGTTGCCGATGCGGATCAGGGTGGCGCCCATCACCGCGACGACCATCGCCACGACCTTGTCCTTCGGCAGGCCGGGCATGGTCAGCGCCGCCCGCAGCGCGCGCCGGAGCCGGGGCAGGGCCGCGCCGAACGCGATGATGCGCTCGTGCTTGTCGCGCCGGCTGCGCCGGATCCAGTCCGGGTGATAGCGGTATTGCTTGCGGCCGCGCGCGTCGCGACCGGTAGCCTGGATATGCCCGTGCGGGTCGCTGCAGATCCACACGTCCGACCAGGCGGGCGGGATCGCCAGCGCACGGATGCGCGCCAGCGTCTTCGCGTCGGCGATGCGGCGGCCTTTCGCCGACACGTAGTGGAAGCGCGCGCGTCCGCGCCGGCGGATGCCCGGCATGGTGTCGTTGACGTGGCGGAGCCGCGCGCCGCTGGTCATGCGTTCGCTTGCGTCGCCCGAGGATTGCGCCCGCCGCCACGCGCCGCGCCCGCCGGCTTGCCCGCGGGCTTCAGCACGCCTCTCTGCGTGTAGGCGGGCGGCGAATAGAAGTTCACGGTCACCAGAGGCGAGCGGCCGGTGTTGCGGATCTCGTGCCGCTCGCCGCGTTCGATCAGCAGCAGGCTGCCTCGTCGCAGGCGCCGTCGCGCACCTTCCACGATGGCGAGGCCGCTGCCTTCGACCACGAACAGCCACTGGTCGGCGCCGGCATGGCGGTTGTCCGGGCCGCCCTCCTTGTCGCCAGGCGCGATCACCATCTCCGCGGCCTGGACGCCGCGATGATCGAAGGCGATCCGGAAGCCTTCGCCGAGCTTGCAGGTCTTGGATCTCATCCCGGCGATTCCTCCGCGCTCATGTCGGTGCGCTTCCGGTAGCGCCCGCGCCGCGGATGCCGAATGGATCGGCGCCGCCGCGGACCGGGCGCACCTCGGCCCGGCAGGTATAGCGCAGCACGTGCAGTGCGGCGCGCTTCAGCGCCGGCGTGCGCGCCGCCGTGCAGTCGCTCGGCACCCATAACCGGTAGTCGCGCATGTGCGCGTCGATCGCCGTCGCCAGCACGCAGGAGTCGGCGGCGATGCCGGCGATCGCGAGGCGGTCCACGTCGAGCTGCTGCAGCAGCACCGGCAGCGCCGTCGCCATGAACGCGGAATGCTTCGGCTTCAGCACGTAGAAATGACCGTCTTCCGGCGCCAGCCGCTCGGCGAGGCGCGCCGACGTGCCGCCCAGTGCCAGCGACGACGCGACCAGATCGGGGAACCCGCCATGCCAGTCCGTCCAGTTGTCGTTGGCGTAGATCACCGGCAGCCCGGCGGCGTCGAAGCGGTCGCGCAGCGCCCGCAGCGGCGCGTGGATGGCATCGGCCGCGGCCGCGAGCGCTCTCGCGCCGTCGAACGCGAAGTGGTTGATGACATCGACGATGAGCAGCGCGAGCTTCGGCATCCTGACGTCGGCGGGGGCGACGGACCGACGTTCGCATGTGGGGTGTCAACGCGGGTTGAAATCGACGGCGTGCCCGCTTCGGGTGAGACGCTTCTGGTCTAGTTGCTGGTTGCGATGCGGGGGTTCTTGTTCGCCTAAACCTTTTTGCCCGTACCGGGATTGACGTGGAGATGGCCACGGAATGGTCCGGGGCGAGCAGAAGGGGTTGTCATGGTTGCAGTCGTCTCGGGCAATGGTCTGGGCTTGTTCACGACGTCGCTGGCGCAGCTGGGGTTGGCCGGCGGTGGCCCGTCGATCGGCGGCAGCCGGACGGACCAGTACGTCAACCTGGCGACCGGCAACCTGGTTCTGACCGGTTGGGACGAGAGCCTGTTCGGCCACGGCTTCGCAACCGGGTTGGTGCGCACCTACAACAGCCAGGGCAGCTTCGCCCAGACGGGCACGGATGGCTGGCAGACGGGCTACGAGCGCACCGTGCGCCTGGCATCCGGGACCAAGAACACCGTGGGCAGCACGGTGGAGCGGGCCACGGCGGATGGCAGCGTGGTGACCTACACGTGGGATGCGGCGCGGAGCGCCTACGTCTCGTCGCAGGGCGAGGGCGCCCACGACACGATCGTGCTGTCGGGGTCGGGATCGTCGGCGAAGTGGCTGTGGACGGAAGGCGGCACGCAGGTGCAGGAAACCTACACCGCAAGCAGTCTGGCGGTGGCCGGGAAGCTGGAGAAGATCGTCGACCTGGCGACGAAGGCGACCTATACGCTGAGCTACAGCGGCACGCTGTTGCAGAGCGTCACCGGCACGAACGGCGAGACGCTGACGTTCGGCTACGACGACCAGAACCGGCTGATCAGCCTGGGCACGTCCGAGCGCGATGTCGGTGGCGTGCTGGTGACCAAGGGCCAGGTGAGCTACGGCTACGACGCGGCCGGGCGGCTGAGCTGGGTGCAGACCGACCTGACGCCCGAGAGCGCGCTGGACAATACCTGGGATGCCGGCGCTCCGGCGAACAACGACGGCAAGTCGTATCGGGTCGCGTACACCTACGCCGACGCCAGTTCGTTGCGGATCACCGGCGTCGCCACCAGCGACGGCATCACGGTGGCCTATACCTACGATGCCTCCGGACGCATCGCCAGCGTCACCCAGGGCGGGGTGGCCGATGGGTCCGCCCAGTCGCTGACCTATGCGTACTCGGCGGGGGCCACGACCGTCACCGATGCCGCCGGCCGGAGCTGGACCTACCAGTACGATGCGGCGGGCCAGTTGACCGCGGTGCTGGAGCCGGCGGTCGGCGGCCAGCGTGCCGTGACCGACTACAGCTACGACGCCGCCGGCAACGTGGTGCGCATCCGCCAGGCCGCGTATGCGGGGGCGATGTCCACGCTGGACACGGTGTACCAATACGACGCCAACGGCAACGTGATCCTGCAGCGCGACCTGCTCGGCAACACGGTCGTGCGCACGTACAGCAGCGAGAATCGAGTCCTGACCGAAGCGCGCTACACGGTGCCGGATGCGGACGGGTTGGACCCGACTCACGCCGGCACCGTCAACGTGCCGGGCGACGCGTTGGTCACGCGGTACGTTTACGACACCACCAATCCGCGTCTGCTGCGCTTCGTGATCGATGCCGCCGGTCGGGTGACGGAAACCCAGTACAACGCCTCGGGCGTGGCGCAGGGCCTGGCGTCGATGACGCGCAGCTTCGTGGGCGCGATGTACGACACCAGCGGGCTGCCGGTGTCCGGCGTGCCGACGTTGACCGAGATGACGGACTGGGCGACGGCCGGGCGTGGGCAGACCGCCCGGACCGACTTCAGCTATGACGCACAGGGGCGGCTGTCCCAGCGCACGGACTACGCGACCGTCTCCTCCTCGAGCGGTGCAGGCGTCCTGGACGATGCCACCTCGATCACGCGCTACACGTACGACGCCCAGGGCTTGCTGCGCCAGCAGGTGGCGGTGCATGGCGTGGGACGCACGGTGGCGGGCGTGGCGCCGGGCGGCAGCGAGGTCGTGGATTACGTGTACGACGGACTGGGGCGGCTGCTGAGCACGATCCGCCGCAGCAGCGAGACCGCGGCCAACGACGACGCCAACACCGTCACGACCACCGTTGCCTACGTGGACTCGTCGCGTCGGGTGGTCACGACGCTCGACAGCGGCTTGGTGCGCACTGAGGTGCGCAATGCCGCGGGCCTGCTGCTGTCGCTGAGCGAGGCGGGGACGGTTGCGGGCGCGCAGGTGACGCGAACGGCGCAAAGCGTCTACGACGCGACCGGGCGTCTGCGTGCCGTGCAGGACGCAACCGGCGGACTTACCTACTTCTTCTACGATGCCGCCGGCCGCCTGAGCGCGGCGGTGGATGCGACCGGCGCGGTCACGAAGACGCTCTACGACGCCATCGGCCGCGTCAGCGGCAGCGTGTCCTATGCCAACCGGGTGGCGACGACGGGGTGGTATTCCGCAGGGGCGGTGGTCAAGGACGAACTGGTCTATGCGGCCGGGGCACCGGCGCTGTCGGGGACCCAGGCCTGGGTTCAGACCGACGCGGCGAACGATCGCACGGCGACGCGCGCGTACGATGCGGCGGGCCGCCTGGCGAGCGAGACCGATGCCGCCGGGCTGGTGACGAGCTACGCCTATGATGGCGCGGGCCGGTTGCTGTCGAGCACGGAAAGCGGAGACGGCGCCTCGCGGGTGAAGCGGTTCTTCTACGACGTCACCGACCGACTGGTGGCGACGCTGGATGCGGGCGGCTTCCTGGTCGAGATGATCTACGATGCGGCCGGCCGTCTGGCGCTGACGAAGCGCTACGCCACCCGCACCAACAATGCGTACTGGCAAAACGGCACCTTGGACCAGTTGCGTCCGCTCGCGGATGCGGCCAACGACCAGGTCGAACACCTGCTCTACGACGGGCGCGGCAACCAGGTCGGCCTGGTGGATGCCGAAGGGTATCTGACCGAGTTCCTCTACGACGAGAAGAACAACCAGCGCGTCGTCAAGGCCTACGCCAAGAAGCTGACGGGGCTGACGGGCAGCGAGACGCTGGCGACCCTGCGGACCAGCGCAATGAAGAGCCCGCCGGCCGAACCGTACCGGTTGACCCAGCGCAGCTTCAATGGGTTGGGCCAGGTGGTCGTCGAGCTCAATCCCGAAGGCACGGTGACCCGCTACAGCTACGACGAGGCGGGCCGGCTCGTGCGGACGGAGGCGGGGCAGGGCACGAGCGAAGTGCGGGAGAATTATCTCCGCTACGACGTGTTCGGCCAGGTGACCGGCGAGATGAGCGGCCAGCAGGCGGCCGACGCGGCGGCGATGCTCGGCAAGAGCCTGGATGATCCAAGCCTGAGCGAGGCGCAGCGCGAGAGCGCCTATGCCCAGTATGGCCTGCGGCATAGCTACGACCTGCTGGGCCGGCGTACCGAAACCGTCGACGCCAGCGGCGCCAAGACCTTCTATTTTTACGATGCGCAGGGGCGGCAGACCTTCGTCGTGCGCGGCGTCAAGGCCAATGGCATCGCCAACGCGCAGGGCGAGGTGACCGAAACCCGCTACACGGCCTTCGGCCAGGTCGGCGAGGTGCTGGTCTACACCGGGCGCATCGCCATCGCCCAGCCGGGCGTCCGGGCCAGCGTCCAGAGCGCGATCTCCACCCTGAGCTTCGTGGCGGCGACCGATGCCCGCCGCCAGTACGCGTACGACCGACGCGGCCTGCTGACGCGGCTGACCGACGCCGAGGGCGTGCAGACGGCGATGAGCTACAACGCCTTCGGCGAACTGGCGGAACAGACCACGGCCTACGGTACTGGCCAGGCCAGCACGACGCGGTACGCCTACAACCCGCGTGGCCAGATGAACTCCCGCACCGAGGCCGATGGCACCGCGCTGGCGCGCACCACGACCCAGACGTTCGACGCGTTCGGCCGCGTGGCGACCGTCACCGACGCGCTTGGCAGCGTCACCACGCTGACCTACGACAGGCGGGGGCGCCAGGTCGGCATGAGCCGAACCGTGTCCGGGCAGCTGGAAAGCACGAGTACGGTCTACGACGCCTTCGACCGCGTGGTGAGCCAGGCCGATGCGCGGGGTTACGTCACGACCTATGCCCATAGCGACAGTGCGCGCAGCCTGGTGGTGACCACGCCGGAGGGCGTGTCCGTCACCACCGTGCACAACCGGTTCGGGCAGACCGTGACCGTGAGCCAGGCATTGCCGGGCGGCGGCACGGCCACGGCCACCACGACCTACGACAGGAACGGTGCGGTCGTCTCGGTTCTCGATCCGCTGGGCAACAGCACGGGCAACGTCTACGACGTTCGCGGATTGCTGACGGAGGCGACGGACGCCAGCGGCCGCAAGGTGCAATACACCTACGATGCGATCGGTCGCCAGCTGACCCGGGTGGAGGATCCGGGGGCCGGCAAGCTCAATCTGACCACGACGTATACCTACGACGGACAGGGGCGGCGGCTGGACGTGACCGACGCCAGCGGCCGGCTCACCCGGATGAGCTACGACCGCGAGGGGCGCCTGACCCAGGTCGCCCGGGATCCGAACGGGTTGAACCTGCGCACGGTGACGTCCTACGACGCCGCCGGTCGAGTGCTGACGGTCACCGAAGGCTATGGCACCAGCGCGGCCACGACGGTGCAGTACGCCTACGACGCGCTGAACCGTCGCGTCGCCGAAACCGTCGATCCGGGCACCGGCAAGCTCAATCTCATCACCCGCTACGCGTACGACGCGAACGACAATCTGGTCACCCGCACGGACGCGCTGGGCAACCTGACGCGGTACGCCTACGACGAGGCGGGCCGGTTGCGCTTCGTGGTGGATGCCGCCGGCGCGCTCGTCGAGACGGTTTACGACAAGAACGGCAATGCGGTCCTGACCCGCGAATACGCCAAGGCGCTCAGCGCCGGCGCGCTGGCGGCCCTTGCCGCGGCGCCGACGACCGGTGCGCTGCAGGCGCTGGTGACGAGCGAGTCGCTCCTGAACAATGCGGCGGATCGCCTCGGCTACCAGGTGTTCGACCGCGACAACCGGGTGCGCTTCACGCTGGACGCAGCGGGCAGCCTGACCGAAACCCGCTACGACAGCGCCGGACGGGTGCAGCAGAGCTTGGCGTATGGGGCGGCGTTTACCACGTCGACGGTCCTGACCAAGCTGCGCGCCGGCACGGCGGCCGTGAGCGACTTCACCGGCTTTGCCAGCGCCAACGAGAGCGCCGCGCGGGCGAGCCAGTACGTCTACGACGCCGCGGGGCGCGTGGTCTATGCGCTGACCCGAAGCGATGCGGGCGCGGTGGTCAGCGAGCGCCGCTATGACGCCTCCGGCCTGAAGACCGCCGACGTCGCCTATGCGGTGACGATCCCCTACGTGGCCGGACAGATGGCCGCGCAGGTCGCCAGTGCGCTCGCGACGGCAGGCGGCAATGCCGCCGACCAGCAGCGCCTGACCCGCTATGCCTACGACGGGGCGGGGCGGCTGCGGTTCTCGGTGGACGATGCCGGCGCGGTGACCGAGCAGCGCTACGATGGTGCGGACCGGGTCGTCTCGACGCATGCCTATGCCACGCCGGTGACGATCGCCACGGTGACGGAGGCGGCGGTGGCCGCCCTGGTGGCCGGGCAGGCCAACGTCCAGCGCACCGGTTACGCCTACGACAATGCCGGTCGCCTGACCGGCACGACGGACGCGCTGAACAAGACCGAGTCCTACGGCTACGACGCGGCCGGCCGCCGCACCAGCGTCACCAACAAGCTGGGCGCGGTCTGGACCTACGAATACGATGCGGCCGGCAGGATGACGGCGGAGCGCTCGCCCGCCGTCGCCGTCGCCCGCTACGACGCGAGCGGCAACGTCGTGGTGAGCACGACGTCCATCGTGACCCGGCGCACCTACGACGCGCTGGGCCAGGTGCTGACGGTGACGGAGAACGCCGGGACGGCGGAAGAACGCACCGTCACTTACGAGTACGACGTGCGCGGCCGGCAGAGCCGGACGCTCTTCCCGGATGCCTGGCAGCTGGACGACAACGGCGTCCTGGCGGCCACCGGTGTCCAGCCCGACGTGCGCGTGGCCTACGATGCGCTTGATCGCGCGGTGGTCCAGAAGGACGTGCGCGGCAACTACAGCTACAAGGTGTACGACAGCCTGGGCCGGCTGGCCTACGACATCGACGAAGCCGGCTACGTGACCGCGTATGCCTACGACGCCTACGGCGAGCAGACCGGGCTGACGCGTTATGCCAACAAGCTCAATACCGCCAAGTTGACGGGCTGGACGGCGGGCCAGGCGATCACGCGGGCGCAGATGGCGGGATCGGGCGTGTTGACCGCCAGCGCCGACGACCGCACGCTGACCACCACCTACGACCGGCTGGGCCGCAAGAGCGCGATCACCCAGCCGTCCGTCGCCTATTACATGGCCGATGGCACGCTGGCGACGGGCACGCCGACGACGCGGTTCGAGTACGACGCCTACGGCAACCTGGTCAAGGAGCGGCAGCTGCTGGAAGGCACGCCCGACCAGGCCGATGCGATCTGGGCGGACACCTTCCACTACTACGACGAGCTGGGGCGGCGGATCCGCACCGTCGATGCCGAAGGCTACGTCACCGCCTGGCAATACGATGCGTTGGGCCGGGTGGAACTCCAGATCGAGTTCGCGCGGAAGATCGAGACGGCCGGGTTGACGACCGGCACCCTGCCGCCGCTGCCCGCGGTGGGCAATGCGGCCACCGGCTACGATCGCAGCACGCTCTGGAGCTACGACCTGCTCGGACGCAAGGTCAAGGAAAGCGCGTCGCACCTGTACCAGACCGCTGCGGGCGCCAACGAGCGGCGCATGGTCGATACGGCGTTCGGCTATGACGCCGAGGGGCGCCTGCTCACCACCACGGTCGATGGCGTGAAGGTCAGCGGCATCGCCTACGATGCGCTCGGCCGCACCCTCTCGACGACCGAAACCGAACACAAGGTGCTGCGCAGCGACTGGCAGAGCCTGCTCGCGGGCAACGCGAACCTGGATCTGTCCAGCGCGGCCCTGTACGTCGACGCCGCGCCCTATACCACGATGGACTACGACGCCTTCGGCAACGCGCTGCGGGTGGTGCGCTATGCCGGCGGCGACCCGGCCAGCGGTGCGCCGAACGCGGGCGATGCGGCGAACGCCGTGACCACCGTGCGCTACGACCGGCAGGGGCGCGCGGTCGCCACCCGGGATGCCGTCGGTACGTTCTGGTACAGCCGCTACGACGCCGCGGACAACGTCGTGGATGCCTGGTACACGCTGACCGGCGCCAGCGGCAACATGACGGTGCATACCGTCGCCAGCTACGACGCCATCGGCCGGCAGCTCACGTCCGTCACCACGCGCACGCCGGCGGGCGGCGGCGCAGCGCTCACCGATGCGCAGAGCGCGGTGGCCTACAACGCCTTCGGCGAAATCACCGCGCAGGGCGCGACCGCCGCCGCCCTGGCGTCGGCCGCGACCTCGGCGCGCTACGTCTACGACAAGGCGGGTCGGGTCGTTGCCTCGAACGCGGACACCGGCGCCAACCGCAGCTACTTCTACGATCTGGCCGGGCACCAGGTGCGCGAAGAGCGGCCGTGGACGAACGACGGGGCGGCGGCGACCGCGGTCTACCTGACGAAGAACGACAAGCTGGGCCGGGTGATCGGCCAGGTCCTGCCGTCCTGGAAGGTGGATGCCAGCGCGACCGCGCAGGTCAGCGTCAGTCTGGATCGCTGGGGCAACGTGCTCGTCCAGACCGATCCGCTCGGCAACGTCACCCAGTACGCCTACAACGACCGGGACCAGGTCATCCGGCAGACCGCGCCCAGCGTCAAGGTCATCGACGAAACCGGCGCCGAACGCTGGCAGGCGCCGGAAACGCGGTGGATGTACGACGCGCTGGGCCGGCTGATCGCGACGCAGGACGCCAATGGCCACGTGCGGCGCTACGAGTACGATGCGGCGGGCCAGCAGGTGCGGGTCACGGACGCGACCGGCGGGGTGTCCCGCAAGGGCTACGACGTGCTCGGCCGTGAAGTGGCGGCCCAGGATGCGGTGGGCTACCTGACCTACGTCGATTACGACAAGCTCGATCATGCGGTGGCGCAGGGCGACTTCCTGCCGAACGGGAGCGCGCGCGCCAAGACGGTCCTGCAGTCCTATCTGCTCGACCAGAACGGTGGGCGGCTGCAGACGACCGATGCCACCGGCAGCTGGATCAAGTACGACTACGACAGCCGCGGTCTGCTGGTGCGCAGCCAGACCAAGGCCGGGGTGGTGCGGGCCAGCGCCTACGACGCGCAGGGGCGCAAGATCCGTGAAACGATCGCGTCGGACAGCAACACCTGGGTCTACGACTACTTCGGCCGCCTTACCGACCACGTCGACATGGGCGGATCCAATTACGACTACGCCTACGACGCGCGCAGCGGGCTGCTGACGGCGGTCACCGGCTTCCAGCCCATGGGGGTGATGGCGATGCAGGGCGGGGAGGGAAGCGGGTACGTCATGCCGATGCGGCAGCAGCTGCCGCCGGAGGATTGGCCCGACTTGCCGCCGGACACCGACCTGACCCAGATGCCGGTGAACCGGCGTACCGAGTACTACGCCAACGGCCTGGTGATGCGCGTCACCGATGGCCCGATCACCTACTACTACGAGTACGACGCGTCCGGGAACCGGACCCTGGAAGCCACGCAGACGGTGGATGGCGCCGGCAACCAGGTGCACACCATCACCCGCACCACCTACGACAGCCACAACCGCATCATCCGGGTCACCAACCAGGACATGGCGGCCGGCGGGAAATACACGCTGGATCTGAGCTACGACTACGACGCGGTGGGCAACCGCCGCCGGGTTGTGGCCAACAGCGCCTATGGCACCAATGCCGCGCCGCTGGACCCCACCAACCAGGCGCCCGTGGTCGCCGCGCCGATCCCCGACCAGACGGCGCCAGCCAACGGAAGCAACTGGAGCTTTGTTGTCCCAGCCAACACCTTCACCGATCCCGAAGGCGGCGCGCTGACCTACAGCGCCACCGGGCTGCCGGACTGGCTGCACTTCGATGCGGCCACCCGCACCTTCAGCGGCGTGCCGCAGGAGGCGGGCAGCTGGAGTATCACGGTCATCGCCCAGGATGCAAAGGGCGCCAGTGTTACCAATACGTTCACCGTCACAGTGACGGCAGCGGCCAACCAGCCGCCGAAGGTAGTCGGCGCGATTCCGGACCAGAGCGTGACGGTGGGAACGGCGTGGAGCTACGCCTTCCCGGCCAACACCTTCAGCGATCCGGAAGGCGGCGCGCTGACCTATACGGCAAGCGGCCGACCCTCATGGATGGGCTTCGACGCGAATACGCGGATATTCAGCGGCACGCCACAGGAAGCGGGCAGCTGGAGCATCACGGTAACGGCGCAGGATCCGTCGGGGGCGACGGTGAGCGACACCTTCGTCGTCACCGCCGTTGTGCCAAATCAGCCGCCGAAGGTGGTCAGCGCGATTCCAGACCAGAGCGCGACGGTGGGAACGGCGTGGAGCTACGCCTTCCCCGCCAATACCTTCAGTGATCCAGAAGGCAGTGCGCTGACCTATACGACAAGCGGCCGACCCTCATGGATGGGCTTCGACGCGAATACGCGGATATTCAGCGGCACGCCACAGGAAGCGGGCAGCTGGAGTATCACGGTAACGGCGCAGGATCCGTCGGGGGCGACGGTGAGCGACACCTTCGTCGTCACCGCCGTTGTGCCAAACCAGCCGCCGGAGGTGGTCAATGCCATTCCGGATCAGACGGCGTACATCAACCAGGCTTGGAGCTACACGTTCCCGGTCAACACGTTCAGCGATCCGGAGGGCGACGCGCTGAGCTACAGTTATACGGCGACGTCGAACGACAGGCAGGGCGGAGGCGCCCTGTGGCTCGATTTCAATGCCGCCACGCGCACCTTCAGCGGCACGCCTTGGGGCGACGGCAGCTGGACCATCAAGGTGACGGCGAGGGACGCCGCGGGCGCCACGGTAACGGATACCTTCGTGCTGACGGTGCCGTCGCCGCCGAACCAGCCGCCTACGGTTGTAACACCAATTCCAGATCAGACTGCCGCGGTGGGTCAGGCCTGGAGCTACACCATTCCGCAAGGGGCATTCACCGACCCGGACGGTCGCCTGCTGGTTTACACGGCCACCGGCATGCCCGCTGGCGTGACGTTCGACATGAACAGCCGGACGTTCAGTGGGACGCCAAGCGTGGCGGGCGCTTTCACGGTGCAGGTCACGGCCTATGATCTGGATGAGGCATCGGTGACGGATAGCTTCGTGTTGACCGTTACCGGTGTATCAAACCGCGCGCCGGTGGTGGCTGTTCCGCTCCCGGACAAGACGATCCCGGTCAACCAGGCGTGGAGCTACACCATCCCGGCGAATACGTTCAGTGATCCGGACGGGAATTCGTTGACGTATACGGCCATTGGGCTGCCATTTGGCATTTCGTTCGATGCGGCGACGCGCACGTTCAGCGGGACGCCCCCCATGGCGAATATCCGGACGGTGACGGTGAGGGCGAGCGACCCGATGGGCGCGACGGTGAGCAATGCGTTCGTGCTGACGGTGGCGCCGCCAACCAACCAACCGCCGAAGGTGAGCAATGCCATTCCGGATCAGACAGCCACGGTGGGGATGGCGTGGAGCTACAGCTTCCCGGCGAACACGTTCAGCGATCCTAACGGAGATGTACTGACCTACACCGCCAGCGGGATGCCCTCAGGCGTGTCGTTCGACGCCGGCACGCGCACGTTTAGTGGCGCGCCGGCGGCCACCGGCAGTTGGAACGTGACGGTGACGGCGCGGGATCCTTCGGGTGCAACGGTGAGCGACACGTTTGTGTTGACGGTGATTGCCACAGTCAACCATGCGCCCTACGTGAATCGTCCGCTGGTGGATCAGGTGTCCGGGGTCGGGCTGTCATATACCTTCGCCGCCGACACTTTCGTGGATCCGGACGGCGACACGCTGACATACACGTGCGTGCCACCGGCGTCGGGAATTCTGTTCAATGCGGCGACGCGCACGTTCAGCGGCTCCGCCGCGGGCGGCATCATGGGGCGTGACTACGTCATCACGGTGACGGCCAGCGATGGACATGGCCAGAGCATCAGTGCCAGCTTCATGTATCACGCGATGGGCAGCAAAGAGAATCCAAATCCGGGTCCATTGCCGCCAGGCTTTCCGGGCGGCGGCGGAGTGTTCGGCCTACAAGCGTCGCCATCTTCGAACGACCTGTACTCCGCGCTGTCCGCCAGCAGCTTGCAGGTGGAGCTCGACCAGCAGGCGTTGCCGCCGCCTGGCGAAGACGATCCTCCGGGTGGCGGTGGCGGTGGCGGTGGCAATCCGCCGGCGCCGAAGGTGCCGAACGTGCAGACGCTGTGGTTCAGCTATGACGCGGAGAACCGGGTGCAGGTGGTGAACGGCGCCTTGGTGAACGGTCAGATCGTGGTGGCGGGGAAGCAGGCGAACTCGGACGTGGAGTCGTACGCGCTGCACTACGACGCGGCGGGCCATGCGGTGAGCCGGACGACGGTGACGTCGTGGGGCGCCACGCAGGTGGCGCAGTCGACGTACACGCTGCGCGGCCAGTTGGAGCTGGAGTACGCGGCGGTGAACGTGGGCCAGACCACCGGGGTGGTGGCGAAGCACACCTACGACGCGGCGGGGCGCGAGATCGAGCTGACGGAGTATTTCGCGCCGGGGAAGACCGAGAGTTACAAATACAAGGCGTACGACCCCGAAACGGGTGAGATGTACTACGACACGATGTACGTCGACGTGAGCGGCTGGCGTTCGCACCAGACCAAGACGACCTACGACGCCGATGGTCGCGTGCTGCAGGTGAGCGAACTGGGCCGCTCAAGCATCAGCAACTGGTACAGGGACGCGCCCGATCCGGCGCTGACGGCGCTGTCGACCGTGTTCTACAGCACGGCCCTGGGCGGCAGCGGCTACAACAGCGCCGGGATGCTGGTGACATACCGCTACCAGAACCTGACCAGCGGGTACATGCACACGTACACGACGACGTACCTGAAGCGGGACACGTACCTGGAGCAGTCGGTCAAGGGCGTCAGCGACCAACAGAACTACCAGACCACCACGACCACCAGCACCTACGACCAGATGGGCCGTCGGGTGAAGATCGTGCAGACCACGCCGATCAAGAACCAGTCGCCGTTGACGCAGACGCGGAGCTTCAGTTTTGATGCGTCGGGCGGGATCTTGACGCGGCGCGATGGCGGGGTGACGCAGCACTACGTGTACGTGAACGGCCAGCAGGTGGCGACGCTGGGCGAAGACGGGAAGATCGACGCGGCGAGCCAGCTGACGGCGTTCGACAGCAGCCAGATGGGCACGGAGCCTGCGATGGTGCTGGAGGGCGACACGCTGCAGAGCATTGCGCAGCGTGTGTACGGCAACGGCAGCCTGTGGTACGTGCTGGCGGCGGCGAACGCGGTGACGGATGCGGAGCTGGTGGCGGGCTCGACGCTGAAGGTGCCGTCGGTGAAGACGACGGCGAACGACGCGACGACGTTCAAGCCGTTCGACCCGAACCAGATCCAGGGTTCGACCACGCCGAGCCTGCCTTACATCACGCCGCCGCCGAAACACCACTGCAATGCGTTGGCAACGGTGTTGATGGTGGTGGTGGCGATAGTGGTGACGGTCTATACGGCGGGAGCGGCATCTTTCGCGATGTCGGGCCTTACGACGGCGGCGACGACAGGGCAGATGGTAGCGGCCGCTGCTATCGGAGCGGCAGCGGGAAGCGTGGCAAGCCAAGCCGTGGGCAGTTTGATGGGGGTAACGAGTTTCAGTTGGCGAGGGGTTGCCGCCAGCGCCATCACGGGTGCGATCACCGCAGGGGTGGGCTCGCTGGGGAGTATCGGCGATGCAATCAAAGTCGGCGGCGCCGCCGGATGGGGTAAGGCGGCCGGACTCGCTTTGGCGAACGCAGGAGCCAATTACGCGGGGCAGAAATTGGCCGGCATGGACGTGAGTTTCAGCTGGGCCAGCATCGCGGCCAGCGCCGTCAGCAGCGTGGCAAGCGCCAAGATTGCGCCGCTGGCGGTGGAGAAGCTCGGCTTGCAGTCTCCCTTCGCAAAGGACTTTGCGTATGGCATGAGTGGCGGATTGGTCAGCGGGGCAGTGCGTTCGTCGTTCGGTCAGACATTGAATGGATCCGACTATCTGACCATCACGGCGGATGCGTTCGGCAATGCGTTGGCGAATGCGTCTTCGCGCGTGCAAGCAAATGCCGGCGAGTCCTCGGATGACATGAGGCAACGCTGGGCGATAGAAGACGAGCAAATGCGGCAACAGATGATTGCCGACGAGGAGTGGGGGAGAGGCAGCCAAGCGCTACCAGGTACCAATACTCGTGGCACGGAGCTTGGTGTGGGGAGCGCCTTGGAGCCGGGCCATGACGCAGGCGTAGCCAGGTTCCCCGTTCGACAAGCGGATGGCGGACTGTTGTGGGACAACGGTGTCGTCACGTATCCGTTGCCGCCTGATCCCGTCATCGTCGCGGAATACCTGCCCGAAACGGGGACGCCAAGCGGAAAGGATTGGGTTTCGGATGGCTGGCATGGATACCGAGTTGGCGCCAAGAGTGCAGCCGCTAGCGCGTATTTCAGTCGCGAGTCGATGAATCAGTATTGGACGGCGGCACAGGAGAACGCCGTCACTGAGGGGAGTTTCCTGAAATACGCAGGCGCTGGCCTGATGCGAACCCTTGGTGGGATCGGGTACAGTGCGGCTGATACAGCGGTGGCGGTTGTCAACGATCCCGGTTCGGCGCTAAAGGGAGGAGGCAAAGCAATCGTCAATTTTGGCCCGGAAGCGTTCAATGGGCTAACGAATCTGACGAAAACGGCGTTCGATGGCCTGACGTTGATGGCCGAGGCTACGGTGGCTCCAGCGGGGGCCTTCGATGACTTCCGAGCCACGACGCCATACAACATCGACTTGCTGTTGCCGTATCAGAACCAAGCGGAGGTGGGCGGTTCTCTGCTGGCGAATTTTGCGGCAGGTGTTGGGCTTGCGAAATACGGGAGCTATCACCTCAAGTTTGAACTTCCTTCGCCGGGAACTCTGTACTCGAATCCAATTCCGGTAAGGCTTGTTTCCCCGCGATATTTGCCTGGCATGGTTACGGTTAGTGGTGACTTGAAGCGGGTTTCGGGAGTTTGGCTGGATGCCGCCACACCAACTCCAATTCCAAGTCAAGTTGGGGATGCACTGGTTGGAATGAAATTCAATACTTTTGATGATCTGAGGTCGGCTATCTGGGAGCAAATTGGTGGAAATCCTGAGTTGAATAGTGGCTTCACGCCTCGCAACGTGCAGCTAATGAGAGATGGGTATGCGCCACGTACGCCTCCTCAATATCTGAATGATAATGGTGCGTTTGGTAAGGGCTTCAATCTTCATCACGTTGATCCGATTAAAAATGGCGGAGCTGTATATGATTTGAGTAACCTTCAAATTGTTTCGCCAAAAGCTCATTATAATATTCACTATTGATGTGGTGCGGTATGATTGCATTGATTTAACGGGAGGCGTGAGTGGGCGGGAGATTGCTGAGTAAGATCGATTTGTTGAAAATCATGGATCGCATCTCAAATCCGAAGCGGTACGTGTTGACTGAAGATGAGCTGGATAAAGAAATAGAAAATTTTTGCGCGGGATGTCCTGATCCAATTCGGGCTTACTCGCTTATTGCGGAAAATTATGATCCGATGACGGACGAGGAAATTGTAGATCGAGCGTTAAGCATGGATTGCCTGCCAATATCGTCTGTTCCTACATCAATCGTCTCCGCTGGTCATTCCGCTAGATAATGATGTTAGGGGGTATTCTGGAGAACGGAATCGGGTTCACTTAACTCCCAGATCGTACGCGCTGCACTACGATGCGGCGGGCCATGCGGTGAGCCGGACGACGGTGACGTCGGCGGGGACGACGCAGGTGGCGCAGTCGACGTACACGCTGCGGGGCCAGCTGGAGCTGGAGTACGCGGCGGTCAACGTGGGCGACACCTCGGGCGTGGTGGCGCGGCACCAATACAACGCGGCGGGACAGGAAGTCTCGCTGGCGGAGTATTTCGCGCCTGGGACGATCAGGAGCTACCTGGTCGGCAATCCGAAGATGGGCGAGCAGGATCTCGTCGAGGTGGACATCAGTGGCTGGATGTCGCACCAGACGCTGACGACCTATCAGGATGGCCGTGTCCTTCAGGTGAGCGAACTCGGCCGGACGGGGCAGGCCTGGTTCAAGGGCACGCCCGATCCGGCGCTGACGGCGCTGTCGACCGTGTTCTACAGCACGGCGTCGGGCGGCAGCGGCTACAACACGGCGGGGATGCTGGTGACGTACCGCTACCAGAACCTGACCAGCGGGTACACGCACACGTACACGACGACGTACCTGAAGCGGGACACGTACCTGGAGCAGTCGGTCACGGGCGTCAGCACGGACAGCAACTACAAGACCACGACGACGACCAGCACGTACGACCAGATGGGCCGCCGGGTGAAGATCGTGCAGACCACGCCGATCAAGAACCAGTCGCCGCTGACGCAGACGCGGAGCTTCAGTTTTGATGCGTCTGGGGGATTTTGACGCGGCGCGATGGCGGGGTGGCGCAGCACTACGTGTACGCCAACGGGCAGCAGGTGGCGACGCTGGGGGCGGACGGGAAGATCGACGCGGCGAGCCAGCTGACGGCGTTCGACAGCAGCCAGATGGGCACGGAGCCTGCAATGGTGCTGGAGGGCGACACGCTGCAGAGCATCGCGCAGCGGGTCTACGGCAACGGCAGCTTGTGGTACGTGCTGGCGGCGGCGAACGCGGTGACGGACGCGGAGCTGGTGGCGGGCTCGACGCTGAAGGTGCCGTCGGTGAAGACGACGGCGAACGACGCGACGACGTTCAAGCCGTTCGATCCGAACGTAGACGATCACGCGATGCTGGTGCATAGCGGGATCACGACTCGTGGCGACAGCGGTGTTGGCAACCATCCTAGTTCCCGCTGTCAATGGGGTACCTTGATTCACAGCGGTGCCTTGGGCATGCGTGCGGACTTGGATGCGGCGCTGCAAAAAACTGTTGACAGGTCTACGGCATCCCCGGAGAATGCGCGCCTCACCACCTGCCCAGGTGGCGGAATTGGTAGACGCACTAGTTTCAGGTACTAGCGGGTAAAACCGTGGAGGTTCGAGTCCTCTCCTGGGCACCACAGTGGTTCCGAAGAAGCCCGCGCAAGCGGGCTTTTTTGTTATCTGAAACCTGCTGAAAAACAATCAGCATAGGGGTCTCAGCAGCCCACGTAAGTCCGTAATCGGATCAGTTGGTCTTCCGTCATGCTGCCCACCAGTTCGGCGAATAGATAGAACTGCATCACTCTGTCCCATGCCCGGCTGCCGTACCATCGCCGCATGAGCAAACCTCCCAACAAGCGCGGCGCAGGCCGCGGCAAGGCGGCCGGCGGTTCTTCGTCCGGTTCCGGCGGCGCCCGCAAGACGGGCAAGCGCGGCGAGGGCAAGCGGCCGCCGTGGATGCCGGATCTGCCGCCTCCCGCGTCTTCGCATGGCGGCAAGCGCGGGCCGAAGCCGGCGCCGCCATCGTCGCCCGCTTTCGATCCGCACGCGCAGCGCGAGGCGCAGCGCTACGAGAATCCCATCGCCAGCCGCGAGATGATCCTGCAGGTGCTGGCAGCCAACGACGGGCCGATGGACGATACCGAACTGGCGCACAAGCTGGCGCTGACCGCGCCGGACCGCTTCGAGGCGTTGCAGAAGCGGCTGGGCGCGATGCTGCGCGCCGGCCAGCTGCTGCAGAACCGGCGCGGCGGCTACGTGCCGGCGGCGCAGGCCGAGCTGATCGCCGGCAGCGTGATCGCCAATCCCGACGGCTTCGGCTTCCTGCGCCCGGAGAAGGGCGGCGACGACCTGTTCCTGCCGCCCTACGAAATGCGCAAGGTCAGCCACGGCGACCGCGTGCTGGTCAGCATCACCGGCATGGACCGGCGCGGGCGCGGCGAGGCCACCATCGTGGAGGTGCTGGAGCGCCGCCTGACCCGGTTGCTCGGCCGCTACACGGAGGAACTGGGCATCGCCTACGTGGTGCCGGACGACAAGCGCATCCAGCGCAACCTGCTGATCCCGCAGGACGCGCGCAACGGCGCGAAGGCGGGGCAGCTGGTGGTCGCCGAGATCACCACGCCGCAGGATGCGCACCGTCCGCCCATCGGCCGCGTGCTGGCGGTGCTGGGCGACAAACTCACCGCCTCGCAGGCGGTGGAGGCGGCGATCCACGGCCACGACATCCCGCACGAGTTCCCGCCGGAAGTGCTGGCGCAGGCGACTGCGGTGCCGCTGGAAGTGCAGCACGCGGAGGTCGCCGGGCGCGTGGACCTGCGCAAGGTGCCGCTGGTCACCATCGATGGCGAGGACGCCAAGGATTTCGACGATGCGGTCTGGTGCGAGCCGAACAAGGACGGCTTCCGCCTGATCGTCGCCATCGCCGACGTGTCGCACTACGTGCGTCCCGGAACGTCGCTGGACGACGAGGCGCAGTTGCGCGCGACCTCGGTGTATTTTCCCGGCTTCGTGGTGCCGATGCTGCCGGAGACGCTGAGCAACGGCATCTGCTCGCTCAATCCGCAGGTCGAGCGGCTGTGCTTCTGCTGCGACATGCAGGTGGGCCGCGACGGCATCGTCCGCGAATCGCGCTTCTACGAAGCGGTGATGCACTCGCACGCGCGCCTCACCTACACCGACGTGTGGAACGCGGTGGGCGAGGGCATCCCCGAGGACGACCACGACGCGGCGCTGGCGAAGATCGGCCCGCTGCTGCCGCAGATCCAGCGCCTGCACCAGCTCTACAAGGTGCTGGACAAGGCGCGCGCGAAGCGCGGCGCGATCGAGTTCGAGAGCAGCGAGGTGCGCTTCGTGCTGGACGCGAAGGGCGCGGTGACCCAGGCCGGCATGCTCCAGCGCAATGACGCGCACAAGCTGATCGAGGAATGCATGATCGCGGCCAACGTGCAGGCCGCGCTGTTCCTGCTCGACGCGCGCGTGCCGGCGCCGTACCGCGACCACGACAAGCCGCCGGAGTCCAAGTACGCCGACCTGGAGGAGTTCCTCAAGGAATTCGCGCTGCGCCTGCCGCCGTGGGCGAAGGTGAAGCCGAAGGATTTCCGCAACCTGCTGGAGAAGATCCGCGAGCGGCCCGACGCCGCGCTGCTGGAATCGGTGATCCTGCGCAGCCAGTCGCTGGCGGTTTACGCGCCGGACAACATCGGCCACTTCGGGTTGGCGCTGGAGGCCTACGCGCACTTCACCTCGCCGATCCGCCGCTATCCCGACCTGCTGGTGCACCGCGCGATCAAGCACGCGCTGGCCGGCGGCCGGCCGGACACCTACGAATATTCGCCGCACGAGATGGCGGCGCTGGCGCTGCAATGCTCCGAGCGTTCCCGCCGCGCCGACGAGGCGCAGCGCGAGGTGGACGAGCGCTACCGCGCGGCGTGGATGGAAGGCCATGTCGGCAAGGAGTTCGACGGCACCATCAGCGGCGTGACCAGCTTCGGCTTGTTCGTGGAACTGGACGAGTCCAAGGTCAACGGGCTGGTCCACGTCACCCAGCTGCCGCGCGATTTCTACCACTTCGACGCGGTGCGCAAGACGCTCACCGGCGAGCGCCGGGGCCACGAATACCGCCTCGGCGACCGGGTGCGGATCGTGGTGCTGAAGGCCAGCGTGGAGGAACGCAAGATCGACTTCCGGCTGGTGGAGGAAGGCGCGGGCGAGCCGAAGCCGCTGCCGGAGCGGGGCAAGCCGGCGAAGCGGCAGAAGCGGAAATACTGACGCCGCGCAGGTCGGCATGGTCCGGTTGATCAAGTCGCTGTTCGCGATCTCGGACGGCCTTGCGTGGCTGCTGCTGTTCTTCGCGGCGATTTGCACCATTTCGGCGCCGGTCGTTGTCTCGACCTACCGGCGCATCGAGCATGGCGATGCATCGATCCTGCCGGTGGCCGGCATCGCGCTGCTGTGCACGTGCGTCGCGGCGGGGAAGTATGGGCTTGCGCGGCGGCGTGCATGGGCGCTTGTTCTCGTATTGCTGCCCGCCATTGTTGAACTCTGCCTTGGGCGAATTGCCGTGGCTGCGGTGCTGGGTATTCCGATGCTGGTGGTGTTCGGCACGCCATACCTGTTTGCGCTGATGCATGCGTGGGGGCGGCGAAGCGGCATTGAGCTTCTGCTCCCTCCCTTGCAAAGCAGGGGAGGGTTGGGGAGGAGTGCTTCTTGCGCGAAGAGCACCCCTCCCGGCCTCCCCCTTCGCTTCGCGAAAGGGGAGGGGAAAAGCGCGCAAATGAGGTGAGCCAAGGCAAAATAGCCGCATGAGCAAATCCTCCCAATGGATCGTCGGCCTGAACGCGGTGGCTTCCGCGCTGGAGCACGACGCCGAGAACGTGCGCGAAGTGCTGCTGGAAGCCGGCGGCAAGAATCCGCGCATCGTCGAGATCGAACAGCAGGCGCGGCGCAAGGACATCGACGTGCGGCGGGTCGCGCAGCAGGCGCTGGACGGCGTGGCCGGCGGCGTGCGCCACCAGGGCGCGGCGGCGCGCTATGCGGCGGCGAAGACCTGGGACGAGCACGAACTGCCGTCGTTGATCGACGCCGCCGAAGGCAAGGCGCTGCTGCTGGTGCTGGACGGCGTGCAGGACCCTCACAACCTCGGCGCCTGCCTGCGCAGCGCGGCGGCGGCGGGGGCGACGGGCGTGATCATCCCGAAGGACAAGGCCGTGCAGGTCAACGCCACCGTGCGCAAGACCTCGGCGGGCGCGGCGGACACGCTGCCGGTGTTCAGCGTCACCAATCTGTCGCGCACGCTGCGCGAGTTGCAGAAGGCGGGCGTGTGGATTTACGGGCTGGCCGGCGAGGCGGATGCGTCGCTGTATGCGCTCGATCTCAAGGGCAACGTCGCGCTGGTGATGGGCAGCGAGGGCGAAGGGCTGCGCCGGCTGACCCGCGAGAATTGCGACCAGTTGGTGAAGATCCCGATGCCGGGCGGTTTCGAGAGCCTCAACGTCTCGGTCGCCAGCGGCGTGGCCCTGTTCGAGGCGGTGCGGCAGCGGCAGGCCTGACGGGCTCGATGGAAGACGACGAAAGGGGAATGCGATGAATCTCGAGTGGTACGACTGGGTCGGCATCGCCGGCACGCTGGTGGTGTTGGGCGCGTTCTTCCTGCTGCAGGCCGGGCGCATCCACGGCAACCGGCCGATCTATCAGTTGCTCAACCTGTTCGGCTCGCTGGGCATCCTGGTGTCGCTGTGGGGCAAGTTCAACGTCTCGGTGTTCCTGCTGGAAACCGCCTGGGCGGCGATCAGCCTCTACGGCATCGCGCGTTCGTTCAAGGCGAAGGCGGGCGGCAACACGCCGGCCTGAGCGTTCGACGCATCGCGCCCGGCAGCGCCGGGTCATGCGCGGGTCAGCCCGGCGACGACGGGCCGTGGCAGACTGCCGTTCGACCGCAAGCGGGGACGACCCCGCCTCTGCCACGCATCCGGGGACGGCCCCATCGACTCTTGATGGAGCGCTTATGAACTGGATGATCCTGGTGCTGGCCGGCCTGTTCGAGATCGGCTGGGCCATCGGCCTGAAATACACGGAGGGCTTCACCCGGCTGTGGCCGACGCTGGGCACGGTCGCGTCGATGGCGATCAGCGTGGGCCTGCTCGGCGTGGCGATGAAATCGCTGCCGCTCGGTACCGCTTACGCGGTCTGGGTCGGCGTCGGCGCGGTCGGTACCGCGATCCTCGGCATCGTGCTGCTGGGCGAGCCGGCCAATCCGGGGCGGCTGGTCAGCCTGGGGCTGATCGTGGCCGGCATCGTCGGATTGAAGCTGGCCACCGCCGCGCCGGCCGTGGCCGGCTGACTCAAACGGCTCGCCAGCGGTTGGCGATGGCGCAGAACAGCCTGGCGGTCTGCTCGGTGTCGTAGACGGCCGAGTGCGCTTCGTTCGGGTCCCAGCCCAGGCCCGCGGCCATCGCCGCGCGCGCCAGCACGGTCTGGCCGTAGGCCAGGCCGGCCATCGTCACCGTGTCGAACACGCTGAAGGGATGGAACGGATTGCGCTTGTGCTGCACGCGGGCGACCGCGGCGTTGAGGAAGTTGAGGTCGAAGTGGGCGTTGTGGCCCACCAGGATCGCGCGCTGGCAGCCATGCTTCTTCACCGCCGCGCGCACCGGCGCGAAGATCGTGTCCAGCCCGGTGCGTTCGTCCACCTCGCCGCGCAGCGGGTGGCCGATCTTGATGCCGGTGACCTCCAGCGACTTCGGGTCGATGCTGGTGCCGGGCGCGGGGGCGATGTGCGCGTGGGCGACTTCGCCGGGCACGTAGCGGCCGGCTTCGTCCAGTTCGATCGGCACCGCCGCGATCTCCAGCAGCGCATGCCTGTTCCAGTCGAAGCCACCGGTTTCCACGTCGACGACCACCGGCAGGTAGCCACGGAAGCGTTCGGCCATCGGCACGATGGCGGGGGTGTCCTGCGCGTCTGTCATGCCGCAAAGACTAGCAGAGGGTTCCCGACAGCACGCCCTCGTCGCGCAGCCGCTGCAGCATCGGTGCGGCTTCGCGCAGGAAGCCGTCGATGTCGGTTTGCCCGGCTTCGTCGGCCAGTTGTCGCAGCAGCTCGCGGCCGCTGCGCCCGCCGTTTTCGCCGATGCGTTCCAGCAGCCGGAACAGCAGCGGCGACAGCGTGGAGAAGCGGACGCGGCCGTCGTCCTCGCGGCGCAGCAGCACCAGCGTCGGCTCCGGCGGCGGCTCCGTCGGCTGGAACGCGGGGCCGATGCGGTGCACCGGCCAGCGGTAGGCCAGCGGCCAGGCCAGCGGCGACAGCGCGGGAATGCCGGCCAGCAGGTCGCCGTGCGGATCGCAGGGCTTCGATGTGGCGTCGCTGAGCTGCAGGCCGAGCTCGGCCCATTCGTAGTGCGCCAGTTCCGCCAGCCATGGGCGCGTGTCGTCCGCTTCGGCGTCGAGGAAGGCGACGAACTCCAGCCCGAGCCGGGTGAACAGCGGCGTGCCGCTGCGATGGACGGCGAGGAAGCGGCGCAGCAGTGCGTGCCATTCGGCGTCGCCCAGCGTCTGGCGGATCACCGGGAAGTTGCCGGCCAGCAGGCCGTCGAGGTTGTTGAACACCAGCTCGCGGTAGACGTTCAGCCGCCGGTCCTCGATGCCGGGCGGCCCGGCATGCGCGGCGGGATCGCGCACGTGCGCGGCCAGCGCGTGCAGCTGATCGTGCAGCGAGGTCATGGCGCTTTCGCCTGGAGCGCGCGGATGCGTTCGACCTCCGCCAGCAGCGCGGGCAGCGGCGGGAAGTTGAAGTCGCGTTCCAGCAGGGTGGGGCGCACGCCGTGAGTGGCGTAGGCGTGCGCCAGCAGCGTCCACACGTCGTCCTTCACCGCCGCGCCGTGGGTGTCGATCTTCAGGTCGTCGGCTTCGTCGTAATGGCCGGCGACGTGGTAGCTGGCGATGCGTTCGCCCGGCATCGCCTCGATGAAGGCGCGCGCGTCGTAGCCGTGGTTGATCGCGTTGACGAAGACGTTGTTGACGTCCAGCAGCAGGTCGCAGTCGGCTTCGCGCAGGATGGCGCCGATGAACTCGACCTCGCCCAGCGCCCGGTACGGCGCGGCGTAGTAGCTGACGTTCTCGATGGCGATGCGCCGGCCCAGCGCGTCCTGCACCTGCGCGATGCGGCCGGCGACGTGGCGCACGGCATCAAAGGTGAACGGCAGCGGCAGCAGGTCGTAGAGATGGCCGTCCGCGCTGCAATAGCTCAGGTGCTCGCTGTAGAGCGCGGCGCGGTGGCGGTCGAGGAAATCGCGGGTCTGGCGCAGGAAGCCGGCGTCCAGCGGATCGGGGCCGCCCAGCGACAGCGACAGGCCGTGGCAGCTCAGCGGATGCCGCGACGACAGCGCCTCGAGCTTCTCGCCCAGCGCGCCGCCCACGCCGATCCAGTTGTCCGGCGCGCACTCCAGAAAATCGAAGGCGCCCGCAGGCGCCTCGATCAGCTGGTCCAGCAGTGCGCGGCGCAGGCCGAGGCCCGCGCTGCGCCGGGGCAGGGCGTCAGCCACGCCGGCTCACATGCCGCCGCCGCACTTGCCCTCGCCGCATTTGCCTTCCCCGCACTTGCCTTCGCCGGCCTTGCCGTCCTTCTTCATGGATGCGTGGTGCGCGTCCATTTCGGCCTGGCTGACGAAACCGTCCTTGTCGGCGTCGATGCCGGCGAACATCTCGTCCTTGCCGGCGTGCGCGGCGGCGAATTCGGCGCGCGAGATGCGGCCGTCCTTGTCGGTGTCCATCTTCGCCATGCCGCAGCCGCCTTCGTGGTCGGCCTTGGCCGCGGCGGGCTTGTCGGCGCCGGCCATCATCCCGGCCCCGCACTTGCCTTCGCCGCACTTGCCTTCGGCAGCCTTGCCCTCTGCGGCCTTGCCTTCGGCAGCCTTGGCATCCGCGGCCTTTTCGGCGGTCTGCGCCTGCTGCATGTAGCCGTGGGCCATCGCCTGCATCGAGAACAGCGAACCGGCGGCGACGGCGGCGCCGATCGCCAGCGCGAGGGATTTCGGGTGGGTCTGCGACATGGGTTGGCTCCGGGCGCGTCCGCGCATGGGTGGAGCCGCGATCCTACCGCCTGCTCCCCGGCGCGGCCAGCGCGCGGGCGGCCGGGGCGCCATTCATCCTCGGCGGCGATGCGTTCACACCACCGCGGTGTTGCTGTCGTCGCGCTTGTCGCGCGGTGGCATGCGTTCCTCGCCGTGGATCAGGAACCACACGTTCTCGGCGATGTTGGTGGCGTGGTCGCCGATCCGCTCCAGGTTCTTGGCCATGAACAGCAGGTGCGTGCACGGGGTGATCGCGCGTGCGTCCTCCATCATGTAGGTCAGCAGCTCGCGGAACAGGCCGGTGTAGAGCGTGTCCAGCTCGGCGTCGCGCTCGCGCACGTACAGCGCGGCGGCGCCGTCGCGGTTCACGTAGGCGTCCAGCACGTCGCGCACCTGCTGCACCGCCATCCGGCCCAGCGTCCCCAGGCCGCGCGTGTGCGGCAGCGGCGGGGCGAGGTTCAGCGCCAGCGAGCGCTTGGCGATGTTGGCGGCGTAGTCGCCGATGCGCTCGATGTCGGAGGCGACGCGCAGCGCGGCCAGGATCACCCGCAGGTCGCCGGCCAGCGGGCCACGGCGGATCAGGTGGATCACGTCGTGGTTGATCTGGCGCTCCAACGCGTCGATGGCCTCGTCGTTGGCGACCACGCGCTCGGCGGCGCGGTCGTCGCGGCGTTCGACCACGTCCAGCGCGGCCTCCAACTGCGAGGCCGACATCTGGCCCATGCGGATCAGCTCGTCGAGCAGCGCGCGCTGTTCGTCGTCGTAGCTCTTGACGATGTGGTTGTGCTGTTCGTTCATGTCTTTGCTCCTTCCTTCTCCCTTCGGAGAAGGTGCCCCGAAGAAGGGGCGGATGAAGATTCGGCGCGCGTGCGGATTCGTCGGTTCCCCGAACCCTCACCCCAACCCCTCTCCCGGCGGGAGAGGGGCTGCGTCAACCGAAGCGGCCGGTGATGTAGTCCTCGGTCTGCTGCTTGCCGGGATTGGAGAAGATCTGTCCGGTCGCGCCGTGTTCGATCAGGTCGCCCAGGTACATGAAGGCGGTGTAGTCGGAGACGCGCGCGGCCTGCTGCATGTTGTGGGTCACGATCATGATCGTGAACTGCTGCTTCAATTCCTCGACCAGCTGTTCGATGCGGCCGGTGGAGATCGGGTCCAGCGCGGAGGTCGGCTCGTCCAGCAGCAGCACGTCGGGCTTCAGCGCCACTGCGCGGGCGATGCACAGCCGCTGCTGCTGGCCGCCGGACAGGCCCAGCCCGCTCTCCTTCAGCTTGTCCTTCACCTCGTCCCACAGCGCGGCCTGGCGCAGCGCCTGCTCGACGCGCGCGTCCATCTCCGCCTTGTTCAGCCGCTCGTGGTGGCGGATGCCGTAGGCGACGTTCTCGTAGATCGTCATCGGGAACGGCACCGGCTTCTGGAACACCATGCCGACCTTGCTGCGCAGCCGGTTCATCGGATACGCCGGGTCGAGGATGTTCTCGCCGTCCAGCAGCACCTGCCCCTTGGCCTCCAGCTTCGGGTACAGCGCGTAGATGCGGTTGAACACGCGCAGCAGGGTCGACTTGCCGCAGCCGGACGGGCCGATCAGCGCGGTCACGCGCTTCTCCGGGATGTCCAGGTCGATGTTCTTCACCGCGTGGAACTTGTCGTACCAGAAGTTCAGCCCGCGCGCGGCGATCTTGATCGGCGGCGCTTCCGGCAGGGCGGCCTCGCGCACGGGCGGCGCGACGGCAAGGTGTGCGTCGTTCATGGACGGAATCCGGTCGGGGGTCATGGTCATCGCGGGACGGGGCGGCGCGCTTGCCCGGAGCGGGAAAGCCGTCGCGGCGGTGGAGGCGTCAGTCATGGGCGGCGCGCTTGCGCAGCAGGAAGGCGCGGGCCAGCAGGCTGGTCGCCAGCACGAACAGGGTGATCAGCAGCGCGCCGGCCCAGGCCAGGTGCTCCCAGTTCTCGTAGCCGCTGCCGGCGAACTTGTACATCACCAGCGGCACCGCGCTCATCGCGCCGCCGATCTTGAGGCTGAAGAATTCGTTGCCGAAGGCGGTGAACAGCAGCGGCGCGGTTTCGCCGGCGATGCGCGCCAGCGCCAGCAGGATGCCGGTGACGATGCCGGGCAGGGCGCTGCGGTACAGCACCTGCACGGTCACCTTCCACTGCGGGATGCCCAGCGACAGCGCGGCCTCGCGCATCTGCACCGGCACCAGCCGCAGCATCTCGTCGGTGGTGCGCACCACCACCGGCAGCACGATGAAGGCCAGCGACAGCGCGCCGGCGATCGCGGAGAAGTTGCCGCCGGTGTTCATCACGAAGGCCGCGTACACGAACAGGCCCAGCACGATCGACGGCGCCGACAGCAGGATGTCGTTGACGAAGCGCACCGCCGCGCCCAGCCGGCGATGGTTGCCGAACTCGGCCAGCCAGGTGCCGGCAGCGACGCCCAGCGGCGTGCCGATCAGCACGCCCATGCCGCACATCAGCAGGGAACCGACGATGGCGTTGCGCAGGCCGCCTTCCTCCATCGGCGGCGGCTGGTCCTGCGTGAACAGCGAAAGGTCCAGATGCGCGAGGCCTTTCGCAAGCAGCGTCCACAGGATCCAGCCGAGGAAGGCCAGGCCGAACAGCGCGGCGGCGCAGGACAGGCCGATGGCGACGACATTGGTGACGCTGCGGCGGCGGTACAGCGAAGCGGACGGGGCGCTCACCGGTTGCCCTCCTTGCGCGACAGGTTCAGCAGCATCAGCCGGGCGATGGCCAGCACCACCAGGGTGACGACGAACAGGACGAAGCCGAGCAGCAGCAGGGCGGCGCGGTAGGTTTCGGTGGCCTCGCCGAAGTCGTTTGCGATCAATGCGGCAATCGTGGTGGACGGCTCCAGCAGCGAAGCGGTGAAGCCCACGCTGTTGCCGATCACGAAGGCCACCGCCATCGTCTCGCCCAGCGCGCGGCCGAGGCCGAGGAACACGCCGCCGATCACCGCGCTGCGGGTATAGGGCAACACGATGTCCCAGCTCACTTCCCACTTGGTCGCGCCGAGCGCGTAGGCGGATTCCTTGAGCCGGGACGGCACGGTCAGGAACACCTCGCGCATCGTCGAGGAGATGAACGGGATCACCATGATCGACAGCACGATGCCGGAGGTCAGCATGCCGGCGCCGATCGGCGGGCCGCGGAACAGCGCGCCGATCACCGGCAGCGGGCCCACGTGTTCGTCGAGCCAGGGAATCAGGTGCTCGCGCATCACCGGCATCAGCACGAAGAAGCCCCACATGCCGTAGATGATCGAGGGAATGCCGGCCAGCAGTTCGATGGCGGTGCCGACCGGCGCGCGCATCCAGCGCGGCGCCACTTCGGTCAGGAAGAAGGCGATGCCGAAGCTCACCGGCACCGCGATCGCCATCGCGATGACCGCCGTCACTATCGTGCCGTAGATCGGCACCAGCGCGCCGTATCTGTTCTCGACCGGGTTCCAGTCGCTGGAGATGAAGAAGTTGAGCCCCTCGTGCGCCAGCACGCTGCGCCCGCCCCACAGCATCGACAGCGCCGCGCCGGCCAGGGTGACCAGCACGAAGACCGCGGTGGCGGTCAGCAGCCAGCGGAACTGCCGGTCGTGGCGCGCGTCGGCGGCGTCGCGGCGGGAGCTGGCGGGAACGGCGATGGCATTCATTCGGTCTGCTCGTCGCGCCCGCATCGGCGGGCGGCTGCTGTCGTTCGGTGTGGCGCCATGAAACGATGTTTTTGTGACATCCCGATGACGCTGTCACCGGTTTTCGACATGCGGCGTTGCATGTGGATCAGGCGAAAAAAAAGCGGGCCCGAAGGCCCGCCCTGTTTGCCGCGTCGCACCGGGATTACTTGACGTTCTGCGTCCAGTAGCCCTGGATCTGCTGGACCAGCGAATCCGGCAGCGGCACGTAGCCCAGCGAGGTGGCGGCGTCGTCGCCGTTGGCATAGACCCAGCGGAAGAATTCGATGGCGGCCTTGGTGCCCGGCTTGCCGTCCTTGTGCACCAGCATGAAGTTGGTGGCGGTGATCGGCCAGGCGTTCTGGCCGGGCGCGTTGGTGACCACCAGGAAGAAGTCCTTGGCCGACTTCCAGTCCGCGCTGGCGGCGGCTTCGGCGAAGCTGTCGTCGCTCGGGTTGACGTAGTTGCCGGCGGCGTTCTTCAGGCGCGAGTAGGGCACCTTGTTCTGGATCGCGTAGGCCAGTTCGACGTAGCCGATGCTGCCTTTGATCTGCTTGATGTAGGCGGACACGCCCTCGTTGCCCTTGCCGCCGATGCCGACCGGCCACTTGACCGCGGTGCCTTCGCCGACCTTGGACTTCCACTCCGGGCTGACCTTGGACAGGTAGTTGGTGAAGTTGAAGCTGGTGCCGGAGCCGTCCGAGCGGTGCACCACGGTGATCTTCTGCGACGGCAGGCTGATGCCGCGGTTGGTGGCGGCGATGCGGGCGTCATCCCACATGGTGATCTTGCCGAGGAAGATGTCGGCCAGCACGTCCGGGTCCAGCTTCATCGCGCCGGCGGCGACGCCGGGCAGGTTGAACGCCGGCACCACGCCGCCGATCACCGACGGGAACTGCGCCAGGCCCGAGCGCGCCAGCTCGTCAGGCGGCAGCGGCTTGTCGGAGGAACCGAAGTCGACCGTGCCGGCCTTGATCTGGGCGATGCCGCCGCCGGAGCCGATCGACTGGTAATTCACTTCCTTGCCGGTGGCGGCCTTGTAGTCGGACGACCACTTGGACATCGCCGGATAGACGAAGGACGCGCCAGCGCCGGTCACGTCGGAGGCGAAGGCGTTGGCTGCAAAGCTGGTCGCCAGCGCGAGCGCGGCGAGGCGGAACTTGAAGGACTTGGACACGGAGAACTCCTGGAGGGCGGAATCGACGGGCTTGCCCGTTTCGCCGCGCATTGCACCGCCGCCGCGTGACAGTGCCGGGTAGGTTCGATGACGGTTGCGTGACATGCGGCGATGCGCACGCAGTTTTCGCATCGCGGGCGAGAAAGCGCCGCGACCGACACGAAACTGCAATCGACGGCATGTGAAATCCGGCTCCGACATGCGACGCCGGCGCAGACCCGCGCGCAACGGTCATCCATGCAGCCCTCATCCATTCGGAGTCAAACCATGCGTCCCAATCATCTGGCCGCCGCGATCGCCCTGGTCGTCGCCGGCACCCTCAGTTCCACCGCCGCCGCGCAGAGCGCGCCGAGCGCCCAGGACATCGCCGAGCTGAAGGCGCAGATCGCCGCGCTGCAGGCCCAGATCCAGAGCCTGGAGGAGCGCAGCGACGCGCAGTCGGACGTGAACGTCGCCCAGGCCAAGACCAACGAGCAGCTGGACGACGTGGCCTCGCTGAAGAAGCTGGTCAACGACACCAAGCTCAGCGGCCGCCTGTACTACGACCTGACCAACATCGACGACAGCAGCAAGGGCGTGAAGACCGACAAGTCCGGTTTCGCCTTCGACATCAAGCGCTTCTACCTGGGCGTGGACCATAAGTTCAACGACCAGTGGTCGATGAACCTGACCACCGACTTCCAGTATTCCTCGGCGATCTCCTCCACCGAGATTTACCTGAAGAAGGCCTACGTGCAGTACAAGCTCAGCGACGCCTTCGTGCTGCGCGCCGGCGCCGCCGACCTGCCGTGGGTGCCGTTCGCCGAGAACTACTACGGCATGCGCTACATCGAGAACACCATCGCCGACCGCCTGAAGTTCGGCACCTCGGCCGACTGGGGCGTGCACGCCGGCGGCAAGCTGGCCGGCGGCTCGATGGAGTACGCGGTGGCCGCGCTGAACGGCAACGGCTACAAGAACCCGAGCCGCAGCAAGGGCCTGGACGTCGAGGGCCGGCTGAGCTTCGCCCCGACCGAGAAGACCGTGATCGGCATCGGCGCCTACTCCGGCACGCTGGGCAAGGAGAAGCAGACCGTCGACGCGCTGCACACCGCCAACCGTCTGGACTTCCTGGCCGCCTACATGTCCGGCAACACCCGCTTCGGCGTCGAATACTTCCAGGCCAGCAACTGGAACAACGTCACCAGTCTCGCGTCCGACAAGGCCAGCGGCTGGTCGCTGTGGGGCAGCGTCGGCCTGAACGACAAGGGCGTGACCCTGTTCGGCCGCTACGACAACAGCGACATCAGCAAGACGCTGGATCCGACGCTCCAGGACACCTACTACAACATCGGCGTGGAATGGCCGATCGCGCCGGGCGTGAAGATCGCGACCGTGTACAAGCACACCGGCCAGCGCAACGATGCGCGCAGCAAGGACCTGAAGACCGACGAGTTCGGCGTGTGGGGCGAGTTCCGCTTCTGATCGGAAGGCATGGATGGCGCGGATCACGACGATCTGCGTCATCCGTACGGCAGCAGCGGGACTCGTCCCGCTGTTGCTTTGTGTGCAAGGCGAGGCCGGTCAGCTGGTTTTTTCGGCGCGGATCAACGCGGATGAACCTCTGATCGAGGTTTGATCCGCGTTTTCCGCGTTGATCCGCGTCCGATGCTTCGCTCCAAGAATGTGCGGAGCACCCGCGCCTTCGTGGAATCAGGTCTGCCAGCTCGACGGCCCCTTCTCGGGCCAGCGGCACAGGTCGTGGATCGGGCAGTGCAGGCAGTCCGGCTTGCGCGCCTTGCAGGTGTAGCGGCCGTGCAGGATCAGCCAGTGGTGCGCGTCGCGCGCGAACTCGGCCGGCACCAGCTTCACCAGCTTGTCCTCGACCGTGCGCACGTCCTTGCCGGGCGCGAGGCCGGTGCGGTTCGAGACGCGGAAGATGTGCGTGTCCACCGCGATGGTGGGTTCGCCGAACGCGGTGTTGAGCACCACGTTGGCGGTCTTGCGGCCCACGCCGGGGAGCGCTTCCAGTTCCTCGCGGGTGTGCGGCACTTCGCCGCCGTGCTTCTCCAGCAGCAGCCGGCATAGCGCGATCACGTTCGCCGCCTTGGCGTTGTACAGGCCGATGGTGTTGATGTAGCGCTTCAGCCCGTCTTCGCCCAGCGCGAGGATCGCGGCCGGCGTGTTGGCGACCGGGTACAGCTTGCGGGTCGCCTTGTTGACGCCGACGTCGGTGGCCTGCGCGGACAGCACCACCGCCACCAGCAGCTCGAACGGCGTGGTGTATTCGAGCTCGGTGGTCGGATGCGGATTGGCGGCGCGCAGGCGCGTGAACAGTTCGACGATCTCGTCCGGCGTCAGCTTGCTGCCGCGCGCGGCGCGGGGTTTGCCCGGTGCGGTCATGCGTGGCGCGCCTTCGCTTTCGCCAATGCGCGCGCGAGCGCGTCCGCGGCGGCGGAGGGCAGCGCGACGGGGGTTGCCTGCTGCGTGGCCGGCGCGGCAACGGGACGACGCGCGGCCTCGCGTTCGGCCTTGATCCGCGCCAGCCGCGCGGCGCGGGCGCGATGGCGTTCGCGCGCGGACAGCGCGAAGCGGCGGGCGTCGCGCGCTTCGATCAGCCGGATGCCGCATTCCCCTGCGCAGGCCGGGCAGGGCCGGGCGTCGAGCAGGCCCAGCGACAGCGCGGCGTCGAGGTCGTCCTCGCGCAGCGCCGCGAGCAGCGCGTGCGCCGGATGCGGCTGCGCGCAGGCGCAGGCGGGGCAGGGCGGGGCGCTGGCGATCCGGTCGGTCATCGTTGTTTCAATGCGTTGTCGTAATGAGCGCAGCGAGGGACCTGTTTCTGCTTGATGCGGATGCGAAAAAGCAGGTGCTTGACCGCGCTCAGGATGACGCGCGGCGGTTCAGGTGCCGGTGAACGCCGGCTTGCGCTTCTCCAGGAACGCCGACGTCCCTTCGCGCATGTCGTTGGTGGAGAACGCCAGTCCGAACTGCGCGGCTTCGTACTCCAGCCCTTCCTCGATCCCGCATTCGCCGCCCACGTTCACGCAGTCCAGCATCCCGCGCAGCGCCAGAGGCGCGGCGGCGGCGAGCTGCGCGGCCAGCTTCATCGTTTCCGTTTCCAGCTCGGCGGCGGGCACCACGCGGTTGACGATGCCGAGCTGCAACGCGCGCTCGGCATTGACCGGCGCGCCGGTCAGGCACAGCTCCAGCGTCGCCGCGCGCCCGCACAGGCGCAGCAGGCGCTGGCTGCCGCCGAAGCCGGGGATCAGGCCGAGGTTGATCTCCGGCTGGCCGACCTTGGCCGTGTCGGCGGCGATGCGCAGGTGGCAGCTCATCGCCAGCTCCAGCCCGCCGCCGAGGGCGAAGCCGTTCACCATCGCGATCACGGGCTTGGGCATGCGCTCGATCCGCCGCATCATCCGCGTGCCGCGCAGCGAGAAATCGCGGCCCTGCACCGGCGTCAGCGCGTTCATCTCGGCGATGTCGGCCCCGGCCACGAAGGCTTTCGGGCCGGCGCCGGTCAGCACCACCACCCGCACGGCGGCGTCGCCCGCCGCATCGGCGAAGGCGGCGTCCAGCGCGTCCAGGGTGGCGGCGTTCAGCGCGTTGAGCTTGTCGGGACGGTTGATGCGGAGGGTGCGCACGCCGTCGTTGGTGTCGATCAGGAGCAGGCTGTCGGTCATCGGGGTTCCGGGGAACATGAACGGGAAATCCGGTGGCGGGCGGAACTTCGGCCGTCCGCGCCGGTCGCAGGGGAGGGTTCAGTAGCCGTCAAGGGCTGCGGCCAGTATCCTAGCGTGTCGCGTCGGTGCGGTTCGACCGGACGGACGAATCGACCGGCGGCGACGCCGGTTTCCTGCAGGCCGCCCCGGTGGCCTCTTCAACGAATGAGGTTGTGGATGAAGTTGCGTGCGATCGCTGCCAGCGTGGCGGCCCTGA
Organism: Thermomonas brevis; assembly: GCF_014395425.1. NCBI lineage: Bacteria > Pseudomonadati > Pseudomonadota > Gammaproteobacteria > Lysobacterales > Lysobacteraceae > Thermomonas > Thermomonas brevis. The sequence goes on from NZ_CP060711.1 coordinate 2,983,559, forward strand.
CCCTGACCGCCGGCATCGCTTCGGCGCAGACCAAGCCGGCGGCCGCTCCCGCCACCCCCGCCGCCAAGCCGGCGGCCGGTTCGGAAACCCCGCCGGTGGTGGACAAGACCCACGCCAGCTACGCCTTCGGCTGGCAGCTCGGCCAGGAACTGGCCAATGCCGATGAGCCGATCGACATCGCCACCGTGGTGCGCGGCGTGCAGGACGCCTTCGCCAAGAAGCAGCCGGCCTACACCGAGCAGCAGCTGGGCACCGCCTACGCCGGCTTCCAGAAGCGCCTCGAACTGAAGGCGCAGGCCGCCTTCCGCAAGGCGCTGGCCGACAACGAGGCGCAGTCCGCCGATTTCGTCACCAAGTACAAGGCCGAGCAGGGCGTGATCACCCTGCCGAGCGGCATCATGTACCGCGTCGCCAAGGCCGGCACCGGCGCCAAGCCGACCGCCAACAGCGAAGTGCAGATCGCGTTCCGCAGCTTCCTGGGCGCGGTGGGCGTGCCGCTGAGCGGCGTGCAGACGCCGCCGCCGTTCAAGGTGTCCGACGCGCCGATCCCGGCGCTGAAGGAAACCCTGCCGCTGATGGCGCAGGGCACCGTGTGGGAAGTGGTCATTCCGCCGGGCAAGGGCCTGGGCGGCGCGCAGAACCAGCAGTTCGCGAAGCAGGCCGTGGCCATGCAGATCGAGCTGGGCGCGGTGAAGTAAGCATCGCACGGCCCGCGCGCTCCGGCGCGGGCAAGCAAGCGTTCCGAAGCGCCGGCCCCGTGCCGGCGCTTCGCGTTTGCGGCGCTACCATGTAGCGATGAGTTCCCAATTCCGCGCCGTGCTCAGTCCCTGCATCGGCGTCTGCATCCTCGACGAAGACGGCCTGTGCCGCGGCTGCCACCGCACCGGCGCCGAAATCGCGGCCTGGGGCGCGATGGGCGACGACGCCCGCCTGCGCTACATGGACGTGATCCTGCCCGCGCGCGCCGTGCAGCGGGAGGCGGAATGATGCAGGCCGACGCGCTGGCGTCGCGCCTCGGCGCCGCGCTGCATCCGCTGGACGCGCCGCCGGACTCGCCGTGGAACCTGGACGACCTGGACGGATTGCCGCTGCCGGCGCAGCCGCTTCCGGCCGCCGTGCTGGTGGGCGTGATCCCGCGCGCGGCCGGCGCCGGCGTGCTGCTGACGCGCCGCAGCGACGGCCTGCGCCACCACGGCGGGCAGGTCAGCTTCCCCGGCGGCCGCATCGAGCTTGCCGATGCCAGCCCCGCTGCCGCCGCGCTGCGCGAGGCGCGCGAGGAAGTCGGGCTGGAAGCCGCGCAAGCGCGGGCGCTGGGCTACCTCGATCCGCTGCTGACCATCACCGGCTTCCGCGTGCTGCCCACGGTGGTGCTGGTCGATCCCGATTTCCGCCCGCGGCCGGAGCCGGGCGAAGTGGCCGACGTGTTCGAGGTGCCGCTGGCGCTGCTGATGGATCCGGTGCAACTGGAGAAAATCGAGCTGTCGTTCGGCGGCCGCGCCCGCCACGTGTTCCAATACCGCTACCAGCCGCAGCGGATCTGGGGCGCGACCGCCTCGATCCTGTACAACCTGCGCGAACGCTTGGCGCGCACCGAACACGGGAGAACGTGATGGCCGGATGGAATACCTTGGTGCAGGCGGACATCCTGTCGGTGGCGCTGGGGCGCCCCGACCTGGCGATCGTCGACTGCCGCTTCTCCCTGCTCGATCCGAACCTGGGCGAGCAGGCCTGGCTGAGTTCGCACATCCCCGGCGCGGTCTACGCGCACCTGGAGCGCGACCTGTCCGACATGACCCGCAAGGGCGTCGGCCGGCATCCCTGGCCGGACGCGGCGGCGTTCTGCGCCAAGCTCGGCAAGTGGGGCATCTCGCCCGCCACGCAGGTGATCGCCTACGACGACGGCGACGGCGCGATGGCGGCGCGGCTGTGGTTCCTGCTGCGCGCGCTGGGCCACGAGAAGGTGGCGGTGCTGGACGGCGGCTGGTCGCGCTGGGTGTCGCTGGGCTTGCCGGTGTCCAGCACGCCCCCACGCCGCCGCCGGTGCCGGTGCGCTACGAGGCCGCGTTCGACGCCACGCGCCTGTACGACGCCAACGCGGTGGAGGCGCATCTCGCCGCCGGCGGCCTGCTGGTGGACGCGCGTGCTGCGGCCCGCTTCCGCGGCGAGGAGGAACCGCTGGACCGCGTGGCCGGCCATGTGCCCGGCGCGGTCAACCGGCCCTATGCGCAGAACCTGGCCGAAGGCCGCTTCAAGGCGCCGATGCAGCTCGCCGACGAATACCGCGCGCTGCTGGCGGGACGCGATCCGTCCGAGGTGGCGGTGATGTGCGGCTCCGGCGTCACCGCCTGCCACAACCTGCTGGCGATGGAGCGCGCCGGGCTGCGCGGCGCGAAGCTGTACATGGGCTCGTGGAGCGGCTGGATCGCCGACCAGACCCGCCCGGTGGCGACCGGCGCATGAGCGGCCGCGTCGAAATCTGGCATCGCCCGACCTGCAGCAACTCGCGCGGCGCGCTGGAGATATTGCGCGAGGCGGGCATCGAACCCGTCGTCGTGGATTACATCGCCCAGCCGCCCAGCGTGGAGCGGCTGCGCCAGGCCATCGCCGACGCCGGCCTGAGCGTGCGCGACGCGATCCGCAGCAAGGAGCCGGACTATGCCGCGCGCGGGCTCGGCGATCCGTCGCTGTCCGACGACGCGCTGCTGGAGGCGATGGTGGCCGCGCCGATCCTGATCAACCGCCCGTTCGTGTTCACCGACAAGGGCGTGCGGCTGTGCCGGCCGCCGGAGACGGTGCGGGAGCTGCTCGATTGAGTCATGGACGTTGCCCGGGAATCGCGGCGACGTCATTCCGCGGCGTGGCTTGATCCAGCATCGGGGTGATTTGAGGAAGGCCAATGGATGTCGCCGCCGTCAAGGAGCACTGCAGCCGCTATCCCGGCGCGACCTCGACAGCGTACGGGCCGCCCAGCAACGTCCTCGTCTACTACGCTGGCGGCAGGAAATTCGCCTACTTCAAGACCAGCGATCCGGAGAAGTGGCGTTTCAGCATCCGGACGACGCCGGAACGCTTCCTGGCGCTGACCGACGTGCCGGGCATCAAGCCGGCCCGATACCTGGCCAGATTCCATTGGGTCACGATCGTAGATGTCGGCGCCGTTCCCGCCGACTATCTCCAGGAATTGATCGCGTGGTCCCATGCCAAGGCGATCGCGCGTCGTGGGAGGAAGGCGGCAACCCGTCGCCGCGGATGAGCATCCCGATGGTTCGCTCGCGCGACGCCGTTGCGCGGCGGCTTGGCTCGGGCGTCAGGCCGCTGGTGGAAAACCGTTCAATCGGAGAGGGCGAATGATCGAACTTCCCATCAGGGAGCCGTGCGACCTTTGCGTGGCGGCCCGCGAAGAAAGCTGGAAGATCATCGACGAAAGCGAACACACGCTGACCGTGATCAACCCGTGGCAATTCGAGGTTGGCCAGTGCTGCGTCATCACGCGCCGGCACGTCGCGACGCTGCTCGATCTTTCCGATCAGGAGTGCGGCGCCATCCTCGTCTCGGCCAAGCGGGTCGCCGAGGCGCTGGTCAGAGCCTATCGGCCGCTCGGAATCCTGACGTTCCAGAACAACGGGGTCTTCAGCGGGCAGGAAACGCCGCACTTCCATTTCCACGTCGTGCCCCGGCAGAAGGGCAGCGATTGGGGCATCGGTCCGCCTCAACTCGCGACATTCGATGGCGCCGGACGGGAAAGGGGCATCACGCACGATGCCGGCGAGGACGCGCGCCGCCGGGAGCGGGTCCAGGTATCCGCCGAGCAACTTGCCGAAACCGTGAACCTGATTCGTTCCAATCTGCCTGCGTAGCGCTCCGGCTCACGAGTCGGGCGACAGGCCCGGTGCGGGAATCGATTGGCGGCGGCCAACGATGCGTTCAAGCCGACGCCGCTTCGCGGGCAGACTGGATCAGGGAACCTCCTGTCCCTCCGAAAGCGATCAAGCGGATGGACGAGGGAACGGTCGCCTTGCGCCAGCCTACTTGCCGATCCGCGCCAGCATCGCCCGCAGCGCCGCCTGCGTGTCCGGATGCGACCACTGCGCGACGAAGCGCGGCAGGTCGATGCGGTCCGGTTCCAGCGCGGCGACCACTTCGCGGCGGGCGATGGCGCGGGTTTCCAGCATCGGCATGTGCGGCAGCTGCAGCAGCTCCTCCTGCCAGACGCGGGCGCGCACCGCCACTTCGTCGATGTGGGTGAGTTCGTCCACCAGCCCGATCCGCAGCGCCTCGGCGGCGTCCGGCATCGCGCCGGCGACCAGCAGCCGCTCCGCTCGGTGCGGACCGACCACCCGCGCCAGCAGCGCCTGGATGCCTTCCGGCGCGACCAGGCCCACCTGCGTCTCGTTCAGGCCGATGCGGTAAGGGCCGTCGGCCATGATCCGGTAGTCGCAGCACAGCGCCAGCACGCAGCCGCCGGCCGGCGCGTGGCCGGCCATCGCCGCGACCACCGGCACCGGGCTGGCGGCCAGCGCGCGGGCGGCGTGGAAAAACGCTTCCCAGGCCTGCATCAGCGCCGCCTGGTCTTCGCCCAGCGACAGCAGGTGCGGCACGTCCAGGCCGGCGGAGAACACCTTGGGCCCGCCGGCCAGCACGATGCCGCGCGCGCCGTGCGCCGCCGCGTCGCGGACGGCGTGGGCCAGTTCGGCGCACAGTTCGGGATTCAGCGCGTTGACCGGCGCGCGTGCCAGCCGCAGTTCGTGGACCTGGCCGTGGACGGTGGTGTCGATCAGGGACATGCGCGGGTTCCGGGGCGAGGGGCGGCCATGATAGGCGCGGGGATGTTGGCGCGGCGTCGTTTGCGCCGGTTACGGCGCGGCGGCCAGCAGCCGTTCGGAAGCGCGGCGCACGCCGTCGGGCAGGGGGGTCGGCTTGCCGTCGCGGCGGCCCACCCACACGGCGACCACGTGGCCGTCGCAGTGCAGGGTGCCGTCGGCGGCCACGATGCGGTGGCCGATCACCACGCTGCTGTTGCCCAGCTTCTCGGTGAACAGTTCGACGAAGACGCTGGCCGGGTATTCGATCGGGCGCTTGAAGTTCAGCGTGGCCGAGGCGACCACCGGGGCCGAGTCCTCGGTCACCCACGGCTCGCCGATGGTCTCGAACCACTCGATGCGCGCCTGTTCCAGGAAGGTCAGGTAGCGCGCGTTGTTGACGTGGTTGAACGCGTCGAGGTCGCTCCAGCGCAGCGGAATGGGGGTGCGGAACACGGTGCTGTCGGTCATGCGTCGGCCTTCTTCTTGTTCTTGCGCGGGGTGGAGGCCGAGCGTGCCGGATGTTTTTCGAGCAATGGCGCAAGGAAGCGGCCGGTGTGCGAATCGGGATGCGCCGCCACGTCCTCCGGCGTGCCGACGGCGAGAATCTGGCCGCCGCGATGCCCGCCTTCGGGGCCGAGATCGACCACCCAGTCGGCTGTCTTGATGACGTCGAGGTTGTGCTCGATGACGACCACCGTGTTGCCGTCGTCGCGCAGCCGGTGCAGCACCGCCAGCAGCGCCTCGATGTCGTGGAAGTGCAGGCCGGTGGTCGGCTCGTCGAGGATGTAAAGCGTGCGCCCGGTGTCGCGGCGCGAGAGTTCCTTCGACAGCTTCACCCGCTGCGCCTCGCCGCCGGACAGCGTGGTCGCGCTCTGGCCCAGCTTGATGTAGCTCAGGCCCACGTCCATCAGCGTCTCGAGTTTGCGGGCGATGGCCGGCACCGGCGCGAACAGCTCCAGCGCCGCCTCCACCGTCATTTCCAGCACGTCGTGGATGCTGTGGCCCTTGTAGCGGATTTCCAGCGTCTCGCGGTTGTAGCGCTTGCCCTGGCAGACGTCGCAGGGCACGTACACGTCCGGCAGGAAGTGCATCTCCACCTTGATGAGGCCGTCGCCCTGGCAGGCCTCGCAGCGCCCGCCGCGCACGTTGAACGAGAAGCGCCCGGGCGAATAGCCGCGCGCGCGCGCTTCCGGCACCTGCGCGAACAGTTCGCGCAGCGGCGTGAACAGGCCGGTGTAGGTGGCGGGGTTGCTGCGCGGGGTGCGGCCGATGGGCGACTGGTCGATATCGACCACCTTGTCGAACAGGTCCAGCCCGACCACGTCCTTGTACGGCGCGGGCGTGTGCGATGCGCCGTTGATCTCGTTGGCGGCCAGCGCATACAGGGTGTCGTTGATCAGCGTCGATTTGCCCGAGCCCGACACGCCGGTGATGCAGGTGAACAGCCCCGCCGGAATCTCCAGGTCGACGTTCTTCAGGTTGTTGCCGCGCGCGCCCTTCAGCTTCAGCAGCATCTTGCGGTTGGGCGGGTTGCGGTGTGCCGGGATTTCGATCTTCTTCTTGCCGGACAGGTATTGCCCAGTGAGCGAACGCGGCGCCTTCAGCACGTCGGCCAACTGGCCTTGCGCCACCACCTCGCCGCCGTGCACGCCCGCGCCGGGGCCGATGTCCACGATGTAGTCGGCCAGCCGGATCGCGTCCTCGTCGTGCTCCACCACCAGCACGGTGTTGCCGAGGTCGCGCAGGCGGGTCAGCGTGCCGAGCAGGCGCTCGTTGTCGCGCTGGTGCAGGCCGATGGACGGCTCGTCCAGCACGTACATCACGCCGACCAGGCCCGCGCCGATCTGCGAGGCCAGCCGGATGCGCTGCGCCTCGCCGCCAGAGAGCGAATCGGCCTTGCGCTCCAGCGTCAAATAATCGAGGCCGACATCGACGAGGAAGCCCAGCCGCTCGCGGATTTCCTTGACGATCTTGGTGGCGATTTCGCCGCGCCAGCCGGGCAGGGTGAGCGTGTCGAAGAACGACAGGCAGGCGTCGATCGGCAGCACCGCGATCTCGGGCAGCGGGCGGTCGGCCACAAACACGTTGCGGGCCTGCCGGTTCAGGCGCGCGCCGTTGCATTCGGGGCAGGAGCGCTCGCTGATGTACTTCGCCAGTTCCTCGCGCACCGCCGCGCTTTCGGTTTCGCGGTAGCGGCGTTCGAGGTTGGGCAGGATGCCCTCGAAGGCGTGCTTGCGCTGGTACTTGCTGCCGTTCTCGCTGACGTAGCTGAGGTTGATGATCTCGCCGCCGCTGCCGTGCAGGACGATCTCGCGGATGCGCTCCGGCAACTGCTGCCACGGCGTATCGACGTTGAAGCCGTAGTGCTTCGCCAGCGAGGCGATCATCGAGAAGTAATAGGAATTGCGCCGGTCCCAGCCGCGCATCGCACCCGCCGCCAGCGACAGCTCGGGATGCGCCACCACCTTGCCCGGATCGAAGAACTGCGCCACGCCCAGCCCGTCGCAGCCGGGGCAGGCGCCGATGGGCGAGTTGAACGAGAACAGGCGCGGTTCGAGTTCGGGCAGCGAGTAGTCGCAGACCGGGCAGGAATAGCGCGAGGAGAACAGTAGCGGCGCGCGCTCGGGTTCGTCCATCGACTGCACGATGGCCATGCCGTCGCCCAGCTTGAGCGCCGTCTCGAACGATTCGGCCAGCCGCTGGCGGATGTCGGCGCGCGGCTTGAAGCGGTCGATCACCGCCTCGATGGTGTGCTTCTGCCGCAGCGCCAGCGGCGGCACCGCGTCGATCTCGTGCAGCGCGCCGTCCACGCGCACGCGCACGTAGCCCTGCGCGCGCAGCTGGTCGATGACCTGCGCATGCTCGCCCTTGCGTTCGCGGATCACCGGCGCGAGCAGCATCCAGCGCTGCTCGGCCAGCGCCGGATCGGCTTCCATCGCCAGCACCTGGTCGACCATCTGGCTGACCGTCTGCGCTTCCAGCGGGAAATGGTGATCCGGGCAGCGCGGGCTGCCGACGCGCGCGTACAGCAGGCGCATGTAGTCGTGGATCTCGGTGATGGTGCCGACCGTCGAGCGCGGGTTGTGGCTGGTCGATTTCTGCTCGATGGAAATCGCCGGCGACAGCCCTTCGATGTGGTCGAGGTCGGGCTTGTCCATCACGCTGAGGAACTGCCGCGCGTAGGCCGACAGCGATTCCACGTAGCGGCGCTGGCCTTCGGCGTAGATGGTGTCGAACGCGAGCGACGACTTGCCGGAGCCGGACAGGCCGGTGATCACGATCAGCTTGTCGCGCGGCAGGTCGAGGTCGATGTTCTTGAGATTGTGCGTCCGTGCGCCGCGGATGCGGATGTAGTCCAGGGCCATCGGTGGGGGATCCTGCGGTGGGGGACGGCCGGCGGGCGTGCCGTCGGCCAATCGGGAAGCGTAGCGAGCCACTGATTTGGGGGCAAATCGTCGGATTGCCAGTTTCGGGGCGCGCGTCTCCGGGGTTGAGACGCTTGGGCGACGCCTGCCCAAGGGTATGGCTCCGCCGCCTTGTCCAGTCGTCCAGGATTGATGCGGCGGCCGCGGGCCATCCATGGCCCGCTCGGAGCCATACCCCTTGGCAGACGCCGCCTCCCGGCTGTTTGCTTCTTCTTGTGGCATGCGCCGGCGCAAGTGTCCGAGCGCCCCGACCCGAGGGGGTGACGCCGAGCAGGCCATGGGTGAGTCCGGGCTGCTTGCGCGGCACTGCCGCGCGCCCGGACGAACGCCCGGCGCGCTGCGCCGGGCCGGGGGAGCCGCGAAGCGGCGCGCCTGCGCCCGCGACCTGAGTCGTGGATGACTCGCGGGAGCGGCGGCGTCACCCCCCCTCGGGTCGGGGCGCGGGCAGGCGATACCCGCCGCCCGGATCGCAGGGGAACCTGGATACCCGCTAGTTGACCCTAACCCGCTGAATCCCCTATAATTCCGCTTCTGTTCGCCCTCGATGGCGGGCAGGCTCTCGAAAAAGAGCAATCAGAAGAACTACAGAACCCACGAGGAAAACCCACCATGTACGCAGTACTGGTCACCGGCGGTAAGCAATACCGCGTGATGCAGGGCGAAACGCTCCGCGTCGAATTGCTCGAAGCCGAAGCCGGCAGCGAGATCAAGCTGGACAACATCCTGATGCTGGGCGACGCCGACGGCATCAAGCTGGGCGACGCGCTCAAGGGCGCCACCGTCACCGCGAAGGTCGTCGGTCACGGCCGCGCCGACAAGGTGCGCATCGTCAAGTTCCGCCGCCGCAAGCACCATCGCAAGCAGATGGGCCACCGGCAGCACTACACCGAAATCGAGATCACCGGCATCGCCGGTGGCAGCAAATAAGGAGACGCAGTCATGGCACATAAAAAGGCTGGTGGTTCGACCCGCAACGGCCGCGACTCGAATCCGAAGTATCTGGGCGTGAAGCTGTACGGCGGCCAGGCCGTCGAAGCCGGCAACATCATCGTGCGTCAGCGCGGCACCCAGTTCCACCCGGGCACCGGCGTCGGCCTCGGCCGCGACCACACCCTGTTCGCGCTGGTCGACGGCAAGGTGGAGTTCTCCACCAAGGGCCCGAAGAAGCGCCGCACGGTCAGCATCGTCAACGCCTGAGGCGCGGACGATGGAATGCGAGAAGCCCCGCCTCGGCGGGGTTTTTCGTTTATAGGCGAAGCGACTTCGCCGCAACTTCACAGAACACTGCACAATCACGCCCATGAAACTCGTCGACGAAGCTGAAATCACGGTCACCGCCGGCAACGGCGGCAACGGCTGCATCGGGTTCCGCCGCGAGAAGTTCATTCCGCTGGGCGGACCGGATGGCGGCGACGGCGGCGCAGGCGGCGACGTCTGGCTGCTGGCCGACGAAAACCTCAACACGCTGGTCGATTTCCGCCACCAGACCAAATTCAAGGCCCAGCGCGGCGAGAACGGCATGGGCCGGCAGATGTACGGCAAGGCCGGCGAGGACACCGTCATCACCGTGCCGGTCGGCACCGTGGTCCACAACGTCGATACCGACGAAGCCATCGGCGACCTCACCGAGCACGGCCAGCGCCTGCTGGTGGCCAAGGGCGGGCAGGGCGGGCTCGGCAACATGCACTTCAAGAGCTCGATCAACCGCACGCCGCGCAAGGCCACGCCGGGCGGCGAGGGCGAAACCCGCACGCTGCGGCTGGAGCTGAAGCTGCTGGCCGACGTGGGCCTGCTGGGCTTCCCCAACGCCGGCAAATCGACGTTCATCCGCGCGGTGTCGGCGGCGACGCCGAAGGTGGCCGACTATCCGTTCACCACGCTGTATCCGAACCTCGGCGTAGTCAGCGTGGAGCCGGGCCGCAGCTTCGTGATCGCCGACATTCCCGGCCTGATCGAAGGCGCGGCCGACGGCGCCGGTCTCGGCAGTCTGTTCCTGCGCCACGTGCAGCGCACCCGCCTGCTGCTGCACCTGGTGGACATCGCGCCGATGGAATACGAAGGGCAGGGCCTGATGTCGCCGGCCGAGCAGGTGCGCGCGATCGAGCACGAGCTGCGCAAGTACGACCCGGACATGCTGGAGAAGCCGCGCTGGCTGGTGCTGAACAAGGCCGACCTGATGTTCGAGGACGAGGCGAAGGAAGCCGCCGAGGCCATCGTCGCGGAACTCGGCTGGACCGGCCCGTGGTATCTGGTGTCGGCGCTGGGCCGCGAAGGCACCTGGCCGATCATGCTGTCGGTACAGGCGTTCTTCGACCGGCTGCGCGAGGAGGAACTCGAAGCCAGGGCGCAGGCCGATGCTTGACGTCGCCGCCAGGCGGCCAACAAAAAGCCCCGCCGAAGCGGGGCTTTTTGCCGAATCCGGTTCCCGTGGATCAGGCGGCCTTGAGCGCCTTGATGCGGGCGGTCAGGCGGGCCTTGTGACGGGCGGCCTTGTTCTTGTGGATCAGGCCGCGGGCGGCGAAGCGGTCCAGCAGGGGCTGGGCGGCGGTGAAGGCTTCGGCGGCGCCGGCGGCATCGTTGGCGTCGAGCGCCTTGATCACCTTCTTGACGGCGGTGCGCAGCTGCGAGCGCTGGGCGACGTTGCGGGCATTGCGCACGACGGTCTGCTTGGCGCGCTTCTTGGCGGACTTGATGTTGGCCACGTGGGAAATCCTGGAAAGTCTGGGGTTTTGGCTACGGAGATCGTCCGCTGGCACAATTGCCCACGAACGAAGGATTCGGGAAGACCAAGAATTATGGACGATTCAATGGCTTGGGTCAACAAAGCCGGTTCGGCGCGGGCGGAGCGGGCATGAGCGCGGAGACGGCACCGGGCGGCGGCAAGCCGCGCAGCATGGCGCGCGGCGTCCTGTCGTTCGGCGGCATGACCCTGCTCAGCCGGGTGTTCGGGCTGGTGCGCGACCAGGTATTCAACGCCACCTTCGGCACCAACTGGATGACCGACGCCTTCTGGGTGGCGTTCCGGATCCCCAACTTCATGCGCCGGCTGTTCGCCGAAGGCTCGTTCTCCACCGCCTTCGTGCCGGTGTTCACCGAGATCAAGGAAACCCGCAGCCACGACGACCTGAAGGCGCTGGTGGCGCGCACCGCCGGCACCCTGGGCGGCGTGCTGCTGCTGGTCACCGCGCTGGGCATGATCTTCGCGCCGCAGCTGGCGACCGCCTTCAGCCAGGCCGAGCCCGTGCCGGGGCAGGACCAGCTGATCACCGACCTGCTGCGGCTGACCTTCCCGTTCCTGCTGTTCGTGTCGCTGACCGCGCTGGCGGCGGGCGCGCTCAACAGCTACCACCGCTTCGGCTGGCCGGCGTTCACCCCGATCATCCTCAACCTGTGCATGATTGCCGGCGCGCTGTGGGGCTCGAAGCTCGCCGAGTCGTTCGGCGAACTGCCGATCATGGCGATGGGCTGGGCGATCCTCGCCGCCGGCATCCTCCAGCTGCTGTTCCAGCTGCCGCAACTGGCGCAGCTCGACCTGCTGGCCTGGCCGCGCTGGGGCTGGAACCATCCGGACATCCGCAAGGTGATGCGGCTGATGGTGCCGACGCTGCTGGGCTCGTCGGTGGCGCAGGTCAACCTGCTGTTCGACACTTTCATCGCGGCGATGCTGGTGCACGGCTCGCAGAGCTGGCTGTCCACCGCCGACCGCTTCCTGGAGTTCCCGCTGGGCGTGTTCGGCATCGCGCTGGGCACGGTGATCCTGCCGACGCTGTCGCGCCACCATGTCAACACCGACCGCGCCGGCTTCTCGAAGTCGCTGGACTGGGGCCTGCGCACCACGCTGGTCATCATCCTGCCGGCGATGCTGGGGCTGATGCTGCTGTCGCTGCCGCTGGTCTCGACCATCTTCCAGTACGGCAAGTTCACCGCCGAGGCCGCGCGGATGACCGCGCTGTCGGTGTTCGGCCTGAGCTTCGGCCTGCCGGCGTTCGCGCTGGTGAAGACCGTGCTGCCGGGGTTCTACGCGCGCCAAGACACTCGTACCCCGGTGCGCGCCGGGCTGGTGGCGATGGTCGCCAACATGGTGTTCAACGTGGCGCTGCTGGCGCTGCTGTACGCGCTGTGGGTGCCCGACGCGGCCAAAACCGAAGGCGTGATGGCGACGCTGGCGCGGGTGCCGGGATTGCATTTCGCGCTGGGGATCGCCTCGGCGCTGTCCAGCTACCTCAACCTGCTGCTGCTGTGGCGCTGGCTGCGCAAGGCCGACGTGTTCGACCTGCAGCCGGGCTGGGGCCGCTTCCTGCTGCGCATGCTGCTGGCGAACGCGGCGATGGCGGCGGCGGTGCTGGCCGGGCTGCACCTGGCGCCGGAGTTCACCGAGGCGGGCAAGTGGCAGCGGATCGGCTGGCTGGCGCTGCTGGTCGGCGGCGGCGCGGCCACCTACGCGCTGGCGATGCTGGCGCTGGGCTTCCGCCCGCGCGATTTCCGCGAGCATTGAGCGGGCGGCGGGCCGGCCGTGGCGCGCCGCCGCCGCTATACTCGTTGGTTCCATGAATCTCCTGTTCCGTGACGCCCGGGATCGGGCGCTTTGCCCCGACGGCAGCGTGGTCTGCATCGGCGCCTTCGACGGCCTGCACCTGGGCCATCGCGCGCTGGTGGGCCGCGCGGTCGAGCGCGCGCGCGCGCTGGGCGTGCCGGCGGTGGCGCTGAGCTTCGAGCCGCTGCCGCGCGAGTTCTTCGCCCGCGACGCCAAGCCGCCGCGGCTGATGCTGCCGCGCGCCAAGGTCGAGGGTCTGCGCGAACTGGGCTGCGAGGGCGTCGGCCTGCTGCGCTTCGACGCGAAGCTGGCGGCGATGCCGGCCGAGGATTTCGTGCGGCAGGTGCTGGTGCGGCAGTTGTCGGCGCGCGAGGTGTGGGTCGGCCCCGAGTTCCGCTTCGGCAAGGGCCGCGCCGGCGACATCGCGCTGCTGCGGGCGATGGGCGCGGAGCTTGGCTTCACCGCGCACGAGATCGAGCCCGTCCACGTCGACGGCGAGCGCGTGTCCAGCACCCGCATCCGCGCGGCGCTGACCGCCGGCGATTTCGCGCAGGCGGCGCGCCTGCTGGGCCGGCCCTATGCCATCGGTGGCCACGTCGTGCGCGGCCAGCAACTGGGCCGCACCTTGGGCTTCCCCACCGCCAACCTGCGCTACGGCGGCAAGACGCCGGCGCTGCGCGGCATCTACGCGACGCTGGTGCACGGCATCGCCGATGCGCCGTGGCCTTCGGTCTCCAGCTTCGGCACCCGGCCCACCGTGGACGGCGTGGAGCCGCTGCTGGAAGCGCATCTGTTCGATTTCGCCGGCGACCTGTACGGCCGCCGCATCGTCGTCGAGTTCGTCGCCCACCTGCGCGACGAGGAAAAATTCCCCGACCTGCCTTCGCTCGTGGCGCAGATGCGCCACGACGAAGCGCAGGCCCGTGCCATCCTCCAGCAACGCGAACCACAGCGATGTGCGTTCGTCCCTGAACAAGAGCCCGCACATCCCCGTGCGGACTTCCCAAGAAAAGCATCGACCAGACAGGCGTCCGCGTGAGCGACAAGACCGACAACCCGTACAAGTCCACCATCCTGCTGCCGGAAACCGCGTTCCCGATGCGCGGCGACCTGCCCAAGCGCGAGCCGGACACGCTGGCGCGCTGGGAGTCCGAGGGCCTGTACGCGCAGATCCGCGAGGCGGCGAAGGGCCGCCCGCAGTTCGTGCTGCACGACGGCCCGCCCTACGCCAACGGCGCGATCCACCTCGGCCACGCGGTCAACAAGATCCTCAAGGACATCATCGTCAAGTCGAAGACGGTGGCCGGCTTCGACGCGCCCTACATCCCGGGCTGGGATTGCCACGGGCTGCCGATCGAGATCGCCATCGAGAAGAAGTGGGGCAAGGTCGGCGTCAAGCTCGACGCGGTCGCGTTCCGGCAGAAGTGCCGCGAATACGCCAGCGAGCAGATCGAAGTGCAGCGCCGCGACTTCAAGCGGCTCGGCGTGCTCGGCGACTGGGAACGCCCGTACCGCACGCTGGACTTCCGCTTCGAGGCCGACGAAATCCGCGCGCTGGCGAAGGTGGTGGACAACGGCCACCTGCTGCGCGGCGTGAAGCCGGTCTACTGGTGCTTCGACTGCGGCAGCGCGCTGGCCGAGGCGGAGATCGAATACCAGGACAAGGTGTCGCCGGCCGTCGATGTGGCTTACGCCGCGCGCAACCCGCAGCAGGCCAGCCGCGCGTTCGGCAGCGAGCTGCCGGAAGGCGTCGAGGTGGCGGTGCCGATCTGGACGACCACGCCGTGGACGCTGCCGGCCTCGCTCGCCATTTCGCTGGGGCCGGAGCTGGATTACGTGCTGGCGGAAGGCCCGAGCAAGGCCGACGGCACGCGCCGCTGGCTGATCCTCGCCGAGGCGCTGGCCGAGAAGGCGCTCAAGCGCTACGGTGTGGACGAGGTGACGATCCTCGGTCGCGCCACCGGCGAGAAGCTCGAAGGCATGCTGTTCGCGCATCCGTTCTACGACGAGCGCGATATCCCGATCCTGCTCGGCGACCACGTCAGCGCCGAGGACGGCACCGGCGCGGTGCATACCGCCCCCGGCCACGGTCAGGAAGACTTCGCGGTCAGCCAGAAGTACGGCCTCGTCGAGAAGTACACGGCGGCGCAGCTCAACCCGGTCGATGGGCGCGGCGTCTATCTGCCTTCGACGCCGCCGGCGGGCGAGGTCGATCTCACCCAGTTGCACGTCTGGAAAGCCAACGACGCCCTCGTCGACGTGCTGCGCGCGAACGAGGCGCTGCTGGCCTTCAGCAAGCTCACCCACAGCTACCCGCACTGCTGGCGGCACAAGACGCCGATCGCGTTCCGCGCCACGCCGCAGTGGTTCATCTCGATGGATCAGGCCCGCCTGCGCCGCGACGCGCTGGCCGCCATCGAGACGGTGAAGTGGTATCCCGAATGGGGGCAGGCGCGCATCGCCGGCATGGTCGAAGGCCGCCCGGACTGGACGATCTCGCGCCAGCGCACCTGGGGTGTGCCGATCGCGCTGTTCGTGCATCGCGAAACCGGCGACATCCACCCGCGCAGCGTCGAGTTGATGCGGCAGGTGGCCGACCGGGTGGAGCAGGCCGGCATCGACGTCTGGTATTCGCTGGACGCCGCCGAGCTGCTGGGCGAGGAAGCGAAGAACTACGACAAGATCACCGACATCCTCGATGTCTGGTTCGATTCCGGCGTGACCCACGAAGGCGTGTTGCTGGAACGCGGCCTCGGTAAACCCGCCGATCTGTATCTGGAAGGCTCCGACCAGCATCGCGGCTGGTTCCAGTCCTCGCTGCTCACCGGCGTCGCCATCGACAAGGCCGCGCCGTACCGGCAATGCCTCACCCATGGCTTCACCGTGGACGAGCACGGCCGCAAGATGTCGAAGTCGCTCGGCAACGGCATCGAGCCGCAGGACATCATGAAGACGCTGGGCGCGGACATCCTGCGCCTGTGGATCGCCAGCGCCGACTACAGCAACGAGATGTCGCTGTCGCAGGAAATCCTCAAGCGCAACGCCGACGCCTACCGCCGCATCCGCAACACCGCACGCTTCCTGCTCGGCAACCTGCACGGCTTCGAGCCGGCGCGCGACCTGCTGGCGCTGGACGACATGGTGGCGCTGGACCGCTGGATCGTGCATCGCGCCTGGCAGGTGCAGGAAGAGATCGCCAAGGCCTACGCGAACTACGACTTCGCCGCGGTGGTGCAGGCGCTGATGAACTTCTGCAGCGTCGATCTCGGCTCGCTGTACTTCGACGTCACCAAGGATCGCCTGTACACCATGCGCGAGGATTCGCGCGGGCGGCGCAGCGCGCAGTCGGCGATGTATCGCATCGCCGAGGCGTTCGCGCGCTGGATCGCGCCGGTGCTCAGCTTCACCGCAGACGAGATGTGGGGCTACCTGCCGGGCGAACATGCGGGCAACGTGCTGTTCACGACGTGGTACGACGGCCTTGCGCCGCTGCCGGACGATGCCGCGCTGTCGGCCAAGGACGTGGATGCGCTGCTAGCGCTGCGCGAGCAGATCGCCAAGGTGCTGGAGCCGATGCGCGCCGCCGGCGAGATCGGCGCCGCGCTGGACGCCGAAATCGAACTGCGCTGCGGCGTGGCCGACCAGAACTGGCTGGCTCCGCTGGCCGACGAGCTGCGCTTC